>NZ_CP045725.1:3041554-3649865 GCF_009646095.1 Raineyella fluvialis | reverse complement strand
TACCTGAGACTGGGCACCAAGTCCCCCATACCGCTGCGTAGTCCAGATTTGCGCTCTGGCTTGGCCACGATCGGCTGCGTATTCCACGCATCAAATTAAAGCCGTCCGCATCCAGTGGGCCGAGCCCCACTCGTTCGGTTTCTCCTTGAGCGAGAGAATTTGTCGCGATGATCCCAATAGTTCCCTCTCGACTCACCAACAAGGCACTTCGCAACAGGAAATAGGCAACCAAGTCAGCGTTGCCGCGGTTACCGTCAGCGCACCGGTTGACGAGCCATTCCCGGAGGTTGCTTCCTTGGGCGGGCGTGATCTTCTTACCCCCAAGGAATGGCGGGTTCCCGATGATCGCATCAAAGCCGCCGTGTTCGAAGACGTTAGGTAGTTCGATAGCCCAGTGGAGCGGCTGCCAGCGGGGATAGTCGGTCTGGACGGTGGGGGTGAGCCCGGCTTCCTGGATGGTGTCGAGGAAGGTCCGGTTTGGCGTACCCTCGCCGGGGTATGCGTCGTTGACGGCGATCCGGAGGTTGTCGTAGGCCTCGTCGAGGGCCTTGCCGGGCTTGCCGCCCAGTCGCAGCCCGGCGGCGATGACCCCATCGGCAACATCGCGGAGCTGGGCCGTGGTTTCATGGAGTCGCCTCAGTTGGCCCTGCTTGGCCCGGGCCGAACGTTGAGGGTCGTCGTTGTCTACCTCGGTCGCAAGTGCTTCGCGAATGCGTGTGGCTTTTGCGATGGTGCCCCGAACGTCCACGGTCGAGCCGAAACCAGCGGAGGTAACGTCGAAGAGTGGCTGATTTCGAACCATAGTGGGGTCAATGTGCAGGGCCTCGAGCTGGGCGAGGTCGGTGATCCCAAGGAGGGAGTTGCCTACCAGCATCTTGTCGTCGACGAAGCTGAAGGGCAGCTTGGGGTCGAGTGAGACGAGCCAGAGGGAGAGTTTACACATCTCGATGGCCATCGGGTTGATGTCGGCGCCGTAAAGGCAGTGTGCGACGACCTGACGGATGGCTTCTGTCTCCTGTTCCTGGGGTGCGCCGATTGCGGTGCCTGTTTCGTTCCAAGCTTCAACTAGGCGCGCCCCGAGGTAGCGCGCAGCCGCGACGAGGAAGGCGCCGGAGCCGCAGGCGATGTCGGCCACCTTGAGGTCGAGGATCTCCTCGGGCGACTTGAGTCGCCACTGGTCGCGGTCGGGAGTCTGGTAGGGGCCGGGGGAGTAGACGATCGGTTCCAGGGCGTGGAGCACGACCTCTTCGGCGAGAGCGCGGGGCGTGTAGTGCGCGCCGGCGTTCTTGCGTGAGGGTGTTTCTGCGACGAGGAGGCCGCCCTCTCTGATCACCGTGGGGCGGTCACGTAGGTCGCGTCGGATGACGCCGATCCAGCTCTTGATCTCACCGGCGAGTTCGGGGTCCGTCGTGACGGCACGAATCGCTCGATCCGCGTCCTCAGTGGTGTCGCTGGCGGCGATCGCTTTGGTGAGGGCGGCTGCGCTGGGCGGTTCGGCAGCCGGCTGATCCGTCTTGACCCACTTCAGGATCGCGTCGGCGATGGCCTTGTCCGTGCTGTATTGATCGGCGAACTCGTTGATCAGCTGCAGGGGGATCTCGGGTTCGGATCCGGCCTTGTCTGGCTTGCCGACCAGGCCCAGGGTGGTCTCGGTGGCGAAGCGGCAGGTGTAGCCCAGCAGGCCTTCGTAGATGTAGCCGATCTGCTCGACGTCGATGTCGCGGAACGAGATCTGCCGCTTCCCTTCGCCCCGGACGTCGGCCATCTGTACGGCGTCCAGCACGTGCATCATCACCCGGTCGTTGACCGGCAGCGCCAACGTGTGACGTTCGGTCAGCGCGGCCAGGAACGGGAACCGGTCCGGGTCGAACAGAGAGCCGCCGTAGGCCGGCATCCGCAGATCCTCGAACGTGGCCCCGCCGAACAGTGCCCTAGAGGTGGCCAGCAGGCGGTGCCAGACAGCGGAGGTGGTGTCGAGGGCCTCGGGCGTTTCTTCCTCGGCCCGGCGTCGCAGCGTCTCTAGCTGGCCGGTGAGGCCGTAGCCCTGGTCGAACAGGTCGCCCAGCGGGAGCAGGTCGCGCTCCTCAGCAAAGAGCAGGAAGACGACCCGCATCATCACGGTGACTGCGGCGGAGTAGATCTCCTCCCCGTCGGCCGGTAGCGGGTTGGGGTCGCCGCGGCGTTGGGCTTCCTCGGCTGACTCGGAGAACGACGCCACCAGCAGTTCGATCGCCCGGCGCACCTGGCGGCCCAATGCTTCGGTGACGTCTTCGGCGGCGGTCACGGACTTGGTGAAGAGCTGGGACAGGCGTTGGTCGGCGTTGCCGCCGGCGAGCCGGAGCGGGGACAGCAGCGCGGCGAAGGCGTCGCGGGTGGGTGGTTCCTCGATCCAGGTCTGGCTGTCGATGATGCCTGAGGCGACGGTCGTCTTCGGCGGGGCGCTGACCAGTCCCCACCAGCGCCCGTCCGTGACGACGCCGATCGGGATGCCGGCGTGGCGCAGCATCAGCTCCATCCGGTCGATCGCGTCGGTGGCCCAGCCGTCCTCGCCCAGGTCGCGCAGGCTGCGGACCGGGTCGATCACCCAGGTCAGGGCGTACGTCTCGCCCTTGCGGCAGAATGCGCCGGTGCTGGAGAGCGACACCCGCCCGTTCGGCGATGTCACGGCGACAGGGGTGCCTTCGGTCGTGTAGAGGTCTCCCCACGCGAAGATGCGGCGCAGTACGAGGTCGACCCATGTGTCGCGGGACTGTCGGTAGTCGTCGAGGGTTCCCTCGCCCTTGGACCAGCGGTCCCAGGCCTGTTCGAACGGGCCTTTGGCGGCCTTCAGGTCGGTGAGGACGTCGGTGTCGAGGGTCTGGATCCCTTGGGGGTAGAGGCCCTTGAGGACCGGGATCGACAGGAACGGTCCCTCGGTGTCGACCAGTTGCAGCCACTGGCGGTGCTTCTCGGTGGCGGTCGGCTGCTTGCGCACGTACGGCTTGGGGCTCATCGGGCCATCTCCTGGTCCTTGGCGTCGGCCGGGGTGAGCGCGAAGACCAGGGCCGCGGCGGACACGTAGGGTTTCACGTCGGTGTAGCGGGCCCGGATCGCCTCCAGCTCCCGCTTCTCCTCCTGGTCGAGGGAGTCGAGACGCGCCTCCATCGCGCGGCGGTCCTTCGTGCGTTGGGCACGCTGGTCTTCGACGAACGGCAACATGTCCTGCATCTGGTCCTCCCGGTTCAGCCGGGCGATCGAATCCTGCAGGTTGCGCCGGAAGGCCGCGAAGATGTCGTGTGCCCGCGTCAGGTCGGCTTCCCGTCGCGAGGTGAGGAGGTTCTCCACCCGCTTCTGCCGTGTCTCGGCGCGGCGTTCCATCGCGGTGGTCAGGCGCTCGTGCAGGCGCGATCCCTCGGCGTTCCACAGGTCGGCGAGATGACGTCGGGTCGCCGCACCTGCCGGTGTGTGCTGGCCAGGGTCGAGAGCACGGTCGAGCAGGTCGAGGACCTTCTCCTCTGCCAGATCCTGGGCCTTCATCCGCAGCCCGGTGACGAAGACCTCCTCATGGAGCCGCAGGCCGCCCCGCCCGACGAGGACCAGCCGCGACACCGCAGCCACACAGGAGGCATCCAGATCATCGACGACGACCGCAGTGACCCGGTGCACGTCCGCGCCGGCGGTCATCAACCCGTTGCGCAGCAGCCGCGCCGACCGCTGCAGGAGCGGGTGGCCCAAGTGGATGGCCACCAGGTCGGTGCGCGTCGAGCCGTCCTCAGGGTCGATCAGGGCGTCCGGATCGAACGTGATCGGACGCTGCTTCTTGGGATCAAGTTTGGTGGCCAACCCCTCCAGCGACTTCTGCCAGCGGGCGCTGAGCGCAGGAACCCTGAAGACGGGGGAGTCCGTCCGGTCGTCACCGATCTCCTCAAGCGGGGGTTGGCGGGAGAAGTCCAGCGCGGTAGAGACCACGCGTTCGGTAGCGGCTGGCGTCAGGTGCAGGTCGGCCTTCTTGGCTTCGAAGGAGCGGGACAGCTGATCGAGCTGCCGGTTGAGTTCCAGGCCGCCGGCCAGCGTCTTGTTGATGATCGTCGCCGACCGGTCGTCGACGACGGTGCTGCGGGACCGGTTGGGGGAGAAGTGCTGTTGGATGTCGAGGTCGATGACCTGGTTGACCGAGCCGAGGTCGGTGGCGATCTGGCCGACCTTCGTGGCGATACGAGCCATGAAGTCCAGGTCTGCGCCGTAGGTCGTGGAGTCCTTCTCGGGCACGAAGTGGAAGATCTCCGGGGTATGGGTTTGCCCGTAGCGGTCGATCCGGCCGATCCGCTGCTCGAGGCGCGAGGGGTTGAACGGGATGTCGAAGTTCACCAGCCGGTGACAGTGCCCCTGCAGGTCGATGCCCTCCCCGGCCGAGTCGGTCGCCACGAGCACCCGGACCGGCTCGTCGACCGGGTCGGCGCTGAACCGCTGACGGATCAGCTCACGCTCCTCGGGATCGGTCGCGCCCTGGATCACCTCGAGGCGGTCCTTGTAGCCCTTCGACTCCAGCACATCGACGATCCAGCGCAGGGTGTCGGCGTACTCGGTGAAGATGACCACCCGTTCGTTCGTCCAGTGCCCGCCGGGCCGGCAGATCGCGTCGAGGAAGCCGATCAGGGCGGTGAGGCGGGAGTCCGGTCGGGCCTCATACGACAGACCCCAGTCGATCAGCCCGCTCAGGTCGGTCTTCGTGGCGGCGACCAGCGGGTCGGTGACCTTGCGCTGCTGGAGGGCGATGAACTCGGGGTGGTCACGCAGCCCCTCCTCCTCATCGCTCTGGTCGCTGCCGATGGTCTCGCGCAGCACCTCGTCATCGTCATCGAACAGGGCCGCCGGGAGCATGCCGCCCGGGGTGGCGTGTGAGTCCATGTAGGCGGCCAGTGTCCGGCCGAAGGAGACCGGGCTGGACAGGAGCCGCTTCTTCAGCAGCATCCCGACCAGGTCCCCGCCCTGCTCACGACCGTTCATCTTCTTGCTGGCCCGGATGAGCCGATCCAGCGTCGCGAAGTGCTCCTGCTCGCCCGTGTCCGGGGTGAACGGGATCGGCTTGATCGTGCGGGTCTTGAAGTTCTTGGAGGTGATCTCCGACTTCAGACGCCGCACGGTCACGTCCTTCAGCGCATCCTCGTCCAGGTCGGCGCCACGGGAGAATCGGCGATCGTCGATCATCTGGAGCAGTGCGGTGAAGGACTCGGTGTGGCCGTTGTGGGGCGTGGCGCTGAGGAACAGCCGGTGCTCGCACCGCTCGGCCAACTCGCGGGTGTAGATCGTGCGCTGGCTGTCGACGGCGTAGCCGCGGTTCTTGCCGACCGTGGTCGGGGCGGACGGGGCGACGTGGTGGGCCTCGTCCACGACGAGGACGTCGAAGGCATACCGGCGCGCGGAGTGCGAATCATCGACATCGGCGTAGATGTCGCGCAGCAGCCGCTGGGCGCGGGCCGACCGCAGCCACGCCATCGACACGATGACACGGGGGAACAGCCGGAACGGGTTGGCACTCAGGCCGTGACTGCGGCGCAGTTCGGCCATCCGATCGCTGTTGACGATGACGAAGTCCAGGCCGAACTTGTCGCGCATCTCGTCCTGCCACTTCAGCGACAGGCTGGGCGGGCAGACCACGACGACGCTGCGGGCACGATGGCGCAGCAGGAGTTCCTGGATCACCAGGCCGGCCTCGATCGTCTTGCCGAGACCGACGTCATCGGCCAGCAGCAGGTTCGTACGAGGTGCCTGCAGTGCGCGGCGCAGCGGTTCGAGCTGGTAGGCCTCGACGGTGGCGCCGGAACGGAAGGGGGACTGGTAGGCCCGATCGTCGGCAGATGTGACCGCGCCCCACCGGACGGCATCGACGAACGCACCAAGCTTGTTCGGATCGTCGAACGCATCGGCGTTGATGCGCTCCGGGAGGCCCTGGTCGGGCGCCAGCGTGTTACCGACCTCCAACTCCCAGATCACCCGCAGTTCGTCGCCCAGGTTGTCTTCACCCAGGGCCTGCAGCGTCACCACGTGCTGGAGGCCCGCGATCGTCTCATCAGCAGGGGAGCGGGTGAGGCCCTGCTCCTGGACGTCGGTCACGGCCCACATCGAACCTCGCACCTCGACCACACGCCCCGGCTGGGGAACCTCTGAAACCGTGGCGGCGAGTGTGGCAGAGGTCATGAAACTCTCCTTGCTTGACGACCGATCCTGTCGCTCGTCCGATCGACGGAAGTGACCAGCCAGTCCAAGCCGCCAACCAACACCGTGACACCGGGTGCGGAGAGGTGGTTGATGCAGAGACTCATCGCTGTAGCAGGCTCCTTCGCCCGGTGGGGATAGGAGCACCATACCCATGCTTAGACGTCTCTCAGGAAGGTGAACGGGCAATCGCTGCGGGCAAGGCTGAAGAGTCGGACTCCAAGCAGCTGGTCTAGCTCGTATAGCTGGTCTAGCTGACCATGCGATTCTATGCGCGTGTGATGGCAGCTCGAAGAGGCCCCGGGAGAAGGCCGACGACGCACTGGAAGAAGCCGACCTCGACTGACACCCCTCCCTGGATTGCAGTGTCCAGCGGTCAGACATGTGCGCCCCAACGCGCGCTCTGCTCCCGTGGCTGCCGACCTGCTGGTCTGGCTGGTCTAGCTTGTCTGTCTGTTCTAGTTGGCGAATCAGGACAGTGGCCATGATGTTGCGCGATTTATGGCTCCCCGCTTGCGCGCTCCAGGCGCGGTACAGCAACTCGGGTGAGACTTTCACTCCGTCGCAAATCGCGGCCCCGCAGCAGCCGACATTGCGGGCGCGGGGAGACTGACGGCTTGACGGCGGCCTTGGCCTGGGTGTTCTCGACGAACGGCGAAGGAGAACAAGTATCGGTTCCCCGCTGATACCTATGTCACGGTCCTCGAGACGTGCCAAGACGTTGGATGCGGTGATCGAGGCGGAGGCCAAGCAGCAGTCGTGGGATGCCGCGTTCGAGTATGAGTTGGGGCGCTGGTGCGGGAATACCTCCCAGCGGTCCTGAAGGGCTACCTTGCCATTCCGGCGGGCATGGTCGACAACAAGCAGCCCAATGGCAGGACGCCCCATGAGGAACTTGCTGAGCAGTTGGAGCTGCTGTCGGGGCCAGGCAGATGCTTTTGCACGCGAGTCGGTACGGGCAGACGTCGGCTGAACTCAGCAGCATGGGCAACTTCCACAGGGATCGCTTCGGCCATCGCCAGAAGGATGGATTCGACTTCGGGATCAAGTGACGTCCGGGGTGGACACTGAGACCGAAACCGTTACAGCGGCGCTCGGTCTCCGGAACGACTCCAGGAGTTGCGTATCGCTGTGCTCAGGATTCTTCCAATCTCCACGGGCTCCTCATTCTCGGGTGGGCGAGTGCGCGCGCGACTATCTGTCGATAGAGGTCGGGGTCGCGGTGGTGCACTTGTCCGTTGGCCCGGCTGCAGTGAGGGATGTGGACCCAGTTCAGGGTGTCGGCGCTGGCTTGGACGGCGGCGGCGAGCTGGGGCAGCGCCGCGTCGTGAGCCAGGTTCAGGGCGTCGGTGCCGATGAGGACGATCAGCGGGTTGTCGGCCTCCAGAGTGCCCAGTTGCCTGATGAGGGTGTCGAGCCCGGCCTTCAGGGCGGGGGTAGTGCGGTCGACCCTGGCGGATCGGGATTCCTGCTGGGAGAGGAAGTCAGTCATGAAACCGCCCCAACAGGGCGTCGAACGGAACGCTTGGGCCAGGAACTCGTCATTGTGGTTACCCGGGTGTGGAAGTTCATCCAGTCATGACGGGTGGGGTCTGAGGCGCCCTTGCCCGGGTTACCCGCGATCATGATGGCGTGGGCATGGAGGCCTTCTGGTCGTGTGGGGAAGGATATGTTGTCGTCATCCCACACCGCCCAGGAAGCCGTCTGGCGGTAGGCGTACATGCGTTGCAGAAGATCGTCGGATCGCGAGTCCATATCCTGCATCCTGACAGTCCACACTAACATGGCGCGCCCAACGTGCCTGCCCCCGGTGGAAGACCGGCGCCGCCGAAGCCCCGTTGTGTTCCTCGTTGTCGGCCTCATCATCGTCTGACTGACAGTATTCAGTACCCGAGACGCCACACAGCACTCTGGCGCGATCCGGTCTGCCGAGGTGGGCTCCAGGTTCGGCCGTTGGGCCGGCAATGCCGGGTCGGCCGGTGTGTGAGCGCAGTCCCTGGCCGCAACTTGCGCCCGCTGCGTCGTGGACCCCTGCCTGCCTCTGATGTGGGGTCTGGACATCACCATCTGTTGGTCGACCCCGTGGAAGATCGCCTTTAACCAGTTCAACCAGCCATGTGCGTAGCTCGAAGGTGGCTGGGTCCCATACCTGCCAGCCGGTCAGCCGGATCCGGCCTGGCCGGCATGTCCGGGGTCTCATCCAACAACGCCCGCACCCGGGCCTCGAACGGCGTGAACGACGTCGCCGCAGGTTTTCGCTCAGACCGCGGCGGCCCATCCGAAGCCACCGCCTTCACCACCGTCGTCCGCGAGATCCCCAACCTCGCCGCGATCTGAGCCTTCGGCACCCCCTCCGCCGCCAGCCTCCTGATCAACGCCCAATCCTCCACAGTGATCACACTCCAATCGTCGAGAGAGTGTTCACTTCTCGAGCGCCGTTACCGACCAGTTTTCAACCGCCGCCGGCGCATTTGGATTCGGATGATCGGGGCCAAGTCCTGTGCCGCTACATTGCGTTGGATAACAGGGTCGATCTTCCGCTCGTAGAGCGCGCATCCGGATCGAGCCATTGTCGCCGGGCTGGTGTGATCGATGTCGGGGTCGATCGTCGCGTGGAAGTCCGCGGGAGTGGCCGGGCTACTTTGGACTGGCGTCGGGGAGGTAGTGCTGCTGGGCACGCTTGCCTGCGTTGTCGGTGCCGGCCTGGCTCGTGCATCCGCTGACCACCAGTGCGGAGGTGCCAGCGATGAGGATGGCGGACAACACACGGCGGTCGGACCGCCTGTTACGTGGGGTAGTCGACCGGTGCATCCGCGATGAGGTCGGGGTCGTGGTGATCTCCTCTGCCCTATGTCTCGGCTCAGAGGGTAGACCAGTCCGACTGCTGGCCAGGATGCATCCCAAGGGAGGTCTGTAATCGGGAACAGGATCCGTAGTTGACATGTGGCGCAACGGCTGCCTGGCAGTGGATCTGCGACCGTCGGGACGGCCATGCGACCTGCCCAGCTCGGGGTGCGTTGGTCGGGTCCGACTACGCGTTGACGGGCGTGGTTGGCAACGTCGCATGGAAGGTCCTCACCGGTCCTGCCCGATCATCGGGTCTGCAGGGATCCATGATCCTGTCCGCTCGCGGTGGTGACATGATCGGTGCTGAGAACAGCGGCGTGGGATGAAGCCGGTAGGTGGGCCGATACTGCTTTCGGTCCGGCGCATCGGCCGTCCGCTGGTTCGTTGCGACCGGTTCTACCGTGGGTCCATGCGCGGAAAGCTGCGGGTCACACGGACTGCTTGGTTTGGTCCCAAGCGATATCTGGGTTGGGGCTGGTCACCCAGGACGTGGCAGGGGTGGACGATCATGATCATCTTCGTCGCGACGATCATCCTGGTGAGCGCCGCCATTAGGGATCTCACCACGAAGATCGTGGCCGACGGGATCCTGCTCGCGGCGGTTGTCCTCGGCGCCTTCCTGACCGGCGACGGACCGGGGGGACCCGAGTAGGACGTGCAAGCACCACGGATGCGGGCCCCTGCCCGTGTGCGCACAAGGATGGGATAGGTGCGGCGTACGGTCCAGCGTCGCGGGCATCCTCGACCGAGGGCCGCGGGTCGACGTGGTCCATTCCGGATCGGGATCCGGTCGATCCTCGGCGGAGTCTGCCTGTGCAGGCAGTCCGTCCTCAGCCCCAGATCGGTGGTGTGACACCCACCTACAGGAGGAGTAAATATGGCAATAAAGTACTCCTGCTGGAGGGGCCACACGGTCCCAGCCGTCCCCTCCAACCACCACGACGGAGACTCGGGCATGTTGACCGCGCCGCGCTCGTGACGGAACAGGGTGGCCCAGAACTCACCCCACAGCACGTCCTCGTCAATCGTGGGCAGGCGTGGGGTGCCGAGCTGGCATTCAACCTCCGCGATGGCCGGCACGTCGTAGTCCTGCGCTGCGGCCTTCAGGTACTCGTTGACGCAGGCGCGCCCGTCCTCGACTGTGCAGGTGAACGACATGAGTCCTCCCGTTCCGCGACCCGCTCGGGGTTGCCCTGGTGGGGGAGGACTTGAAACTTGAAACCACTGTTGCACGTATGTTGCACGCGTCGCGGTCGAGGCCCCTGTATTCGAACGATTCCGGTGTCTCAATGTGGCTCTGACAAGGCCGGATGTCTGGAGCGGATGACGGGAATCGAACCCGCGTAGCCAGTTTGGAAGACTGGGGCTCTACCATTGAGCTACATCCGCGAGCGCCACCGGGTGACGCAGGGCCCTACTATAGCGAGCCGTCGAGCACGCGGCCAACCGACGCAGTGAGCCGGGCTCGGAGCCCTTCCGTCACACTCCAGAAGGGCCACCCTGCGCGGTGGCCACTGGCCACCCCTCGCCCCATGCGTCCCAGCCTGCCACAGCCGACTCAGGACGTTGCACTCCAGCCAGGCCCGGGAGTTGCCAAGAGTTTCCCCTCAGCATCGCCATAATTGCCGTTTTCTCAACCGGCGATCGTACTATTGTGATGTCAGGTTGGCGGAAGCCCACGGCATTCTCGCCGATTACCGCCGCTGCTCAGCCCATATTCCTGTATTCATGGGCGCCGGCCGTCCTGTTGCCATGGGACCGACTCGACGCCGCGACACGTCGAGAGGATGTATTCCTGATGTCCAACGTCACGCCGGTACTCGCCGGCCTCGATGCCACCACCGCCTGGCAGGAGAAGCTGTACCAGCAGCTCCATGCCCACCCCGAACTCTCCTTCCAGGAGACCGAGACCAGCGCCGAGATCGTCCGTCGCCTCGAGTCCTTCGGCTACGAGGTGCAGCGGATCGGTGGGGGCGTTGTCGGCGTCCTCGCCAACGGCGAGGGACCGACGGTCCTGGCACGCGCCGACATGGACGCCCTGCCGGTGAAGGAGAACACCGGTCTCCCGTACGCTTCGCAGGTCACGGCCGTCGACGACCAGGGCAACACCGTGCCCGTCATGCACGCCTGCGGACACGACGTTCACGTCACGGCCGGGCTCGGGGCGGCGGAGTTGCTCTCCGCGAGCAAGGACAGGTGGAGTGGCACCTACATCGCCCTCTTCCAGCCCGCCGAGGAACTGGCCGCCGGCTCCCGGCGGATGGTGGACGAGGGGCTCGTCGGCGCGGTGCCGACGCCCGACGTCTGCCTGGCCCAGCACGTGATGCCGGGCGTGGCCGGGAACGTGGCGAGCCGGCCCGGAGCTGTCATGTCGGCGGCCGACTCCATCCGGATCACCGTCTACGGCAAGGGCTCGCACGGGTCGATGCCGCATCTGGGGATCGACCCGGTGCTGCTTGCCGCGTCGATCGTCCAGAGCCTGCAGTCGATCGTGGCGCGCGTCCTGGCCCCCGGCGACTTCGGCGTGGTCACCGTCGGCAGTCTGCAGGCCGGGACGAAGGCCAACATCATCCCGGACAACGCTGTCCTGCGGGTCAATATCCGTGCGTACGACACCGAGGTGCGCGACACCATCCTCGCCTCGATCGAGCGCATCGTCCGGGCCGAGTGCCAGGCCGCCGGGTCGCCCCGGGAACCTGACTTCGAGTACTACGACCACTACCCGCTGACCCACAACTCGGCCGAGCAGACGGCGAAGGTCATGGACGCCTTCCGGGACCACTTCGGCGAGGACCGGGTGGCCGTCGGTGAGCCGGTGACGGCCTCCGAAGACTTCTCCACCATTCCGGAGGCTTTCGGGGCTCCGTACGTGTATTGGTTCACCGGGGGATTCCTGCCGGGCATGCCGGTATTCCCCAATCACAATCCGGGTTTCGCGCCGGCAATGCAGCCGACGTTGCGCACCGGGACTGAAGCCATCGTCGTCGCGGCCATGGCCTATTTCGGAAAGGAAACAGCAGAGCAGTGAGCGCGTCAACAGTCGCGACTGCGGCCCCGGTCAATCAGGGGTACCAAGGAACCGAGAAGCTCCTCTGGGGCATCGTCATGGCTGTCGTCACCTTCTGGCTGTTCGCCGGAACGGTCGGCACGGTCGCCCCGAAGATCCTCGAGAACGTCAATACCGGCGGCCACACCTTCATCAGCCTCCAGCAGATGAACCTCGCGGTGTCGATCACCGCGCTGTTCTCCGGCATGTTCATCGTCGTGATGGGGCGTACGGCCGACCGGATGGGTCGCGTCCGGGTCACCCTTGTCGGCCTCGTCCTCGGCATCATCGGCTCCGCGCTGGTCATGCTGGCCAGCGGTGCAGCGGCCCTGTGGCTGATGCTCGTCGGCCGCGCGATCCAGGGCCTCTCGGCGGCATGCATCATGCCGGCGTCGATGGCTCTGGTGAAGACGTACTGGGACGGGAAGGGCCGGCAGCGTGCCGTGTCCATGTGGTCGATCGGCTCGTGGGGTGGCTCAGGGCTGGCGGCCATCTTCGGTGGCATCGTCGCCAGCAACATCGGGTGGCAGTGGATCTTCGGCACCTCGATCGCTGTCTCGGTGGTGTCGTTCTTCATGATCCTCGGCACGCCGGAGAGCAAGGTCGAGCAGCGCGAGAAGTCTGCCTTCGACGTGCTGGGTCTGGTCCTGTTCCTGGTCTCGGTGCTGGCCCTGATGATCGTCCTCATCTTCGGCAAGCAGCTCGGCTGGGTCAGTCCGATGACGCTCGGCCTGTCTGCCATCGCCATCGTCGGCCTGACCGTCTTCGTCCTCTGGGAGAAGCGGCAGGCGGCGCCGTTCGTCGACTTCGCGCTCTTCCGGAACACGACGTTCACCGGCGCGACGATCTCGAACTTCATCCTCAACGCCACCATCGGCCTGCTGATCGTCAGTCAGCAGATGCTGCAGAAGGCGCGCACCCCTGGTGCTCCCGACTACGTATCCGCGTTCCAGGCAGGGCTGTTGACCATCGGTTACGCCGTCGCGATCATCGCCTTCATCCGCGTGGGCGAGAAGCTGCTCCAGCGTTTCGGCCCGCGCAAGCCGATGATGTGGGGAAGCATCATCGTGGCGCTCACCTGCGTCCTGCTCATCCCGACCTGGGTGCTCCTGTCGCAGTACAAGATCCTTGCCGCTGTCGCCTACACCCTGTTCGGGCTCGGCCTGGCGTTCTACGCCACCCCCTCCACCGACGCCGCCCTGTCCAACCTTCCTGCTGACCAGGCGGGGGCGGGCGCCGGTATCTACAAGATGGCTTCGTCCCTGGGCGGCGCGATCGGGGCAGCCGTGTCGCTGGCCATCTTCACCGGCTTCCTGGGACAGGGATCCATCCTCGGCGAGACGGTGCACTTCGAAGGTGTCCAGGGCAACATCGACCTGCGGCAGGCAGGCATGTTCGTCATGGTGTTCAACCTGCTGCTCTGCCTCGGTGCCATGCTGTCCATCGCCCTGACCGTCCCCAAGGGTGGCGGGAGCCGTGACCTCAACAAGGTGGCGGTCGCGCCGACCCCGGCTCCTCAGCTCCCGCCGGACGACGCGAAGGCCGCCATCCTCAGCCGCCTCAGCGCCCTGTCCCTGGCAGACCTGGAGGCTGTCGAGAAAGCCGCGCTGCTGAACCAGCTCGGCAAGGCTGATCCGAAGGTGCTGCAACAGTTGGTGGCCACCATGCGGGAGTGATCGGCCCCTGCGGGCGGTCAGGGATTCCTCGATGTTCCTGACTCGAAGGCGACAGTGCCGGACATCTCGTGTCCGGCACTGTGTCGCGTAACGTCACTTTCTCCGGACTTTCATGGCCCCGCCGCCGTTGGGCCCATAAAGGACGACGTAGTCAGGATGCGCTTGCACCAAGTCGCTCAGTTTGGGGTAGCCCCACGTGCGAGAGTCGAAGTCGGACGCCAAGCGGGAGAGATTACTACCCACTGCGCTAAGAGGAGCCCACCCCTTGTCGGCTGAAGCCGCGTCGACCGCTTCGGCGAGCAGCTTGTCCAGCTTCGAACTGCGCTTCCACGGCGTGGTCACCTGATCGGCCGCAGGCGCAGGCTTGACCGTGAGGTTCTCGATGTAGATGAAGGTGTCGCAGGCTGCGACGAAGGCCAAGGGCGTCTTGCGCTCGCCGAATCCGTAAACAGTAAGCCCCTGCTCGCGGATGCGAGCCGCCAGCCGCGTGAAGTCACTGTCGCTGGACACAATGCAGAAGCCATCCAGGTTGCCCGCATAGAGCAGATCCATGGCGTCGATGATCATGGCGCTGTCGGTCGAGTTCTTACCGGACGTGTTGCCGAACTGCTGCATCGGCTGGATGGAGTGGTTCAGAAGGGTCGACTTCCAGCCGCTGAGGTTCGGCTTCGTCCAGTCGCCATAAGCGCGGCGGACACTGGCCTTGCCATACTTGGCCACTTCGACGACCAGCTCTTCGATGTGGCTCGCACTGGCATTGTCCGCATCGATCAGGATCGCCAAGCGCGCCTCAAGAGTTTCGCCGTTCACCATCGCATCCCCCAGATGTCAGTCCTGGCGCAAACTCTTTCACAGGATCTCAGGAAACTTGCCCTCTCCATCCAACCCATGGAGAAGGGGCCAGCAGGGCCAACGGTCCGGGAGCATCAGGCCCCACGTACGTCGCCAGGTGCTGGCCCGTGAGGGTCGAGCGGCCCGCGACGAGTTCGGCCGGAGTCCCCTCGAAGACGATCTGGCCACCGTCGTGGCCCGCCCCGGGCCCGAGGTCGATGATCCAGTCGGCGTGGGCCATCACCGCCTGGTGGTGCTCGATCACGATGACGGACTTCCCGGAGTCCACGAGCCGGTCCAGCAGACCGAGCAGCTGTTCGACGTCGGCGAGGTGCAGGCCGGCGGTGGGCTCGTCGAGCACGTAGACGCCGCCCTTCTCGCCGAGGTGGGTGGCCAGCTTGAGTCGCTGCCGTTCGCCGCCGGACAGGGTGGTGAGCGGCTGTCCGATGGTGAGGTAGCCGAGGCCCACGTCGACGAGGCGCTCGAGGATGGTGTGGGCGGCCGGTGTCCGCGCGTCACCGGCGCCGAAGAACTCCTCGGCCCGGTCCACGGACATCGCGAGCACCTCGCTGATGTCCCGGCCACCGAGCTTGTACTCGAGCACTGACGCCTGGAAGCGCTTGCCCCCGCACTCCTCACAAGGAATGGCCACCCCGGCCATCATCGCCAGGTCGGTGTAGATGACACCGGCGCCATTGCAGGTGGGGCACGCCCCCTCGGAGTTCGGACTGAAGAGCGCAGGTTTGACACCGTTCGCCTTGGCGAAGGCCTTGCGGATCGGGTCGAGCAGGCCCGTGTAGGTGGCCGGGTTGCTGCGGCGGGAGCCCTTGATCCCGGCCTGGTCCACGACCACGACGCCCTCCCGACGGGCGAGCGACCCATGGATCAGCGAACTCTTGCCGGAGCCCGCCACGCCGGTCACGACGACGAGGACGCCGGCGGGGACGTCGACGTCGACATTGCGCAGGTTGTGCTCCGAGGCACCGCGGATCTCCAGTGCGCCGGTGGGGGAGCGGACGGTGTCCTTCAACCGAGCCCGGTCGTCGAGGTGACGCCCGGTCAGGGTGCCACTGGCCCGCAGGGCCTCCACCGTGCCCTCGAAGCAGACGGTGCCGCCGCCCGAGCCAGCCCCGGGACCGAGGTCGACCACATGGTCGGCGATCGCGATCATCTCCGGTTTGTGTTCCACCACCAGGACGGTGTTGCCCTTGTCCCGCAGCTGCAGCAACAACTCGTTCATCCGCTGGATGTCGTGCGGGTGGAGGCCGATCGTCGGCTCGTCGAAGACGTACGTCACATCGGTGAGTGAGGAGCCGAGGTGGCGGATCATCTTGACCCGTTGCGACTCGCCCCCGACAGCGTGCCCGACGGGCGGTCGAGACTGAGGTAGCCGAGCCCGATCCGGACGAACGAGTCGAGGGAGTCCCGCAGGCCGACCAGCAGGGGCGCGACGGACGGCTCCTGCAGTCCTCGGACCCACTCGGCGAGATCGTTGATCTGCATGGCGCAGGCGTCCGCGATGCTCAGTCCGTTGATCTTCGATGATCGCGCGAGTTCGCTGAGCCGGCTGCCGCCGCACTCCGGGCAGGTCTGGAAGGTGACAGCCCGCTCCACGAACGCGCGGATGTGGGGCTGCATCGCATCCACGTCCTTGGACAGGAACGACTTCTGGATCCGCGGGATCAGGCCTTCGTAGGTGAGATTGATGCCCTCGACCTTGATCTTCGTCGGTTCCTTGTAGACGAGGTCGTGGAGCTGCTTCTTGGTGTACTTGCCGATCGGCTTGTCAGGGTCGAAGAGCCCGCTGCTGCGGAAGATCCGGCCCCACCAGCCCTCCATGCTGTAGCCCGGGACGGTCAGCGCACCTTCGTTGAGCGATTTGGTCTCGTCGTACAGCGCTGTCAGGTCGAAGTCGGTCACATTGCCGGTGCCCTCGCAGCGCGGACACATGCCACCGACGATGGAGAACTCGCGACGTTCGGCCCGCTTGTTGCCGGTCTCGACCGTCATCGCCCCCGCTCCGTGGGCCGAGGCGACGTTGAAGGAGAACGCCTGGGACGACCCGATGTGAGGCTTGCCCAGTCGGCTGAAGAGGATCCGCAGCATAGCGTTGGCATCGGTCACCGTGCCGACGGTCGAGCGGATGTTCGCGCCGAGACGTTCCTGGTCGACGATGATCGCGGTGGTCAGGCCGTCGAGCACGTCGACGTCGGGACGGGCAAGCGTCGGCATGAAGCCCTGCACGAAGGCGCTGTACGTCTCGTTGATCAGTCGCTGGGACTCCGCGGCGATGGTGCCGAAGACCAGCGAACTCTTGCCTGAACCGGAGACGCCGGTGAACACCGTCAGTCGCCGCTTGGGCAGGTCGACGTCGATGTCCTTGAGGTTGTTCTCGCGCGCACCCCGGACCCGGATCAGGTCATGGGAATCGGCGGTGTGCACCTCAGTACTCGCCCTTGATCACGAAGAACGAACCGCGGATCGTGCCGGCCAGCTTGGACTTCTGCCGCGCGAACTTGAAACGCTCCGCCAATTCCTCGGGCACGTCCATCCCGTCGGACAGCTTAAAACCGACGGCACGCTTCTTCCCGTCCTCGATGGTGTACATGACGTTGATCGACAGGCCCGACTCGTAGAAGACGTACGCCATCCGGATGCCGTCGACCTCGAACGCGGTCGCCTCCAGCGGGCGGGACGCGATCTCGAGGTCGCGTTCCTCCTTGAGGATCCGATGCACCCACTCCACGGTCTCCGGCACCTCGTTCGCGGGCCATGTGGTGAAGACGTGGTCGTACTTGTTCTTGAAGTAGCGGGCCTCGTTGGCGCGCAGGCCGGCGAGGGCATCGGCCACGGGGGAAGACTCCAGCCCCACGGTGGACACGGTCGTGAAATCGACGGCGTACGGCACTCGAACCTCCAGGAGACGGGGGCGGCGCGGGGCGATCCCGAGCCAGTGGGCAGGCGGGTCCAGCGTACGCAGCGCCCGCCCTCTGACGGAACCAGTATCGGTCGGGGCGACAGGACTCGAACCTGCGGTCTCCTGCTCCCAAAGCAGGCGCGCTAGCCACTACGCTACGCCCCGGTCGCGGCCCGACGGTGGCGTACGGACGCCGTCCGCCGATTGGCAACTGTTGGAGTCTAGCGGGGCGCGTGCGAGGTGGCCAAGTCCACATTTTCGACGCGGCAGGGCGTCAGGTTAGGATGTCATCTTGTGTGCGCCGAGCGAGACCCGGAGCAAGGTCGACGGAGTCGCTGCGGACACCCACTACGTGAGGGGGCGACCATCCGGCCGTCGCCCTCTGGCCATCGATTCAGGAGTATCCGTCTTGCCGAGCACTGTTGAGCAGCTGAGCCCCTCGCGGGCCAAGATCACCGTCGAGGTGCCCTTCGCCGATCTGAAGCCTCACCTGGACAAGGCCTACAAGGAGATCGCGCAGCAGGTGCAGATCCCGGGCTTCCGTCCGGGTCACGTGCCGGCGTCGATCATCGACCAGCGGTTCGGCCCCGGCGTCGCCCTGGAGCAGGCCCTGAACGAGGCGCTCCCGGATCTTTACTCCTCCGCCGTGGCCGAGCACGAACTCGTGCCGCTGACCCAGCCGGAGATCGAGGTCACCAAGCTCGAGGTCGGTGAGACCGTTGAGTTCACCGCGGAGATGGATGTCCGTCCGGACTTCATGATCCCGGCGTTCGACTCCGTCGAGGTCGAGGTCGACGCCGTCGAGTCCACCGAGGACGAGCTCGAGGAGCAGGTCAAGATCCTGCGCGAGCGCTTCGCCACCAACACCGAGGTCGACCGGGCCGCCGCCGAAGGTGACCTGGTCACCTTCGACCTGAAGGCCACCAAGGACGGCGAGCTCATCGAGGGCGGCGAGGCCGAGGGCGTCACCTACCGCGTCGGCGCGGGCGGCATGGTCGAGGGCATGGACGAGGCCCTCACCGGCATGAAGGCGGGCGAGACGAAGACGTTCACCTCCACGCTCGTGGGCGGCCCGGCGGCCGGCCAGGAGGCCGACATCGAGGTGAGCGTCACCAAGGTGCAGGAGCAGGAGCTGCCCGAGGTCGACGACGACTTCGCCCAGATGGTCTCCGAGTTCGACACCGCCGAGGAGATGTACGACGACCTGCGCCAGAACCTGGTCCGCATGCACCGCGTCGACCAGGCCAACGCTGCCCGGGACAAGGTCCTCGAGGCCGTCATCAAGCAGATCGACATGGAGCTGCCCGCGAACCTGCTGGCCGCCGAGGTCGAGGCCCGCAACAGCCAGGTCGACCAGGAGCTCGCCCAGGCCGGGATGACCCTGAAGCAGTACCTCGCCGAGTCGGACGAGAACGAGGAGACCGAGGAGGAGTTCCGCGCCACCCTCGCCGAGCGTGCCGCCGAGTCCGTCAAGGCCCAGCTCGTCCTCGACAAGATCGCCGAGGACCACGACGTCCAGATCGAGCAGACCGACCTCACCGAGCACCTCTTCGCCCGGGCGCGCGCCAACCGCACCTCCCCCGAGCAGGAGATGCAGCACATGCTCGAGCATGACCACACGAACGACTGGATGACCGAGATCCGCCGGTCGAAGGCGCTGGCCCTGGTCGTCGGTGCCGCCGTCGTCAAGGACTCCGAGGGCAACGTCGTCGACCTGAAGGGCCTGCAGGCCGACGGCACCCTCGCCGCTGAGGCTGCGGACGCCGACGTCGACCTGGACGAGGTCGAGGCCGACGAGGTCGAGGCTGATGAGGTCGAGGCCGACAAGGTCGAGGCCGAGTGACCTGACGGTCCGCGTACGACTTTCGGGCGGCCACTCCTTCGGGGTGGCCGCCCTTGTCGTCGCTCTGCCCGTAGCGAACACGACGCGGATCGGGTCCGATTTGTCATGGGGTGCCGGTAGGTTCGGAAGCGTGAACGTGAATCAGGGAAGCCCCCTCGCCGCCAACGGCGCGAGCCCACTCGGCATGGCGGACAACGTCTACCAGTCCCTCCTGGCGAACCGGATCATCTTTCTGGGCTCGGAGGTCAGGGACGAGAACGCCAACGCGATCTGCGCCCAGATGCTCCTGCTGAATGCGGAGGACCCGGAGAAGGACATCTATCTGTACATCAACTCCCCAGGTGGTTCGGTGACCGCCGGCATGGCGATCTACGACACCATGCAGTGGATCTCCAACGATGTCGCCACCGTGGCCATGGGCATGGCTGCGTCGATGGGACAGTTCCTGCTCAGTGCCGGCACCCGTGGTAAGCGCTACGCGCTGCCGCACAGCCGGATCCTGATGCACCAGCCGTTGGGTGGGATCGGTGGCACGGCCACCGAGGTGAAGATCAACGCCGAGCAGCTGCTGGCCACGAAGAAGGAGATGGCCAAGCTGATCTCCGGGCACACGGGCCAGCCGCTCGAGAAGATCGAGGCGGACTCCGACCGTGACCGCTGGTTCACGGCCCAGGAGGCCCTCGAGTACGGCTTCATCGACCACGTGTACGAGAAGGCGTCGCAGATCACCAACGACCGGGCCGAGTCCCCGAACCAGTGAGGAGGACGACCATGGACAACAACTATCTCGCTCGGTTCAACATGGAGCAGCGTCACGAGGCCCTGCAGCCCGGCGGACTGAACCCGCTCGGTGCGGGCGGTGCCGCTCCGCTCGGTCCGCAGATGGACTACTTCATCCCCCAGTGGGAGGAGCGTACGTCGTACGGCGTCCGCAGGGTCGACCCGTACACGAAGCTCTTCGAGGACCGGATCATCTTCCTCGGGACGCCGGTGACCGATGACATCGCCAATGCCGTGATGTCGCAGCTGCTGGTTCTGCAGTCGATGGATCCGGAGCGGCCGATCAGCATCTACATCAACTCGCCAGGCGGCTCGTTCTCCGCGATGAGCGCCATCTACGACACGATGCAGTACATCAAGCCCGACGTGCAGACGATCTGCCTGGGTATGGCCGCCTCCGCCGCGGCTGTCCTGCTCGCCGCGGGGACCAAGGGCAAGCGCCTGGCCCTGCCGAACTCGACGATCCTGATCCACCAGCCGTCGATGGGCCAGACCTCCTACGGCCAGTCCTCCGACATCGAGATCCAGGCCAACGAGATCCTGCGGATCCGGGCCCTGATGGAGAAGATGCTCTCCGACGCGACCGGTCAGACGACCGAACAGGTCAGCCGCGACGTCGATCGGGACAAGTACCTCACGGCCGAGCAGGCCAAGGAGTACGGACTGATCGACGACGTGCTGAAGTCCCTCAAGGACGTCTAGGTCACGAGGGAGACTCAGTCATGTCACGCATCGGGGAAACCGGGGACCTGCTCAAATGCTCGTTCTGCGGCAAGAGCCAGAAGCAGGTGAAGAAGCTCATCGCGGGGCCGAACGTCTATATCTGCGACGAGTGCATCGAGCTGTGCAACGAGATCATCGAGGAGGAGTTCTCCGACAGCGGGGAGACGGGCTCCTTCGACGAGCTTCCGAAGCCTCAGCAGATCCGGGACTTCCTCGATGAGTACGTCATCGGACAGGACTCGGCGAAGAAGACTCTCGCGGTAGCGGTGTACAACCACTACAAGCGGGTGCAGGCCCAGAACGCCCCGACTCCTCGGCGGGCCGCCGAGGAGGACGGGGTGGAACTGGGGAAGTCCAACATCCTGCTGATCGGTCCGACCGGCTGCGGGAAGACCTACCTGGCGCAGACGATGGCGCGGATGCTCAATGTGCCGTTCGCGATGGCCGATGCCACCGCGCTCACGGAGGCCGGCTATGTCGGTGAGGACGTCGAGAACATCCTGCTCAAGCTGATCCAGGCCGCTGACTTCGATGTGCATAAGGCCGAAACCGGCATCATCTACATCGACGAGATCGACAAGGTGGCCCGCAAGTCGGAGAATCCCTCGATCACCCGCGATGTCTCCGGTGAAGGCGTGCAGCAGGCGCTGCTGAAGATCCTCGAGGGCACGGTCGCCTCCGTCCCGCCGCAGGGCGGCCGCAAGCATCCGCACCAGGACTTCATCCAGATCGACACGACGAACGTCCTGTTCATCGTGGGCGGTGCCTTCGCCGGTCTGGACGACATCATCAACGAGCGGGTCGGCAAGCGCCCCCTCGGCTTCAACAACGATCTGTCGTCGCGACTCGAGAAGAGCTCGGATCCGTACTCCGACGTACGCCCCGAGGACTTGCACAAGTACGGCCTCATCCCCGAGTTCATCGGCAGACTGCCGATGATCGCGACAGTGGCCCCGCTGGATCGGGATGCCCTCGTCCGGATCCTCGTCGAGCCGCGCAACGCCCTGGTCCGCCAGTACCAGCGGCTGTTCGAGCTGGACGGGGTCGACCTCGAGTTCACCTCTGAGGCCATCGCCGCGGTCGCCGAGTCGGCACTCAACCGGGGGACCGGGGCCCGTGGCCTGCGGGCCATCCTCGAGGAGTCCCTGCTCGACGTGATGTACGACGTACCGTCCGACGAGAACATCACCCAGGTGGTGGTCGATGCGGACGTCATCACCCAGGGCGCGAAGCCTCAGATGCTCAACCGGGCCAAGGCCACCAAACGGGGGCAGCGGCACGAACGCACCGCATGACGGGAGGCCCTTCTTTCGAGGCGTGATTGATCAAGGCCCGATTGCTCGGGGGCCCGATTGCATCAAGCAGGCCTGTTCAGGGACACACCTGCTGCACTGCTGCGGGGGTCGGCGATCTGCTTCGCCGGCCCCCGCAGCGCTGCGTGTGCCACGCTGAGCCGTCATCGCCGGGTCGGACCTGAGGAACTGCGGCGCCGTCGATCAGTCAGTGATGGGCTGGCGTTCCATAGGGCTTCCCTATGGCCAAATATTCGTACACACTCGCCGAGGCGCGGCACCCTGCGTCGAGCCTGGTACCGCACCCGGTTCGTGGCGTAGCCGGGCCTCGAGGTCCGGCTACGCCGCTGGAGCTCAGGCCTCCTCGGGCTCCAGTTCGACCTCCGCAGCGATCGGTCCCTCACCCGTCACCCAGCTGATCTCTCCGACGATCCGGCCCACCGCCCGCAGGTCGGCCTCGACTCCTTGCAGCAGGGCGATCGAGTCGCGCGGACCGCTTATCGTCACTGCGGTGATCTGCGTCTTCATCGATCGCTTGGCGGAGGACTTGGCCCCGCGCAGCAGTTCGAGTGCGGCAGCCACGTCGGTGAGCACGTCCGGGTCACCCACGCCGGACAGGCCGTCGGTCAGTTCCCCGGGGGTGGGCCAGCTGGCGCGGTGCACCGAGCCCTCCTGCCACCACGACCAGACCTCCTCCGTCACAAACGGCATGATCGGGGCGAAGAGCCGCAGCTGCACCTTGAGAGCCAAGGCCAGAGCGTTCTGCGCCGAGGCGGCGGCCGCCTCGCCCTGGGCGCCGTACGCCCGCTCCTTGACCAGCTCGAGATAGTCGTCGCAGAACTGCCAGAAGAACTTCTCCGCGGTCTCCAGTGCCATCGAGTAGTCGTACGCCTCGAACGCATCGGTCGCCCGGCGGACGACGTCGGCCAATGCCGTCAGCATGGCGAGGTCCGCCGACTGGGTGACCTTCGTCGGATCGGTCGAGGTGCCGTAACCGAGGACGAACTTCGAGGCGTTGAGGATCTTCATCGCCAGGCGGCGACCGACCTTCATCTGCTTCTCGTCGAACGGCGAGTCCATGCCCGGGCGAGCCATCGCGGCACGCCACCGCACGGCGTCAGCGCCGAACTTCTCCAGGATCTCCGACGGCACCACGACGTTGCCCTTGGACTTCGACATCTTCTTGCGGTCCGGGTCGACCACGAAGCCGGAGATCGTCGCGCGGGCCCACGGCAGCGAGTCGAACTCGAGGTGCGACCGCACGATCCGGGAGAAGAGCCAGGTGCGGATGATGTCGTGCGCCTGGGGTGCCATGTCCATCGGGAAGACCTTCCCGAACAGCTCCTCGTCGCGCCCCCAACCGCCGGCGATCTGCGGGGTGAGGGATGAGGTGGCCCAGGTGTCCATCACATCCGGGTCGGCGACGAAACCGCCGGGCTGGTTGCGCTGGCTCTCCTCGAAGCCGGCCGGGCATTCGGAGGCCGGGTCGACCGGGAGGTGCGCCTCGTCGGCGAGGATGGGGTGGTCGTAGTCCGGTTCGCCGTCGGCGTCGAGCGGGTACCAGACCGGGAACGGGACACCGAAGTAGCGCTGGCGCGAGATCAGCCAGTCGCCGTTCAGGCCGCCGACCCAGTCCTCGTAGCGGTGGCGCATGTGGGCCGGGACCCAGTCGAGTTCCTCGCCGCGCTTGAGCAGGGCCTGCTTGAGGTCCTCGTCGTGGCCGCCGTTGCTGATGTACCACTGTCGGGTCGAGACGATCTCGAGCGGCTTGTCGCCCTTCTCGTAGAAGTTCGCCTTGCGCTGCGTCGGCTCCGGCTCGCGGATGAGTTCGCCGTTCTCACGCAGCATCGCGACGGTCTCCTCGCGCGCCGAGTGCGTGGTCTTCCCGGCGATCCGTTCGTAGGCGGCGGCGTTGACGACCCACTCAGGGGTCTCGCGGGACAGCCGACCGTCACGGCCGATGATCGTGCGGGTCGGCAGGTTCAGTTCGCGCCACCACGTGACGTCCGTGAGGTCGCCGAACGTACAGCACATCGCGATGCCCGAACCCTTGTCCGGTTCCGCGTCACGGTGGGCGAGGACCGGCACCTCGACGCCGAAGACCGGCGTCTTCACGGTGGTGCCGAACAGCGGCTGGTAGCGCTCGTCGTCGGGGTGGGCGATCAGCGCGCAACACGCGGCGAGGAGCTCGGGGCGGGTCGTCTCGATGACGACCTCACCGCCGTCGGCCTTGTGGAAGTTCAGCGCGTGATAGAAGCCCGGGTAGTCACGGGCCTCGAGTTCGGCCTGGGCCACCGCGGTCTGGAAGGTGATGTCCCACATCGTCGGCGCCTCGGACATGTAGGCCTCGCCGCGCTCATGGTTGTGCAGGAAGGCGCGCTGCGCGACGGCCTGCGACTCATCGGAGATCGTCGTGTAGAGGAGGCTCCAGTCGACCGACAGCCCGACGTGCTTCCACAGGTTCTCGAACACCTGCTCATCCACGGCCGTCAGCTCGTGGCAGAGCTCGACGAAGTTGCGGCGGCTGATCGACACCTGGCGCTTCGGGTCCGGCTTGGCCGGCGGGGTGAAGTCGCTGTCGTACGGGATGGACGGGTCGCAGCGGACCCCGTAGTAGTTCTGCACCCGGCGCTCGGTCGGCAGGCCGTTGTCGTCCCACCCGATCGGGTAGAAGACCTCCTTGCCGCGCATCCGCTGGTAACGGGCGACGACGTCGGTGTGGGTGTAGGAGAACACGTGCCCCACGTGCAACGACCCGGAGACGGTGGGCGGGGGAGTGTCGATGGAGAAGACCGACTCACGCGACGCCGTACGGTCGAACGCGTACGTTCCGGCCTCGTCCCAGCGGGTGCCCCAGGCGTCCTCGAGTCCCTCGAGGGCGGGCTTCTCCGGTACTCGGGCCGCGCCTACCGACGTGCCCGTGGTGTGCGGGGCCGTGGTGGACGGGGGCTTCCGGAGGGCATCGCTCATGGGGTGCATCTTACGGACAGGGCTCGCCCCCACGCACATCCGGGGCGGGGGCGAGAAGACTGTCAGGAGTGGGTCACTTGGCCGCGGCAGCCTTGGCCACGGCGTCCGGGAACTGGTCGGGCGCGGTCATCGTCGACAGGTCGAGGTTCTTGCCGTTCACGCGGACCGTGGGAGTACTCGTGATGCCGTCCTTCGCCGCGGCGGTGTTCGTCTGCTGTGCGAAGCCCTTGAAGGTGCCGGCGTCGAAACACTTCTGGAACTGGGTCAGCTGGTCACCGTTCATGCCGAGCTGACTCGGCAGCTGGTTGCGCAGCAGGTCGTCGGTGTAACCCTGCCCCTCCTTGGCCGGCTGGTTGTTGAACACCAGTTGGTGGTAGGCCGGGTAGTCCCCGCCTGCCTGGGCGTAGCAGGCGGCGGCGTTGGCGGCGCGCAGCGAGGCGTCGTTGCGCAGGTTGGTGTCGAGGAAGATCATCGGCCGATAGATGAGCTGGTAGTCGCCCTTCTGGGCGCCGCCGAGGATGTACTGGCCGGCCGAGCGCTCCAGGCTCCCGCAGCCGGGGCACTGGTAGTCGAAGAACAGTTCGACGACAGGCTTGCCCTCGGCCTTACCAGGATTGACGATGATGCCGTTGCCGGCGGACGTCGTGTTCGGGGGCAGGATCCCGTTCGCCGACTGCTTGCCACGGCTCTGAGCCAACACCAGCCCGCCGATCACGAGAACGGCCACGACCACCACCGACAGGGCGGTGATGACGATCTTGCGGGTCCGGGCGCGCTGCGCGGCGGCCTCCGCCTCGGCGCGCATCTGGGCGCGACGGTTGGTCGCGGACGTGGGGCCTGCCTGGTTCTTGCTGCTCATCGAGGGCCTTTTCTGGTCGTGGGCGGGCGGGTCGGATCCCGGCCGTCGTACACGGCCGGAAGGGGGCGGGCCTCAGTCGGTCCCGTCGCTGTGGTCGTCGGGCAGGACGAGCGGGAGACCGAACAGCCGGTGCTCCACAGCGAAGGGTGTGCGGGGGCGGACGACGAGGAACACACCCAACGCCATCAGGCCGACGTCGCGGAGGATCTCCAGGCCGTACTTCGTCTGGTTGGCCGCGACCTGGCCGCCGCCACCGAAGCAGCCGCAGTCGATCGTCAGCCCCCGCACCCACGCCTGAGTGATGCCGGTGATGAACGCGGCCATGAAGAGGCCGCCGATCAGCGCCGCCCATCGGGTGAACAGGCCGGCGATCAGCAGCAGCCCGACGATGATCTCCAGCGGAGGCAGCGCGTAGCCGACGACGACGGCAAGGTCGTACGGTAGGATCTGGTATCCCCGCACCGCGAGCACGGACTGCTCCAGATCACTGACCTTGAGGGCGCCGGCCACGACGAGCACACCACCCAGGCCGAGACGGCACGCCAGACCGATCCAGTCGAGCAGGTGCCGCTCCGACGTCGGTCGTGCCACAGCCTCGCTGTCCGTGGTGCCGAGAGGTGGTGTGGCTGGACTCATGACCGGGAGTCTAACGTGCCCGGTTCCGTCGCCCCTTATCCGCGTCAATGCCTTCCGCGCGCCAGCAGCGTCCGTACGGCGACCACGACACCGGCCACGGCGAAGATCGCGACGAGGGCGATCCAGGGCCAGGGCGACGAGGACCCTGCCGTCGCGGATGCCGGGCTCGGGGAGGCGGTGGCCGCTGTGCTGGCCACGGGGGATGCGCTGGCGCTCTGGCCGGCGGGGACGGTGAGTGTGAGGACGGGAGCCGGATTCTCCGGCTCGGCCTGACCGTCGGCGGCCACCTCGATCCAGGCGACCGTCGAGCCGTCCGAGTAATGCTGGATGGCCTTGAACGTCAGGGAGGAGACCCCGTCGGGCAGCTTGTCCACCCTGATCGCGAAGGGCTTCTCCTCCGTGCCGGTGATCGTGCCGCCGGAGAACGTCACCCGGTCGGCGACCTCGGTGACCGGGCCGGACCGGCCCGGTACCGGGGTGGAGACCGTCCGGCTGGTCACGGTCGGGGTGAATCCGTTCTGCGGAACGGCGGAGACCCCGACCAGCGGATGATCGCTGGGGAGCACCAGGTCGACCGAGGTGGTCGAGAGCCCGGCCTTCTCGTTCGGGACCGAGAAGGTCAGCGTGACGTCGGTGGCGCCGGCGGTGGCCTTGTCGCTCTTCACTTCGACGTGGGCGAACGCGGTGGCGGTGCCCGCGGCGAGGAGAGCCAGCCCCGCGACGGCGGTGGCGAGGATTCTTCTCATCGTCATGTGATGGTGACCTTCGTGGAGAGGGCGGTGGCGTCCAGTTCTGACGTCCGGATGGTGAGCCGTATGGTCCAGCTCCCGACTGAGGGGAAGCTGACCGGGAAGTCGGTGCGTCCGTCCGCTGAGGCACCGGAACCGTTCGCCGGCACGAGGGCGATCGGGGCCGCGTCGGACGATGACGCGGTGATCGTCGCTGTCATGGCCTGTACTCCGATCGGGGCCCCGTCCGGTGAGGTGACCCGGACCCGCAGCGTGGTGTCGCCGACCTTGGGCTTCGCGATGTAGACATCCGTCCTCGTACCCGGGGCGGTGACGGTGGTGTGGAAGGGAGGCGCGTAGTCCTGCCGGGCGGTCGGGACGCCGACCAGGGCCGAGGTCAACCCCAGGACGACCAGCGCGATGACGACCTCGGCGGAGACTCCCCGGCGCAGGCGCGACACGTCCCGAGGGCCGTACGTCACCGGGCCGGGGCCGGTGGGGGCGTCCCGGCCGTCCGGGACGGTGGCATCCGCCGCCGGCCCCGCGAGGTGACGGCGGACCCACAGGCGACCCAGGTTGCCGAGGGCGACGAGCACGACGACAGCGGACACCTTGAGCAGGAGCAGCCTGCCGTAGTCCGTCGTCGTCAGTGCTCCGAAAGAGAGGCCGACCTCGCGGAGCGTCAGGTAGCCGCCCGTCGCCACGATGACCAGCACGCTGGTGAAAGCGAGCCGGGAGAACGCCGGCATGACCACCGCCACCTCGGCGTGCCGTCCGGGCGCCGCGACCGCCGTCACCACCAGGGCCAGGCCGCCCAACCACAGCGACATCGCCGCCAGGTGCAGGACCTTGACGCCGATCGCCAGTGGGGCGAGGTCACCGGTCGCCGAATGTCCGGCCAGGGCCGAGGTCACCAGGAGCCCGAGCCAGGCGAGGACCGTGGCGCCGATCAGGAGGAGTGGGCGCCGCCCGCCTGGCGCCGCCCGGACAGCCCCGGCGGGCCCGACACTCGGGCGGCCCGATTCCATCGGCCCCTGGAACAGGGCGGCGACCAGGATGGTCACCAGCGCGATCGTCAGGTAGAAGCGGAGATCGGTCAGCAGGTCGAAGCGCGGCGAATGGGTGTCCAGATCGTCCGGTGACATCCAGAGCGTGCTGAACGGGAGCCCGGTGACCTGCAGTGCGAGGTACAACCGGGCTCCGACCGTGCTGACGAACAGCAGCCCCAGACCCGTCCAGATCAGCGTCTGCACCCGACGGTCCGACAGCCCAGCCGGCCACAGGACCAGGACCGCGAAGAGGAGCGCCGGACCGAGCGCCAGACCGACGTAACCCAAGCCGTGCGTGAGCCCCAGGAGTGCCGTCAGTGTGGTGCTCCGGGCGCCTGCGCCGGGCGCCGTCCCGGTGACCGTCGTCGGGGCGCCTATGGAGAAGCGGAACGATCCGGAGACCGCGTGCGTGTCCTCTGAGATGACCCGCCAGGACACCGTGTACGTGCCGGGGGCCAGCCGTGGCGGCAGTGAGACGGACACGCTCGTCCCACCCGAGTCACCCTCCAGGGGACCGGTGGCCACGGGCCGGAGGTGGTCGTCGAGGACCGTGAGGGCCGTCGACGCAGGCTGGACCGGTTCGCTGAAGGTCAGGGTCACCCGTGCCGGCGCCGTCGGTATCGTCTCGGCTGCCCTCGGCTCGCTGTCCTGAAGCAGCGTGTGCGCATGGGCGACGGTCGGCAGGGCGACGAGGAGCGCCAGGACGGCCACCAGGGTGGCCAGGAGGCGCCGGGGGCGCAGGTGGCCGGCTGTGCGCATCAGGCCTCCCTCCGCTGTTCGGGTCCACCATGCAGTACCGCCGCGGACGCCGCAAGAACCACTGTCACTGAGGCCGAGACCATGCCGGACGACGAGGCCATGCCGGACGACGAGGAGCGGTCTAGACTCGACGCGCTATGTCTGACATCTCCCGTGACCCGGACTCCCTCCTCGCCGGCGACGCCCGCCACCGTGAACTGGCCGCGCGACTCATGGCCCGGTGGCCCGAACACCGCGTCGGTCCGTCCCTGTCGCGGATCAGCGCGCTGTGCGAGCTGCTGGGCGACCCGCAGCACGCGACGCCGGTGATCCAGATCACCGGCACGAACGGCAAGGGCAGCACCGCCATCATGATCGAAGCCCTGCTGCGCGCGATGGGTCTGCGCACCGGCCGCTTCAGCTCGCCGCACCTGACCGACGTCCGGGAGCGGATCAGCATCGACGGGGCGCCGATCAGCGTCGAGCGCTTCGACGAGGTCTGGGAGGACATTGCCCCGTACGTGGCCATGGTGGACGAGCAGCGGCTGGACGGCATCCCGATGACGTTCTTCGAGGTGATCACGGCGATGGCGTACGCGGCCTTCGCCGATGCTCCGGTCGACGTGGCCATCGTCGAGGTGGGCATGGGTGGGCGCTGGGACGCCACCTCGGTCGCCGATGCCACGGTGGCGGTCTTCACCCCGATCAGCTACGACCACATGCACATCCTGGGCAACACGCTCACCGAGATCGCCACCGAGAAGGCCGGGATCATCAAGGAGGGCAGCCATGTCGTGACGGCGGGCCAGGAGCTCGAGGCGGCCACCGTCCTGCTGCGGCGCGCCACCGAGACCGGGTCGCTGCTCTCGGCGGAGGGCGTGGATTTCGGCCTGATCGACCGAGCCCCCGCGCTCGGTGGGCAGGTGATCGCCGTGAACGCCAGTTCCGGCCCCGTCCGCGACCTGCACCTGCCGCTCTACGGGGAACACATGGCGCACAACGCCGCACTGGCCATCGCCGCGGTGGAAACGTTCCTCGGGATGAAGGCGCTCACCCCGGAGGTGATCCAGGACGGACTCGATCAGGTGATCGCGCCGGGTCGGATGGAGGTGGTCCGGACCTCTCCCACGATCGTCCTCGACTCGGCACACAACCCGCACGGGGCCGCCGCGGTCGTCGCGACGATCCAGGAGGCCTTCACCTTCAATCCGCTGATCGGTGTCGTCGCGGCGATGCGGGACAAGGACGTGCGCCAGGTCCTGGAAACCCTCGAACCGGTGATGCACCAGGTGGTCGTCACCACCGTGGCCGCCACCGACCGAGCCCTCTCGCCGGAGGAACTGGGCGAACTGGCCCGCGAGGTCTTCGGCGGTGACCGGGTGAGCGTCGCGGCGACGATGGCGGACGCGCTGGAGCGGGCCACGATGATCGCCGACACCCTGATGGCCGAAGGCATTGACCCCGAGCTGCTGGCCGGCGAGGAGGACCTGCCCCCGACCCCGGGCATTCTGGTCACCGGCACAGTGATCGGAATCGGCGAGGCACGTGGGATCCTCGTACCCGGCGAGCGAGCCGCGGGGGAGAGCCGCGTCGCCGCCCGGGCCGCCGCCACCGACGACGAGGCCCAACTGGAGATCGGCACCACCGCCTGGGGTGCCGAGGGGGAGGACTGACCGTGCTGCTGCGCAAGGACAACCCGATGATCAGGGTCCTGATGATGACCCTCTACTTCGAGGTCGTCGTGTTCGGCCTGTCGCTGGCGGTGATGATCATGATTGACGGCGTGCGCCCGGTCACGGCCGGCGCCCTCGCCGGCTCGGCCGCAATGCTCGCCCTCGTCGCGGGGGTCACGATCAGGCGTCCGTGCGGTCAGCTGCTCGGCTGGCTGACCCAGTTGGTCGGGATCGCGCTGGGGATCGTCAGCCCGGTGATGTACGTCGTCGGCGCCATCTTCGCGGGTCTGTACGTGGCCTGCTTCGTGCTCGGTCGCCGGATCGAGGCCAGCCGCACCGCCTGAGCCGCACCCCGTGCGTGTCCACCTGCAGCCTCCTCGCCGCGTCCTCGGCACCCGCCGCCCGGCCCACAGCGTCCGCTAGGGTGGCCCCATGACCGAAGCGCAGCGCACCCTCGTCCTGATCAAGCCCGACGCCGTGGCGCGGGGACTCGTCGGCACGATCCTGGAGCGCTACGAACGGAAGTCCCTGCGGATCGTGGCGCTGGAGCTGCGGACGATCGACGCGGCCCTGTCCGATGCGCACTACGCCGAGCACCTCGAGCGGGCGTTCTACCCCGATCTGCGGGACTTCATCACGTCCGGCCCGCTCGTCGCCCTCGTCCTCGAAGGTGACCAGGCGGTGGAGGCGGTCCGCGGGCTCAACGGCGCCACCGATGGCCGCAAGGCCGCCCCCGGCACCATTCGTGGTGACTGGGCCCTGTCGAACCAGCTGAACCTTGTCCACGGGTCCGACAGCCCGGAAAGCGCTGCCCGCGAGATCGCCCTCTGGTTCCCCTCCCTGGCCTCCGGGCCGGGCGGTCAGTGACGTCGCTGATCGCCGTCCACTTCGGACTGGCGATCCTGGCCCCGGCGCTCACCCGCCTGCTGGGCCGGCGCGTCTTTCTGCTGATGGCCCTCGCCCCGGCGGCCACCGCCGTGTGGCTCCTCGGGCTGCACCGCACGATCCTCGGGGGCGGGTCGTACGTCGTGCACCGGGCCTGGGTGCCGGGCATCGGCCTCACGTTCGACCTGCGGATCGGCCTGGTCCAGTGGGTGCTCGGGCTCGTCGTCAGCGTCATCGGCGCGCTCATCCTGGTCTACTGCCGTTGGTACTTCAGCCGCGGCCGGCCGCAGGCCAGGGTGGCCGGGCTGCTGGTGGCCTTCGCCGGGTCGATGCTCGGCCTGGTCAGTGCCGACAACCTGCTCTACCTCTACGTCTTCTGGGAACTGACCACCGTCTTCTCCTACCTGCTCGTCGGCCACAACCCGCTGCGGGCGGCGAACCGCGGCGCGGCGCTGACCGCCCTGGTGGTCACCAGCGCGGGAGGCCTGGCGATGCTGGCCGGCCTGGTGATGCTGGGCGGCTCGGCACACAGCTACTCGCTCGGCGCCGTGGTCGACGCCGCACCGCGGGGGCCGTACGTGGTCGGTGCCGTCCTGTTGGTCCTGCTCGGGGCGCTGACGAAGTCCGCCCAGGTGCCGTTCCACTTCTGGTTGCCCGGAGCGATGGCGGCGCCGACCCCGGTGTCCGCCTACCTGCACTCCGCCGCGATGGTCAAGGCCGGGGTGTACCTCATCGCCGTCTTGGCCCCCGGGTTCGCGGGCGTGCCCGGCTGGCGCCCCCTGCTGATGACGGTGGGCGCATTGACCATGGTCCTCGGGGGGTACCGGGCCTTGCGCCAGGTCGATCTCAAGCTGCTGTTGGCGTACGGCACGGTGTCCCAGCTCGGCTTCCTCATCGTCCTGCTCGGCTCCGGAACGCGGGCCGGCGCGGTCGCCGGGCTCGCCCTGCTCGTGGCGCACGCGGTGTTCAAGTCGACCCTCTTCCTCGCCGTCGGCATCGTCGACCACTCCACCGGGACCCGCGACCTGCGTGAACTCTCCGGTGTGGGCCGTCAGCTGCCCTGGGTCGCCACGGCCGCCACCCTCGCCGGGCTGTCGATGGCGGGACTGCCGCCGACCGCTGGCTACCTGGCCAAGGAGGCCGCCTTCGAAGCGGCCGTGAACTGGGTCGTCGACCCTGCCTCGGACGGTACGGGGATGCTCCCGGGCCCGTCGATCGCGATGACCGGACTGCTCGTCGTGGGGTCGGTTCTCACCGTGGCCTACACCGCCCGCTTCCTGTGGGGAGCCTTCGCCACGAAGCGCACGGTCGCCAAGCCGAGGCCGGTGCACGCGGTGCCGCTCGGGTTCGCCGCTGCCCCCGTGATCCTGGGGGCGGCCAGTCTGGTGCTGGGGTCGGTGGGCCCGGAATGGACGGCGATCATCACGCCCTACGGCGAAGCCCTCGGTGTCGGGGCACGCTCTCACGGGTTGGCGCTGTGGAGCGGCCCCACCCCGGCGCTCGCCCTGTCCGTCTCGGTGTGGGTCCTCGGCGCAGTGATGTTCCTGTTCCGCACCCGCGTGGCGGTGATGCAGGAGACCCTGCCCGCCATCCCACCGGCACAGCAGACGTTCCACCGGCTGATCAGGTGGCTGGACCGGTTCGCGGTCGAGGTGACCGCGCGGGTCCAGCCGGGCTCGCTGCCGCTCTATCTCGCCGCGATCCTGGGGATGCTTGTGCTCTTCACCGGCACCGAGGTCTTCACCCAGACGGGTCTCGGCAGTGGGGTGCGGCTGTGGGACACACCGGTGCAGGCGATCGTCGGTGCGGTGATGTGCGTGGCCGCGTGGCTCGCCGCCAATTCCCGCGGCCGCCTCAAGGCCGTCATCCTCGTCGGCGTCACCGGTTACGGACTGGCCCTCCTCTTCCTCATCCACGGGGCTCCGGACCTGGCGCTCACCCAGGTCCTCACCGAGACCGTCTCGATCGTCGTCTTCGTCCTGGTGCTGCGGAAGCTGCCGAAGTACTTCACCGACCGCCCGCTCACCTCGATGCGCTGGTGGCGCATCGTGCTGGCGACGGCCGTCGGCGCCACCGTCGTCGGCGTGGTGCTGGTGGCCACCACCGCGCGGGTAGCTGAGCCGGTTTCGACAGCGCTGTACACCCAGGCGTGGGAGATCGGCCACGGGACGAACATCGTCAACGTCACCCTCGTCGACGCCCGCGCCTGGGACACCTTCGGTGAGATCTCCGTGCTGCTGATCGCCGCGACCGGTGTCGCCTCACTGATCTTCATCCGGGCCCGTTACGCCTTCAGGACGCCGGCCGAGACGCGAGAGCTCGCGGCCCAGGAGGTCCGCGGCAAGCGCGGCTATTCCTGGCTGCGGGGTGGGCAGACCCTCTCGCCACTGCGCCGGTCACTGGTGATGGAGGTGGTCACCCGCCTGCTCTTCCCGGTGATGGTGATCGCCTCGGTCTACGTGCTGATGTCCGGCCACCACCACCCCGGTGGTGGCTTCGCCGGCGGCCTGATCGCCGGGCTCGCCCTGGTGCTGCGCTACCTTGCCGGTGGGCGTCACGAACTCGACGACGCGGCCCCCGTCGACGCCGGCATCGTGCTGGGCTCCGGCATGGTCGTGGCGGTCGGGGCTGCCGTCGCGCCGCTGGCGGTCGGCGGCTCGATCCTGGAGTCGTACGCGCTCGACATCCATGTCCCCGCCCTTGCCGAGCTGCATGCCTTCGGGCGGGTCTGGCCACTCCTAGGCGACATCCACGTGGTGACCTCGGTCTTCTTCGACATCGGTGTCTACCTGGTCGTCATCGGCCTGCTGCTCGACATCGCCCGCTCGCTGGGCTCGGGCATCGACGTCCAGACCGAGCAGGATCGCGCTCCGCGACCGGCGGAGGGTGGCGGGGTCCGCGGCGGCCGCAGCGCGCTGCGGCTCCCCGGTCGTCCCTTCGAGGAACCCCAAGAGTCGGAGGTGTGATGGAACCCAACATCACCCTGCTGCTCGTCTCCGGCTTCCTGATCGCGTGCGGGGTCTACCTCCTCCTCGAGCGCTCGCTGACCCGGATCCTGATGGGGATCCTGCTCGCCTCCAACGGCGTCAACCTGCTCTACCCGATCATCGCCGGACGGGCCGGGCTCCCCGCGTTCATCGGCCTCAGTGCAGCGGACCGGATCACCGATCCGCTGCCCCAGGCGATGGTGCTCACCTCGATCGTCATCACCCTGGCGACCACCGCGTTCCTGCTGACGATGGCCTACCGGGCGTTCCAGGTGAACGGCCACGACGAGGTCCAGGACGATGTCGAGGACGCCGTGATCCGGCGCCTGGCCCTGCTCGACGAGGCCTCCGAGTCGTACGACGCCGGCGTCACCCACGGCGAGCCGGGTGAGGAAGCGGGCAGCGACACCCACGAGACGACTGGGGCGGCACGACCGGGCGATCCGCGGGAGGGCGACCGATGAGCTGGCTGGTGCCGATGCCGATCCTGCTCGCCCTGTTCGGCGCGGGACTCACGCTGATCCTGGGACGGCGACCGATGGCGCAGCGCGCCGTCTCGGTGAGCGTGCTGTCGGCGATCGTCGCCGTCGCGGGCGGATTGGTGTACCTGGCGGACCGTGACGGACCCCAGGTGACCTGGGTCGCCGGCTGGCCGGCTCCCCAGGGCATCTCGCTGGTCGCCGACCGACTCTCCACGGTGCTGCTGCTGGTGTCGTCGGTGATCTGCTTGCTGGTCCTGGTGTTCTCCCTGGGGCAGGAAGAGGAACAGCGCCGCCGGGAGACGCCGATCTCCATCTACCACCCAACCTTCCTGGCGCTCACCGCGGGAGTGTCGAACGCCTTCCTGACCGGCGACCTGTTCAACCTCTACGTCGGTTTCGAGATCCTGCTCTTCGCCTCTTTCGTGCTGCTGACCCTGGGCGGCACGGGGGATCGGATCCGCGCCGGAACGACGTACGTGGTGGTGTCGCTGGTCAGCTCGTTGCTCTTCCTGGTCGCGCTGGCGGCGGTGTACGCCGCGACGGGCACGGTCAACATGGCGCTGGCCGGGGTGCGCCTCGCCGCCCTGCCGCCCGAGGTCCAGCAGGTCATCCACCTCCTGCTGATCACCGTCTTCGGCATCAAGGCCGCGGTGTTCCCGCTGTCGGCCTGGTTGCCGGACTCCTATCCCACGGCCCCCGCCCCCGTCACCGCCGTGTTCGCGGGCCTGCTCACCAAGGTCGGGGTCTACGCCATCATCCGGACCCAGACCGTGCTGTTCCCCGAGGGCGCCCTGCGGGTGCCGATGATGGTGATCGGCATCCTCACCATGGTGCTCGGGATCCTCGGCGCGATCGCCCAGGGCGAGATCAAGCGGATCCTGTCGTTCACGCTGGTCAGCCACATCGGCTACATGATCTTCGGGATCGCGCTGGACTCCGAGGCCGGGCTGTCGGCCGCGATCTTCTACACCGTGCACCACATCCTCGTGCAGACGGCGCTGTTCCTCGTCGCCGGGCTGATCGAGCGACGCGGCGGGTCGACCTCACTCAATGAACTGGGTGGCCTGGCCTCCGCCTCCCCGGTGCTCGGGGCCCTGTTCCTGGTGCCCGCGCTCAACCTCGCCGGTATCCCCCCGCTGTCGGGGTTCCTCGGCAAGGTCGGACTCGTACGCGCCGGCGTCGGCACCCACGACTGGCTCGCCGGGGTCGGGGTGGCAGCCGTCCTGCTGACCAGTCTGCTCAGCCTCTTCGCGGTCGCGAAGATCTGGAACCGGGCCTTCTGGCAGGCGATGCCCCTGGCCGAGAACGAGGACGGGAAGATGGTCGAGGCCGGCCTCCCGCTGCAGCCGTCGATGGCTGTCGTCGCGGGCATGCTGGTGGCGGTCGGTCTGGCGCTGACCGTCTTCGGCGGGTCGATGTACGGCTTCACCGACCGTGCGGCCCACGACGCCCGCCACGGTGACTACATCACCGCCGTGCTCCCGCAGGGGGTGCGATGACCCAGGAACGTCGTGGCGCAGCCGCGGAACGTACGCCGACCCGGCGGGCACGGCCGGGAGGCCGCTCCATCCTGATCGGCGTCATCGTCTGGTGCATCCTGTGGGGCCAGGCCGACCTGAAGACGATCCTCGGGGGCCTGGTGGTCACCGGGGCGGTGGCGTGGTTGTTCCCGTTGCCGGTGATCCGCTTCCGGGGGCGGATCCGGGTACTCGCGCTGGTCAGGCTGGTCCTGTTGACCCTGGTCGACCTCACGGTGTCCTCCTGGCGGGTGGCCGTCCTCGCGCTGGCCTGGCGCCGGCCGGTCCGTAGTGCCATCGTCGGGGTGCGGCTGCGGACCAACTCCGACCTGCTGATCGCGATGATCGTCGAGCTCATCGGCCTGGTGCCCGGGTCGGTCGTGGTGGAACAGATGCGGGTCCCGGCCGAGGTCTTCGTCCACGTCCTCGACGTCCGCGACGGTGCGCACCTGGAGGAGGCGTACGCCTCGGTCCGTACGGTCGAGGAGCGGGTCATCCGGGCGTTCGGGACCGACGAGGAGGTCGCGGCACTCGCCGGGCCCCTTTCCGGCCAGGAGCTCGGCTGAGTATGGGGCTTATCAGATATGGCGGTTGGATCAGGTACGGGGTTGATGAGGTATGGAGGTGATCCGGTGAACGTCGTGCAGAGGCTCGAGGCCGTGCAGCTGGTGGTGGCCGTCGTGGCCGTCGTCGTGCTTGCCCTGGCTGCGGCCGTCACGTTGGTGCGGCTGGCTAAGGGTCCCACCAGCCTGGACCGGATCATCGCCAGCGACCTGGTCGTCGGGGTCGCCGTGGGCGGACTTGCCCTCCAGATCGTGCTCACCGATCGGCTCACCACGCTGCCTATCCTGCTGGCGCTCTCACTGGTCGGGTTCATCGGGGCGGTGTCGATGGCCCGCTTCGTCCATGACCAGGTGCCAGGGTCTGCCGAGGAGGCCGGGCGACGTGCCCGACGCCGCGCCGAGGGCCGCCGGACCACCGTCCGCGGCGAGCGGGCCCCGGGGCGCGATACCGTGCGCAGGACGGGGGCGAGTCATGATCGGGGCGGTCCTGGACCTGCTCGCCGCCCTGCTCTGCCTGGTGGGTGCGCTGCTCTGCCTGACTGCGGCCGTGGGACTGGTCCGATTTCCCGACCTGGTCTCGCGGATGCACCCGGCCGCCAAGCCGCAGAGCCTCGGCATCGTCGTGCTCCTGCTCGGGGTCGTCCTGCACGTGCGGACCTGGTCGGCCTTCTTCCTGTTGCTGCTGGTGACGGTCCTGCAGATGATGACCGTGACCCTGGCCTCCCACGTGGTGGCCCGCACCGGCTACCGGGCGCGGCTGATCGATCCACGCTCCCTCGTCGCCGACGAACTCGCCCTCGCGGTCGCCGAGCGAGCCCGCACCGACCGCACCGCCGGCGCGGCCGGCACCGATCGGAAGGCCTGACCGTGCGCCCAGCCCTGCCACCCGCCGCCTCGCTCCCGCTGGAGGCCCAGGACTACTACGGCTTCCTCCGGACACCGCGCTATCGCTGGTGGAAGGGTGTCCTCGCGATTCTCGTACTGGTCATCGGCTACGTCGTCGTCGGGGGGTCGTGGCCGTCGGCGGCCTCGTCGTCGACCTGGTCCTCCGGACCGTGACCGTCGCGGATCTCCAAGGCGCCGCCCAGGGGAGGATCCCCATCGGCCCCGGGCTGTTCATCGGCAACAACGTCGGGCTGGCCCTCCTCATCCCGCTGGCGATCCTGGTGAACCGGGCGTTCTTCGGCCAGAGCGCGGGTTGGCTCTCATCGGTGGCCGGCCGGTTCCGCTGGCGCTGGCTCGGCTGGTCCGTCCTGGTCGTGGGTGTCCCCCTGGTGCTCCTGCTGGGCATCGAGACCCTGATCGAGGGTGGCCTTCCGGCGCCGCCCTGGCCGCCCTCGGTCTGGACGATGCTGGCGCTGACCCTGCTCACCACACCGCTGCAGGCGGCGGGGGAGGAGTGGGCCTTCCGAGGGTTGGTGCCTCGGTGCGTCGCCGCGATGGTGCCCGGCGCCCGCCTCGGGGCAGCGCTCGGCGTGGTGGTGTCGTCGCTGCTCTTCGTGCTGGCGCACAGCGCCGCCGACCCGTGGCTCAACGTCTTCTACTTCTTGTTCGCGCTGATCCAGAGCGCCCTCGTCTGGCGAACGGGTGGCCTGGAGTCGGCCGTCGTCCTGCATGCCGTGAACAACCTCGCGGCGCTCGTCCCCGTCGTCCTGACCGGGGACTACTCCGCCATCGGTGACCGCGGGGCGGGCACGGGATCCGCCGCATCACTCGTCCCGATCGTTCTAATCACCGGACTCGTCTTCCTCGCCGACCTGGTCCGCCGCCGGCGCGGGGTGGTCCGGACGGCCGCGCCCGGACTCGCGCTGCTGCCACCACCGGCCCCGGCGTACCCGCCACCGGTCGGGGACTCGGAGATCCGGTGGCCGGGAGATACCCTGGGACCCTATGAGCACCGCGACCAGCCACCTGCACCTGAGCGAGAGCAGCGGCCCTGAGTCACTGTTCCCCCGACTCGAGCCCCTGCTGGCGCGGGTCAGCAAGCCGATCCAGTACGTAGGCGGCGAGCTGAACTCCGTCGTCAAGGAATGGGACGCCACCGAGGTCCGCTGGTGCCTGTCCTACCCGGATGCGTACGAGATCGGCCAGCCGAACCAAGGCGTGGCGATCCTCTACGAGATCCTCAACGAGCGCGACTGGATCCTCGCGGAGCGTACGTACACCGTCTGGCCCGACATGGCCGCGATGATGCGCGAATCCGGCGTGCCGCAGTTCACTCTCGACACCCACCGACCCGTACGGGCCTTCGATGTGCTCGGCTTCAGCTTCTCCACCGAGCTCGGCTACACCAACATGCTCGAGACGATCGACCTGACCGGCGTCCCGCTGCACGCCGCCGAGCGCGGCGAGGACGACCCCATCGTCCTCGCCGGCGGCCACGCCGCCTTCAATCCGGAAGCGATCGCCGACTTCCTCGACGCCGCGGTGCTCGGCGACGGGGAGGAGGTCTCGCTGGCGATCTCGGCGGTCATCCGTGAGTGGAAGGCCGAGGGCCGCCCGGACGGCCGCGACGGTCTGCTGCTACGCCTGGCCGAGTCTGGCGGCGTCTACGTGCCGAAGTTCTACGACGTCGACTACCTCCCCGACGGCCGGATCCGCCGGGTCGCGCCGAACCGGCCGACGGTGCCCTACTCGATCCGCAAGCACACCTTGATGGACCTCGACAACTGGCCCTACCCGAAGCATCCGCTGGTCCCGCTGGCCGAGACCGTGCACGAGCGCTACTCGGTGGAGATCTTCCGCGGCTGCACCCGCGGCTGCCGGTTCTGCCAGGCCGGGATGATCACCCGCCCGGTCCGGGAGCGGTCGATCGAGACGATCGGTGCGATGGTGCAGGCGGGTCTCGAGGCGACCGGCCTGGAGGAGGTCGGGCTGCTGTCCCTGTCCTCGGCCGACCACTCTGAGATCGCCGACGTCACCAAGCAGCTCGCGGACCGCTACGACGGGTCGAACGTGTCCCTTTCGCTGCCGTCGACCCGTGTGGACGCCTTCAACATCGACCTCGCCAACGAACTGTCCCGCAACGGCCGTCGATCGGGCCTGACCTTCGCCCCGAGGGCGGGTCCGAGCGGATGCGCCGGGTGATCAACAAGCAGGTCGACGAGGAGGACCTGATCCGGACGGTCGCCACCGCGTACTCGAACGGTTGGCGCAACGTGAAGCTGTACTTCATGTGCGGCCTGCCGACGGAGACCGACGAGGACGTCCTCGCCATCGCCGATCTCGCCCGCAAGGTGATCGAGACCGGCCGCCAGGCGTCGGGCCGCAAGGACATCCGGTGCACAGTGTCGATCGGCGGGTTCGTGCCGAAGCCGCACACCCCCTTCCAGTGGGCCGCTCAGCTCGATGCCGAGACCACGGACCGCCGCCTCGGGCGGCTGCGTGACATCATCCGCGCCGACAAGCGCTATGGCCGCTCGATCGGATTCCGCTATCACGACGGCAAGCCCGGCATTGTCGAGGGCCTGCTGTCACGCGGCGACCGCCGGGTCGGCGCCGTGATCGAGGCGGTCTGGCGTGACGGTGGCCATTTCGACGGCTGGTCGGAGTACTTCTCGTACGATCGGTGGATGGCCGCCGCGGAGCAGGTGTTGCCGGCCGCGGGCGTCGACGTCGACTGGTACACCACCCGCGAACGCGACTACGACGAGGTGCTCCCGTGGGACCACCTCGACGCCGGCCTCGACCGCGACTGGCTGTGGGACGACTGGCAGGACGCCGTCGACGAGCAGCCGGTCGACGACTGCCGCTGGAACCCCTGCTACGACTGCGGCGTCTGCCCGCAGATGGACACCGAGATCCAGGTCGGCCCGACGGGGCGTACGCTCCTGCCGCTCACGCCGGTGCGCAACCCCCTCGCGGCGGACTGAGCGAACGACTCGGCCCGAACGGTCACTTCCGGGGGGGGCACCGTCAGGACATGCCGCAGAAGGGGGCGACCTCGATCCGGTAGTGGTCGCCGTAGACGTCCCAGGTCAGCGGGGCGCGCAGCCGCAGCTTGCCGGCGGCCAGGAGACCTCGTTGCGCGGTCGACACCCGTGTCGCCGTGCTGGCCGACACCTCCCGGGCCAGGTACGCCTCCCGAGCGCTGAACCAGGCATCCAACCAGGTCGCCTCGTCGCCCCCTCGGGAGGGCGGGGTGGCACGCTGCAGGGCGTCGGCGTGGATGATGGCGAACCCACCGCTGCCGTGCTGGACCATCGCGTCGTAGTAGGCGAACTGCCCCAGCGAACGCAGTCCGTCCGCCTCGGCGGATTGCAGGGCAGGTGCGAGATACCACTCGTGGGCCAGTCGCCACTGCGCGTCGCGGAAGACCGGATCCGCGGCGGCCGCTTTCCATGCCTCGACGTAGTCCGGCCCGAGGCCTTGCGCCGAGGACGTCCCGTCCACCGCCTCGAGCGCCGGCAGGAACGGCGCCAGTGCGTTGTCGTGCGGTTGGGCGGCGACGTAGCGACGGACCAGTTCGGCCATGCTGTGCGTCTTCGACGTGAAGCCGATGATCCCGCCGGTGTACCCACGGTTCCACTGATCGTTGCCCTCGACGTTGTACTGGATGAACCCGACCTGGTCCTCCCAGTACACCGACGAGTTCTCCGCCGAGCCCACCATCATCTGGGCGACCTCCTGCTTGCGCGGATTGCTACGCAGATCACCGTTCAGGGCCAGCGGTGAGACACACCGTACGAACGCGCTGTGGCGGGGAAGCCTGGGTTCGAGGGAGATCAGAGCGCTCAGGACGATGAGGAGGAGGACCAGCAGCGCGACCCCGCGGCGCAGCAACCGCCCCGCCCGACGGGGCCGGGCCGAGGGAGGGCTCGGTGCCGACCGCCTCCGGTCGGGAGCGTGATCCTGCGGCTTCACGCCCGAGCCTGATCCCTCAGCCACGCTCGGCGATCGCCCGACGCGGATAGGCCCGAGGACGGCTCGCCCGCCCGGACGTGGGCCACACCTGGGGCCGGCGCCGCATCGCGATGTCCTCCACCCAACCGAGAGTCACGACGAAGCCGGCAAGGACGACGAGGGTCACCCCTACCGGGACGAAGGGACTCCACGGACCCTCGACGAGGGGTGGGGGGATGAGGTGGCGCCGCAGAGCCGCCATCGCCAGGTCCATCGCGATGCTGCTCCACAGGTACATGGTCAGCAGCCTGCGGTCGATCCCGGTGAAGACGGCCCGCAGGAGCGGACGACGCTCGACGACCGCCAGCCGGGTCGGAAGTCGCAGGAGGATCATGGTGAACCCGAGATTGAAGAGGGCCTCGGCGACCGGGATGTCCGAGACGTTCGGCAGGGCGGCGTTGCCGACGGGGTACCGCACGGCCCAGGCGACCCCGGCCGCGCACAACAACAGGCCGCCTGCCAGGATCTTCCACATCCGCACCCGACGCAGCGAACCGTCATGGTGGGCGAAACCGAGCATCCAGCAAGCCACGAAGGTGACCACGGACAGGACGCTCTCCCCGACGTCACCCTCGAGCTGGATCAGGCTGCCGTCGACGAGCAGGAGGACGACGAGCGGAAGCAGGTACATGATCCGCGGCCAGTGTCGCGACAGCCAGAGCAGGGCGGGCGACATCAGCATCAACCACAGGTAGGTGCGCAGGAACCAGAGCACTGCCGTCGTGTCGGCACCGGCATCGGAATCAGGTGGGTGGGTCAGCGGGAGGATCCAGGACAACAGGCTCGGCCCTGGGGCCCGGGTGCCCTCGAGCGTCGTCTGCCACCCGGTGGCCACCATCAGGGGGATCACCACCAGGCCCAGCATCCACAAGGGCGGGAGCAGCCGGCGCAACCGCTGTCGCAGGACCTTACCGGCCCTTCCGGGGCTCCGGTCCAGGGACGATGCCATCAGTGAGCCACCGATGGCGAACAGGAGTCCCGTGGACGGGAAGATGATCGGCAGCCACGCCGCGTCGGAGAAGCGCAGGGCGAACACCTGCAGCAGCGCCGCCGTACGCAGGACGTCCAGGTAACCGTCCCGCTCGGTTCCCGCTGCCCGTGACGCACGCCGTGGGCCGGCGGTGCTCGCGACGTCTCCGGGGCCGCCGGCAACGGGGGACGCTGTGACGGGAGGACGCTGAGGCGAGCGGTCCGCGCGGAGAGCCCCGGCGTCCGCGACCGGACGGCGGGAGGAAGTGGAGAGGGTCATCGAGGACCTCCTGGTGCAGGCGCCCCCGGCCGCTCCGCCTCAGGCGTGAGGCCAACGGGCGCGACCGTGCCGTGGCGCTGCGCGGCCGCCCCCAGGTGGGGATCGACGGATCCGGTGCGATGCACCCGGTTCCACCGCATCTGGATTCCCTTGAGCGCGCTGACGACCGTGGCGTAGAGCAGGTAGGCCCGCAGCGGCTCGTAGATCACCCGGTAGATGGGCACGATCCGCAGCAGGCCGCGGTCCTCCCCGAGGAAGCTGATGGCCAGGAACGACACCAGGAACTGGTAGACGACGAAGGCCGCGAAGAACTCCACGATCTTGGGCCACCCGCCGTTCTCCAGGGACAAGACGGTCACCACGACGATGATCGGCAGGAACACCAGGGGGATCAGCTGATTGAGGATGTACATCGGGTAGACGAAGAAGCCGAGTCCGGGATGGCGACGGCTGAACAACAAGCTGCGGTGCTTCCACATCGCCTGCATGATCCCGTAGGTCCAGCGCACGCGTTGCTTCAGCAGGTCGTCCATGGTGTCAGGAGCCTCGGTGAACGCGTACGCCTCGCCGGCCTGGTCCACCCGCCAGCCGAGGCGGTGCAGGGTCAGGGCCAGGTCGGCATCCTCGGCCAGGTTGTCGTCCTTGAAGCCGCCCGCTTCCAGGATCGCCTCCCGGCGCCAGGCGGTGCAGGCACCGGGGACGATGGCGATGGCGTTCAGCACGGCCTGGGCGGCACGGTCGATGCCGATCTGGGTGACGTACTCGAGCGCCTGCCAGCGGGTCAGCACGTTGCTCCGGTAGTTGCCGACCCGGACGGCTCCGGCGACCACCCCGATGCGGCCCTCGGCATCACGCTCGTAGCGACGCATCAAGTGGGACACGGTCTGCGCCCCGACGATGGTGTCGGCATCGATGGTGATGACGACCTCCCCCTGCGTCGTGGTCAACCCGTGGTTGAGGGCAGCCGACTTGCCGGCGTTGGGCTGCCGGAGGAGCCGGATCCGGGCGTCCTGGGCCATCAGCCGGGTGACGACGGCGGACGTGGCGTCCGTGGAGCCGTCGTCCACGACGACCACCTCGCTGATCGGATAGCTGCTGGCCAGCACCGTGCGGATGGTCCGCTCGATGAGCTTCTCCTCGTTGTAGGCCGCGAGGAGGACGGTGACGGGGATCGTCCGCGTGGGAGCCACCTCCTGTGCGCGCCAGCGGCGTTCCTCACGGCTGCGCAGGAAGGCAAGTCCGATGTTCAGCAGCCCGATGGCGGCGGTGAGGGCCACGGTGAACAGGAAGAGGTCGTGCATCACGAACGTCGGCCACACGTACAGGGTCTTCGTCACGACCAGTGTCGCCTCGTCCGCCCAGCTCGGGGTGACGTGGACATTGCCGTTCGCGAACGCGCTGCTCGATGCTGGCAGCGTGGTGAACGTGTAGCCATGGGCTCGCGCGGCGGGGATCAGGTAGTCGCGTACGTACGCCACCGTCTTCTCCCGGTGGGGCCGCCGGCGTCGTGCAGCAGGACCGTGAGGTGATCGTCGGAGCTGAAATCCGGGAGTGGAATGTCCTTGGCGGCCGTGGTGGCTTGGGGATCGAGCGCCCAGTCGGTGGTGTCGAAGTCGTACCCGGCGTGCAGGTACCCCCGCTGCTGCGCTGCCAGCAGGGAATCCGTCGAAGGTCCGGCGTCGGCGCCCTCCCCGGTGTCGTACGGCAGCCGCCACAACCTGGTGGCGATGCCGGTAGTCGCGCGGATGATGCGATCGGTGCTGACCAGCTCGTAGGCGTTGCGCCACGCGGGGATGCCGGCCAGGTCGGGATGGTTCATGGTGTGGTCGCCGACGGCGTGGCCCTCGGCCACCATCCGCTGGACGATCTGCGGATTCCTGGCGACGTTCTTGCCGATCACGAAGAAGGTCGCCGGGACGTGCTGGGTGCCCAGGACGTCCAGCAGTTCGGGGGTGTAGCGCGGGTCGGGGCCATCGTCGAAGGTGAGGGACACGGTCTTGGCGGGCAGTGTGTCGTAGCCGGAGAAGTAGTCGACGTACTGGGCATCCCCGATCGTGCGGATCTCGTCCGCGGTGAAGCGGTGCACGACCGCGTCGGTCCCGGGATCGACCCCCGACACCTCACCCGGGGACCGCTTGACCGCCAGGACGCGCTGCACCGGACCGGAGCCCACCGCGACCGACGTCGTCACGTTGCCACGACTGACCAATTCCGCGGCCGTTGCGCCGTTCCTGCTCCACGGTGAGACGAGCCCGGAGGCCACCGCGACGAGGGAGAGGACCAGCAGCCCTGCCGAGAGGACCGCGATCAGTACCCGCAGGCTCCGCCACCGGCGGCCCGACGGGTCCGCGAAGACGAAGCCTTCGGCTCGTCGAGTCCTGGATGGTCTCGCCGGCTTGAGCATGCTTCGCCTCGTGGTGTCACGCCCGGCGAACACCTTGGGAAGGCACCGGACTAGGTATCCAAAAGGCTACCCAGGCGGTGTGATCCGAAACACATCTGCATCCGATTCGGGGTCAGCTCACTCGGCGACGATCTTCGGGTAGAGCGGCGTCCACATCTTGTCGTAGATGGCCTGGACCGGGTCCTCCAGCGGCTGTCCCGCGAGACCCTCGTCCTCGGCGGCCGCCACGACGGCCAGGGCCACGGTGGCGGAGACGGCGCGCAGGTCCTGGATCCCCGGCAGGAGCGACGCGCCGCGGACCTTGGCTCGGCTGAGCGAGGCGACGGCCCGGGCCGAGGCGGCGATCATCCGGTCTGACACCCTGGTCGCACGGCAGGCGGCGACGGCCAGGCCGATGCCGGGGAACACCAGGGCGTTGTTCGCCTGTGCGATGGTGTAGACGACTCCGTCGTGCTCGACCGGCTCGAACGGTGAACCGCTGGCGATCAGCGCCCGGCCCTCGGTCCAGGTCAGCAGGTCGGCGGGGACCGCCTCGGCCTTGGACGTCGGGTTGGACAACGGCATGATGATCGGGCGTTCGACGTGGGCGGCCATCTCCCGCACGATCCGCTCGGTGAAGGTCCCTGGCTGGGCGGACGTGCCGATCAGGACGGTCGGATGCACGTTGTCCACCACGTCGGCGAGGTCGTAGTGCCCCGGAGTGGCGACGTCCCAGTGCGCAATCTCCTCCTCGGTCCGGGCGTACGGCACCTGGAACGGTCGCATCCGGTCGGCGAGCCCCTCCCGGAGCAGACCCCGTGAGCCCAGGCACCAGAAGCGCGCGTTGGCCTGGTCGATCGTCAGTCCCTCGGCGACCATCATGTCGCGGAGGAGATCGGCGATGCCGACACCCGCCGTGCCCGCGCCGTGCACGACGATCCGCTGCTGGCTCAGCGATCCACCGGTGGCGCGCAACGCCGACAGCACGGCTGCCACCACCACGGCGGCGGTGCCCTGGATGTCGTCATTGAAGGCGCAGTAGTCACCGCGGTAGGTCTCGAGGATCTTGTGGGCGTTCGCCGCACCGAAGTCCTCGAAATGGATCATCGCGTGCGGGAACATCGCCGAGGCCGTCTCCATGAACTGCTGGACGAAGGCGTCGTAGCGTTCACCCCGGATCCGGGAGTGTCGTTCGCCCAGGTAGTGCTCACTGCTGAGCAGGGCGACGTTGTTGGTGCCCACGTCGAGGACGACGGGCAGCACGCGCTGGGGTGGATGCCCGCGGCGGCCGTGTAGACGGCGAGCTTGCCGACAGCGATGCGGACGCCACCGACACCCTGGTCCCCGATGCCGAGGATGCCCTCGGAGTCGGTCACCACGACGAGGTCCACGTCCTCAGGAGCCTGCCGATACGCGCCGAGGGCCTGCGCCATCTCCTCCGGGTGGTCGATCGAGAGGAAGACGCCCCGTGGCCGCTGCATCCAGAAGCTGTACTTCTCGATCGCCTCACCGATCGTCGGGGTGTAGACGATCGGCAGCATCTCCTCGAGATGCTCGGCCAGCATGCGGTAGTAGAGCACCTCGTTGCGGTCGTGCATCGCCTCGAGGTAGTTGTTCTTGGCGAGGTCGTTGGGCTGCTCGCTGTACTGCTCGTAGACCTTCTTCAGCTGGGAGTTCAGCGTCGTCACGCCGGGCGGTAGCAGGCCCGCGATCCCCAAGGCCTCCCGATCCGCCTGGCGGAAAGCGGTGCCCTGGTTGATCATGGGCAGCGCGAGCACGTCGCGCCCCCTCACGTGGACGTGCACGGTCGCGCCATCGGGGCCGTGGGTGAACTCATACGGAGCGGTGCCCATGGCCGGGAGTCTATCGAGGGACTACGACACTCCCCGTGGTGGGGTCGGCCTCGGGCCGTGGTGGGTCGGCGTCCGGATCATTCGCCGGCGGTGAGCCCGTCGACGTCGCCGGCGGCCGGCATCCCGGCCAGGACGTACTGATCGTAGACGTCCTCCCACGCGTACAGGTCGCGAGGTTCCTCGCCCTGCAGGCACAGTTCCAGACGGGACAGGCAGTTCGTCCACCCGGCCGCGTTGAGGGCGGCGAGGTCGGCGTCGGCGAGCAGGATCGTCATCGTCAGCAGGGTGGAGTCACCGTCCGGTACCAGGTCGAACCAGACCTCGTCCGCACCGAACGTGAAGCCCAGCCGTTCGGCCTCCTCGTAGGCGAGGACGGTGCCGAGCATCGGGTCGAAGCCGTCGTTGCCGAAGAACACGGTGCCGCCCTCTCGGGGTTCCAGTGCCACGTGGGCGGGGAACCAGCGGTCGAGCCGGGCGGTCTCGGTGACGGACAGCCAGACGCGCTGCGGCGTGCGGGGATGGTGCAGAGTGAAGCGGACGGCGGGGCGGCCGTTGAGCGTGTCGTAGCAGCCGAGATTCACGGGAGGACTCCTGGGAGGTCGGGCGGAGATCAGCACCTCGAACCCATGCGCCGCTGCACGTCGGGGACAGGATGCGCCTGCGCAGGCGCATCCGACCTCCACCATAGGCCGTCGCCCCCTGCTGCCCTCCGGTGCGTTGCAGTGGGCGGGACCGTGGCGGGCGTTGTGAGGAGACACACATCCCGGGTAGGCAGGTCGTCCTCACCTCGATCTCCCCGTCGCGGGTGGGAGAACCGTGTCAGGGTCGTCAGCCACCGGTAGGCTGGCGCCTCGTGGCAACCCAGCAGCAACCCGAACAGCAGGCCCCACCGGTCCAGCGGCTCCAGATCCGCTACGCCAAGCGGGGCCGGGCGCGGTTCACGTCGCACCGCGACGTCGTCCGCGCCTTCGAGCGGGCGCTGCGGCGGGCCCACGTACCGATGGCCTACTCGTCCGGCTTCAATCCTCACCCCCGCATCTCGTACGCGAACTCCTCGCCCACTGGGGCGGCCAGCGAGGCGGAGTACCTGGAGATCGGGCTGGCGGAGACCTGCGATCCCGCCAAGGTGCTCGACGCCCTGAACGAGGCGCTCCCCGACGGGGTGGTGCTGCTGGAGGCCCGGGAAGCCGAGGCGGGCCGGATCAGTGACGGCCTCGAAGCCTCCGTCTGGCGGGTTGAGTTGCCCGGGGCGGACGGCCGGGCGATGGCCGACGCGGTGCGGATCTTCCTCGATCGCGATGAGGCGACCACGGAACGGATGACCAAGCACGGCCCTCGTACGTTCGACGCGCGAGGCGATGTCAAGGGCATCAGCGCGTACGCGACGGACGGCGTGGCGATGCTGGACCTGGTGATCGCCCATGCGGAGCCGCTGGTCCGGCCCGATGACGTGCTGCGGGTGCTGCACGAACTGCATCCGCAGTTCGTCGTCGCCGATCCCCCGAAGTTGACCCGTCTGGTGCAGGGGCGTCTGGAGCTGAACCGCGTCATCGCCCCGTGGTGAGCAACAGCGTCCCGGCGTCGAAAGGAGGGATCAGCGACGCCCGGCCCGGGGCCGGAGCAGGAGCCAGAGCCCGATGAGTCCTGCTTCGGCGGCGGCATCGACCAGGTAGATCGGGCTGATCCTTCGCCGGGAGGCATAGACCACGTCGATCGCCGCCAAGCTGGCGGCGCCGCCGATCGCCACCGTGGCGACCGCCGGTGACGTATCGCCGCGGCGGCCCGCCAGACCGACCGTCGTCCCGATGGCAGAGATCAGGAGACCGGCGGTGTTGACCAGCCAGGTGTCGTTCTTCGGCCCCGTCACCGCCATGAAGGTCCTCATGCTGACCAGGGGCCACAGTCCGGTCACCAGGTAGTAGGCGGCGTGTCCATAGCAGAGGTAGCGGTAGGGCGCCCCGGCAGCGGCCACATCCGTCGCGGCGGTTGTCGTCGACGGGCTACCGACCGGGCGGCCACCGGATTGTGCTGGCGTCCTCACCCTCTCAGGCTGATCCGCCGGGCACTGGGGACGCAACCCTGCGGGCGGATCGGTTGTCGCCGATACCGACCGGCGGCGAAGGCCACGTCAGGCGCAGCCGACCTCAGGCCGGGATCGTCCGGGACTCCCGATCGTGCTCGTGGACGACCGTGGGCCGCCGGACCGACAGCACCAGAGCCGTCGCGGCGATGATCACCAGGCACACCCCGAGCAGGTGCAGGATGATCAACCCCCGCGGCAGCCCGGCGAAGTACTGGATGTAGCCGACCGCGCCCTGCAGCAGGAGCACGCCGAGCAACTCGTACGACTGGCGGCTGCGCAGCTTGACGACGAAGTAGATCGACAGGGCCACCAGCAGCCAGACACTCATCGCGTGGATCTTGGCGATCGTCTCGAGCTCGAAGCCGGTGCGGGGGGAGGAGAGGTCGCCGGCGTGCGGGCCCGATCCGGTGACCAGCGTGCCGAGGTAGACCGCCACCCAGGTGAGGACGAACGCCGCCCGGGTGAGGTTGACCAGGGTGCGGTTCGCGACGTTCTGGGCCCGGTGCCAGGCCAGGTGCACGAGCCAGGTGCAGATGCTGACCAGAGCGGCCGACAGCAACAGGTGCACGGCCACCAGGTAGGGGCTGAGCTTCACCCACACGGTGATGCCACCGACCACGGCCTGCAGGACGATGCCGACCATCACCAGGATGCTCAGTTCACGGACGCGAGGCACCGTGGCGCCGCGATCGCGTGCCCGGAAGGCCGCGATGATGTTGCCCACGGCGATCACGATGAGCACGAAGGTCAGCAGCCGGTTGCCGAACTCGATCATCCCGTGCAGGCCGTTCGCCGGCAGGGTGACGTACGAATCCGTGGTGCACTTGGGCCACTGCGAGCAGCCCAGGCCCGAGCCGGTGACGCGGACGACACCGCCGGTGAGGATGATGCCGCTGTTGGCGATGAGATTGGCCAGGGACCAGCCGCGCAGCGCGCGGGTCGTCCCGAACAGCCGGGTCATGATGTCCAACGGAAAGCCTTTCGTGCGGCCAGTGCGCCCAGCACCGCCCAGACCAACCCTACGACGAGGGGCTGCCAGAGCACCGCTCCGTCGGACCAGGCGCGAAGCGTCTCGCCGACCGCGGCGGTGGGCAGCAGACCGACCACGGGGCGTAGGGCACCGGGGTATCGGCCGAGCGGCAGCATCACGGCGCCGCCCATCAACAGCACAAGGTAGATGAGGTTGGCCAGCCCGAGCGTGACCTCGGCGCGCAGCGTGCCGCCCAGCAGCATCCCGATCGCGGCGAACGCGAGCCCGCCGAGGACCGTCGTGATCGCGCTCACCACTGTCGGCAGCAGCCCCCCGATCGGTCGCCAGCCCAGGGCCAGTGCGATCACCGCGAGGATCGCCAACTGGCCGATCGAGACGAGCACCAGGGAGATCGCCTTGCCGAGCAGCAGCCCGCCGCGGCCCAGCGGAGTGGGGGAGAGGCGCTCGAGGACCCCGTAGCGGCGCTCGAAGCCGATGTTGATGGCCAGCGACGTGAAACAGGTCGACCAGACGGCCAGGGCGAGGACCGAGGGCGCGAGTTCGCGGAACCCCAGCCCCATCGCCGGGCCGAACCACTTCCCGCCGACCAGGAAGGCGATCGGGATCACCAGGGCCAGCAGCAACTGTTCGCCATTGCGGACCATCAGCCTGGTCTCGATCAGGGCGTGGCTCCACACCCGGCGTCCCGCCGGAGAGGCACCGGGAGCGGGGGAGTAGTCGAGCGCGGTCACGGAGCCTCCTGCGGTGGATGGTGTGGCGGTGCTCCTCATGGGCGTGTTCCTCATGGGCGCATCCGGCTGTCCGTGTTCGCCAGGAACACGTCCTCGAGCGAGCGGCCGTCGGCGGTCAACTCCTCGACCGTCCCGGACAGGGCGATGCGCCCATGGTCGATGATCCAGATGCGATCGGCCAGCTCGGCCGCCTCGTCCATCAGATGCGTGGTGAGCAGGACCGAGACCCCGGCCGCACGCAGGTCGTGGACGAGCGACCAGACGGACCGGCGCGAGTGCGGGTCCATGCCCGCGGTCGGCTCATCGAGGAAGACCAGCTCCGGCCGGCCGACCAGCGCGCCGGCGAGGTTGACGGCCTGCTGCTGGCCGCCGGAGAGCCGTCGGTACGGGGTGGAGGCGAACTCATGCAGGCCCAGACGCTCGGCGAGCGGCTCGATGGGCAGCGGATGAGCGTGCAGTGACGCCAGGTAGCGCAGCAACTCCAGTGGCCGGACCCCGGACCATGCGCCGGTCGTCTGCGGCATCATGCCGACCCGGCCCTGCTGGCAGGCCGCGGCCGCGTCGTCGCCCATGATCCGGATCGCGCCGGCGTCCGGGGTGAGGATGCCCGTGCAGCAGCGGATCAGGGTCGTCTTCCCCGCGCCGTTGGGGCCCAGCAGCGCGGTCACCCGACCGGGTTCCGCACGCAGGGAAAGGGAGTCGATGATGGTGCGCCCACCGAGCCGTACGACCAGGTCGTCGATCTCGAGGGCGTCGGGGGAGTCGAGCACCCGATGAGTCTAGGTCGGCGCCGACTGAGAAACGGGTGAGGGATGGCGGGTGGACCAGCGGGTGTGGCTGCCACGCGGCGAGAGCGGGTGGCCGAGCGCTTGATTGTCCCAGCGGCTCCAGGCGACCAGCATGCGGCTCGCTGCTGCGGCACTCCGCTCCCCGGTATCGCCGTAGGTCCCCGTTCGTCAGGACGGAAACGACCGGACGCCTCGTCCGCCGCCCTTCTAGCCTGAAACGGATCCCGCCACCCACCGGGCCAGCAACGACGCGGCTCGAAAGGAACGACCAGCATGAGCGAACAGAACCCCGAGATCGGCCAATCCGTACAGACCGGGGACATTGTCACGAACTACCACGACATCGGCGAAGGGGCACCCGTCCTGCTGTTCCACGGGTCCGGCCCCGGCGTCAGCGCGTGGGCGAACTGGCGCCTGCTGATCGCTGCCCTGTCACCGAAGTTCCGCGTGCTGGCGCCCGACTTCGCCGGCTTCGGCTACAGCCGGGTCCCGGACGGCATCACCTACAGCCGCCAGGTCTGGCTGGACCAGATGATCGCGTTCATGGACGCGCTGGGTATCGAGAAGGCCTCGGTGGTGGGTAACTCCTTCGGCGGGTCGATGGCCCTCTCCCTGGCGATCCACCACCCCGAGCGGGTCGACAAGGTGATCCTGATGGGCGCGGCCGGGGTCCCCTTCGAACTCACCGAGGGTCTCGACCGGGTCTGGGGCTACGAGCCGTCGCTGGAGACGATGGACGACCTGATGCGGTCGACGTTCGCGTACGACTCGTCGCTGATCACCGATGACCTGGTCAGGATGCGCTACGAGGCGAGCGTGCGCCCGGGGGCGCAGGAGGCCTTCTCGGCGATGTTCCCCGCACCCCGCCAGCAGGGGGTCGACGGGTTGGCCCATACCGAGGCCGAGGTCCGTACGATCGGGCACCGGACGCTGATCGTCCACGGGCGCGACGACAAGGTCATCCCGCTGTCCAACTCGACGACCCTGCTCGACTGGATCGACGACAGCCAGCTGCACGTCTTCGGTCACTGTGGGCACTGGACCCAGATCGAGAAGGCGGCGCCGTTCGCCGCCCTGGTGGGCGACTTCCTCCAGGGACGCGTCTGAACGGGAGTGCACGGTGCCGCTGTCCGGTATCCGGGAACGGCACGCTGCTGTTTTGACTTCCCGGTGATTAAGACAACAATGGCGTTGTGAAATCTTCCCGGGTGGACGCGGTACGTCCGTCCGGTGGCGCGACGGCCACCGCGGCGGAGCGTACGCCGCTGCCCACCCCCAGTGTGGGGGAGGCCGAGCGGACGACCCGGGAGCGGGTGGTCCGCTCGATCCTCGAGCACGGGCCGTCGACCGCGGGCCAGCTCGCCGAACGGCTCGATCTCACTCCTGCCGCCGTCCGCCGCCACCTCGCCTTCCTCGAGGAGGACGGTGACCTGCGCAGCGAGGAGGAGCGTGTCTACGGATCCCGTGGACGTGGACGGCCCGCCAAGGTCTTCCTGCTCACTGACGCAGGGCGTGCGCACTTCCCGTCCAGCTACGACGAACTGGCGATCCAGGCGCTGCGCCAGTTGCAGGCCATGGCGGGAGACCCCGCCATCGAACGGTTCGCCGAGGACCGCGTGTCCGACGTGGTGCGGCGCTACCAGGTGATCCTCGAGGAGGCCGCGTCCGAGGGGACGGCGATCGCCGCCCCGGAGGCGCTGGCCCGGGCACTGAACGACGAGGGATACGTCGCCACCATGCAGCCCTCCCGGACCGGTGAGCAGCTGTGCCAGCACCACTGCCCGGTCTCCCACGTGGCCGTGGCGTTCCCCGAGTTGTGTGCCGCTGAGACCGAAGTCTTCTCCCGACTGCTCGGCGTCCACGTCCAGCGGCTGGCCACCATCGCCGACGGCAACGGTGTCTGCACCACCCACATCCCCGACGCGGCGGTCCTCACGGGTCGCCGCCACCCCCGAACCGACGCGCCCGCTCCCGCGGTGCGCACCCATTCCGACGCGCCCGCTCCCGCGGGGCGTGCCACCACCCATGCCACCCACCAGGAGGGCTGACCGATGACGCAGGTGACCAACGAGCCGCAGCTCACGCAGGCCGAGCAGATCGATGCGCTCGGCCACTACGAGTACGGCTGGCACGACCCGGACAAGGCGGGTGCGGCGGCGGAACGTGGCCTGAGCGCGGCGGTCGTGGCGAACATCTCCGGCCTCAAGCACGAGCCCGAGTGGATGCTGCAGCGCCGGCTCAAGGCGCTGAAGCTGTTCGAGCGCAAGCCGATGCCGAGCTGGGGCGCCGAGCTCGGCGACATCGATTTCGAGAACATCAAGTACTTCGTCCGCTCCACCGAGAAGCAGGCGCAGTCCTGGGAGGACCTGCCTGAGGACATCAAGAACACCTACGACCGGCTCGGCATCCCCGAGGCGGAGAAGGCCCGGCTCGTCGCCGGTGTCGCCGCGCAGTACGAGTCCGAGGTGGTCTACCACAAGATCAACGAGGAGCTCGAGCGCCAGGGCGTCATCTTCCTCGACACCGACACGGGCCTGAAGGAACACCCGGAGATCTTCGAGGAGTACTTCGGCACCGTCATCCCGTCGGGCGACAACAAGTTCGCCTCGCTGAACACGGCGGTCTGGTCCGGCGGCTCGTTCATCTACGTGCCGAAGGGCGTCCACGTCGAGATCCCGCTGCAGGCCTACTTCCGGATCAACACCGAGAACATGGGTCAGTTCGAGCGGACGCTGATCATCGCCGACGAGGGCTCGTACGTGCACTACGTCGAGGGCTGCACCGCCCCGATCTACAAGTCCGACTCGCTGCACTCCGCCGTGGTCGAGATCATCGTCAAGAAGAACGCCCGGGTGCGGTACACGACGATCCAGAACTGGTCGAACAACGTCTACAACCTCGTCACCAAGCGCGCCACCTGCGAGGAGGGCGCGACGATGGAGTGGATCGACGGCAACATCGGGTCGAAGGTCACGATGAAGTACCCGGCCGTGTACCTGATGGGTGAGCACGCCCGCGGCGAGACCCTGTCCATCGCCTTCGCCGGCGAGGGCCAGCACCAGGACACCGGCTCGAAGATGGTCCACCTGGCGCCGAACACGTCCAGCTCGATCGTCTCGAAGTCGGTCGCCCGCGGCGGCGGCCGGTCCTCCTACCGGGGTCTGGTCCAGGTCGAGGAGGGGGCCTACAACTCGAAGTCCTCGGTGCGCTGTGACGCGCTGCTGGTCGACACGATCTCCAGGTCCGACACCTACCCGTACGTCGACATCCGTGAGGACGACGTGTCGATGGCCCACGAGGCCACCGTCTCGAAGGTCTCCGAGGACCAGTTGTTCTACCTGATGTCCCGCGGCATGGCCGAGGACGAGGCGATGGCGATGATCGTGCGCGGCTTCGTCGAGCCGATCGCCAAGGAGCTCCCGATGGAGTACGCCCTGGAGCTCAACCGCCTGATCGAGATGCAGATGGAGGGGGCCGTCGGCTGACCCCGGACCCCGACCGCCCCACCCCGTACGACCCGAGAAAGTGATCCCGTTGTCCGTCGATACCGCTTCCACCCCAGGCCTGTCCGCCGGGCGTCCCGCCGCCGAGACGGTGAGTGTCCCGCGCGTCCCCACGCTGCCGAAGGTCGCCTCGCACCTGCACGCCACGCCCTCCTGGGACGTCGCCGACTTCCCCGTCCCCAAGGGGCGCGAGGAGATCTGGCGGTTCACCCCGCTGAAGCGGCTGCGGGGCCTGCTCGAGGCCGACGGCACCGGGGCCAAGCTGCGCTGGGAGTCGAGCCTGCCCGAGGGGGTCACCCTGACCCGGATCTCCGGCGAGGAGGCCCGTGCCCTGGGTGGGCGTGCGCCGATGGACCGGCTCGCGGTCCTCGCGGCCGCGAACGCCGATGGAGCGGTCCGGGTCGACGTTCCGGCCGAGACCGAACTCACCGCGCCGGTGATCCTCGGCCTCACCGGTCAGGGCGCGGAGACGGTCGTCCACGAGCACGTGGCGATCACTGTCGGGCACCACGCCAAGGCCACCATCGTCCTGGAGCACTTCGGTTCGGCGACGTACGACGCGTACGTCTCCGTCCTGGTCGGTGAGGGCGCGACCGTCAACCTCGTCGAACTGCAACTGTGGGACGACGATGCCGTCCACACCGGCCAGACCTCGATCGAGGTGGGCCGCGACGCCCAGGTGACCGCGGTGACCGCCACCCTCGGCGGCGAGCTCGTCCGGCTGACCCAGACCACCGACTACGCCGGCGTCGGCGGGGAACTGCACCAGTACGGCATCTACTTCGCCGACGCGGGCCAGCACCTCGAGCACCGACTGCTCGTCGACCACGCCACCCCGAAGTCGGTCTCGAAGGTCGACTACCGCGGGGCGCTGCAGGGCCAGGGTGCGCACACTGTGTGGATCGGTGACGTACTCATCCGCAAGTCGGCCGAGGGGATCGACACCTACGAGTCGGACCGCAACCTGGTCCTGACCGACGGGTGCCGTGCCGACGCCGTTCCCAACCTGGAGATCGAGACCGGTGAGATCGCCGGTGCCGGGCACTCCGCCACCACCGGCCGCTTCGACGACGAGCACCTGTTCTACCTGCAGAGCCGTGGCATCTCCGAGGAGGAGGCCCGCCGCCTGGTCGTCTTCGGCTTCTTCACCGAGATCATCAACAAGATCGGCGTGCCCGACATCGAGCAGCGCCTGCTGGCGGCGGTCACCGAGGAACTCTCGGCGACCATCGGTTCCCCGGTCCAGGCCTGATCCCTCCCTTCCCAGACTTCCCAGACGCTTTCGCACACAGGAGACCATCCATGGCAACCCTCGAGATCCACGACCTGCACGTCCAGGTGGAGACCGACAACGGCCCGAAGCCCATCCTCAAGGGCGTCGACCTCACCATCCGGGCCGGCCAGACCCACGCCATCATGGGCCCGAACGGTTCGGGCAAGTCGACCCTCGCGTACACCCTCGCGGGTCACCCGAAGTACACCGTCACCGGCGGCACCGTCACCCTCGACGGCGACGACATCCTGTCGATGACCACCGACGAGCGGGCCCGTGCCGGTCTCTTCCTGGCCATGCAGTACCCGGTCGAGGTGCCCGGCGTCTCCGTGGCGAACTTCCTCCGCACCGCGAAGACCGCGATCGACGGCCAGGCGCCGAAGATCCGGACCTGGACCAAGCAGGTCACCGAGGCCCTCGCCCAGATGAACCTCGACGCGTCGTTCGCGCAGCGCTCGGTCAACGAGGGCTTCTCCGGTGGTGAGAAGAAGCGCCACGAGATCGCCCAGCTCGAGCTGCTCAACCCGAAGGTCGCGATCCTCGACGAGACCGACTCCGGCCTCGACATCGACGCGCTACGCGTCGTCTCCGAGGGCGTCAACCGGTTCATCGAACAGGGTGACCGCGGCGTGCTGCTGATCACCCACTACACGCGGATCCTGCGCTACATCAAGCCCGACGTCGTCCACGTCTTCGTCGACGGTCACATGGTCACCCAGGGCGGCCCGGAACTGGCCGACGAGCTCGAGGCGGAGGGCTACGACAAGTACGTGAAGGCGGCGCGCGTCGATGCCTGACACCCTGACCTCCGTGGCGTACGACGTCGACGCGATCCGCCAGGACTTCCCGGTCCTGCAGCGGACCGTCGGCGAGTACCCGCTGGTCTACCTCGACTCGGCGAACACCTCGCAGAAGCCCCGCCAGGTGGTCGCCGCGTTGTCCGACTTCTACTCCAGCCACAACGCCAACGTCGCCCGCGCCATGCACATGCTCGGCGCGGAGGCCACGGCGGCGTACGAGGGGGCACGGGCGAAGATCGCCGGCTTCATCGGTGCCGCCGGGGCCCGCGAGGTGGTCTTCACCAAGAACGCGTCCGAGGCCCTCAACCTCGCCGCGAACACCCTCGGCTCCCGGCTCGGCCCCGGTGACGAGGTGGTGGTCTCCGTGATGGAGCACCACTCCAACATCGTGCCCTGGCAGCTGGTCTGCCAGCGGACCGGCGCCACCCTGCGCTGGTTCGACGTGACCGAGGGCGGCCGTCTCGACCTGGCCAAGGCCGAGGAGGAGGGCCTGGTCAACGAGCGGACGAAGGTCGTGGCGATCACCCGCCAGTCCAACGTCCTCGGCACGATCAACCCGGTCACCGACATCGCCCGGATGGCGCACGCCGTCGGCGCGGTGCTGGTGGTCGACGCGTCTCAGTCGGTGCCGCAGATGCCCACCGACGTGCAGGCGTGGGAGGCCGACCTGGTCGCCTTCACCGGTCACAAGATGGTCGGCCCGACCGGGCTCGGCGTCCTGTGGGGCCGCTACGACCTGCTCGAGGAGCTGCCGCCGTTCCTGGGCGGCGGCGAGATGATCGAGGTCGTCCGGATGGAGGGGTCGACGTACGCCCCGCCGCCGTACCGGTTCGAGGCCGGCACCCCGCCGATCGCCGAGACGGTCATGCTGTCGGCCGCCATCGACTACCTGACCGGCATCGGGATGGAGCGGATCGCCGCGCACGAGCAGGAGATCACCGGGTACGCCCTGCGGCGCCTCACGGACGTCAAGGGGCTGCGCATCCTGGGGCCGACCGAGGCGGTCGACCGGGGCGGTGCGATCTCGTTCACATTGGAGGGGTCCACCCGCACGACGTGATGACGATGCTGGACGCGCGCGGTGTCGCCGTCCGCGGTGGCCACCACTGCGCCCGGCCGCTGCACGACCGGTTCGGTGTCCAGTCGTCCACCCGCGCGTCGTTCTACCTCTACACGACCGAGGCTGAGGTCGAGGCCCTCGCGGAGGCCCTCGACCACACCCGGGACTTCTTCAACCGGCCGCGCTCCGCGTCGCGTACGCGTCACCGGACGTCGACCCACGCCGGAGGTGCCGCCGAGTGAACGTCGAGGAGATGTACCAGGAGATCATCCTGGACCACTACAAGGAGAAGCACCACAGTGGCCTGCGGGATCCGTACGCCGCCGAGGTGCACCACGTCAACCCGAGCTGCGGCGACGAGCTGACCCTGCGGGTCGCTCTGGCCGGCGACACCATCACCGATGTGTCGTACGAGGGGGAGGGCTGTTCGATCTCCCAGGCATCGACGTCCGTGATGACCGACCTGGTCATCGGTCGCAGCATCGAGTCCTCACAGGTGCTCTACACGCACTTCAAGGAAATGATGGAATCCCAGGGCCGGATCGAGCCCGACGAGGACGAGTTCGAGGACGGCATCGCCTTCGCCGGCGTCTCGAAGTTCCCCGCTCGGGTCAAGTGCGCCCTGCTCAGCTGGTCCGCGCTGCGCGATGCGCTGATGCGCGCGACCTCCACCGCCCAACCCACCACGAAGGAGGACCGGGTATGACCGAATCCGTCGAGAGCCCCGCGGACATGGTCCGGGACCGCGAACTCATGGGTGATGCCCCCGCCACCCCGGTGACCCAGGAGCTGGCCGCCCCGGCCGTCATCGGCTCCTCGAGCCGACTGAACGAGGACGAGGTGCTCGAGGCCCTCAAGGACGTCGTCGACCCCGAACTCGGCATCAACGTCGTCGACCTCGGCCTGATCTACGGGGTCCACGTCGAGGAGGACTCCAGCGTCGTCGTGGACATGACCCTGACCAGCGCCGCCTGCCCCCTCACCGACATGATCGAGGACCAGGCGGACGCGGCCCTGGAGGGACTGGCCAACGGCCTGCACATCAACTGGGTGTGGATGCCGCCGTGGACCGCCGCCAAGATCACCGACGACGGCCGCGACCAGCTGCGGGCGATGGGGTTCAACGTCTGAGTCATTCACTCCCTCGCGTTGCCACGTGGGGTTGAATGGAGGAGTGAAGTCCGTGACCGCCACCTCCCCGCGCAACGTCCCCATCGACGCTGCGCGAGCGCTGTCCATCCTGGTGGTCGTCGGGTTCCACCTGATGCTCTTCGGGGTGGACCCCGCCTCGGTCGGCAGCGGCGGCCTGATCAGGACGTTCGTGGGCTCTCCCGGCCCGGTCGGCTGGGCGCTGAGCTGGTTCGTCATGGTCATGCCGCTGTTCTTCGTGGCCGGCGGCTTCGCCAACACCCACGTCCTCGACCGTCACCGGGCTGAAGGTGGCAGCTACGGCACCTTCCTCGTCGCGAGGGCCCGCCGGCTGCTCGGCCCGCTGGTGTTCTACATCGCGGTCTGGACAGCCATCGGAACGGTGGTCGCCTGGCTCGGGAACCTCGACACGGCGGTCGTCGGCACCCGCAAGCTGACCGAGGTGCTGTGGTTCCTGCTCGTCTACCTCGTCGTCGTCATGCTCGCACCGGTGATGGTGATGGCGCACGACCTCTGGGGGTGCAGGTCCTGCTGGTGCTCGGTGTCGCCGCGATCGCCGTCGACGTCGTCCGCTTCGTCCTCGGCATCGGTTGGGCCGCTGACGCCAACTACGTGGCGGTCTGGCTGTTCGTGCACCAGTTGGGCATCGCCTACCACCGTGGGTGGTGGCGCACCGGGCCGGTGGCCGTCGTCTGGGCGACCCTCGTCGGGGCGGTGCTCGCCCTTCTGATGCTGCTGTTCGCCGTCGACTACTACCCGCGCAGCGCCGTGGGGCTGGGGGACCAGTGGGTCGCGAACCTGGTCCCGCCCACCGCCGCGATGGCCGTGCTGGCCGTCGCGCAGACCGCGGTCCTGGCCCTGGTCGAACGCCGCTTCGGCGCCGCACTCGCCCGCAGCCAGGTGCTCAACCAGGTCTTGGGACGACTGAACGCGCTGGCCGTCACCATCTACCTGTGGCACGGCCCGATCATCGCCCTGGCCATCGGACTGCTCTACCCCTTCGCGCTGCACTACCGCGCCGCCGCACCCGTCCTGATGGGGCGCCCTGTCATCCTCGCCCTCGCGGTGCCGTTGATGATCGGTCTCTTCCCGCTGATCAGCCTGGTCGAGCGAGGACTCGTCCCGGACCTCGGGGACGAGCCGCGCAAGCGGCTGGCGATCGCCGCGATGGCCTTGCTCATCCTCGGGTTCTGGTTGATCTACCACGCCGGGACGGTCCTCCATCCCGGGGCGCCCCGGGCGACGGCCGGCGTCCTGTGCTTTTCTGTCGGCGCACTGATGTTCCGGGACGCCTCCCGCCGCGCTCGCCACCACGTCCGTCGCTCGCACGATGGGCCGAACGACGAATCGGCCGTCCATCCGGGCCGGGCATAGGATGGCGCGGTGCTGATTGCCCGCGATCTCGAAGTCCGTGCCGGAGCCCGTCTTCTCCTCGAACCCGTCTCCTTCCAGGTCTCGCCGGGCGACAAGGTCGGGCTGGTCGGCCGCAACGGCGCCGGCAAGACGACCATGACGAAGATCCTGGCCGGCGATTCCCTGCCCGCCGGTGGTGAGGTGCAGCGCAGCGGCCAGATCGGCTACCTGCCCCAGGACCCCCGCTCGGGCGATCCCGACGAACTCGTCCGCGACCGCATCCTCGGTGCCCGCGGGCTCGACCACATCCTGCGCCGGATGAAGGCCGCCGAGCTCGCGATGGCCGAGGCCACCGAGGATGACGTCCGGGACGCCGCGATGGCCACGTACGCCAAGACGGAGACCCAGTTCCTGACGGCCGGGGGGTACGCCGCCGAGTCGGAGGCCCACCGGATCGCCGCGAACCTCGCCTTGCCCGACCGTGTGCTCGGCCAGCAACTGAAGACCCTCTCCGGCGGTCAGCGCCGCCGCGTCGAACTCGCCCGCATCCTCTTCTCCAACGCGGACACCCTGCTGCTCGACGAGCCGACCAACCACTTGGACGCCGACTCCATCCTGTGGCTGCGAGGCTTCCTGCAGGCCTACTCCGGGGCCCTGCTGATGATCTCCCACGACACGGCCCTGCTCGGCGCGACGGTGAACAAGGTGTTCCACCTCGATGCCAACCGCGCGGTCCTCGATATCTACTCGATGGATTGGAAGCGCTACCTCACCCAGCGGGCCGCCGACGAGGCCCGCCGCAAGCGCGAGCGGCAGAACGCGGAGCGCAAGGCCGACCAGCTGATGGCGCAGGCCGACAAGATGCGGGCCAAGGCCACCAAGGCTGTCGCGGCCCAGAACATGGCCCGGCGCGCGGAGAAGCTGCTGGCCGGGCTGGACGAGGAGCGTCAGGCCGATCGGGTCGCGAAGATCCGCTTCCCCCAGCCCGCCCCGTGCGGCAAGACACCGATCCGCGGGGAGAACCTGTCCAAGTCGTACGGTTCGCTGGAGGTCTTCACCGGCGTGGACCTGGCCATCGACAAGGGATCCCAGGTCGTCATCCTCGGCCTCAACGGTGCCGGCAAGACGACGCTGCTGCGGATGCTCGCCGGCCTGGAGGACCCCGACACCGGAGAGGTGATCCTCGGCCACGGTGCCCGGATCGGCTACTACGCGCAGGAGCACGAGACGATCGACGTCTCCCGCACGGTGCTGGAGAACATGGTCTCCGCCTCGCCCGACCTCAACAACACCGAGGTCCGCAAGATCCTCGGCTCCTTCCTCTTCACCGGTGACGACGTCGACAAGCGGGCCGGCGTGCTGTCCGGTGGTGAGAAGACCCGCCTCGCCCTGGCGATGCTGGTGGTGTCCGCGGCGAACGTGCTGCTGCTCGACGAGCCGACCAACAACCTCGATCCGGCCTCCAGGGCGGAGGTGCTCAACGCGATCAACACGTACGCCGGCGCGATCGTGCTCGTCACCCACGACGAGGGCGCCGTCGAGGCACTCGAACCCGACCGCGTCCTGCTGCTGCCCGACGGGGACGAGGATCTGTGGAGTCCCGAGTACGCCGAGCTCATCTCGCTGGCCTGATCGGGCCCGCGCTCAGCGGGGCCGATGCCGGGCCCGGCGCCTCGTCCCGAGCCGGCTGACCGGGCTCGGCACGCTGGTAGCATGGGCGTCCAGTCGGACGAGGCGGGAGGCGGAATGGTACCGGATGGCAACGGCTCGCGGCTGAGCGGTGAGGCTCGGGAGCGGCTGATGCTGACGTACGTCCGGCGCTACCGCAACGGGAGGACGATCGCGTCCCTCGCCGAGGACAGCGGCCGCACCGAGGCCTTCGTCGAGAGTCTGCTCCGGGAGGCCGGGGTCTCCCTGCGTCTCCACGCCGTCGCTGCCTCCTCGTCGCAGGGCGGCACCGACCCCGTCGAGAGTCCCGCCGGCTCCGCGACCCAGCCGCGTCAACTCGACGACCAAGCGGTCGTCGGTCCCTCTCCGGGCGACACCGCTCCTCCCGGCACCGGCGCTGCCCTCGACCCGGCCGTGCAGACCACAGCCACGCGCGACGTGATCCGCGACCTCGCCCGATCACCCGGATTGACCCGCTGGGGCCTGCCCACCCCGCCCCTGAGCGTGCTCGTCAGGAAGAAGGACAAGGCCTGGGAGAAGAAGGTCGCGACTGCCGCTGCCAAGGCCCGCCGCAAGCAGGCGGCCGCGGCGAAGGCGGCGGCCGGGGCAGCGGGCGATCCACCGTTCGCGGGCAAGAAATCAGGGTCGGGCACGCGGAAATCCGGCAAGAAGTCGACCAAGAAGTCCGGCCACCGGTGAGTATGTCCTCTCCCATCCACGTGATGCGGCAGATGTCGAAGGGCGGCTCGCTGGAAGACCAGAAGCTGTCCAAGGGCACCTTCCGGCGGGTCGTCGCGTACGCGCGGCCCTTCTGGGGCCTGATCGCCGTGTTCATCGGTGTGGTCATCGTGCAGGCGGGTCTGGCGGTGGCGCCGCCGCTGCTGTTCCGCGAGATCATCGACCGCGGCGTCCTCGGTCACGATCGCCGGATCGTGGTGGAGATGGCGCTGGCGGTGGCCGGCGTGGCAGTGGTCAACGCCGCGCTCGGGCTGGTCCAGCGCTGGTGCTCCTCGACCATCGGTGAGGGGCTGATCTTCCACCTGCGCACCGCCGTCTTCGACCACGTCTCGGGCATGCCCGTCGCGTTCTTCACCCGGACCCAGACCGGCAAGCTCGTGTCGCGCCTCAACTCCGACGTCATCGGGGCCCAGCGGGCGTTCACCTCGACACTGTCCGGCGCCGTGTCGAACGTGTTCGGTTTGCTCCTGACCCTGGCCGCGATGCTGGCGCTCAGCTGGCAGTTGACGGTTGGTGCCTTGGTGCTGCTGCCGATCTTCGTCATCCCGGCGCGGGTGGTGGGCCGCAAGCTGGCGGACCTGACCCGGCGCCAGATGAGCGACAACGCGGAGATGTCGGCGATGATGACCGAACGGTTCTCGGTGTCGGGAGCCCTGCTGGTGAAGCTCTTCGGTCGCCCCGAGGAGGAGCACGACCGCTTCGCCGCACGCGCCTCGAGCGTCCGCGAGGTCTCGGTGGCGATGGCGATGAACGGGCGGTTCTTCATCACCGCGCTGACCCTGGTGGCCGCGCTCGCGACGGCGCTGGTTTACGGGGTCGGTGGCGTGATGGCGGTCGGCGGACGCTGACCGTCGGCACCCTCACCGCCCTGGCCGGCCTGCTCACCCAGCTCTACGGACCGCTCACGGCGCTGACGAACATCCGCATCGACGTGATGGGCGCCCTGGTGTCGTTCGAGCGGGTGTTCGAGATCCTCGACCTGCGTCCCGCGATCGCCGAGAAGCCGGACGCCCGACCACTGGGCACCGAGGCGTCGGTGGAGTTCGACAACGTCTGGTTCGCCTACCCCCATGGCCAGGAGGTGTCGCTGGCGTCCCTCGAGTCGGTGACCGTGCCCGAGCACCACGCCGGGGGCCGGTGCTGAAAGGCGTCTCGTTCCGGGTGGCGCCGGGCAGTACGACGGCGATCGTCGGGCACTCCGGCTCCGGTAAGACCACCCTGACCCACCTCATCGCTCGCCTCTACGACGTCACCGACGGCGTCGTACGGATCGGTGGGACCGACGTGCGCGACCTGCGGACCTCCGCCCTGCAGGGGGCCGTCGGCTACGTCACCCAGGACGCGCACATGTTCCATGACACGGTCCGGGAGAATCTTCGTTACGCCCGGCCCCAGGCGAGCGAGGAGGACCTGTGGCGGGTGCTGGAGGCCGCGCACATAGCGGACCTGGTGCGGCAGCTGCCCGACGGTCTGGACACCCTGGTGGGGGAGCGCGGCTATCGGCTCTCCGGCGGCGAGCGGCAGCGTCTGGCCATCGCCCGGCTGCTGCTGAAGGCCCCGCCGATCGTCGTCCTCGACGAGGCGACGGCCCACCTGGACTCCGACTCGGAGGCCGCCGTGCAACGAGCTCTCGACGCCGCGATGGAACATCGCACCAGCCTGGTGATCGCGCACCGGCTGTCCACGATCCGCGACGCGGACGAGATCCTGGTCGTCGAGGGCGGCCGGATCGTGGAGCGCGGCACCCACACCGCGTTGCTCGCCCGCGAAGGGGCCTACGCCGAGCTCTACCGCACCCAGTTCGCCGAGCCCGACCGCAGCACCGGCACTGTCACCGGGTGACGCAGCGTCCGGTCGGGCTGGCGGACCCATCGCTCAGGCCGTGATGAACTCCCAGAGCCGTACGGCCACCCCGACCTCGTCCGGCAGCGGCCCGGCCTCGCCGGAACGGTCGTGGAAGGCGTTCGGTCCCATTCCGACCAGGTCAGCCACGGCCGCCTCGGTCAGGCGCAGGCTGAACCGGATGTCGGTATGACCGTCGGGCACCAGGTACCCCGCCATCCGGGCGAGCAGGTGGGCCTCTTTGTCGGCCTCGATCTCCAGGAGTCCCAGCGCCTCGCGCAGGCCGGCGAGATGGTCCGGCAGCGGCGCCACCACCAGCGCCCGCCCCTGCGGGCAGAGGACGCGGGCGAACTCCGCCGGGTTGCGCGGCGCGAAGACCGCGAGCAGGACGTCGACCGTGCCGGAGCGGACCGGCAGCCCGGCCCAGGTATCCGCGACGACGGCCCCGATCCGGGGATGCGCCCGGGCGGCGCGGCGGGCGGCGGCGGGAGAGATGTCGAGGGCGAGGCCTCGGTCGCGCTCGCCCAGGGCCCCGGCCAGGTAGTAGCCGGTGCCGGCGCCGGCCTCGAGGACGGTCAGGGGCCGGCCCGCGTCGTCGGGCTCGACGGGGTGGACACGGGCCCGGAGGGCGTCGCGGATCGGTGCGTACGCTCCCGAGCCGAGGAACCGGTCGCGGGCGGCCACCATCGCCGCGGTGTCGGCGTGGTGCGGGACCGCCGCGCCCAGCAGGTTGACGTAGCCCTGCTTGGCGACGTCGAAACTGTGTCCTCGGGGGCAGCGGAGCGTACGTCGCTCGAGGACCAGCGCGGACTCGTCGTCCTCGGGGCACTGCGGGCAGCGCAGCAGCGCGGCGACGTCGGCGAGCATCGTGGGTGTCAGCGGGCGGCGGTGCCGGTCACAGGCTCGGCCGAGGCGCTGTCGGAGTTCGCTGCCGCGGCCGTGGCGGCGGCGCGCTCACGCCGGCGTCGACGCCCGGTGATGATCTCCCGGGCGTCCTTGCCGATCAGGATGAACGTGCCGACGATCCCGATGGTCGCGAAACAGAACCACTGGATCGCGTACGACAGGTGGGGTCCTTCGCTGAGTTCGGGCAGCGCGACGGGTGTGAGCCCCCTTCCTGGGCGGGGGCGATGGAGGTCGCGTTGAGATAGCCGTCGACGAGCGGTCGCCCGGACCAGGCCGCGATCGCCGGCGGGTTCACCAGTCGGGTCGAGCCGTCGACAGGGACGATGGCGTTCTGTGGGCCGGGCTCGTCCGCGGTCACGTAACCCTCGATCGTGACGACGCCCGAGGGCGGGGCGGGGATGCTCGCAGCGTCGGGTAGCGGCCCGTCCTTGGGGCGTGGGGCGAACCCTCGGTCGACCAGGACCCACTGGCCGGCCGTTGTCTGCAGTGGCACGACCACCTCGTAGCCGGTGGTGCCGTCGGTGGTCGTCCGGTAGCGCACCTGCACCTGGTGGGAGGCGTCGAACGTGCCCTCGACGCGGACCCGTCGGTACTGCTTGTCGGGCGAGATGGGCTGACCGAACACCTCAGCGAAGTCCGCCACCGGTGCCTGCTGCTGGCTGACGATTGTGGCGTTGCGGGCACGCTTCTCCCCGAGCCGGCGCAACTGCCAGTCGCCGAGCTGGATGAACGCGGTCACCAGCACGACGGCGAAGATGACCAAGCCGACCCAGCGCTTCCAGTACGTGCCCACCCCACGAGAGTAGTCGCCACCCACCGCAGCAGCGCCGCACGTCCCGCGGGCTGAGGGCGGACGGATCCGTCGCCGCGGCGAGCCGCTACTGCAGGTCGGCGTCCATGTCGTCGGCCTCAGCCTCGTCGGTCTCCGCCTGACGGTCGTCGAGGCTCAGGACCAGTGCCGTGGTCTGGGCGGCGACCTTGCCAAGGCTGCCGCCACGACCGACCGCCACGCCGACCAGGAACATGGTCAGGGGGGACGCGGCGCGTTCCACCTGGTGCGACGCGTCCCGGGCGAGGTCGAGGATGGTCAGGATGTCGTCCTTGCTCAACTCGAAGTCACCGGTGTCGATGTGATGGGCCAGGATGTCGATCCAATCCCTGAGACTCGCCCACTCCTCCGTCATCGTTCTCCTCCAGCCGGGTCGGTGTGTCTCGATCATGGCATGGGCGCTCCTGTGAGCTTCCAGTGGGGTCTGGCTCACCCCAGGGGGGCCTGACCTAGACTCCAGGCATGCCTCGGGCCGGGATCGTACGAACCATGCTGCCGTTGGCGGACGCCTACGGGCGGGTCGCCACGGACCTGCGCGTGTCCCTCACCGACCGATGCAACCTCCGGTGTACGTACTGCATGCCGCCCGAGGGCCTCGACTGGATGCCGGACGACCAGTTGCTGACCAATGACGAACTGGTCCGGCTGGTGCGGATCGGCGTGGAGCGTCTCGGCATCGGCAGCGTACGACTCACCGGCGGAGAGCCGCTGCTGCGCCAGGACCTGCCGCAGATCATCGCCGCCGTCGCCGACCTGACACCCCGCCCCACGATCGCCCTGACGACGAACGGGATCGGTCTGGCCCGCCGTGCCGGCGACCTCAAGGCCGCGGGTCTGGACCGGATCAACGTCTCGCTCGACACCCTCGACCCGGCGCGCTTCCAGGTCATGACCAGGCGCCGGCGGCATGCCGACGTGCTCGCCGGCATCCGCGCGGCGAAAGAGGCCGGGCTCGAGCCCGTGAAGATCAACTCCGTGCTGATGCGCGGACTCAACGACGACGAGGCCCCCGCCCTGGTCGACTGGGCCGGACGTGAAGGCGTCCAGCTCCGGTTCATCGAACAGATGCCGCTGGATGCCCAGCACGGCTGGCGCCGCGATCGCATGGTCACCGCCGACGAGATCCTCGCCTCGCTGGCGGGTCATGGCCTCCGGCCGGTCGCCGCGGAGGGCACGGTGCGGGGTAGCGCACCGTCCGAGCTGTTCCGGGTCGGGGACACGTCCCAGCTGGTCGGCGTCATCGCCTCGGTGTCGCGCCCGTTCTGCGGAGCCTGCGACCGGGTCCGGCTGACGGCCGACGGACAGATCCGCAACTGCCTCTTCTCCCGGACCGAGGACGACCTTCGCACCGCACTGCGGTCGGGCGCGTCGGATGAGGAGATCGCCGAGCAGTGGGTCCGGGCCGTCGCCGGCAAGCACCCCGGACACGGGATCAATGATCCGAGCTTCCTCCAGCCGGATCGTCCGATGTCGGCGATCGGGGGCTGAGCGGATCGTCGCCCTCGCCCACGTCGGGGGCCCGGCCCTTGTGCTCCTGGCCCGGTTCTGACTCTCCGGGGATGATCACGGGTGGTGTCTCGGGATTCTCCAAGGCGGGGCGATCGACCTCCTCGGGCGGGACCGGTGGGAGATCGGTGGTCCGGTTCAGCCGCAGGTCCACCGCGTTCGCGATCACCACCGCAATCGCGGGCAGGACGGCGGCTCCGGCGACTGCGACCCAACGCCACACGCCGTGCAGGAACACCGCCGCGACGAAACAGATCACGCGAAGCGACATCAGCCCCAGATACTGCATCTGCCGGCGGTTGAGGTCCTCCTCCGGATTGTGGGGAGCGCTGGTGATCAGTGGGGGATGGTGTCTCCCCGGCCCGCCTCGTCGGCCACCTGACCTTGCCACCCCGTCACTATAGGCCGCACGGGAGCCCGGCAGGAGGGCTCGAGGGCGTCGGAGGCGGCCGTCCTTCCCGCCGTACGGGTTGGGGACGGGGCGCAGCAGGCGTGGCTGCTAGCGTGTGGCCGGTGAGCACAGGATCTGAAGCCCCGGCCGTGGGGCGCGTCGCCCTCGTCACGGGTGGCAATCGCGGCATCGGGCGTGCCATCGCAGCCCGGCTCGTCACCGAGGGTTACCGGGTCGCGGCGACGTCGCGCAACGGGGAGGTGCCGGAGGGCGTCCTCGGAGTGGCCTGCGACATCACCGACCAGGCCCAGGTCGAGGCCGCTTTCGCGACCGTCGAGCAGCAGCTCGGCCCGGTGGAGGTGCTCGTCGCCAACGCCGGCATCACCCGCGACACCCTGTTGATGCGGATGAAGGACGATGACTGGGACGCCGTCATCGACACCAACCTCACCGGCACCTTCCGGGTCGTCCGGCGGGCCGCCCGCGCCATGATGAAGGCGCGCTTCGGACGCATCGTCCTCATCTCGTCCGTCGTCGGGCTGATCGGCAGCGCCGGCCAGGTGAACTACGCCGCCTCGAAGTCGGGTCTGGTCGGCCTGGCCCGCTCCGTCGCCCGCGAGCTCGGATCGCGGGGAGTGACCGCCAACGTCGTGACGCCCGGGTTCATCCGTACCGACATGACGGCAGGCCTCGGCGAGGACCTGGTCGCCAAGTACAACGCTCAGATCCCGGTCGGTCACCTCGGTGAGGCCGACGACATCGCCAACGCGGTCGCCTTCCTGGCGTCGGATGCGGCGGGCTACATCTCCGGTGCCGTGCTGCCCGTCGACGGCGGCCTCGGCATGGGTCACTGACAGCAAGCATCGACAGCAGGACAGGAGCAGAGTATGGGAATCCTCGAGGGCAAGAACATCCTCGTCACCGGCGTCACGATGAACACGTCCATCGCCTACAAGGTCGCGGAGATCGCCCAGGCGGAGGGTGCGACGGTCATCGTCTCCAACTTCGGCCGAGCGATGAGCCTCACCCGCCGGGTCGTCCAGAAGCTGGATCCCGTGCCGCCGGTGCTCGAGCTCAACGCCACCGATCCCGAGCAGCTCGACGGGCTCGCCGACGTCCTGCGTGAGCACGTGGACCGGATCGACGGCATCGTTCACGCCATCGCCTACGCCAACCCGCAGACCGCGCTGGGTGGTGGCTTCATGAGCACCGGCTGGGACGACGTGGCGACCGCGCTGCACACCTCGTCCTACTCCTTGGTCTCTCTGGTCCGCGCCTGCAAGCCGCTGATCAGCGGCCCGGCGAGTGTGGTGGGCCTGACCTTCGACGGGTCCCTCGCATGGCCGACGTACGACTGGATGGGCGTCGCCAAGGCCGCCCTCGAGGCCGCAAGCCGTTACATGGCCCGGTACGTGGGACCGGAGGGGATCCGGACGAACATGGTGTCGGCCGGTCCTGTCGACACGCTGGCGAAGAAGGCCATCCCCGGCGGCCACGAGTTCAACGACGTCTGGGCCGACCGGGCGCCGCTCGGCTGGGATCCCACCGACGCCACCGCCACGGCCAAGGCCGTCGTCGCCCTGCTCTCCGACTGGTTCCCGATGACCACCGGCGAGGTCATCCACGTCGACGGCGGGCTGCACGCGACAGGAGCCTGAGCTCGGGGACGGGCCGGGTAGGTCGACGCGTCAGTCGGCCTGCCAGGCACAGGACGCCTCGAGGCTGTCCAGCGCCGCGTTGAGCAGGGTGCGCAGGGCCCGCGCCCGGATCTCCATCGCGTGGGCGTGCAGCAGGCCCGACTCGTCGGCGAGGCCGACGGTGCACGCCTCGGCCAGCCGCACGGCCCGGGCCGCGGAGGCGCGTTGCCGGGCCGGGTAGGACGGCGGAAGCTCCAGTCCCTCGCCGCCCGGTCGGCGACCGGAGACCATCCCCAGCCGGTCCAGTTCTCCGGTGGCGGCGCGCACCGCCTCGGTGAGCGCGTGCTCCGCCTCAGCCGAGGACACCGGAGGGAACGGACGATCCGCGCGCACCAGGCGCCATTGGATCGCGGGTCCCACCCGGGCCGGGATCCAGGCGGCCCCGCCCGCGCGCGGCAGCACCGCCGCCTCCGCCTCGAGTGCCGCCCGGGTCAGCGGCAGCGGACCGCGCAGCGGGCCGAGTCGCCCGGGGCGGGGGAGCGCGAGGATCCAGTCTCCCGGCTGATGCGCCAGTGCTGCCGCCAGGGCCTCGTCGAGGGCGCTCGATCCCTCATCGGACAGGCCCAGCAGGGCATCGGGATCGCTGACGTGGTGGGCGGCGTCGGGGCCCTGCACCATCCGTGCCGCCACCTCGGGGCTCGGCAGCTCGGGCCGCTCGACCCCGGGTCGGCACCGTGGCGCAGGACGTTGAGCATGGTCACCAGGCGGATCGAGGCGAGCAGGGTCACGGCCTCCACCGTACGTCACGATCCGCGGTGAGCCGGGTGCGCGGGAGGGGCTCCGGCCATGTAGGTTCGGGGGCATGGTCGCTGTGGTGGATCTGGTCGATGTGAGCGTGAGGCGGGGCAGTACGACGCTGCTCGAGGGCATCAATTGGCAGGTCGGGGAGTCCGACCGCTGGGTGGTGCTCGGCCCCAACGGCGCCGGCAAGACCACCCTGCTGCGCCTCCTCACCGGAGACCTGTACCCGACCACCGGCATGGCCGGAGTGCTCGACGAGGTCCTCGGGGCGGTCAACGTCTTCGACCTGCGCCCCCGCATCGGCCTGGTGTCCCAGACCTTCCAGGAGCGGGTGCCGCGGGGCGAGACCGTGCACGACCTGGTGGTGTCCGCGGCCTACGCCGTTGTCGGACGCTGGAACGAGGAGTACGAGAACTTCGACCACGAGCGGGCCGATGCCCTGCTCGACCGCTTCGGCATGCTGGGCCTGCGCGACCGTACGTTCGGCACCCTCAGCTCGGGGGAGCGCAAGCGTGTCGAGATCGCCCGGGGCCTGATGGTCGACCCGGAGTTGCTGCTGCTCGACGAACCCGCGTCCGGCCTCGACCTGGGCGGCCGGGAGAAGCTCGTCACCCTCCTCGGTCACCTCGCGAACGACGCCTCGGCGCCGGCCAGCGTGATGGTGACCCATCACGTGGAGGAGATCCCCAGGGCATCACTCACGCGATGCTGCTCAAGAAGGGACACATCGTGGCGTCCGGGCCGGCCCGCGAGGTGCTCACCGAACCCCTGATGAGCGAGACGTTCGACCTGCCGCTGCGACTCATCATGAGCCAGGGCCGCTTCACCGCGAGGGCCCGCTGATGTCGATGCACCTGCAGGACTGGTTCGGCCAGAACATCTGGGCGCTGTGGCTGACCGGCGTCGTGCTGTCCCTGATGATCGAGCTGCTGCAACGGGATCGTCGCGCCCTGGCCGCCGCGGGCGGCTGCGCCATCGGCGCTGTCGTCGCCGCCATCGCCCCGGCCGCCTGGTGGCTCGCACCGATCGGCGCCGTCGTGGCGGTCGCCGCGTTCTGGATGATCCTGCGGCCGCGACGGGCCTGACGAACCTGGCGGGTCGTCCACGGCGTACGGACGTCGTCCGCCCCGTCGATCCGCGTCGGGGCGGCGTGGCCGAAGGGGCAGACTGGGACCGATGTCGAGCCCAGCCCTGAACCTTGTGACGATCACCGACCCCGATGACGAGCGCGTCGCGGACTACGTCCGCCTGCGCGACGTCTCACTGCGGCGTTCACTGGAGGCCGAACACGGCCTCTTCATCGCCGAGGGGGAGAAGGTGATCCGGCGCGCCCTCGAGGGCGGTTATCCGCCTCGCTCCTTCCTGCTCGCGCCGCGCTGGATCGAGTCGCTGGCGGATGCCCTCGCCGAACATCCCGACGTGCCGATCTATGTGGTGTCCGAGGCGATGGCCGAGGAGATCACCGGCTTCCACGTGCACCGCGGCGCCCTCGCCTCGCTGCACCGGGGGACGGGCCGGGTGATGGCGGATCTGCTCGGGCTGCAGCGTCTCGTCGTGTGCGAGGACATCGTCGACCACACCAATGTCGGTGCCATCCTTCGGTCGGCCGCCGGGATGGGGTGGGACGGCTGCCTGCTGGCGCCCCGTGCGGCCGATCCGCTCTACCGGAGGTCGATCAAGGTGTCGATGGGGGCGGTGTTCTCCTTGCCCTGGGCACGGGTCGACTCCTGGGCCGATGCCGTCCCGACGCTGCAGGAGGCCGGCTTCCTGACGCTGGCGATGGCCCTGAGCGACGACTCGCGTCCCCTGCCGGACGTCGCCCAGGAGCTGTCGCCGGACCGGAAGGTGGCCATCCTTCTCGGCACCGAGGGGGACGGTCTGTCGCGTCGCTGGATCGAGCAGGCGGACATCGTGGTCAGGATCCCGATGGGGCACGGGATCGACTCCCTCAATGTGGCCGCTGCATCGGCCGTGGCGTGTTATGCCCTGGGCCCCGCGGGGAGGATGGCCGACCCCTCCGGACCCGCGGCTGCTGGTGCCTGATCCTCAGGCCGACGTCTTCTTGGGCGTCACCGGCCAGTCCTCCGGGTAGAGGTGGGCCAAGGCCTCGTGCGACTGGTAGAGCTTCTTGCGGACACGGGTGGAGAGCCGGTCGCCGAAGACCATCCCGTTGAGGTGGTCCGTCTCGTGTTGCAGACAGCGGGCCAGTAGACCCGTGCCGTGCACCTCGATCGGATTGCCGTCGACGTCCTGGCCGCGGCAGACCGAGTGGTCGGTCCGCGCCAGCGGCGCATAGCCACCCGGAAGGGAAAGGCAGCCCTCGTCCGCGGATTCCAGGGTGCGGTCACGGCCCTCGGGCAGTTCGACGACCGGATTGCAGACGACCCCGACTTGGGAGTGATTGTCGGCGTCCGGGCAGTCGTAGACGAACACGGCCAGACTCACCCCCACCTGGGTGGCGGCGAGCCCGACACCCTGGGCCGCCTCCATGGTGGCGAACATGTCGCGGACGAGGGTGCGCAGCTCATCGTCGAAGTCGACGACCGGGCTGGTGGGGGCGTGCATCACCGGCGTACCCCAGCGGGTGATGGGGCGGATCGTCCCGCCGGTGGTGAGCTCGCTGAGGCTCGTCATTGCTGCGTCCTGTCTCTGGGAGGGGATGGTGTGAGGTCTGGCGGTCCCACTCTAGGACTGACGGCGTGGCTGACTTGCACCAGAGGGCGGGGCGGCGAACAGTTGCTGCATGAGCGGAGGTGGCGAGCTGCCGGACGAGGTCCGCCAGGTCCTGGCGGCCTATCGCCGCCATCTCGAGGGGGAGAGGAACGTCTCACCGCACACGGTGCGGGCCTATGTCGGAGACGTCACGGAGTTGTCCGACCATCTGGCCCGGCAGGGCACCCTGCGCCTCGAGGACGTGACCATCACCGACCTTCGGGGTTGGCTGGGCGCCCAGCAGAGGGATGGCGCGTCACGGGCCACCCTCGGACGGCGGGCCTCGGCCATCCGTAGCTTCTTCGCCTGGGCTCGCCGCGATGGCCTGGTGGCCGTCGATCCAAGCCTGCGGCTGGCCTCGCCGAGGGCCGCCCGTCCGCTGCCGGCCACACTGGACCAGTCACAGGCCGCCGCCCTGATGGATGAGGCGAGGTTGCGTGCAGCTGAGCAGGCGGGTCCACTCGGTGTGCGAGACGTCGCCATCCTCGAGTTGTTGTACGCCTCGGGACTGCGGGTCTCGGAGTTGTGCGGTCTGGACACCTCCTCCGTGGATGCGGACAGGCAGTTGGTGCGGGTGCTCGGCAAGGGGGACAAGGAGCGGGTGGTCCCGGTCGGCCGCCCGGCCCTGATGGCGGTGACCGCATGGATGGCCCGCCGCCCGGAGGTCAGCACGCCGTCGAGCGGGCAGGCGCTCTTCCTCGGGGCACGCGGTGCCCGAATCGATCCCCGGGTCGTCCGCCGGCTTGTCCACCGCCACCTCGGGCTGGTGACCGGAGCCCCGGACCTCGGCCCACACGGTCTGCGCCACGCGATGGCGACGCATCTGCTGGAGGGGGGTGCCGATCTGCGCACCGTCCAGGAGATGCTCGGGCACGCCTCGCTGGCGACGACGCAGATCTACACGCACGTGACGGCGGACCGATTGCAGGCGGCGTTCCGCCAGGCCCATCCGCGTGCCTGAAGCCGGTGGAGTCATTCGAGTCGGGACGGGTCGATGAGCATGCCGTCCTCCCAGGCCATCAGGTGGAGGTGGCAGCCGGTCGACCAGCCGGTCGACCCGACGGTGCCGAGCACCTGGCCGCGCTGGACCCCACTGCCGGCCAGTACCGAATAGCCTTCGGCATGGTTCATCGAGGTCACCAGATGATGCCCGTCCACGAGGCCGTGATCGATACGGATCCGCCAGCCGTACGCGGGGTGGCGGACGACCTCGGTCACGGTGCCGGCGAGCGGAGCTCTGATCGGCGTCCCACAGGGAGCACCGTGGTCGACGCCGTCGTGAAGCTTGCGGATCCCTGTCACCGGATGCACCCGAAGCCCGAACGGGGAGGTGACGGGGCCGGGCACAGGGTCGATCCATCCTCCCGGGCCGCTCCCGCCCCCGGAGGGCAGGATGCCCGCTGTCATCCGCGTCCCCGCATCCCGGCGGGCGGCCGTGACCTCTTCTGACCCGACCAGGCGGACCGGCGGTCCCTGGGCCACGGCCGGCAGCAGCAGGGGGTCGAGATAGGCGTCGCCGCGTCGCGCCCCCCAGTGCAGGCAACTGGCCGGGGCACAGCTGGCGTGTCCAGCCTGGAGTACCCCGAGGACATCGCCGGGGGCGACCTGCTGCCCGACCTGGACGCGAGGCTCCACCGGCTCATACGTCGTACGCACGGCGCCGTGGTCCACCACCACGACACCCCTGCCCGCGAGGGCGGAGGCGTATGTCACCGTGCCGGCCGCGGCGGCGAGCACCGGTGCGCCGGCTGCGGCGGCCAGGTCGACGCCGCGGTGGCCGGTGAGCCACGGATCGGCGGGAGGGGAGAACCCGTTCAACACGGGTCCCGGGACGGGGAGGACCGCGGCCGACACGCCCTCCGGGCCGGCGGCCATAGGCAGGGCGGACGCCTCGGTGGTGACCCGTAGGCTCAGTCCGGCTCCGACGAGGACGGTGCAGAGCAGCGACGTGATCAGGTGGCAGAAGGGGAGTCGTCTCACCCTCGCAGACTGGGACTCCAGGCCCCGCGATGAGCCCCGACATCGCGGCCTGTGGACAGCTCACCAGGACCTCGGTCTACTGTGGAGAATCGCCCGGCGGGGCACGGCCGATCAGTTCGTGTCCTCCGGGAGCCGGATCTGCGTCGCGCCGATGTCCGTATCGGAGGCCTTCGGCTCCTCCGATACGGCACCGGACGGGGGTCAACTGGCATCGTTCCCGGGGCCGCCCTAGACTGCTCCCAGCACCTCGAACCATTCGGGGTGACTTCGCATGCAGTCCCACCGGTGGGAGCCGCGCCTCGGCGCGGGTGAACCGGGCGTCCCGTACGGTCCCTTCGGGGTGGAGGACGTGACTGCATCAGGCGGTGCCGAAAGCCGGCACCGGACGAACCGTGGGCGCGTACGCGCGCCGCAAGGAGGAACGGCCATGGCCGTCGTGACTGCCCGTGAGCTGCTCGAGAACGGTGTCCACTTCGGGCACCAGACCCGCCGCTGGAACCCGAAGATGAAGCGCTTCATCTTCAACGAGCGCAACGGGATCTACATCATCGACCTGCAGCAGTCGCTCAAGTACATCGACAAGGCGTACGCCTTCGTCAAGGAGACCGTCTCGCGCGGCGGTCAGATCCTGTTCGTCGGCACCAAGAAGCAGGCCCAGGAAGCCATCGCCCAGCAGGCGACTCGCGTCGGGATGCCCTACGTGAACCAGCGCTGGCTCGGTGGCATGCTCACCAACTTCCAGACCATCTCCAAGCGGATCGCCCGCATGAAGGAGCTGGAGGCGATGGACTTCGAGAAGGTGCAGGGCTCCGGCCTCACCAAGAAGGAGCTCCTCGGCCTGTCGCGCGAGAAGGACAAGCTGGTCAAGGACCTCGGTGGCATCCGGGACATGGTCCGCACCCCGCAGGCCGTGTGGATCGTGGACACCAAGAAGGAGCACCTCGGCGTCGACGAGGCCCGCAAGCTGCGGATCCCGATCGTGGCGATCCTCGACACCAACTGCGATCCCGACGAGGTCGACTACGCCATCCCGGGCAACGACGACTCCATCCGGTCCGTCTCCCTGCTCACCCGCGTGATCGCCGACGCCGTGGCCGATGGCCTGATGTCGCGTTCCGCCGGCGAGGCCACCTCCACCGAGGCCGCCGAGCCGATGGCCGAGTGGGAGAAGGAGCTGCTCAACGCCGGTAACCAGGAGGCCGCCAAGGCCGAGGCCGCCCCGGCTGCCGAGACGCCGGCCGCCGAGACGCCGGTGACCGAGGCTGCGGCGCCGGAGGCTGCCCCGGCCCCCGAGGCTGACGCGCCGCAGGCTGCCCCGGCCACCGAGGCACCCGCCACCGACAACGAGTGATCCCACCCGCACAATCGCAGAAGGACCAAGGAACAGATGGCAATCACTGCAGCAGACGTCAAGAAGCTCCGCGACGCCACCGGCGCCGGCATGATGGACGCCAAGAAGGCCCTCACCGAGGCTGACGGCGACTTCGAGAAGGCCGTCGAGATCCTCCGTGTCGCCGGCCAGGCCAAGACCGCGAAGCGCGCCGATCGCGAGGCCTCCAACGGTCTGGTCGCCAACAAGGGCGGTGCCCTCGTCCAGCTCGGTTCCGAGACGGACTTCGTCGCCAAGAACGAAGAGTTCATCGCTCTTGCCGACACCATCGTCGAGGCCGTCGAGGCCGCCAAGGCGACCGACCTGGAGACCGCCAAGGCGGTCAAGCTCCCCGACGGCAGCACTGTCGACGAGGCCATCCAGTCGCTGGCCGCCAAGATCGGCGAGAAGCTCGAGCTCAAGAACGTCGCATTCTTCGACGGCAAGACCAACGTCTACATGCACCGTCGTTCCTCCGACCTGCCCCCGCAGGTCGGCGTGATGATCGAGTTCGAGGGTGACGACGAGGGCACGGCGCACCGCACCTCGATGCAGATCGCGGTGATGAACCCTCGCTTCCTCACCCGCGACGAGGTCCCGGCCGAGGAGGTCGACAAGGAGCGCGCCATCGCCGAGGAGATCGCCAAGGAGGAGGGCAAGCCCGAGAAGGCGATCCCGAGGATCGTTGAGGGCCGCGTCAACGGCTTCTTCAAGGACATCGTCCTGCTGGAGCAGGTGTCCGAGGTCTCGGACACCAAGGAGACCGTCGGCAAGATGCTGGAGAAGGCGGGCCTCACGGTCAGCCGTTTCGTCCGGTTCGAAGCCGGCGCCTGATCCGACCATGACGTGCGCCACGGGGGTATCCCCGTGGCGCACGTCGTCGCTCAGGCTCAGGTCAGCTGCCCCGTAGGCTACGTACCGCAGTCCCACATCCGACGCATTCCCACAGGAGATCTCCATGAGTTCGTACCACCGCATCCTGCTGAAGCTGTCCGGTGAGGCCTTCGGGGGTGGCAAGGTCGGGGTCGACCCTCGGGTCGTCGATTCCATCGCCCATCAGATCGCCGAGGTCGTGCAATCGGGTGTGCAGGTGTGTGTGGTGGTGGGCGGCGGGAACTTCTTCCGCGGCGTCGAGCTCTACCAGGCCGGCATGGAACGTGAGCGGGCCGACTACATGGGCATGCTCGGCACCGTGATGAACTGCCTGGCCCTGCAGGACTTCTGTGAGCAGGCCGGCGTCCCGACCCGGGTGCAGACAGCGATCGAGATGCGCCAGGTCGCCGAGCCCTACATCCCGCGGCGTGCGGACCGGCACATGGAGAAGGGGCGCGTCGTCATCTTCGGCGCGGGCTCCGGCATGCCCTACTTCTCCACCGACACGGTGGCCGCGCAGCGCGGCCTGGAGATGCACGTCGATGCCCTGCTGATGGGCAAGATGGGTGTCGACGGCGTCTACGACTGCGACCCGAAGACGAACCCCGAGGCCCAGAAGTTCGACACGCTGACGTACGACGAGTACCTCGCGCGCGACCTCAAGGTCGCCGACGCAGCCGCTATCAGCCTGGCCCGGGACAACGATCTGCCGATGATCTTCTTCAACCTCAACACTGAGGGCAACATCATGCGCGTCGTGAAGGGCGAGCAGATCGGTACTGTAGTCCACAAGTGACGCGCGGCGTCGCCCATGGCGGCGGACGGTCTGAAAGACTGGTCCGGCCGCAGCCATCCGGTACTCCTGCGGCTCGGCCGTCCCCGCTCACGCGGGCCGGCCGCCACTGACCCGCGGCAGCCCGCCGCACGCTGAGAAAGGAACCCTCGTGATCGGCGACATCACCACCGAAGCGAAGTCCAAGATGGACCATGCAGTCGAGTTCGCCAAGGAGGAGTTCGCTGCCATCCGGACCGGCCGGGCCCATCCTGCGATGTTCAACAAGCTCTCCGCTGAGTACTACGGCACGCCCACCCCGCTGCAGCAGCTGGCCTCCTTCAACGTTCCCGAAGCGCGGATGATCCTCATCACGCCCTACGACCGCAGCGCCATCAACGCGGTGGAGAAGGCGATCAGGGACTCCGATCTGGGGGTCAACCCGTCCAACGACGGCGTCTCGATCCGCTGCGTACTGCCCGAGCTGACCGCCGAGCGTCGCAAGGAGTACACCAAGCTCGCCAAGTCCAAGGCCGAGGACGCCAAGGTGTCCGTACGGACCTCACGCCGGGCGGCCAAGGAGGCCATCGACAAGCTGGTCAAGGACAAGGAGATCGGCGAGGACGAGGGCAAGCGCGCCGAGGCCGAGCTGGATCGGACGACGAAGAAGTACACCGACCTGATCGACGAGCTGCTGAAGGCCAAAGAGGCCGAACTCCTCGAGGTCTGACCTTGTCGCCCACCGGGTCACCGGAAGGCTCCGCCGGGCCCGGTCCGCGGCAGCAGCCGACGCGCCGCGGATCGGGCCGGGCCGGGCGGAACCTCCCCGCCGCCATCTCGGTGGGGGTCGTCCTGGCGGGGATCCTCATCGCGAGCCTGCTCTGGTGGCTGCCGGGCTTCGTCATCCTGGCGACACCCTGATCGGGATGGCCGCCGTCGAGGTGCACCAAGCCCTGCGCAAGGTGGGCATGACCTCGGCGATCGTGCCGATCGAGGTCGGCCTGGTGGCGATGATGGCCGGCTCGTACCTCGTCTCGCAGTTGACCGTCGGCGACGCTGCCACCTTCCTGCTGGCCTGCCTCGGTGCGACCGTCCTGGCCGCCTTCCTCGTCCGGCTGCCCAAGGGCGCCAAGGGGTTCGTCAAGGACACCGCGGCCAGCATGTTGATCATCGCCTACCTGCCGCTGATGGGAGCCTTCGTCAGCCTGCTGGTGGGGGAGGGACGAGGTGCCGCGCGGGTCCTCCTCTGGCTCGGCACGGTGATCTGCTCCGACACCGGGGGCTACGTCTTCGGTGTGCTGTTCGGACGCCACCCGATGGCGCCCACCATCAGTCCGAAGAAGACCTGGGAGGGTTTCGCCGGTTCCGTCCTGCTCGGGACGGCCTTCGGGGCCTTGGTCGGGCACCTGGTCCTGGGCAGCTCGTGGTGGATCGGCATGCTCGTCGGGGTGATCCTTGTCGGCGCGGCTATCCTGGGGGATCTGGTCGAGTCGTTGGTGAAGCGCGACCTCGGCATCAAGGACATGGGCGACTTCCTCCCAGGGCACGGAGGAGCCACCGATCGCATCGATGCGATGCTCCTGTCCGCCCCGACCGCCTGGATCCTCATGCATTTCCTCATCCCCGGAGCTTGAACGTGACCTCTGAACGACCCGAGTCCTCTGTCGTCGAGGGGCCGCGTACGCACCCCCAACTCGTGTTCACCGCCCCACGGCGCGGCAAGCCACCGGTGCACTGGGCCGACCTCGGCGTGCAGGAGCGCAAGGAGGCGGTGGCCGCCCTGGGCCTGCCGACGTTCCGCGCCCAGCAGCTGTCGCGCCACTGGTTCGTGCACTCGACGGCGGACCCGGCCGACTGGACTGACATCCCCGCGGGCCGACGTCAGGAGATCGCGGACGCGCTGTTCCCTCCGCTGCTGGAGGAGGTCCGCTCCCTCACCGCCGATGCCGGCACCACCGTGAAGACCCTGTGGAAGCTGCATGACGGTTCGATGGTGGAGTCCGTGCTGATGCACTACCCGGCATCCGGCGGGTCAGCGGCTCGCACCACCGTCTGCGTATCGTCCCAGGCCGGCTGTGGCATGGCCTGCCCCTTCTGCGCCACGGGCCAGGGCGGACTCCAGCGCAACCTGAGCGCCGCCGAGATCGTTGCGCAGATCGTCGATGCCAATGCCAGGCTCGCCGCCGGCACCGTCCCGGGTGCCACCGGCCGGGTCAACAACATCGTCTTCATGGGGATGGGCGAGCCGCTGGCGAACTACGCCACGGTGATCCGGGCGATCCGTACGCTGCTGGCCGACCAGCCCGACGGGCTGGGGATGAGTGCCCGGGGGATCACCGTGTCGACGGTCGGTCTGGTCCCCGGGATCGACAAGCTGGCGGCCGAGGGGCTGCCGATCACGCTGGCCCTGTCGCTGCATGCCCCCGATGACGAACTCCGCGACGACCTCGTCCCGATCAACAACCGCTGGAAGGTCGACGAGGCCGTCGACGCCGCCTGGCGCTATGCCAAGGCCACCAAGCGGCGCGTCTCCATCGAGTACGCCCTGATCCGTGACATCAACGACCAGGCGGACCGGGCCGACAGGCTCGCCCGGCTGCTCAGGAAACGGGGCGACTGGGGCTGGTTCCACGTCAACCTGATCCCGCTGAACCCGACACCGGGATCGAAGTGGACCGCGTCGCGGCGCCAGGACGAGCACGAGTTCGTCCGCCGCCTCGAGGCGCACGGGGTCCCGGTGACGATCCGGGACACCCGAGGCCGTGAGATTGACGGTGCGTGCGGCCAGTTGGCCGCGACAGCCCGCTGACCCGATTCGGGTCAGGCGGACGGGACGGCGTCGAGGGCGTCCAGGGTGGCGAGCACGGCCATGCCGGCCTCGTAGCCCTTGTCCTCCTTCGACGTGGGTAGGCCGGCCCGATCCAGGGCCTGCTGCTCGTCGTCACAGGTGAGCACGCCGAAGCCGATGGGGACGCCGGTGTCGACCGCCACCTGGGTCAGGCCCATCGTCGCCGCCTCGCAGACGTAGTCGAAGTGCGGTGTCCCGCCACGGACCACGACACCCAGCGCGACCAGCGCGTCGAACCGGTCCGCGAGCCGGCGGCAGGCGACGGGCAACTCGAAGGTGCCGGGGACCCGGACCACCGTCACCTGGCTCACCCCGTGCTCCTGCAGAGCGGCGGTGGCCCGGACGACCATCTGGTCGGTCACCTCGGGATACCACTGGGCGCCGACGACGGCCACGCGCCGGCCCGAGCCGTCAGCGGTGATGTGCGGGGAGCCGAAACCGGCCATGTCAGACCTCCTGGGGGGTGGCGAGGGAGTGCGGGACGCCGTCGAGCAGGATGTGGTGTCCCATGCGGTCGCGCTTGGTGCGCAGGTAGAACTCGTTGTCGGGGGTGGGGGCGGTCCACGACGGGGCGACGCTCGTCACCTCGATCCCGGCGGTCCGCAGGGCGCGCACCTTGTCGGGGTTGTTCGTCATCAGTTCGAGCCGGGTGACGCCCAGGTCGTGGAGGATCGCTGCCGCGGCGCCGTACTCGCGGTCGTCGACCGGCAGGCCGAGCTCGGTCTGGGCATCGACGGTGTCCCACCCCGCGTCCTGGAGGTGGTAGGCCTGCAGCTTCGCGAGCAGGCCGACGCCGCGCCCCTCGTGGCCGCGCAGGTAGACCACTGCGCCGCCGCGTCGGGCCACGGTCTCGAGAGACTGCTCGAGTTGGGGACCGCAGTCACAGCGCAGCGACCCGAACACGTCACCGGTGAGACATTCGGAGTGCACCCGGACGGCAGGCTCGCTGCCGTCGCGCCCACGTAGGCCCTGGGGGCTGATCAGGGCGAGGTGTTCCGCCCCGGTCTGCAGGTCCAGGTAGCCGACGACGCGGAACTCGCCGTGCTGGGTGGGCAGCCGGGTGACGGCGTCCCGCCGGACCCGGTCGTGAGTCTGGCGCCAGCTGGCCAGTTCGGCGATGGTGATCACCGCGAGTCCCTCGGCCTCGCCCAGGGCGAGGACGTCGGGCGTACGCATCATCGAGCCGTCGTCGTGGACCAGTTCGCCGATGGCGCCGACGGGTTCCAGCCCGGCGAGCCGGCACAGGTCGACGGCGGCCTCCGTGTGGCCGCGCCGTTCCAGGACACCGCCATCACGTGCGCGCAGCGGGAGGATGTGGCCGGGGCGGATCAGCGACCCCGGCTGCGAGCCCGGGTCGGCGAGCACACGCAGCGTACGGGTCCGGTCATGGGCCGAGATGCCGGTGGTGACACCCTCGGCGGCGTCACAGGAGACCGTGTAGGCCGTACGGAGCGGATCGGTGTTGCGGGAGACCATCAGGGGCAGTTCGAGGGCGTCGGCACGGGCCTTGGTCATCGGCGCGCAGAGGTAGCCCGACGAGTGCCGGATCGTCCAGCCGAGCCACTCCTCGGTGAGGGTCTGCGCGGACAGGATGACGTCACCCTCGTTCTCGCGGTCCTCGTCGTCCAGCACGAGGACGGGGCGGCCTTGCCGCAGCTCCTCGAGCGCCCGTTCGATGGGGCTGAACCCCACCGGCAACTCACTCATGGTCTCCTCCATTCTGGTGCGCCCACCCGGTCCCGATCCGGTCCAGGTAGGTCGCCACGTATTTGCCGATCACGTCGACCTCGAGATTGACGGTGGCGCCGATCGGTAGGACGCCGAGGGTCGTGTCGCTGAGCGTGGTCGGGATCAGGGACACCGTGAACGCCTCGGGACGGACCGCCACGACGGTGAGCGACACGCCGTCGACGGTCACCGACCCCTTCTCGACGAGGTAGCGGGACAGGTCGGAGGGCAGGCTGAACTCCAGTACCTCCCAGGTGTCCCCGGGGTCCGCGCCCGTAGCGTCCCGGTCCCGTCGACGTGCCCCTGGACAATGTGGCCCCCGAGCCGTCCACCGGGCGACATCGCGCGTTCGAGGTTCACCGCGGATCCCGGTCGCAGCGAGCCCAGGTCGGAACGGTCGAGGGACTCGGCCATCACGTCGACGAAGAAGGTGTCGTCCTCGAGGCCGGTCACGGTGAGACAGACCCCGTTGACGCAGATCGAGTCGCCGTGGTGCGCATCCGACACGACCTGCGGGCCGCGGATGCGGAACACCGCGCTGGCCTCCCCAGGTCGTACGTCGACGACCTCGCCGATCTCCTCGACAATGCCGGTGAACATGTCAGGCCTCCCTCCCGGCCGGAGCCAGGATCATTCGTACGTCGGGGCCGACGCGGGTCACGTCGACCAGGTCGAGGTGCAGGGCATCGGCCAGGGTGCCGATACCGAGGTCGCCGATCATCGGGCGCCCCGCGCCCAGCAGCGCCGGTGCGAGGTAGGCGACCACCTCGTCGACCAGCCCGTCACGGAGGAAGGCTGCCGCCAGTGTGGCGCCACCTTCCAGCCACACGTGCCGGATGCCGGCCCGGTGGAGCTCGGCGAGGGCCGCAGCCGGGTCGTGGCCGGTCAGGAACAGCGTCTGCGCCTCGCTCGAGCGCAGCTGTGCGTGCGCGGGGACGGGGCGGTCGCCCAGGACGACCCGCAGTGGCTGACGCGGAGCTGGGGTCCCCTGGGAGTCCCGGACCGTCAGCCGCGGGTCGTCGGCGAGCGCGGTGCCGGTCCCGACGACGATGGCATCGCACAGCGCCCGCAGCCTGTGCACATCCGCACGGGCGTCGGGTGAGGTGATCCACTGGGAGCTGCCGTCGGCCGCGGACGTCCGTCCGTCCAGGGTCGCAGCGACCTTCCACGTGACGTAGGGCCGGCCGAGGCGCAGCGCGCGCGTCCAGATCCGGTTGACCGCCTCTGCTTCGGTCGCCAGCAGTCCGCCGGCGACCTCGATGCCGGCCTCGCGCAGGGTGTCCCCGCCGCCGGCGGCCGTGGGGTTGGGATCGGGCTGGGCGAAGACCACCCGGGCCACCCCCGCCTCGGCCAGTGCCACCGCGCAGGGGCCGGTGCGCCCGGTGTGGTTGCACGGTTCGAGCGAGACGTAGGCAGTGGCCCCACGTGCGGCATCGCCCGCCACCCGGAGGGCCTCGATCTCGGCGTGCGGGGTACCCGCGCCGTGGTGCCACCCCTCACCGACGACGATGCCGTCGGGAGAGACCAGGACCGCGCCGACGCGTGGATTCGGGTCCGGCAGGGGAGAGTTGAGCGCGAGCGCGATGGCGCGGCGCAGCAGGGTCAGATCGCGTTCGGCGTCCGGCCGGTTCATCACCCCTCCTCAGGTCCTCGCAGGACCCCGGGGTGACACGAAGGGAGGCGGCTTTCGGACGTGACGACGGGTCGATCGGCAGCCAGCCGATCGCCACCGTGGCACAGCACCGGTCAGACCGGCGTGTGGCCGCCACGTACGCGTGCGCCTCCCATCCGGACTTTCACCGTCGGTCCCGGAATTCCACCGGATCAACCGACTCCCACGAAGGGAGCCGGGTCGCGGACTTTCACCGCCGGTTCGGACTTACACCGACCCCGGAGCACGTACCGCAGACGTTACCACGCAGCACGCGGGCACCACAGGGACGTCGACACCGAGAGACGGGCGCAGCCTGGCGCGAGTTCCGGCGGATAGCCACGCCATCCCGGCGGACGCCACAGCGGGCCGGCGTCCCCAAGGACACCGGCCCGCTGTGCAGGTGGTGAAGGGCCCCGATCAACGATCCGGCCCGACGTCGACGGTCAGCTCACCGCATGCCGTGCGGTCTCCTCCGCCTGCTCGGCGGCCAGCTGCTCCGCATCCGAGCGGCCCTTGGCCGGCCGGGGCACCAGGACGGTCATCACCGCGCCGAACACGGCGACTCCGGCGAACACGTAGAAGGCGGCGTCTCCCTTCAGGCCGGCGGCGGCCAGCCAGCCGCCGATCAGCGGGCCAAGGATGCCACCCAGCCGGCCGAAGCCGGAGCACCAGGCGACGCCAGCGGCCCGGACGTTGGTGGTGTAGTAGTTCGACGTGAAGCCGTAGATCAGCACCTGGGTGCCCAGCACGCCGACACCGGCGACGGCGATGAAGGCGAGCAGCAGCGGGATCGGGAAGCCGAAGGTCATCAGGGTCAGGGAGAGCGCGGCCAGCGTGAAGGTGGTGAAGATGACCCGCTGCGGTCCGGCCTTGTCGGCGACCCGGGAGGCGATCAGGCCACCGACGACGGCCCCGCCGTTGAGGAGCAGCAGGAAGATGAGGCCGTACTGCTTGGCGGCGTCGGCGCCCATGCCGGCGTCCTTGAAGTGTCCGCCCATGATGGTCGGCAGCCAGGTGTTCAGACCGAAGGTGAGCAGCAGGCCGGAGAAGCTCATGAAACCGAGGAAGAGCGTGCCGACCAGGTACTTCCGGGAGAAGATGCCGGCGAACCCGGTCTTCTGCGGCTGCTCGAGGTGCAGGTCCTCGGCGACGGGCACGCCGCCGTACTGCTGGTGCTCGGTGAGCGGGATGCCGGTGCGGCGCGAGATCTCGGCGGCCTTGTCGACCTGCCCGCGGCTGAGCAACCAGCGGGGGGACTCGGGCAGCTTGGCGAGGGCGAGGGGGAAGAGGAACAGGATCGGTGTGGCGCCGACCATGAACATGCCGCGCCACCCGATGTGGCCGAGCAGAGCGAGGCCCAGGACTGCGGCGAGGACGCCGCCGGCGGGGATGCCGGAGTAGACGATCGCGTTGTAGAAGTTGCGCTTGCCGGCCGGCGCGAACTCGGCCATCACCGCACCCGCGGTCGCCAGCAGGACCCCGAGCCCGAGGCCGGTGAGCAGCCGCAGCGTGCCGAAGACGGCGATCGACTGGGCGAAGGCAGTGGCGAACATGCCCAGCGAGAACCAGGCGATACCGGCCAGGATGAGCTTCTTGCGCCCGATCCGGTCGCCGATGGCGCCCGCCGTCAGGGCACCGATCATCACGCCGATGAGGGCGTACGATCCGAGCTCGCCGGCCACCGCCGGGTTGATCTTGAGGCCGCCACTGATGCCGCTGGACCACCAGCCCAAGGTGTTGGAGCCGCCGGTCGCCAGACCGGGCAGGACCGTGCCGTACACGGTCAGGTCGAAGCCGTCGAACAGCAGCGAGAGGCCGGCGATCGCGGCCACCCAGCCGGCAGTCCTGGCCTCTTTGGCGGGGTCGGCGGGAATGTCGGGGATGCTCCGCGCACGGAGCTGTTGCGTGGTGTCCATGGGTCCTCCCAGGGTCGGGGGTCCGTCGTCGGCGCTGGCGCGGCCTTCGGTGACCTGGAGTCCGCTCGCCCGGTCCGGGTCCGCGGGGCCCGGCTTCTGCCCGGCTGAGAAGACCATGAGCGGAAGTGATCGTCGTCACACCGGGGTGTTCCGCGTCGACGAACGCCGAGGCCTCATCCCGGGTCTCCTCCCGGGTGCTCGCGGGGGGAATGTCGGGGTGGCAGCGTGCGAGACTGGAGGGGTGCGTGACGTGATCATTCTGGGCAGCACCGGTTCTATCGGCACTCAGGCGCTGGAGGTCATCGCCTCCCGCCGCGACCAGTTCCGGGTGGTGGGGTTGGCCGCCGGTGGCGGCAGCGTCGACGTGCTCGCCGAGCAGGTCCTCGAGTACGCCCCGCGGACCGTCGCGCTGGCCCGGCCGACGGCGGTGCAGGACCTACAGCTCGCCCTCTACGCGGCGGCCCAGCAGCGTGGCTGGAACCGGGGCGACGTACGCCTGCCGCGGATCATCGCCGGGGCGGACGCGGCGACGGAGCTGGCCGCCGAACCGGCCGACGTCGTCCTCAACGGGATCACCGGATCGGTCGGCCTGCTGCCCACCCTGGCCGCCCTGCGCGCGGGCACGACGCTGGCCCTGGCGAACAAGGAGTCGCTGGTCATCGGCGGCCGCCTCGTCACGGAAGCCGCCGCTCCGGGCCAGCTCGTCGCCGTCGACTCCGAGCACTCCGCCTTCGCCCAGTGCCTCCGGGCCGGACGCGCCTCGGAGGTCGACAAGCTGGTGCTGACCGCCTCGGGAGGGCCCTTCCGCGGCCGGACCCGCGACGAGCTCACCGACGTGACGCCGGACCAGGCGATGGCCCATCCGACCTGGCAGATGGGCCGGGTGATCACCATCAACTCCGCGACCCTGGTCAACAAGGGCCTGGAGCTGATCGAGGCCGGACTCCTCTACGACATGCCACTGGACCGCATCCAGGTCGTCGTTCACCCGCAGTCGATCGTTCATTCCGCCGTGCAGTACGTCGACGGGGCCCTGATCGCCCAGTGCTCCCCGCCGGACATGAAGCTGCCGATCGCCCTCGGTCTCACCTGGCCCGACCGGGTGGCGGGGGCCGCGGCACCCGTCGACTGGACGACGGCCGCGTCCTGGACGTTCGAGCCGCTCGACACCGTGGCGTTCCCGGCGGTTGAACTCGCGCGCCGGGCGGGCACACTGGGGGGAACGGCGCCAGCGGTGTTCAACGCGGCGAACGAGGTGTGTGTCGATGCGTTCTGCGAGGGACGGATCGGCTTCCTCGCCATCGTGGACACCATCACCGCCGTCCTGGACGAACACGAGAGTGGGGCCGGCACGCCGGTCACCGAGGGCTCCCGATTCGTCGGGGACGACGCGATCACGGTGGAGACCGTGTTGGCCGCCGATGCCTGGGCCCGCCAGGCTGCACGGCGTCGTACGGCGCCGGACGTGGCCGGACGGCCCTGACGACAGCGGTGCCGAGGCGCACCGTACGGACGACGGAGGACAGGACCAGCGATGCAGACGTTGTGGTACGTGCTGGGGACGGTGGTCTTCTTCGCCCTCATCATGCTCTCGGTCGCCCTCCACGAGGTCGGCCACCTGGTGCCGGCGAAGATCTTCCGGGTCAAGGTGACCGAGTACTTCGTCGGCTTCGGCAAGACGCTGTGGAAGCGCCGGTACGGGTCCACCGACTACGGGGTCAAGGCGCTGCCGCTCGGCGGCTACGTGAAGCTGGTGGGGATGTATCCGCCGGCGCCGGGGGACACCCGGGTCCGTGCGAGCGGAACCAACTTCCTGCAGCAGATCGCCGAGGACGCCCGCTCGTACGAGTGGGAGGACGTGACGCCGGAGGATGACGGTACCCTCCTCTACCAGAAGCCGGTCTGGCAACGCCTGATCATCATGGCCGGCGGTCCGGCGATGAACATCCTGATCGCTTTCCTGCTCTTCCTCGGCGTCACCGCCGGGGCGGGGGTCGCCCGGCCCACTATGACGGTGCAGTCGGTCTCGGAGTGCGTCATCCCGGCGGGGCGATCCGACCACACCTGCCTCCCGGGGGACGCACCCACGCCCGCGCACGCCATGGGTGTGCAGGCAGGTGACGTGATTGTCAGCTTCAACGGCCGGCGCCCCGCGGACTGGGACCAATTCTCCCGCATGATCCGCGACAATCTCTCCGCGCCCGCCACGCTCGTGGTCGAGCGTGGCGGGCGCACCGTGACACTGACGCCGACACCGACGGTCACCACCGGGGTGCCGAGCAAAGTGGACCCTGGACGCAATGTGGAGGCCGGCTTCCTCGGCGTCTCACCGACCCAGGAGGTGCAGCGCGGCGGACCGGTCCGGGTCGTCAAGGACATGTGGACGATGACCGTGCAATCGGTCTATGCCCTGATCGGTTTCCCGGTGAAGGTGTGGCACACCGCCGCCGGACTGGTCACCGGCCAGCCTCGGGATCTCTATGGTCCGGTCAGCGTTGTCGGTGCCTCCCGGGTCGCCGGTGAGGTCGTCACCACCAACCAGCTCAGCTCCGGTAACAAGGTCGCTTTCGTGGCCCAGCTCCTGGGATCGGTCAACCTCTTCGTCGCCCTGTTCAATCTCGTTCCGCTGCCTCCGCTGGACGGCGGACACCTGGCGGGGGCGACCTGGGACGGTCTGCGCCAGCTGCTGGCCCGCCTGCGGCGCCGGTCCAGCCCGCCGCCCTTCGACACCACCAAGCTCCTGCCGGTGTCGTGGCTGGTCACCAGCTTCGTCGTGCTCGCCGGGGTTGTCCTGGTGGTCGCCGACCTGGTCAGCCCGATCCGGCTGTTCTGACGCCTGGCGGGGTGGCCGCTGGCGAGCCCGTCCCCCTCGGCTCCGACGCCGCTCAGGTTCGACTCCGTACCCACCTTGCGGTTGGCCTACTCTTGTCGCATGGCTACACGTCTCGGAATGCCCGCTCCCGCCCCGATCCAGCTCGCCCCCCGCCACGTGACGCGCAAGCTGAAGGTCGGGTCGGTGGAGGTCGGCGGTGACGCCCCTGTCTCCGTGCAGTCCATGACCACCACCAAGACCACCGACATCAACGGGACGCTGCAGCAGATCGCCGAGCTGACCGCCGCCGGCTGTGACATCGTGCGCGTCGCGGTCCCCAGCCAGGATGACGCCGACGTCCTGCACATCATCGCCAAGAAGTCGAAGATCCCGGTCGTCGCCGACATCCATTTCCAGCCGCGCTACGTGTTCCAGGCGATCGAGGCCGGTTGTGCCGCGGTCCGGGTGAACCCGGGCAACATCAAGCAGTTCGACAACAAGATCGCCGAGATCGCCAAGGCGGCCTCCGACGCCCAGGTGCCGCTGCGGATCGGCGTCAACGCGGGTTCCCTCGACAAGCGGATCATGGAGCAGTACGGCGCCGCGACGCCTGAGGCGCTCGTCGCGTCGGCGATGCAGGAGGCGCGCCTGTTCGAGGATGTCGGCTTCCGTGACTTCGCCATCTCGGTCAAGCACCACGATCCGGTGGTGATGATCCGCGCCTACCAACTGCTCGCCGAGGCATGCGACTACCCGCTGCACCTGGGCGTCACCGAGGCCGGCCCCGCCTTCCAGGGCACGGTCAAGTCCGCCGTCGCCTTCGGCGCCCTGCTGGCCCAGGGGATCGGCGACACCATTCGGGTGTCCCTCTCCGCCCCGCCGGTCGAGGAGGTCAAGGTCGGGGTCAAGATCCTCGAGTCGCTGGGAATGCGGCCGCGGCACCTGGAGATCGTCTCCTGCCCGTCCTGCGGCCGGGCCCAGGTCGACGTCTACACCCTGGCCGACGAGGTGACCAAGGGCCTCGAGGGGATGACCGTGCCGCTGCGGGTGGCCGTCATGGGCTGCGTCGTCAACGGACCCGGTGAGGCCCGCGAGGCCGACCTCGGTGTCGCTTCGGGTAATGGCAAGGGCCAGATCTTCGTGCACGGCGAGGTCGTCAAGACCGTGCCCGAGGACCAGATCGTCGAGACGCTCATCGAGGAGGCCAACCGGCTCGCCGAGTCAGCACAGGCGGCGCCGGGGGCAGACCAGCCCGCCGGTTCCCCCGTCGTCAGCGTCGGCTGACCCGGCGTCGGGAGCCCTCATGTCCGCCCCGGCCCGGCCCTCGACGACCTTCGGCGTCCGTACCCTCGGCGCCGACGACCTGCCCGACGCGCTCGCCCTGTTGCGCCGGGACCCGGTGGACAACGTCTACGTCGCCTCGCGGATCCGTACCGGCGGCCTGGACCGGGTGACCCTGGGGTGCCCGGTCTGGGGTTACGAGGAGGGCGGGCGGCTGCGGGCGATGCTGCATGCCGGGTCCAACATGGTGCCGGTGAACGCGGACGCGCGCGCCTGCGCGGCCTTCGCCGCGTTCGCCGGCTACCAGCGGATGGCGTCGTCCATCATCGGCCCCGCCGAGGCGGCGATGACGCTCTACCACGAACTGGTGCGCCAGTGGGGTACGGGCTGGGCGGATGCCCGCGACATCAGGTCGCGCCAACCGGTGATGTTGCTCGACGGCGACCCGACCATCCCGAGCGATCCGCGGGTGCGGCCGGCGACCATGGACCTCTGGCAGCCGTACGCCGACGCCGCGGTGGCGATGTACACCGAGGAGGTCGGCCAGTCGCCGGCCGTCGGCGGCTCCGACGTCTCGTACCGGATCTACATCCGCTCGCTGATCCAGCAGGGCCGCTCGTACGCGATCGTCGAGGATGGCCGGGTCATCTTCAAGGCCGACATCGGATCGGCGACGTCGAGCGTCTGCCAGGTCCAGGGCGTCTGGGTCGCCCCGGACCGACGCGGCCAGGGGATCGCGGCGCCCGCGATGGCCGCCGTCATCAGACAGGCCCGGGCCCGCTGGCCGATCGTCACGCTGTACGTGAACGATTTCAACGCCCCCGCGCTCGCGACGTACCGGCGGGCCGGCATGCGCCAGGTCGGGGAGTTCGCGACGATTCTCTACTAGCGGCGGCGGCCAGGGGTGCACTCTGGTGTCGTGATACGTCGCGGGAATGTGTCCGAGTACGTCAGTGCGGCCCTGTGGGTGATGCCGTTCGCGGCCGGTCTGCTGGCGATCCTGCTCGGGGTCGCCCTGTCGCACCTGCACCCCGCCGACGGCTCCTGGCTCGCGGCGCTGGGCTTCCGCGGGTCCAGCGGCCAGGCCCGTGACCTGCTGGTGACGATCACCAGCACCGTGGTGACCGTCATCGCCCTCGTCCTCGGCCTCAGCGTGGTCGCCCTCCAGTTGGCCTCCACCCAGTACTCACCCCGGCTGCTGCGCAATTTCCTGCGTGACCGGACCAACCAGGTGGTCCTGAGCGTCTTCATGGGGACGTTCGCCTACAGCGCGGCCGGCCTGTTCACCGTCGGGATCGGTCCCGACGATGCCGAGTACCCCCGCCTGGCCGTCAGCGGTGCCGTCGCGGCCCTGTTCGCCAGCCTCGCCGGGGTCGTCGTGTTCGCCGATCACCTCTCGCACTCGATCCAGGTGGACGCCATCATGCTGCGGGTCGAGCGTCAGTCCGTGGAGGTGGCCCGGCACCTGGCGCGAGACGTCGATCCGGCGCCCCCGAAGCCGCCCGCCTGGGCGGTCGGGATCCCCGCTTCATCCTCGGGGTACGTGGTGACCGTCCGGCCCGAGGCCCTGCTCAGGGTCGCCCAACGTTACGGCGTCTCCATCGCGCTGCAGTACCGCGTCGGTCAGCACGTGGTCGCCTCCCGGCACCTCGCCGAGGTATGGACGCCGGGACCTGACGATCCGCAGCCGGACCTGGCGGCCCTGGAGCACGCCATCCACCGTGCCGTCGGGATCGGTTTCGAGCGGACCCGCCAGCAGGACGCCGCGATGGGGATCCGTCAGCTCGTCGACGCCGCCTGCAAGGCCCTGTCACCAGCGGTCAACGACCCGTACACCGCGGTCCAGGCGGTCGACCACATGTCGGTGATCTTCACCGAACTTGCTCGGCTTCCGCTGGGCCCCCTGGTGGTCCGTCGCGACCCGGCGGTGGTCGTCGTGCCGAGCCGCCGGTTCGAGGAGTACCTGGCGACCATGTGCGGGCTGGTCCGGCGCTACGGCGCCGGTGAACCGACGGTCGATCTGGCCCTGCTGAGGCTGCTCGAGAACTGCGCCTTCGTCACCCGTCACGACGCCCACCGGCTCGGTCACCTCGCCGAACAGGCCCGCCTCATCGGTGCGGACGCCGAGCGGGAGGTCCGCCAGCCGGCCGACCTGCGGATGGTCCGGGCGTCCGAGGAGGCCCTGCTCGGCCGGATAGAGCACTACCGGCGCGAACCATCGGCACGGTGAGACCAGCGTCGCCGGTTCGGGCCGTCGCTGCGCAGCGCGGTAGAGTCTGGCTGTCCACCGACCCCCTGGGAGCCCCTTGTGATCACGAAGATGTCGGAGTTGTTCGTCCGGACCCTGCGAGAGGACCCGGCGGACGCCGAGGTCCCCAGCCACCGCTGGCTGGTCCGCGGCGGGTACATCCGTCGTGCCGCTCCGGGCATCTACACCTGGCTACCGCTCGGGCTGCGCGTGCTGCACAAGGTCGAGGACATCGTCCGCGAGGAGATGGACGCCATCGGCGCCCAGGAGGTGCACTTCCCGGCGCTGCTGCCGCGGGAGCCGTACGAGCTGACGGACCGGTGGGTCGAGTACGGACCCAACCTCTTCCGGCTCAAGGACCGCAAGGGCAACGACATGCTCCTCGGGCCCACGCATGAGGAGATGTTCACCCTGCTGGTGAAGGACCTCTACTCCTCCTACAAGGACCTGCCGCTGGTCCTCTACCAGATCCAGACGAAGTACCGCGACGAGGCGCGTCCGCGCGCCGGTCTGCTGCGCGGTCGTGAGTTCGTGATGAAGGACTCCTACTCGTTCGACGTCGATGACGCCGGTCTGCAGGCCGCGTACGACAAGCACCGCGACGCCTACATCAGGATCTTCGACCGACTCGGCCTCGACTACGCCATCGTCCAGGCGATGTCGGGCGCGATGGGCGGTTCGGCCTCCGAGGAGTTCCTCGCCGTTGCCGAGAACGGCGAGGACACCTTCGTCCGCTCCCCGGGCGGGTACGCCGCCAACGTGGAGGCGGTCCGGATCGGTGCCCCGAGCCGTTGGCGTACGACGACGTCCCCGCCGCGCATGTCGAGGACACACCGCAGGCGACCACCATCGAGGCCCTCCTGCGGGTCGCTGACGACCTCCAGCCACGCACCGATCGGCCCTGGAACGGCGCCGACACCCTGAAGAACGTCGTCTTCATGCTCGAGTACCCCGACGGCACCAAGGAGCCGCTGGCCATCGGCCTGCCCGGCGACCGCGAGGTCGACGAGAAGCGCCTCGAGGCCCAGGTCGAGCCCGCCGTCGCCGTGCCCTTCGCCGAGGCGGATTTCGCCAAGTACCCGACCCTGGTCAAGGGCTACATCGGCCCCGGCGTGCTGGGGGAGAAGAACTCCTCCGGGGTGAAGTACCTGACCGACCCCCGCGTGGTCGAGGGCACCCGGTGGATCACCGGCGCCGACGCCGACCAGAAGCACGTGTTCGACCTGGTCTGCGGCCGTGACTTCACCTCCGACGGTGTCATCGACGTGGCCGAGATCCGCGAGGGCGACCCCTCGCCCGACGGCTCCGGCCCGCTCCAGCTCGCCCGCGGCATCGAGATGGGTCACATCTTCCAGCTCGGCCGCAAGTACGCCGAGGCGCTCGGCCTCAAGGTGCTGGACCAGAACGGCAAGCAGGTGACGGTGACGATGGGCTCCTACGGTGTCGGCGTGTCCCGCGCCGTCGCTGCGGTCGCCGAGAACACCTGCGACGCCAAGGGCCTGCGCTGGCCACGGGCCCTGGCCCCATACGACGTGCAGGTGGTCGCGACCGGCAAGGGCGCGGAGATCGCGGCGTACGCCGCCGACCTCGCCGGCGAACTGGATGCGGCCGGGATCGCGGTCCTCCTGGACGATCGCAAGGCCTCGCCGGGCGTGAAGTTCGCCGACGCCGAGCTGCTCGGCATGCCGACCACCGTGGTCGTCGGGCGCGGACTGGCCGAGGGGCTCATCGAGGTGCGTGACCGGGCCACCGGACAGGCCGAGAACGTCCCGCTGGCCGAGGTCGTGGAACGGGTCGTCGCGGCCGTCCGCGGCTGATCGTCGGTGGTGGAGAGCCTCGCCGGGATCTCCCCGTGGATCGTCGCGGGGCTCGTCGGTGTCGCCTTCGTCGCCGGCTGGGTCGACGCCGTGGTGGGCGGCGGGGGCCTGATCCAGCTGCCCGCGCTGTTGCTCGGACTGCCCGCGAACACCCCGGTGGCGACCATCTCCGGCACCAACAAGATCTCCTCGTTCGCCGGCACGAGCACCGCCACCGCCACCTACCTGCGTACGATCCGGGTCGACTGGCGTGACACGCTGCCGCTGATGGGCGGGGCGGCCATCGGCTCGGCCATCGGGGCCCGGCTGGTCACCCTGCTGCCCAAGGAGTGGTTCACCCCGTTCGTCCTGGTCGCGCTGCTGGTGGTCGGTGGCTACCTGTGGCGGCGTCCCCAGTTCGGACTGGAGTCGCACCTGCGACACACCGGCACCGGTCTGGTCGTCCGCGCGGCGGCCATCGGCCTCGGCGTGGGGGTGTACGACGGGTTCCTCGGGCCCGGCACCGGGACGTTCTTCGTGATCCTCATCGTCGGCGTGCTCGGCCACGGTTTCCTTGCCGCCAGTTCCCGGGCCAAACTGGCGAACGTCGCCACCAACCTCGCTGCCATCGTCACGCTCGCCCCGCACATCAACTGGGCCCTCGGGCTGATGATGGCCCTCGCCAATGTCACCGGAGGGCTGACGGGTGCCCGGATGGCCCTGAGCCGAGGCAATGCGTTCATCCGCAAGGTGCTGCTCGTCGTCGTGGCCGTGTTGGTGGTGCGGCTGTCGTACGACATGGTCGCCCAGTTCCGCTGACCTCCGCCCCGAGATCCTCGCCCGGGCCGCGGGCAGGGGACCGCTTGCTCAGGCCCAGCCCGGCCAGACCGGCAGCGCGCCGCCGGATCGGGCCACGGCCACCGCGGCGTCCTGGAGCGCCGAGGCGCCGAGCGTGCGGACGCCGTCGTCGGTGGCGGCGCGCACCACGCGGCACGCATCGGGCAGCACCGCCGTCTGCACCCGTGCCATCAGGGTGGCTGCCGAGGCCGCGTCGGAGGGGCGCCCGATGTCGTACGCCACCGCCGGAGCGGGGACCCGGACGGACCGGCGCGTCAGTTCCGCGGCCAGCCCGTCGAGCGTCGCCCGGTGCCCGTCCAGAGTGGCACGGGCCCACCGCGTGTCCTCGCCGGAGAAGTGGGCGAGCGCCGCCTCGGTGGCGTACACCGCCGCGGACAGTTGCGTGATCAGGGCCGTCATCGCCTCGGCGTCGCCGAGTGCTGTGACAGTGGCGGAAGAGGGCCCCTCCGTCGGTGTCCGCGGGGCCGTGGTCGAGGCCAGCGAGCCGATCGCGGCCGCGTAGGCGCCCGCGGCGGCGAGCCGTGCGGCGGCGGTCCCCCTCGCGGAGGCGCCGAGGAGCTGGGCCCCGGCCGAGTGCGCGCTGTCGGCGAGGCTCCCGGCGGGAGCAGTCGCCGTGGTGCCGGGAGCGAGGACCGCAGCCTGCGCGTCGAACGCGGCGGCGGCCCGGTCCCGGAAACCCCCGAGCCGGTCGGCCCCCGGGGCGCCGGCGCGTACCGCCGCTGCCAGGCCGGCAGGCAGTCCTGCGTACTGCGCCAGCGCGACGGGGCTGGGGGAGCGATCGGCCGAGGGCGTGCCGGTGGGGCGGCCGCTGACCGTGGGATCGCGCCGTACGCATCCGGTGACACCCGCAAGGGCGCCGCCGACGGCGGCCGCCAGGATCACTCGACGCGTCAGCACAGGGCGAACGGTAGCGCACGGGTATGCTTGCCTGCACGGATCGCGCGGCCACACGGTGCCCGGGGCCTGCTCGGCCGGTGATCGCGTCGACGGGTAGACCCTTCGGTGGACCGTCGGAGCGCGACCGACAACCGCATTCCACAATCGGATCGAGGAGCGCCCATGAACGAACGGCAACTCATCGAGGTCATCGAACCGGTGCTCGCCCGTCACGAGCTCGAACTCGACGCGCTCGACATCATTCCCGTGGGCAAGCGTGTGCTGCTCCGGGTCACGGTGGACGGCGACGGGCCGGAGGGACACGGCCCGCTCATCGACGACATCGCCGCGGCCTCACGCGACCTTTCCGACGCCCTCGACGACTCGGAGGGCGTCGGATCGGGCGCCTACACGCTGGAGGTCTCCTCGCGGGGCGTCAGCCGTCCGTTGACCCTGCCCCGGCACTGGCGTCGCAACATCGGTCACCTGGTCCGGATCACCACGACGACCGGCGAAACGTTCGAGGCCCGGATCGTGGCGACCGACGAGGACGGGGCCGACCTGCTGATCGAGCCCGAGGACCCGCGCCCCGGCAAGGGTGTCGCGACGCCACGTCGGTGCGCGTACGCCGACATCACCAAGGCCCGGGTCCTGGTCGAGATGAAGCGCCAGGACAAGGAGGAGGACTGATCATGGACGTCGATATGGCTGCACTGCGTGCCATCGAGCACGACAAGGAGATCCCGCTGGAGGTGCTGGTCTCCGCCCTCGAGGAGGCCCTGCTCACCGCGTACCACAAGTCCGATGCCCCGGTGCCCGGCGCGCGCGTCGTGCTGGACCGGAAGTCCGGCAAGGTCGCCGTCATCGCCCCGGAGAAGGACGAGGAGGGCATGGTCATCGGCGAGTACGACGACACTCCCGCGGGCTTCGGCCGGATCGCGGCGGCGACCGCTCGCCAGGTGATCCTGCAGCGGATCCGTGACGCCGAGGACGAGAAGAAGTACGGCACCTTCTCCGCCATCGAGGGCGACGTGGTGATGGGCACCGTCCAGCAGGACCGCGACAACAGGGTCGTCCGGGTCGACCTCGGCGACATCGAGGCGATCATGCCGCCCGCCGAACAGGTCTCCGGTGAGGACTACCGCCACGGCACGCGGCTGCGGGTCTACGTGGTCGCCGTCCGGAAGGAAGTGAAGGGGCCCCAGGTCGTCGTCTCCCGCACGCACCCCCAGCTGGTCCAGAAGCTCTTCGAGCGCGAGGTGCCGGAGATCGAGCAGGGTGTCGTCGAGATCAAGGCCCTGGCCCGTGAAGCGGGCCACCGGACCAAGATCGCGGTCCGCTCCACCCGGCCCGACGTCTCGGCGAAGGGAGCATGCATCGGCCCGATGGGTCAGCGTGTCCGCGCGGTGATGCACGAGCTCAACGAAGAGAAGATCGACATCATCGACTGGTCGGAGGATCCCGCAGTGTTCGTCGGGAACGCCCTCTCCCCGGCGAAGGTCGCCTCGGTGACGGTCGTGGATCCCGCGGCCCGAGCGGCCCGGGTGGTGGTCCCGGACTACCAGCTGTCGCTCGCGATCGGTCGCGAGGGCCAGAACGCTCGTCTCGCCGCCCGGTTGACCGGCTGGCGGATCGACATCCACCCGGACAACGAGGCCGCTGCCCACTGATCGCGGCCGGAGACCAGCGCGGCGAGCGGACTGCGGAAGGAAGGGCAAAGGGCGCCACGGAATGGGGGGAAATCCGCGGCGCCCTTCGACACCATGAACGATGTCAGCCCGAGCTTGGGGTGTGCTGGGTCACGGCTGTGATAAAGCTGGGAACTCCGTCGAAAAGGGTGGAACTCGGCTCGACTCCCGGGAGCGCGTCTCCGGGTGGGCCTCGCAGGAGGATGTCCCTGCGAGAGGGATTCGTATGACGGGAGATTGTCCGCTAAACTCTGACGGTGGTCCGTCCTCCGTCCTCACACGTGCCCGAGCGTACATGTGTCGGATGTCGTGGACGGTCCGCCAAGTCCGGACTGGTGCGCCTCGTCTGGGATCGTACGGCAGCCTGTGTTGCCCTCGACCCGAACGGGACGGCTCCGGGTCGAGGTGCCTGGGTGCATCCCGATCCGCACTGTTGTGACCTGGCGATGCGGCGCCGCGCCGTGGGACGAGCCTTGCGCAACCCCCACGTGGACGGTGACCAGGTGGCCACCCTGCTGACCACCCTCGCATCCCCGGATCGTCACGTGCCACCCGGATCTGTGTGAGTGACGACACCCGGCCGACCGGTCGGGGGAACCAGAAAGTGGGCAGACGCTCATGACCACTCGATGAGTACTCATCAATGAGCAAGCAAGTCAACTAGCTGGTCCGGCTCGACTGACCGGACCGCGGAGGAGAGTAGTGGCAAAGGTCCGAGTCTACGAGCTCGCGAAGGAGCTCGGAGTCGAGAGCAAGGAAGTCCTGAAGACCCTGGGTGACATGGGTGAGTTCGTCCGGTCGGCGTCGTCGACCATCGAAGCGCCTGTGGTCCGACGACTGAAGGAGAAGATGGGCGGTTCGTCTGCGGCCCCCGCACCCAAGCCGGCCCCCGGCCGGCGCCGCGTCCCGCGGCTCCCCGTCCTGCGGCACGCGCCGCAGAGCGGCCCGCCGCCACACCGGAGCCCAGCGAGCGTCCGGTCCCCCAGGAGTCTCCGGCGCAGCCGGCCGCGCGTCCCGAGGCCCCCGCATCCCATCCCCAGGGCGGCGCCCGTCCCGGTCCGCGACAGCAGTCCGGTGGCGAGACAGCGGCACGCCCGGCTGCTCCGCGTCCCGCCGGCCCCGCCGCTCCGCGCCCCACCGGCACGGCCGGCCCCGCTGCGCCGCGTCCTGCCGCTCCGCGTCCGGCGGGCGCCTCGCCCGCGCCGCGCCCTGCCGCTCCGGGACCGCGTCCCGGTGGCGCTCCGCGTCCCGGTGGCACGTCGGCACGTCCGACCGCGCCCGGTGCCCCGAAGCCCGGTGCCCGTCCCGCTCAGGGTGCACGTCCCGGTGCACCGAAGCCCGGTCCCGGTGGCGCCGCGCCGACCCCCGGTCCTCGCCGCAGTGGCCCGCGTCCGGGCAACAACCCGTTCGCGTCCGCGCAGGGCATGGGCACCCAGCAGAGGCGTCCGCGCCCCGAGGGAGGTCGCCCCGAGGGTGCCGGACGTCCTGGTCCGGGCCAGCACCCGGGTGGTCCGCGCCCGGCAGGTGCTCGTCCCGGCGGTCCCTCGCCGGCAGGTATGCCGCGTCCCAACCCGGCCATGATGCCCAAGCACCACTCCTCCTCGCTGGCCCGGCCGGACCGGGAGCCCGCGGTGGGCGCACCGGCGGTCCCGGTCGCGGTCGCACCGGTGGTGGGCCGGGTCGTCCCGGCGGCGGCTTCGGTGGCGGTCCCAGCACGGGGCCGAGCACCGGCGGTCCGCAGGGTGGTCGCGGCGGTGGCCGCGGTCGTGGCGGTACGCAGGGCGCCTTCGGTCGTCCGGGTGGCCCGTCGCGTCGTGGACGCAAGTCCAAGAAGCAGCGTCGTCAAGAGTTCGACGAGATGGAGGCCCCGACGATCGGTGGCGTGCGCATCCGTAAGGGTGACGGCGCCGCTGTCCGCCTCCGTCGAGGCGCGTCGCTGTCCGATCTCGCCGAGAAGATCGGTGTCGATCCGGCTGCGCTGGTCCAGGTGCTGTTCTCGCTGGGCGAGATGGTGACCGCCACCCAGTCGGTCGCCGACGAGACCCTGCAGCTGCTGGGCGCCGAGCTGGACTACAACATCCAGGTCGTCTCGCCCGAGGACGAGGACCGTGAGCTGCTGGAGTCCTTCGACATCGAGTACGGCGAGAACGAGGGCGGTGAGGAGGACCTCGAGGCCCGTCCGCCGGTCGTCACCGTCATGGGTCACGTCGACCACGGCAAGACGAAGCTGCTGGACGCCTACCGCCACTCCAACGTGGTGGCCAAGGAGGCCGGCGGCATCACCCAGAGTATCGGTGCCTACCAGGTGTCGACAGAGGTCGACGACCGCGAGCGGCGGATCACCTTCATCGACACCCCCGGTCACGAGGCGTTCACCGCCATGCGTGCCCGTGGTGCCAAGTCGACCGACATCGCAGTGCTCGTGGTGGCTGCCGACGACGGTGTGATGCCTCAGACCATCGAGGCGTTGAACCATGCCCTCGCGGCGGACGTGCCGATCGTGGTGGCCGTGAACAAGATCGACAAGCCGGCGGCCGACCCGACCAAGGTCCGTGGTCAGCTCACCGAGTACGGTCTGGTCCCCGAGGAATACGGCGGCGAGACGATGTTCGTCGACGTGTCGGCGGTCAGCGGTCAGGGTCTGGACGACCTGCTGGAAGCGATCGTCCTCACGGCTGACGCGTCGCTCGACCTGCGCGCCAACCCGGATATGCCCGCCCAGGGTGTCTCCATCGAGGCGCACCTCGACAAGGGCCGTGGTCCGGTCATCTCCGTGCTCGTCCAGCGCGGCACCCTGCACGTCGGTGACTCCGTCGTGTGTGGTGCGGCCCACGGACGTGTCCGGGCAATGATCGCCAGCAACGGTGAGCTCGTGGAGGCTGCTCCTCCGTCGATGCCGGTCCAGGTCCTCGGTCTGACCGCTGTACCCGGGGCGGGCGACACCTTCCTGGCCGTCGAGGACGACCGGATGGCTCGCCAGATCGCCGAGCAGCGGGAGGCGCGCAACCGTGCCGCCGCCCAGGCGATGGGGGCGCGTCGCAAGACGCTCGACCAGATCTTCGAGCAGATGGAGAAGGGCGAGGTCCAGGAACTGGCCCTCATCCTCAAGGGCGATTCGGCCGGTTCGGTCGAGGCCCTGGAGGACGCGCTGCTCAAGATCGACGTCGGCGAGGACATCTCGGTGCGCATCATCGACCGCGGTGTCGGTGCCATCACCGAGACCAACGTCACGCTGGCGTCGGCCTCCGGTGCCGTCATCATCGGCTACAACGTGCGTGCCCAGGGGAAGGCGACCCAGCTCGCCGACCAGGAGAACGTCGACATCCGCTACTACTCGATCATCTACCAGGCGATCGACGAGGTGGAAGCCGCGCTCAAGGGCATGCTCAAGCCGATCTTCGAGGAGGTTGTGCTCGGTCAGGCGGAGATCCGCCAGATCTTCAAGTCCTCCAAGGCGGGCATCATCGCCGGTGTCATGGTCCAGAGCGGCATCATGCGACGTCACGCCAAGGCGCGACTGCTGCGTGACGGGGTCGTGGTTGCCGAGTCGGAGATCAACACCCTGCGTCGGGAGAAGGATGACGTGACCGAGGTCCGCGAGGGCTTCGAGTGCGGCCTCACCCTCAGCGGGTACTCCGACATCCGGGTGGACGACATCATCGAGACGTACGAGATGCGGGAGAAGCCGCGCGACTGATCCACCACCGATGGATCCGGCCCGGATGGTCTGCAAGGACACCGGGTGAAGGTCGCACGACACGACGGTGAGGGGCGGGGCCCCACGGGCCCCGGCCCGGGCCCCGCCCCTCACGTCGTCCCGTCTGTCACATCGTCTCGCTTGACTGAAAGGAAGCGGCATGCCGAACCCGCGCGTGCTGAAACTGGCCGACCAGATCAAATCGATCGTCGCCCAGATGCTCGAGAAACGGATCAAGGATCCGCGCCTCGGCTTCGTCACCATCACCGACGTCCGTCTCACGGGTGACTCCCGCGAAGCGACCGTCTTCTACACCGTCTACGGCGACGAGGCGGCGCGGGCCGGGACCGCCGCTGCGCTGAAGTCGGCGACGGGACTGATCCGTTCGACCGTCGGCAAGCGGCTCGGGTTGCGTTACGCACCGTCCATCGCCTTCGTCCTCGACGCGCTGCCGGACACGGCGGCAAGTATCGAGGACCTGCTGGCGCGCGCCCAGGCGGGCGACGCGGCCCTCGCCGAGCAGCGGGAGAACGCCACCTACGCCGGCGAGGCCGACCCCTACCGGCGCAAGGACGAGGACGAGGATGGCGAGGTCGGTGAGTCCGGCCAGCCCGGTCCGGGCCAGCCCGGTCCCGGCGCGCCCGGCGACGAGACGGGCGAGCGGGACGACGACGAGGACCCGGCCCACCAGGACGACCAGGCCGATGCGCCCGGTCCGGTGGACCCGTCGGATCTGTTCGAACGCGACTGATCCGTGGCCGCAGCCAGGAACCAGGGGCCGTCCGGCCTGATCGTTGTCGACAAGCCGGCCGGGATGACCTCCCATGACGTGGTCGCCCGTGCCCGTCGGCTGATCGGCACCCGGAAGGTCGGCCATGCCGGGACACTGGACCCGATGGCGACCGGGGTGCTCATCCTCGGGGTCAACCGGGCGACGCGGTTGCTCGGCCACCTGGCCCTGCACGACAAGGCGTACGACGCCACCATCCGGCTCGGCCAGACGACCGTCACCGACGACGCCGAGGGCGAGGTCCTCACCGCTCCCGGCGCGGCGGGTGTGACCGATGACGCGATCCGGGCAGCGATGACGGCCCTCACCGGCGACATCGCCCAGCGACCCTCCGCCGTCTCGGCGATCAAGGTCGGCGGCCAACGGTCGTACGCACGGGTCCGGGCGGGGGAGCAGGTCGAACTCGCCTCCCGGCCGGTGACGGTGTCGCGGTTCGAGCTCATCGCCCGGCGCGACGCCGACGTGGCGGGGCTGACGGTCATCGACCTGGACGTGACGGTGGAGTGCTCCACCGGGACGTACGTGCGAGCGCTTGCCCGTGACCTCGGTGAGGCACTCGGAACAGGAGGGCATCTCACCGCGTTGCGCCGGACCAGGGTCGGCGGTTTCGGGTTGGACGTTGCCCAGCCGCTGCCCGACCGTGACGACGCCTCCGACGCGTCCGCCCAGAAGGGCCCGCGACTGGCCGTCCTGGAACTGGACGACGCGGCGCGTAACTGCTTCCCGTGGATGACGGTCGACGACCGGACGGCCGACGACGTCGGCCATGGTCGGGCCCTGCCGGGCATCGCGCTGCCCGCGCCGCTGACCGCCCTGTTCGGTCCGGACGGGACCTTCCTCGCGCTGTATCGTCAGGTCGGCCCCGATGCCCGCCCCGAGGCCGTCTTCGCGCCGAGCTGACCCGTCCCCGGCCGGCCCCCAGGGACCGGCCGCCCGATCGTGCCGCGGGCGGCGGTGCGGCTACGATCGGCCAGGGAGCCCTTACCGCCGATGGACGAGGAGAAGAGTGAGCGAGAGCGTAGTCGTCATCGGCAATTTCGACGGTGTGCACCTGGGCCACCGCGCCGTCCTCGCGCACGCGCGCAGCCTCGAGCCCGGACTGCCCGTCATCGCGATGACGTTCTGGCCCCACCCGCTCAGCGTGGTGCGTCCCGGACACGAACCGAAGCTGCTCTGCGACCTCGACGAGCGGGTCGAGATGCTCCGCGCCGCCGGAGCCGACCGCGTCGAGGTCGTGGCCTTCACCAAGGAATTCTCCGAGCGGACCCCGGAGGACTTCGTGTCCTCGCTCCTGCTCCCCCTTTCCCCGGCCCGCGTGGTGGTGGGGGAGAACTTCCGCTTCGGGCACTTCGCCGCCGGTAACGTCGACACGCTGCGCCGACTCGGGGTCGGGCGGTTCGAGGTGACCGCGATCGACATGGTCCGCAGCCCCCTGCACTCCACGCCCCTGGCCACCGGCGACGGGATGGAACGGACGTCGTCCACCCGGATCCGGGCGGCCCTCGCGGATGGCGACCTGGTCGGCGCGGAGGAGATGCTGGGGCGCCGCTTCAGCTTCACTGGGACCGTCGTGCGCGGCGACCAGCGCGGTCGCCAGTTGGGCTTCCCCACCGCCAACCTGCAGGTGTCGGACCTGCGCGCCGCCCCCGCCGATGGCGTCTACGCCGGGTGGTTCACCCGCAAGGACCGGCCCGACGAGCAGCCGATGCCGGCCGCCATCTCAGTCGGTCGCAACCCCACCTTCGACGGCCACGAGCTGCGCGTCGAGTCCTACGTCCTGGACCGCACCGATCTCGAACTGTACGGGGTGCGGGTCCGGGTCGAGTTCGTCTCGCGGATCCGCGGCCAGGTGAAGTTCGACGGGATCGAGTCGCTCATCGTCCAGATGAACGATGATGTCACCCGGGTACGCGAGGTGTTGGGCGTACGCTCCTGACGCTCGTCGCGGAGACGAGGGCCACCGGCGGCAGCGTACGCTCCGGAGGTGATCCGGTCCCGTGAGGGGCTCGCTCAGGCCTCGATGATCACCGGCACGATCATGGGGCGCCTGCGGTAGGTCTTGTTGACCCAGCGTCCGACCACCCGGCGCACCGTCTGCTGCAACCGGTGGACGTCGTCCACGTCCTGTTCGAGGGACTGCCGCAGGGCGTTCGCGACCTCCTGGCGGACCTCCTCGAAGATGGCGTCGTCCTCGGCAAAGCCGCGGGCATGGATGTCCGGGCCGGTGAGAAGCTTGTTCGAGCGGGTGTTGACCACCGCGATCACTGAGATGAAGCCCTCCTCGCCGAGGATCTTGCGGTCCACCAGCTGGCTCTCCGAGATGTCGCCCACCGTGGTGCCGTCGACGAAGATGTAGGGGGCATCGACCTGCCCGACGATGCGAGCCCGGTGGTTGCGCAGGTCGACGACCGAGCCGTCCTGGCAGACCAGGGCGCGGTCGCGCGGCACTCCCGTCGCGACGGCGAGGTCGGCGTTCGCGATCAGGTGACGCGGCTCGCCGTGCACGGGCATCGCGTTCGCCGGGCGGACGATGTTGTAGCAGTACAGCAGTTCGCCGGAGCTGGCATGGCCGGACACGTGCACCATCGCGTTGCCCTTGTGCACCACGGTCGCGCCGAGCTTCGCCAGGCCGTTGATGACCCGGAAGACGGCGTTCTCGTTGCCGGGGATGAGCGAGGACGCCAGCAGGACCGTGTCGCCACGATCGAGGCGGATGATGGGGTGCTCCTGGTTGGCGATCCGGGCCAGGGCGGACAGCGGCTCGCCCTGCGAGCCGGTCGACACGATGATCAGGTCCTCGCGCGGCACGGACTCGATGTCCTTCAGGTCGACCAAGGTCTTCGGCGGCACCGTGAGATAGCCGAGATCCGCGGCCACCGTCATGTTGCGCACCATCGAGCGGCCGACGAAGACGACCTTGCGCTCGTACAGGTGGGCGACGTCGAGGACCTGCTGGACGCGGTGGATGTGCGACGAGAAGCAGGTGACGATGATCATCTGCTCCGAGGTCGCCACCACCCGCTCCATCGCGGGGGCGATGTCCTTCTCCAACGGGGTGAAGCCGGGGGTCTCGGCGTTCGTGGAGTCGGACATGAAGAGGTCGACGCCCTCCTCCCCGAGCTTCGCGAAGCGCCGCAGATCGGTGATCCGTCCGTCGAGAGGGAGCTGGTCCATCTTGAAGTCGCCGGTGTGCAGGACCGTGCCACCCTCGGTGCGGATCGCGACGGCGAGACCGTCCGGGATGGAGTGATTGACGGCCATGAACTCCAGGTCGAAGTTGCCGACCTCCACCCGAGTGTCGTCCCCGACGACCTTGAGCACCGCCTCGCGGGCCAGTCGATGCTCCTTCAGTTTGGCCTCGACGAGGGCGAGGGTCAGCTTGCTGCCGTAGAGCGGCAGGTCGGGTCGCTGGCGCAGCAGGTAGGGGACCGCGCCGATGTGATCCTCGTGCCCATGGGTGAGCACCAGCCCCACGACATCCTGGAGCCGGTCCTGGATGAGCTCGAAGGCCGGCAGCAGTAGGTCGACGCCCGGGTGGTCGTCCTCGGGGAAGAGCACGCCGCAGTCGACCAGCAGGAGCTGGCCGTCGATCTCGAAGCTGGTCATGTTCCGCCCGATGTCACCGAGGCCGCCGAGCGGGATGACACGCAGCGTGCCGGGAGCGAGGGTGGGCGGGGTCTTCAAGCCGGAAGGGGACACCCGACCAGCCTATCCCACCGACTAACCTGGGGGCGTGACCGACGAATCCGCGCACCTGCTGCACGTCCGCACCGCTTGGCCCGCGGAAGCAGCAGCCATCGCCCCGTTGCAGCGGCGCGCCTGGCTCTCGGAGTGGGGCAGCGCCGAACGCCGCGGCCTGCTCGCCGGCACTGACCTCGCGGCGATGGTGGAAGCCTGGCATGAGGCGATCGTCCGCCCTCCCGAGGCGCGCTGCCGTGTCCTGGTGGGGTTGGAGGGAGACCGGGTGGTCGGCTTCGCCGCCACCGCGCCCAGTGACGACGAGGACGCCGAGCCCACCGACGGCATGGTGGCGGAGTTCGCGGTGGATCCCGCTGCCCGGGGGGCCGGGCACGGGTCGCGCCTGATGAACGCGTTGATCGACACGCTGCGGGCCGACGGGTTCCAGACCGCCACCTGGTGGGTCCGCACGACCAACGATCCGCTCCGCGCCTTCCTGGAATCGGCCGGTTGGCGACCCGACGGTGCCACCCAGCAGTTCACCGCCGACGACGGATCCTTCACGATCAGGCAGGTACGACTGCGGGTCCGCGTAGCGGAGTGATCCCCGTCCGGTGAGCGCCCGGACCCGCCGGCATCAGCCCAGGTTCACCCGGGCGTCCTCGATCAGCCCGGCGAAGTTGCGTCGGTTGACGGGATCGGCGATCAGGGCGGTGATGATCACGACCGCCCAGCCGGCAGCCCGGTCCCAGATCGCCCCGTCGTACCTGCCGGTCGCCTCGGCGACGTCGCGGAACCGCGCATACCCTTCCGCGTCGAAGTCGAGGACCGCGGCGGCCAGATCGGTCGCGGGGTCCCCGGCGGTGGCGTCGCCGAAGTCGATCAGACCGGCGAGGTGCCCGTCGCGTTGGATGATGTTGCGGGCGTGGGTGTCGCCGTGGATCCACAGCGGCGGCCCGGGCCACGTGGGGGCGGCCAGGCCCCGGGCCCAGCACTCCCTCAGCGCATGGCTGTCCGCGGTCCCCAGGTAGCGCTCGACCGCAGGCCAGCGATCGGCGACCGCGGCGGCGCGGGCGGCGAGCGGGACGCCGCGGTAGGCGTTGTACGGCGCGTCGGGAGGTGCCGGACGGTGGAGGGCCGCCAGTGCACGGGCCAGCGGCGCCGCCAGGCCCCGGCGGTCGGGCAGCGGCAGCGAGGCCAGGTCGGTGCCACCGATCCAGGGCACCACCGTCCACCGGGTCGGGTAGAGCGGGCCGGGCCGACCACAGAAGACCGGGACCGGGACGGCCAGGTCGAGAGCGAGCAGCGGCGCCCCGACGGTGGCGATCCACGCGATCTCGTGCTCGATCAACCGCGCGGCGAGTCGGCTCGTCGGGACCCGGACCACGTGGTCCTGACCGAGCCTGAACATGGCGTTGTCCCACCCCTGGCCCAGCAGGGTGAGCGGTGCCTCGGTGAGGTGGGCGAGCTCGGGGGGCAACTGCGAGCGCAGCAGCCCGCGGACCAGCGGCGCGTCGACGAGCGGGGTGTCGGGCACGAGGCTCAGATGCCCAGCAGGTCCTCGATGCCCTCGGTGAGTCCGGGGCGGGAAGCGACCGCGCGGACGGCCGCGAGCACACCCGTCATGTACGACGTCCGCGACATCGAGTCCTCGCGCAGCGTCAGGGTCTCACCGGGGTTGCCGAGCAGCACCTCCTGGTGGGCGAAGAGCCCACGCTGACGCACGCTGTGCACGTGGATGCCGTCCACGACCGCGCCGCGGGCGCCGTCCAGCTGGGTGGCGGTGGCGTCCGGGGACGGGGCCACCCCCGCTGCGGCCCGGGCCGCGGCGATCTTCCGGGCCGTGGTCACGGCTGTGCCGGACGGCGCGTCGACCTTGTCCGGGTGATGCAGCTCGACCACCTCGACGCTCTCGTAGAAGCGGGCCGCCTCGGCGGCGAACTTCATCATCAGCAGCGCGCCGACGGAGAAGTTGGACGCGATGATGGCGTTGGTGCCGGGATGGGCCTCCAGCCAGCCGCGGACGGTGTCCAGGCGCTCCGGGGTGAAGCCCGTGGTACCGACCACGCAGTGGACGCCGTGAGCGATGGCCCACTCGAGGTTGTCCATCACCACGTCGGGGACGGTGAAGTCGACCACGACGTCGGCCTCGGCGACCGGGCCGCGATCCTCGCCGTGGTCGACAGTGGCGCCGAGTTCGAGGTCGGGAGCCGCCTCGATCGCCGCCACGACTTCCCGGCCCATGCGGCCCTTGGCTCCGAAAACCGCCACCGTTGTCATTTGTCGCTCCTCGTGATCAGGTCGGGACCATTCTTCCACGGGGTCACCGGCGGCGGTCCGCCCGACCGGTGCCCCTCAGCCGTTCAGCCCAGGGAGGTTCAGCCCAGGGAGACCTGGCGGTCCTCGTCCCAGGGACCGACCACGGCCAGGGTGGGCTCGGCGGAGAACAGCTCGCGGGTAAGAGTGTGCACGTCCTCCAGGGTGACCGCCTCGACAGCGGCCAGCATCTCGCCCACCGTCCGCGGGTCGTCCTGCAGAACCGTACGTCCGTTCCTGGACATGTGGGCGGAGGGCGACTCGAGGCCGAGCAGGGTCTGGCCCCGGATCTGGCCCTTCGCCTGGGCCAGCTCGTTCGCCGTGATCCCGTGGGCCAGCACATCGTCCAGCACCTCGCGGACCACGTCGACGATCTGCTGCAGACGTTCCGGTGCGCAGGCCCATTCGATGCTCACCTGGCCGGCGTCGCTGTACGCGATCTCGCTGGCGTCGATGCTGTAGGTGAGGCCGCGCTTCTCCCGGACCTCGACGAACAGCCGGGCGGACATGCCGCCGCCGAGCACGGTGACGAGTACGTCGAGGATGGCCCGGCGCGGATCGAGCAGGGCGAGACCCGGCCAGGACATCACCGCCTCGAGCTGCTCGAAGTCACGGGTCTGGACGACCAGGCCGGGCTCGGGGACGGCAGCCGCTTCCTCGTCCGCCGCCGTAGCGGGGGCACGACGCCGGGAGAGGGCCAGGTCGAGCGGCGCGAGCTGTTCCAGCAGCCGATCGTGGTCCACGGCACCGGAGGCGCTCACGACGATGTCGTCGGCCCGGTACTGCGCCAGCCAGTACTCGACCACCGCGTCGCGATCCATGGCGCGGATGCTCTCCACCGACCCGATCACCGGTTTGGCCAGGCCGCTCGGCCCGTACAGGCGCTGGGCCGACAGGTCATGCGCCACGTCCCCGGGATCGTCGTTGCCCATCGCGATCTCCTCGAGCACCACGGTCCGCTCCGAGGAGAAGTGCTGCGGTTCGATCAGGGAGTGCGCGAGCATGTCCGACATCACGGCGACGGCACGATCGGCGTCCTCGGCCAGGAGTCGGGCGTAGAAGCAGGTGTGCTCCTTGGCCGTATAGGCGTTGAGGTCGCCGCCGACCCCCTCGATGGAGGCCGAGATCTCCTCGGCGCTCAGTCGCGGAGTGCCCTTGAAGAGGACGTGCTCCAGCATGTGCGAGGCCCCGTGCAGGGCCCGGGACTCACGGCGGGAGCCGACGCCGACGAAGAAGCCGAGGTTGAACGCGGCGGTGTGCGACAGGCTCTCGGAGACCACGCGCAGGCCGCCGGGGAGCGTGGTGCGGCGCAGGTCACCGGCCAGGTCGTCGGCCGACAGAACAGTGCGGTTGATGGTGAAGAACCTCCGGACAGGGTGGGAACGGCCCCGGATGACCGGTCCCGTCATCGATGATACGAGTGGCGGCGAAGCGGACAGTCCCGGGAAACGGGCGTCGCCCCTCACGTACGGGACGGAGGGGCGACGCGGTGGGCCCGGTAGGGCCGGAGGCTCACTCCTCGGAGGCAGTGTCCTCGGAGTCGCCGCCCTCGGCGGGCTTGCGGTGCGTACGACGGCGACGACGCGGCGAACGCTCCGACTTCTCCTGCTCGGGGGCGTCGGCCTCGACGGCGTCGTCGGCCTCCTCAGCGGGGTCCGCTTGGGCGGCCGCGGGCTTGGCCTCGACGACCGGGGCGAGGGAGAGCTTGCCGCGGTCGTCGACCTCGGTGACCTCGACCTGGATCTTCTGGCCGACCTTGACGACGTCCTCGACGTTCTCCACGCGCTTGCCGTCGTTGAGCTCACGCAGCTTGGTCACGTGCAGCAGCCCGTCCTTGCCCGGCAGCAGGGAGACGAAGGCGCCGAAGTTGACGACCTTGACGACGGTGCCGAGGTAGCGCTCGCCGACCTCGGGCATCGTCGGGTTGGCGATCGCGTTGATCATCGAGCGGGCGGCCTCGGCGGCCTCACCGGTGGTGGCGCCGATGTAGATGGTGCCGTCGTCCTCGATCGAGATGTTGGCGCCGGAGTCCTCCTGCATCTGGTTGATCACCTTGCCCTTGGGGCCGATGACCTCACCGATCTTGTCGACCGGGACGTGCATCGTGATGATCCGCGGGGCGTAGGGGCTCATCTCGTCGGGCTCGCCGATCGCCTCGCCCATCACGTCGAGCAGGGTCATCCGGGCCTCGCGGGCCTGCAGCAGGGCCTTCGCCAGCTCCTCCGAGGGGATGCCGTTCAGCTTGGTGTCGAGCTGCAGGGCGGTGACGAAGTCGCGGGTGCCCGCGACCTTGAAGTCCATGTCACCGAGGGCGTCCTCGGCACCGAGGATGTCGGTCAGCGCGACGTACTTCGTCTCACCCTCGACCTGCTCGCTCATCAGGCCCATGGCGATGCCCGCCACCGACGCGCGCAGCGGCACACCGGCGTTGAGCAGCGACAGGGTGGAGGCGCAGACCGAGCCCATCGAGGTGGAGCCGTTCGACCCCAGTGCCTCGGAGACCTGGCGGATCGCGTACGGGAACTCCTCCTTGCTCGGGAGGACCGGCACCAGCGCACGCTCAGCGAGGGCACCGTGGCCGATCTCACGACGCTTGGGGGAGCCGACGCGGCCCGTCTCGCCGGTGGAGTACGGCGGGAAGTTGTAGTGGTGCATGTAGCGCTTGGTGTTCTCCGGCGCCAGGGTGTCGATCTTCTGCTCCATCTCGAGCATGTTCAGCGTGGTGACGCCGAGGATCTGCGTCTCGCCGCGCTGGAAGAGCGCCGACCCGTGCACCCGGGGGATGATCTCGACGTCGGCCGACAGGGCGCGGATGTCACGCACGCCGCGGCCGTCGATCCGGACGCCCTCGGTGAGCGTACGGTGCCGCACGACCTTCTTCTGGACCGACTTGAACGCGGCCTTGATCTCGGCCTCCGCGTCGGGGAACGAGGGCAGCAGAGCCTCGACGGCCTTGGCCTTCAGCGCGTCCTCGCGGTCCTGGCGATCCAGCTTGGCCGGGATCGCCATCACCTCGCGCATCTCGTCCAGGACGGCGGCCTCGACCGCCGCGTAGACCTCGTCGCGGTAGTCACTGAAGACCGGGAACTCCCGCTGCTCCTTCGGCAGCTCGGCGGCCAGGCGGGCCTGGGCGTCGCAGAGCACCTTGATGAAGGGCTTGGCGGCCTCGAGGCCCTCGGCGACGACCTGCTCGGTCGGGGCCTTCTTACCGGCCTTGATCAGGTCGACCATGTGCTCACCGCCGCCGGCCTCGACCATCATCACCGCGACGTCACCGTCGGGCAGCACCCGGCCGGCGACGACCATCTCGAAGGTCGACTCGTCGTCCTGCTCCACGGTCGGGAAGCAGACCCACTGATCGCCGATCAGCGCGACGCGGACGCCGCCGATCGGACCGGAGAACGGCAGCCCGGAGATCTGGGTCGACATCGAGGCGGCGTTGATCGCCACGACGTCGTAGCGGACGTTCGGGTTCAGCGCGAGGACGGTGATGACCACCTGGACCTCGTTGCGCAGGCCCTTGATGAAGGACGGCCGCAGCGGGCGGTCGATCAGCCGGGCGGTGAGGACGGCGGAGGTGCCGGGGCGACCCTCACGACGGAAGAACGAGCCCGGGATCTTGCCCGCGGCGTACATCCGCTCCTCGACGTCGATGGTCAGCGGGAAGAAGTCGAAGCCCTCCCGGGGGTGCTTCCCGGCGCTGGTGGCGGACAGCAGCATGGTGTCGCCGTCGAGGTAGACCGCGGCGGAGCCGTCGGCCTGCTGGGCGAGCGCCCCCGCCTCGAAGCGCACGACATGCTTGCCGTACGAACCGTTGTCGATGATGGCTTCGGCGAAATGGACGTTGGGTCCCTCCATGGGGACTCCTTTCGTGTACGCCGCAGGGCACACGGCCGGTCGGTGACGGAGACCGGTCTTCGATCGAGGTCCGCGGGCGTACGCAGCGCGACGGCCACCGTGATGCCGGTGACGGCGACGTTTCCCGAGAACCACTACCGAGGACCGAGGACTCCCGAAGCGACCGGGCCCTGCGAGCTGGCTGTGGACGTGTGTCGGCGAAGGGATCGCAGACGGCCCTCACTCTACCTGACCGCAATGGCGCGGGGGATCGAAGTGGGGACGAGGGTTCCGGGTGGACCGGAGGAAAGGGGCGGGACCCCGCTGGGAGCGGGCCCCACAACAACGGGAGGCGGCCCCCAGGGGGACCGCCTCACCGGACGGGGTCTGCAGGCGTCAGCGACGCAGGCCCAGTCGAGCGATCAGCGAGCGGTAGTGCTCGATGTCGTTCTTGGCGATGTAGTTGAGCAGGCGACGGCGCTGGCCGACCATGAGCATCAGGCCGCGACGCGAGTGGTGGTCACCCTTGTGCTCCTTGAGGTGCTCGGTCAGGTGCGCGATGCGCTTGGTGAGCAGGGCCACCTGGACGTCCGGGGAGCCGGTGTCGCCGGGGTGGGTCGCGTACTCTTCGATGATCTTCTGCTTGTCGGCAGCATCCATGGCTGCACTCCTTTCGTCATTCCCGCTGCGCGGCGCTGAGTGGTCACAGCTCTTGGGGATCCGCGGCCGATCGAACGGCAGGGGGGACAGGTCGCCGGCTGGGTGCCGACTGTCACTCCGGGATGGAGTGGTGGTGCGGGGGAATCCCGGGGGATCCCCTTCACCGGGCAGGGTCAGCGAGAGACCTTGCCGGCCTTGAGGCACGAGGTGCACACGTTCATGCGCTTGGTCGAACCGTTCAACGTCACGCGGACGCGCTGGATGTTGGGGTTCCAACGACGGTTCGTCTTCTTCTTCGACCAAGGCACGTTGTGTCCAAAGCCCGGGCCCTTGGCGCAGATGTCACATACAGCAGCCACTGGTGGTTCTCCTTCTGGAACGTGTCGGTCACGTCGTGCCGTACGGATCACGGCACGAAAGCAACCGGTACAGAATAGCCGAAACGCCCGGGATTGGTGAAATCGAGGATCAGTCGGCGGCGGACAGGCGGGAGAGCATGGCCGCCAGGAAGTCCTGGCAGGCCTCGAGTTGGTCGATGTCGACGTACTCGTCGACCCCATGGGCCTGGGCGATGTCGCCAGGTCCGCAGATGACCGTCTCGATCCCCGCGGCATGGAATGCGCCACCATCGGTGCCGTACGTCACGTGCTCGTCGCTGGGGATCCCACCGTAAGCGATGGCGGCCTGTGCGGCGGGGGAGTCCCTGCGCGCGGACAGTGCCGGCACCATGTCCTCGACGACCACCTCGATGCCGGCCCCGACCTGCTCCGCCCGCATCTGCCGGGTCAGGTCGTCCGCGACGCTGCGCAGGCGGGTGACGACGTCGTGCGGGTCCACGGCCGCGATGGTGCGGAACTCGAGCAACACCGTGCATCGTTCGGGGACGATGTTGCGGGCCGTCCCGCCCTCGATCATCATCACCCCACCGGTGGAGTGGGCCACCGCGTAGTCCTCGTCGTACGGTCCCTCGTCGCGCCAGGCGTCGGTGATGGCCCGGAACGCTGTGCACATCGCGGCCGCGTACTCCACCGCGTTGCAGCCGGCCGCCGGCAGGGAGGAATGGGCTGCGAGGCCGTGGACGTCGATGCGGACGATGTTCACCGACTTGTGTCCGGTGATGACGCGCATCGACGTGGGTTCACCGACGATGCAGGCCCGGGGATGCACCCCGAGGGCGGCGAGGTCCTCGACCATCTGCCCGGCCCCGCGCGCGGCCAGTTCCTCGTCGAAGGTGAAGGCGAGATGGACGGGCTCGGCCAGTCTGGTCGCGGCGAACCGGGGCAGGGCGGCGGTGACGAGCGCCAGGAAGCCCTTCATGTCGGCGGCGCCGCGCGCGTACAGGTGGCCGTCGCGCACCTGAGGAGTGTACGGGTCGGTCGTCCAGTCCTGGCCGTCCACCGGGACCGTGTCCATGTGACCGCTGAGCGCGATACCGCCGGTCGTCGTGCCGTCGGCGGCCGCGATGGTGGCCACCAGATTGGCCTTCGCCCCAGTGGGATCGGGGCGCAGGTGCACCGGGATACCGAGAGCGCGGCACTCCTCGGCGATGAGCTCGGCCACCGGCAGGTTGGACCGCCGGCTCGTGGTGTCGAGGCTGAGCAGGCGCGTCAGCCAGTCGACAGCCCGGTCGTCGAGGCGTCCCCAGTCGGCGCTCATCGTCGCGACCCGCTCTCCCGCTCGGGGGACCGTCGCGCCGCCTGGACCTCGAGGGCCGTCACGACGAAGTCCGGCACGAACGTCGACACGTCGCCGTGCATCAGGGCGATCTCGCGCACCAACGTGGAGGACACGAAGGACCACTGGGCAGCCGTCGGGAGCAGGATCGTCTCGACGCCGGTCAGCTGCTTGTTCATCTGGGCCATCTGGAGCTCGTAGTCGAAGTCCGAGGCGAAGCGCAGACCCTTGACGATGGCGCCGACACCGTGTTCGCGGCAGTACTCCGCGAGCAGGCCGTCGATGGGGTCGACGGTGACATTGGGCAGAGCGGCACATGCCTGGGTGAGCATCGACAGCCGATCCTCCAGGCTGAACAGGCCGTTCTTGGAGGTGTTGCGGCCGACACCCACGACGACCTCGTCGAAGGACCGTGCGGCCCGTTCGATGATGTCGAGGTGACCGAGCGTCACCGGATCGAACGAGCCGGGGCAGATGACCTTCACCGAGCCTCCTGGGCGTAGTGGATCGTGGTCTCACCATAGCGGCGGGACCACTCCTCGATGCCGTCGGGCCACTGCGGGTCCGGGTCGCGGGAGGAGCGTTCGAGGACCAGCAACCCGTCCGCCGCGAGCCACCCGGAGGCCCAGACGCCGCCGAGAAGCCGCTGCAGTTGATCGGTCGGCACGGGGTACGGGGGATCGGCCCAGATGATGTCGTACGCCCGCGGCGGCGAGACCGACAGCACCTCCTCGACCGGCTGGGTGCGGACCTCGACCCTGAGGCCCAGGTCAGCGGCGTTACGGCGGACGACGTCGGCGGTACGCCGGTCGGACTCGACGGCCGTCACGGGTGAGGCGCCCCGGCTCGCGGCCTCCAGCGCCATCGCCCCCGACCCTGCGTACAGGTCGAGGAACGCCAGACCGCCCAGCCCGTCGCCGGCCCAGGACTCCAGAGCGGAGAACACCGCCTCCCGGACGCGGTCCGTGGTGGGGCGGGTCCGGGCGCCCGGCGGGGTGGCGAGCCGGCGCCCACCGTGGCTTCCGGCGATGATGCGAGTCACATCCGACAGGCTACCGAGCGGGGCCCCCGTGCCCCATGCCCTCACTAGAATGCGACCACCGGTGCGGCGCGGCCACGGAGGGTCGCCGGACACCGCGGCGACGGAGGGATGTGGCAATGGCATATGTGGAGAACGACGCGATCACTGTCCTGAGCGACGAGGAGTCCTGGGAGCTGCTGGCGCAGCAGCCGATCGGGCGCCTCGCCACCACGATCGGCGACGACATCGAGATGTTCCCGGTCAACTACGTCCTCGACGGGCAGACCGTCGTCTTCCGGACCGCCCAGGGCAGCAAGCTCTTCGAGCTGACGGTGAACTCCCGCGTCGCTTTCGAGGTGGATTCGTACGAGGACGAGGGTGGCTGGAGCATCGTGGTGCACGGCGATGCCGAAGTTCTGCAGGACGTCAACGAGATCGCCGCCGTCGAGCAGCTACCGCTGCGGCCGTGGGTTGCCACGATCAAGACGACGTATGTCCGGATCCGGCCGCACTACGTGTCGGGCCGCCGATTCCGGTTCGGCGAGGAGCCGGAGTCCTGGCACCTGTGAGTCTTCCCGTCACCGGCCCGCATGTCTGGGGCCGGCGCGACGTCATTCGTCGAGACTGACCAGCGCCATCCGTCGGATCGCGTCGTGGAAGCCGGGGGTGGCGGCGTCGGGGTCGTCGCGAACGGCGCGCTCGGCAATGTCACGGGCGAGGCCGATCAGGTCGGCGTCGCGCGTCACGTTGAGCAGCCGCATCCCGGTGTGGGAGCCCGCCTGGACCGTGCCGAGCACATTGCCCTCCCGGCGCTGTTGCAGGTCGAGATCGGCCAGGGCGAATCCGTCGCGGGTGGCCGCCAGCCCCTCGAGACGTTCCAGGCCGCCCTCGTCCCGCGCGGCGGCGAGCAGCAGGCACAGCCCGGGGAAGCGGCCCCGTCCGATCCGTCCGCGCAGCTGGTGCAGCTGGGATATGCCGAACCTGCCCGCGTCGCAGACCACCATCATTGACGCGTTCGGGACGTCCACGCCCACCTCGATCACCGTCGTCGCCACCAGGACGTCCAACTCGCCGGCGGCGAACCCGGCCATCACTCGGTCCTTCTCCTCCGTCGGGAGCTGGCCGTGCAGCACCCCGACCCGGACCTCGCCGAGCGGCGTGCTGCGCAGGCGGTCGGCGACCTCCTCCAGGGACCATCCGTTGAGCGGGTCGTACGCCTCGCCCTCCGGTGAGATGCGAGGGCAGACGACGAAGACCTGACGACCCGACGCCACCTCCTCCCGGGCCCGCTCCCAGGCCCGCTCCACCCACCGCGGGTGGGCCTGGACATCGACGACCGTCGTGGTCACGTCCGACCTGCCGGCCGGAACCTCACGCAGGGTCGACACCTCCAGGTCCCCGTAGATGGTCAGCGCGACCGAGCGCGGAATCGGAGTGGCGGTCATCACCAGCACATGGGGGTGCAGATCCGCCTTCGCTGTCAGGGCGTTGCGCTGCTCCACGCCGAACCGGTGCTGTTCGTCCACCACGACCAGACCGAGGTCGGCGAACTGGACGGTCTCGGAGAGCAGCGCATGCGTGCCGACGACGATGCCTGCCTCGCCCGAGGCGATGGCGAGCAGGCTCTTCTTCTTCTGCGCCGCCGTCATCGACCCGGTCAGCAGCACGACGCGCGTGCCGCCGAGCATGCCGCCGGCGGCCAGGTCTCCCAGCATGGTGGTGATCGAGTGGAAGTGCTGGGCTGCCAGGACCTCGGTCGGTGCCAGAAGCGCAGCCTGGCCGCCGGTGTCGACCACCGCCAGCATCGCCCGCAACGCGACCACCGTCTTGCCCGAGCCGACCTCGCCCTGCAGCAGTCTCTGCATCGCGACCCGCCCGGCCAGGTCGGCTTCGATCTCACGGCTCACCTGCAGCTGCCCACGGGTGAGCTCGAACGGGAGCCGGGCATCGAAGGCGCTGAGGAGACCATCGGCTGCGGCCCGACGCGGCTCCGCCGCCAACCTGGTGTGGTCGGCGCGCCGGTAGGCCATCGTGAGCTGCACCTCGAGTGCCTCATCGAAGGCCAGACGTTCGAGACCGGACGCCACCTCCGACAGCTCGGTCGGACGGTGCACCGCGCGCAGGGCCTCGACCAGCGGAGGCAGGTCAGTCGCCGCCAGGACCCAGGCCGGCCAGGGATCCGGTAGGTCTCCCAGGGCGTGCAGGGTCAGGCCGGCGGCCTCGGCGATGTCCCACGTCGGCAGCTTGGCACTGGCCGGGTAGATACCGATCGGTCCGCCGCGGAACACGCTCGCCATTGACCGGTTCCGGTCCGAGCCCGCGACGAAGAAGCCCTGCTCGTCCACGATGACGTAGTCGGGGTGGCCCAGCTGGGGTTGTCCGCGGAACTCGCCGACCTTCGCCGAGAAGATGCCCCTGGCACCGGGGGTGAGAGACCGCTGCCACCACTCCAGCAGGTGGTTGGCGCCGAAGAAGGTGGCCGGCAGCTGGTGGCGTCCGTCGGTGAGCTGGACCTCCAACCGGCCTCGGCCCTTCTTCCCCGGGGGCCCGGGGTGAGGCCTGACCTCCGCCACCCTGGCCAGGACGGCGACGTGCGTGCCGACCTGCAGATCCGACAGGTCGCTCAGCTCGGTGCCCACGACGTAGCGGCGGGGGACATGGTGCATCAGGTCCCCGACCGTGTGGATCCCCATCGCGTTGAAGGCCTTGTCCTGTGCCCCGACGACGAGCCCGATCCGCTGGTCCAGTGCCGCGTACGCCTCGGATCGCCAACCACCCAGCGCCATCAGGGGCTCCTTTCTGCGGGCCACGGTCTGCTCGGGGCCACGTCCGGCCCTGCTGCAAGCCTAGGAGGCGATGCTGACAGCGGCGCGGTGCGGCCCACCCGGCACGCCTTTCCCCTCAGGGACGGGGGAGTAGCGTCGACGTATGACGGATCACCAGTCCGGCACCTCCCGACCTCGGATCACCGTCTTCGTCCCGACGCCCCTGATGGTGGTCGAGGTGATGACACCCTTCGTCCGCCGCGACCGCGGCCCTCAGGAGTCCGAGGTGCACGTGTACCCCGGCGGCCAGGGCCTGTGGGTGGCTCGGATGGCGGTCGCCCTGGGAGCCGACGTGACCGTCTGCGGCCCCTTCGGCGGTGAGCTCGGACCGTCGATCGTCACGATGGTGCGGGAGTTCGGGGCCACGGTGCACCCGGTGCCCGGCCCGACGGCGAACGGCGGTTTCGTCTACGACCTACGTGGCGGCACACGGGAGGTGTTGGCCCGGATGTCGCCCAGGCCGTTGTCCCGCCACGAGATCGACGATCTCTACGGCGCCGCGCTGGTCGACGCTCTCGAGGCGGACGTGACAGTGGTGACCGGTGCCGAACCCGAGGACGTACTCCCCGCCGATGTCTATGGGCGACTGGTCCACGACGTGCGGGCCGCAGGGCGGCCGGTCGTGGCGGATCTCAGCGGTGCGGCGGCCCTGGCGGCCGTGGACGCCGGTCTGGATGTCCTCAAGATCAGCCACGAGGAACTGGCTGACGGCGGACTCACCGACGCCGACTCGCTCGAGGCGCTGGCTGAGGCGGCGGAACGGCTGCGGGAGCGGGGTGCCCGGGCGGTGATCGTGTCGCGCGCCGACGAGTCCGCCCTGCTGGCGGACGCCGAGGGGTTCCATCAGGTCCGTGGACCGCGGATCACCCCGGTGGACCACCACGGGGCGGGCGACTCGATGACCGCGGGAATCGCCGTGGGGCTGGCCCGCGGGGAGTCGCTGATCGAGGCCCTACGACTCGGCACCGCGGCCGGATCGCTGAACGTCAGCCGCCACGGCCTGGCCACGGGACGTCGCGACACCATCGAGCGGCTCTACCGATCCGGCTGGGTCGCCCATCAGCAGGAGGAACCGACATGACCACGACACCATCACGAAGTGCCCAGCCCGGCCGGGTGCTGGTGACCAACGACGACGGCATCGACTCGCCGGGGCTGTCCGTTCTGGTCAGGGCAGCACTCGCCCGTGGGCACCAGGTCGTCGTCGCGGCACCGGCCGAGCAGTACTCCGGTGCCAGCGCCTCGCTGACGGGGGAGGAGGTCGACGGCCGCATCGCCGTGGTGACTGGAGGACCGCCGGATCTTCCGCCGGGCGTCGTCGCCATGGGGGTCAAGGCGGCTCCGGCGCTGATCGCCTTCCTGGCGAGCTATGGCGCGTTCGGACCGGTCCCCGATTACGTCCTCTCGGGGGTGAACCTGGGGGCCAACACCGGCAAGGCGACGCTGCACTCCGGCACGGTCGGTGCCGCCCTGTCGGCGGCCACCCACGGCATCGCCTCGATGGCTGTCTCGATCGCCTCGGGATCGCCCCGGCACTGGGACACTGCGCAACTGGTCACTGAGAAGGCCCTCGCCTGGCTCGAGACCAATGACCCGCGGGAGGGCGTGCTCAACATCAACGTTCCCGACATCGCCCCGGATCACCTGCGTGGGCTGCGTGAGGCGGCCCTCGCCAGTTTCGGCGCCGTCCAGGCGCAGGTCCGTCCGATCGGCGAGAAATACGTCCAGGTCAGCTACTCCGCGGAGAAGGCGCGCGACGAGCCGGGCAGCGACCACTACCTGTTGTCCCGGGGCTGGGCCACGGTGACACTGCTGAGGGCGCCGATCGCCGACACCGACGGCCCGCCCCTGCCTGCCTTCGACGGCGCCCCGGGGACCCCGTCGGGCGACCCGGTCGTGGCGGTGGACGCCGCGCGGGTGATGACGTCACGATCCAGCGCGACGAGCCGCCCACCGGGGGAGGGCACGCCGACCTAGACTCAGGGCCATGACGACCCACGGCCACCTCGACGCCCGTTCCCCCCTCGTCCTGGACACCCACGATCTCGGGCGTCGGGCCGGCGCCCTGCGCCAGGTGGTGGAGAGCGTCCCCGCCCCGAGGGCATCGGCACTCCGATGATCGGGATCCCTGCCGGCTCGCCGATCGATCTCGACCTGCGGATGGAGTCGGTGCACGAGGGCGTGTTGGTGAGTGGGGTGGCCACCGCTCACCTGGAGGGGGAGTGCTCCCGCTGCCTGACCCCTCTGCAGGACGAGGTCGATGTCGACATCCAGGAGTTGTACGTCTACGAGGACCAGGCCGTGGGGGACGAGGACGAGGACCTGTCCCGGATGCAGGGCGAATTGCTCGACCTCGAGCCGGCCCTTCGTGATGCCGTCGTTCTCGAACTGCCGTTCACCCCGCTGTGCCGTGAGGACTGTGCGGGGCTGTGCCCCGAGTGCGGGGTCAACCTGAACGACGATCCCGAACACACCCATGGCCCGGTCGGCGATGCCCGGTGGGGCGCCCTGCGTGACTGGTCCGTTGGGTCGGAGGGTGAGACCGGTGGGGCGCTGCCGGGGGAGGCCTCGCAGGCCTGACCCTCGGCGTGGGCCCACGCGTGGGGCCGGCTCCACCCCGTCGGTCCGCCGTTTTGCGCCGTGGGGCTGGCGGCGCCTATAGTTTTCTCTTGCGTCTGCACACGATCCGACGGCGTGCAGGCACCCGAAGACAGAAGGAGAGACCCGTGGCAGTTCCCAAGCGGAAGATGTCCCGCTCCAACACGCGGAATCGTCGTTCCCAGTGGAAGGCCGCTGCGCCGACCCTGGTCACCTGTGCCAACCCGGCCTGCCGTGCGAAGCACCTGCCTCACACCGCCTGCCCCGAGTGCGGCCAGTACGGCCCGCGCGGCGAGCGCCGTCAGGTTCTGGACGCCTGATCGTGACCGGCGGCGTGGTACACGCCTCCACAGCCGAACAGCTTCTCGATGAGCTGGGGGTCGCACCCGACCCCCAGCTCTTTGAGCTCGCCCTGACGCACCGCTCGTACGCGTACGAGCACGGTCGGATCCCGACCAACGAACGGCTCGAATTCCTGGGGGACTCCGTGCTGGGCGTTGTCGTGACGGAGCACATCTTCGCGTCCTATCCCGACCTCGCCGAGGGCGGCTCGCCAAGCTGCGGGCCGCTGTCGTGTCTACCCAGGCCCTGGCGAGAGTGGCCCGGACGCTGGGCGTGGGCGCTCTGCTCCGCCTGGGACGGGGCGAGTTGACGACCGGGGGCCGGGACAAGGACTCGCTGTTGGCCGACGCGATGGAGGCCATCATCGGGGCCATCCATGTCGAGTACGGCATCGAGGGTGCCCGCACGTTCGTGCACCACGTCCTCGACGACCTGATCGCCGAGGCGGCCACCATGGGTGCGGGCCTGGACTGGAAGACCTCCCTGCAGGAGATCGCGGCCGACCTCGGGTCGGACTCGCCGGCCTACGAGGTGACGTCGTCGGGGCCCGACCATGACAAGCGGTTCGTCGCGTACGTGCGGGTGGGAGAACGACGCTTCGGGCCGGGCTCCGGCCGATCGAAGAAGTACGCCGAGCAGGACGCCGCGGAGAGCGCCTATCGGGCCCTGAACGCGGAACGTACGGCAGCCGCCGCCCCCGATTCGCCCGCCGCTCAGGATGACGGGGTGATCAGCGGGATTGCGCCGAGCGGCCTCGACGGTGCCTGAACTCCCCGAGGTCGAGGTCGTCCGGCGCGGCTTGGCACCCCACCTCGCGGGACGCACCCTCGCCGCGGTGGAAGTCCTGCATCCGCGTCCGGTCCGGCGTCACCTCGGTGGTCCGGACGACTTCGCGGCCCGACTCGTCGGGCGTACGCTCCTGGAACCCGCGCGCCGGGGCAAGTACCTTTGGCTGCCACTGGACTCGGGCGAGGCGATCCTCACCCACCTGGGCATGAGTGGCCAGTTCCGGGTCGATCCCCCGGGGGCGGCCGACGAACCCCACGTGCGGGTGCGACTCGGCTTCGAGGACGGGCTCTCCGAGGTCCGCTTCTGCGACCAGCGGATGTTCGGCGGACTGCTGGTGAGTGAGGCCGACGGCCACGTACCGCCCGAGATCGCGCACATCGCCCCGGACCCTTTCGAGGAGGCCTTCGACCCCGAGGCGGTGGTCCGGGCGATCCGTCGGCGTCGGACCGGGATCAAGCGCGCACTGCTCGACCAGACCGTCGTTTCGGGCATCGGGAACATCTATGCCGATGAGTCCCTGTGGCTCGCCCGGATGCACTACGCCCAGGCGACCGACGCACTGAGCCCGGGCCGGGTTCGCGAACTCCTCGAGGCTGTGCGTAGGATCATGGCGCGAGCACTCGACCAGGGCGGTACATCCTTCGACAGCCTCTACGTGCACGTGAACGGGGAGAGCGGTTACTTCGACCGCTCCCTGAACGCGTACGGGCGGGAGGACCTGCCCTGTCCCCGGTGCGGCACCCCCATCCGCAGGGAGGCGTTCATGAACCGCTCCTCGTTCCGCTGCCCACGCTGCCAGCGGCTGCCCCGGAACCGTTGCTGAGTATTCCGCAGGGTCCGTCCCCACGGACCGTCCACATCGTCGATCGATAGGCCTGTACCACCGTGACCACCACCCCGCCCGCCCCGAACACCACCGGCGCCCGGAAATCGTTCTGGGCCAAGTACGGCTACACCATTCGACAGTTCTTCAAGTTCGGCGTCGTCGGTGGCTCCGGTGTGCTGGTCAACCTGCTCGTGGTGATCGTCTGCAAGAAGCTCTACGCGGACTACGAGATGCCGCTGTTCAGCCTCTTCGGTACCCAGTGGAGCATCCGCCTCTACCACCTGTACGCGACCGTGGCCTTCCTCGTCGCGAACACCTGGAACTACCAGCTCAACCGGATGTGGACCTTCAAGTCCCGCCACCACGGCGGCTGGATGCGCGGGTTCTTCCCGTTCCTGGCCGCCGGTCTGGCGGCCTTCGTGGTCAATGTGATCGTGCAGACCCTGCTGATCAACCCCACCTCGCCGGTGGCGCTGCCGCGTGAGGTCTTCGACGACTCGAACGGTTTCCGGACCCTGCTCTACTGGGCCACCCTGATCGGCACCCTGGTCGCCACCCCGTTCAACTTCGTGCTCAGCAAGCTGTGGGTCTTCGCCGGTGTGCGGGCCAAGAACGTACGTGCCAAGGAAGCCCCCCGCGCCGGCGAGTGACCCTGTCCGGGAGCCTCGCGCGGAACGTCGTCCGGAGCATCGCCTGCTGACGTCCTGAGGATCTCCGGACCGTCTCGGTGCCGACCTGTGGTCGATCCGGTCCCGAGCGGGCCGCGCGTCTCGTATCCTGACGCCTCCGGACCATCACGAGGAAGGGAATTCATGGGAGTCGTGGTCATCTCGGTGGTGGCGGCGCTCGTCGTGGCTGTTGTGATCGCCGGAATCGTCGTCGTGGGTCTGCACGGGGGCCTGCCCGAGGTCTCGGAGAAGGCCCCCGAGATCGCCGGTCGCTTCGAATGGGCCGCGCGCCACCTGAACGGCGAGGCTGAGCCGTCCCCCCGTGCGGCGGAGCCCGGGGGTCCCGTCACCAGGACGCGCCCCGGCGAGGCGGGCCACCCGTCGGAGCAGTCCCGTCGGCAGGAGGGCCCCAACAGCACCGGGCTGCCGTCGACCGGTGACTTCGGGGCCTGATCCGCCCGTCACCTGCGCCCGGAGCCGCACCTCACCCTCCGCGTGACAAGATGGGGGCGTGTTGGTCCCCATGATCCCCGGCGTGCTCATCACGCCCATCATCGTCAGCATCGTCATCGCGGTGCTCATCATCGCCGGCATCATCGCGGTCGCCGCCTCCCAGAAGAAGCTGCCCCGGGGAGCGGAGCGGCCCCAGGTGGGGCCCGACGCCACCGGACAGGGGGCCGTCGGCGTCGAGGAGCGTCCCACCGAGGAGACGCCCGGTGGCCCGGCGCCGACCATCGAGGCCCCGGTCGAGGAGACCCCCGGTGCCCCGACGCAGACGCCCGGGGAGGTCGTCCCGCCGCCTGTCCTCACGCCCGAGGTCGAGATCCCGCTCGAGACCCCCGAATCGCCGCGTACGCGGATGGCGCGACTGCGGGCCCGCCTGGCCGGGTCCAACAACGCCCTCGCACGTGGACTGCTGATGCTGCTGTCCAGCGACCGGCTCGACGACGAGACCTGGGAGGACTTCGAGGACACCCTGCTGACCTCCGACATGGGGGTGGGGCCGACCACCGAGCTGGTCGAGAAGCTGCGCACCCGGCTTCGTGTCGAGGGGATCTCCGAGCCCTCCGCCGCCACCGCGGTACTCCGGGAAGAGCTCATCGCGCTGGTCGATCCCAGCCTGGATCGCGACCTGCACGCCGACCGCTCCGGCGAGCTGCCCGGCGTCCTCATGGTCGTAGGAGTGAACGGGACCGGCAAGACCACCACGTGCGGCAAGCTGGCCCGGGTCCTGGTGGCCGAGAACAAGGACGTGTTGCTCGGAGCCGCCGACACCTTCCGGGCAGCGGCCGCCGACCAGTTGGAGACCTGGGGAGGCCGCGTCGGTGTGCCCACCGTCCGTGGAGCGGAGGGTGCGGACCCTGCCTCGGTCGCCTTCGACGCTGTCACCGCCGGCATCGAGCAGGAGGTCGACGTGGTAGTCGTCGACACCGCCGGGCGATTGCACACCAAGACCGGTCTGATGGACGAACTGGGCAAGATCCGCCGCGTCATCGAGAAGAAGGCCCCGGTCGGCGAGGTCCTGCTCGTCCTCGACGCCACCACCGGACAGAACGGTCTGACCCAGGCCCGGGTCTTCGCGCAGGAGATCGGCATCACCGGAATCGTGCTGACCAAGCTCGACGGATCGGCAAAGGGAGGCATCGTCATCCAGGTGCAGCGCGAACTCGGCGTTCCGGTCAAGCTGATCGGCCTCGGAGAAGGTGTGGACGATCTCGCGCCTTTCGACCCCGCCGCCTTCGTCGACGCCCTGCTCGAACCCGCCCGCTCCTGAACGATCCCACCGCGGCGGGCCCGCCGGAGCGGTCCAGCGGCCCGGGCGGTGGGGTCGGCACTCCCGAGTGGGTATTCTGGGGCGTCAGGTGCACCCGGAGGGACGTACGCCCCCCGACACCCGCCCGTCGTCCACCGCGGTCGCTGACCACGGCGGCCAGTGACCACCGCGGACCCCGACCACCGCGCTGACTGAACCCGAGGACCATCTTGTTCGACACCCTGCAGGACCGCCTCGCCGCGACCTTCAAGAACCTTCGTGGCAAGGGCCGGCTGACCGATGCCGACGTCGACGCGACCGCACGCGAGATCCGTATCGCGCTGCTGGAGGCCGACGTCAACCTCTCCGTGGTGAAGGAGTTCGTCAACGCGGTCAAGGTGAAGGCCCGCAATGCCGAGGTCTCCCAGGCGCTGAATCCCTCCCAGCAGATCGTCAAGATCGTCAACGAGGAGCTGACCGAGATCCTCGGCGGTCAGACCCGCAACGTCCGGTTCAGCAAGCAACCGCCGACCGTCATCATGCTGGCCGGCCTGCAGGGCGCCGGCAAGACGACGCTGGCAGGCAAGCTCGCCACCTGGCTGAAGCGTGAGGGCCACACGCCTCTCCTGGTCGCCGCCGACCTGCAGCGGCCGAACGCCGTCAAGCAGCTGCAGGTGGTCGGGGAGCGTGCCGGCGTGCACGTCTACGCGCCGCAGCCCGGCAACGGCATCGGGGACCCGGTCCAGGTGGCTCGCGACTCGATCACCGAGGCAGAGCGCAAGTTGTACGACGTGGTTGTCGTCGACACCGCCGGTCGCCTCGGCATCGACGCCGAGATGATGCAGCAGGCGGCCGACATCCGCGCTGCCGTGCAGCCCGACGAGGTGCTCTTCGTCGTCGACGCCATGATCGGCCAGGACGCCGTCAACACCGCCAACGCCTTCCAGGAGGGCGTCGGCTTCGACGGCGTGGTGCTGACGAAGCTGGACGGCGACGCCCGCGGTGGCGCGGCGCTGTCGATCCGCAAGGTCACCGGCAAGCCCATCATGTTCGCCTCGAACGGCGAAAAGCTGGAGGACTTCGACGTCTTCCATCCCGACCGGATGGCTTCGCGCATCCTTGGGATGGGCGACGTACTGACGCTGATCGAGCAGGCCGAGCGGACCTTCGACGCGGAGCAGTCCGCGAAGGCGGCCGCGAAGCTCGCCAGCTCGAAGGGCGGCAAGGAATTCGGTCTGCAGGACTTCCTCGAACAGATGAAGGCCGTCCGCAAGATGGGCCCGTTGTCCAAGGTGTTCGGGATGCTGCCCGGAATGGGCCAGCTCAAGGACCAGCTGGAGAACATCGACGAGAAGGAGATCGATCGCGTCGAGGCGATCATCCTGTCCATGACACCCTCCGAGCGTGCCGACGTGACGATCCTGAACGGCTCCCGCCGGTCCCGGATCGCGAAGGGGTCCGGGGTCACGGTCAGCGAGGTCAACAACCTGGTCAACCGCTTCGTCGAGGCGCGCAAGATGATGGCCTCGATGGCAGGCGGGGCGATGGGCGGTATGCCGGGCATGCCGGGTATGCCGGGCGCGCCCAGGCCCGGCAAGCAGCAGGCCAAGAAGCAGAAGAAGAAGGGCACGAAGGTCTCCGGCAACCCCGCCAAGCGCACCGCGGAACCGACCGCGGAGGTGGGCGAGGCACCGGCCGCGTCCCCCTTCGGTGCGGGTGCGCTGGACGGCGCGGACCTCGAGCGGACGATGAAGGACTTCCAGCTGTCCCCGGAGTTGCAGAAGATGCTCGGCCAGCAGCAGCGCCGGCCCTGACCTCTCGGTCCACCTGACAGCGCTCGGCCCGTCGGCCAGACTGGGGGTCGATCAGGAGGTGCCATGAACGACCCCACACAGGCCGTCCCCCACCAGGGCCATTCCCACTCCCACGGACCCCGGCCGCTCGTCCACTCGCACGACGGTGGCATCCCCCACATCCACAGCCACCCGCATGGTCGGATCCCCGCCCCCGACCTGAGCGGGCCCGCCCCCGACCTGCATGTCGCCGGCGTCCTGCTGCCCGGTGACGAACCGGTCGACCTGTGGATCAGCGGCGGGCGGTTCGTGGCCGGCCCCCTCCCCGGAGCCCAGACCGTGGCCCGCGATGTGTGGATCGTTCCTGGCCTGGTGGATGCGCACTGCCACGTCGGCCTGGATGCCCACGGGGCGGTTGCTCCGGAGGTCGCCGAGCACCAGGCGCTGACCGACCGTGAGGCGGGCACCCTGTTGATCCGGGACGCCGGCTCTCCGGCGGACACCCACTGGATCGACGACCGTGAGGATCTGCCGCGGATCATCCGCGCCGGCCGTCACATCGCCCGGCCCAAGCGCTACATCCGGAATTTCGCCCAGGAGGTCGATCCGGAGGACCTGCTGGGGGCCGTCGAACAGCAGGTGGCCGCGGGGACGGGTGGGTCAAGCTGGTGGGGGACTGGATCGAACGCACGGCCGGCGACCTGGCGCCGTTGTGGCCCGTCGAGGTCGCGGCGCAGGCCATCGCCAGGGCCCACCAGTTGGGCGCCCGCGTCACCGCCCACTGTTTCGGTGAGCAGTCCGCGGCAGACCTCGTCGCGAGTGGCATCGACGGGATCGAGCACGGCACCGGGCTGACGGACGAGGTGATCGCCCTGATGGCCGAGAACCAGGTCGCCCTGGTGCCCACGATGGTCAATCTGGAGACCTTTCCAGCCATCGCACAGGCAGGAGAGGGCAAGTTCCCGTTGTACGCGGCGCACATGCGTGACCTGCATGCGCGCCGCTTCGACACCCTCGGCAAGGCGAAGGAGGCGGGCGTCCCGATCTACGCGGGAACGGACGCTGGTGGCAGCCTGCCGCACGGCCTGATCGGTGAGGAGATCGAACTCCTCGCGAAGGTCGGCGGCCTCGAGTGGGCACTGGGAGCGGCCTCCTGGCGGGGCCGGGAATGGCTCGGCGTGCCGGGTGTCGAGCTCGGTGCGTCCGCGGACGTCGTTCTCTACGAGGGTGATCCACGTCGCGCCGCGAGGGCGTTGCGTCACCCGAGGGTCGTCATCCTGCGCGGGCGGGTGTACTCGGGGGAACGGGACGCCTGAAACGGGGCTGCACCCGTCGGACCGCGCGGGCCGGGCGTACGTCTCGAGGTCGATTTCCCCGGCGGGAGTGATCCATGCAAGAATGACCGTTGCATCTGTGTGCTCGGGTCCCTCTCATGCCGTGGCACACCGATCCACCCGGGTCGCGGAGCCGGTGTCCCCACGCCGATCCTCGTCCCATCCGACATCCCCGGGGCGTTCCGGGACATTCGTACAGGAGTATCAGCACACGTGGCTGTCAAGATTCGACTGAAGCGGCTCGGCAAGATCCGCACCCCGCACTACCGCGTCGTCATCATGGACTCGCGTTCCAAGCGTGACGGCCGCGCCATCGAGGAGATCGGGCAGTACCACCCGAAGAACGACCCCTCGATCATCGAGATCAACTCCGAGCGGGCCCAGTACTGGCTCGGCGTGGGTGCCCAGCCGACCGAGGCCGTCGTGGCGCTGCTGAAGCGCACCGGTGACTGGCAGCAGTTCACCGGCGACACCTCGATCCCCTCCGGTGTTGACCCGCAGCCGGAGCGCGCCGACAAGACCGCGATCTTCAACGCCCAGCTGGCTGACGCCAAGGGCGAGCCGATGGTCGAGGCCTTCTCCGCGAAGAAGGCAGAGGCCAAGGCGTCCGCCGAGGTCGCTCCCGAGTCCTCCGAGGACGAGGCCGCCGACAAGGCTGAGGCCTGATCGTGCTCGCCGAGGCCCTCGAACACCTGGTCCGGGGCATCGTGCCGCATCCGGAGGATGTCCACGTCAAGGACAAGAACCTCCGGCGCGGTCGTCTGCTCGAGGTGCACGTCCACCCCGAGGACATCGGCAAGGTGATCGGACGCCGGGGGCGTACGGCCACGGCGCTGCGCACCGTGATCGGCGCCCTTGCCGGACGTGAGTCCGTCCGTGTCGACTTCGCCGACATCGATCGCCCGCGCGGCAACGGCCGCCGCTGACGACGGTCCCGTACCCGCAGGACGTCATCGTGCCCCGCAGTCTCCGGCTGCGGGGCACGATCCTGCCCAGGTTGGAGAGGAATCCATGAGCGAGACCACCACCGTCGTGGTCGGCCGGATCGGCAAACCCCACGGCATCCGCGGCGAGGTGACCCTCGAGTTGCGTACGGATGAGCCGGAGCGCCGCTTCGCACCGGGCGAGCGACTCGTCGTCGAGGGCTCCGGTCGCTCGCTGACGGTGACCGGACACCACTGGCACCAAGGGCGGCTGCTGGTGAAATTCGAGGAGTTGGCGGACCGTACGGCGGCCGAGACCGCTCGTGGCTGGATACTCACCGCCCAGGTCGATGCCACGGCGTTGCCGGAGGAGGATGACTCCTACTATGACCGCCAGTTGATCGGCCTACGGGTACTGACGGCGGACGGTGCGGAGGCCGGCACGGTCGCCTTCGTGGTCCACCTGCCGGCCCAGGACGTCCTGGAGATCACCACTCCGGGCGGGACGCGCCTGGTTCCCTTCGTCTCGGCGCTGGTCCCCACGGTGGACCTCGCCGCGGGGACCGTCACGCTGGCCGACGTGCCGGGCTTGCTGGAGGACGTCGACGACTCCGAGGGTGCCGAGGATGTCGACGTGACCCCGGGGGAGGAGGCCGGCCGTGCATGAGCCCCCCGTGCAGGCCGTTCCGACCCAGCGGATCGACGTCGTCTCGATCTTCCCCGACTACTTCGCCCCGCTGCGATTGTCACTGGTCGGAAAGGCCGTCGCGTCCGGGCTGTTGGCTCTGGGTGTGCACGATCTGCGCGACTGGACCCATGACCGTCACCGCACCGTCGACGACACGCCGTACGGCGGGGGCGCCGGCATGGTGATGCGACCCGAGCCGTGGGGCGAGGCGTTCGACGCCCTGGTCGGACCGCAGGACCCGCCCCTTCTCGTCGTTCCGACCCCCTCGGGTGTTCCCTTCACCCAGGCACTGGCGCAGGAGTGGTCGCGGGAGCCACGGCTGCTCTTCGCCTGTGGGCGCTACGAAGGCATTGACGCACGGGTGATGGAGTACGCCCGGTCGATCATGCCCGTGCGCGAGGTGAGCCTGGGGGACTACGTCCTCAACGGCGGTGAGGTGGCGGTGCTGGCGATGGTCGAAGCCATCGTGCGGCTCATCCCCGGTGTGATCGGCAATCCCGACAGCCTCGTCGAGGAGTCGTACGCCGATGGCCAGGACGGCCTGCTCGAGTACCCGGTGTACACCAAGCCGGCCCGATGGCGGGGCCTGGAGGTGCCGCCGGTGCTGTTGTCCGGCGACCATGGCCGGGTCGACAGATGGCGCCGGGAGCAGTCGCTGGAGCGTACGCGGCGGCGGCGACCCGACCTGCTGCCGCCTTCCGAGCGTGATCCCCGCCACAGCTGAGATCCCCGCGCAGGGCACGGTAGGGCCCCGGTCACCTACTGGCAGGCCGAGAACATCGCCGAGCCGGTGCGTCACAGTTTGACCCTGGCTGGCATCCGGGACTGAGGGGTGCTCTATGGTATTGGCCGTGGCGACAGCAACTCTCACAACCAAGCAGCGAGCAGCACGCTCCACTGTGGTGTGGAAGGCAGTGATGGCAATCACGGGCCTCCTCATGGTGGCCTTCCTGCTCTTTCACATGTATGGCAACCTGAAGCTCTTCGCGGGCCAGGAAACCTATGACACCTATGCGCACCACCTGCGCATCATGTTCGAGCCGATCCTTGCCAACCGTGGCTTCCTGTGGATCGTCCGAGTCGTGATGCTGGCTGGTGTCGTGATGCACATCGTCTCGGCGATCGTGGTGTCCAAGAAGTCGATGACGGCGGTCGGGAGCGGCAAGCGCTACCAGACCGGCAAGAACCGGAGCGGCCTTCAGCGCACCTACGCCTCGCGCACCATGCGCTGGGGCGGCGTCATCATCTTCCTCTTCGTCGTGGCGCACCTGCTGCAGTTCACCGCATCCGGTCTTCGCACCGACGCGGTCATGCAGGCCTCCCCGTACGCCCGTGTCGTGTTCGCCTTCGAGCAGTGGTGGGTCTGGCTGGCCTACGTGATCGCCCTGACCGCGGTCCTGCTGCACCTGCGCCATGGCGTCTGGAGCGCCTTCACCACCCTGGGTCTCCACATCGGCCCGGCCGCCCGCCGTAACCTGGACGCCCTGTCCTGGATCGTCGGCGGTCTGCTGTGGGTTGGCTTCCTGGCTCCGGTCACGTGGATCCTGATCACGCAGCCGCCGGTTCCGACCATGGGTATCTGAGGAGGACGAGATGACTACCACCACTCCTGAGTCCCTCTGGCTCGAGGGCAACGACATCCATGACACCAAGGCGCCGCTCGACGTGCCCATCGACAAGATGTGGCAGCAGCGGCAGTTCAACGCCAAGCTGGTGAACGCGTCCAACCGGCGCAAGATGACCATCATCATGGTCGGCACGGGTCTGGCGGGTGGCGCCGGCGCCGCCTCGCTGGGCGAGATGGGCTACAACGTCCTGAACTTCTGCTACCAGGACAGCCCGCGGCGTGCGCACTCCATCGCGGCGCAGGGCGGCATCAACGCCGCCAAGAACTACCGCAACGACGGTGACTCCACCTACCGCCTCTTCTACGACACGGTGAAGGGCGGCGACTACCGCGCCCGCGAGACGAACTGTTACCGCCTCGCCCAGGTGTCGGCCAACATCATCGACCAGTGCGTCGCGCAGGGCGTGCCGTTCGCCCGTGAGTACGGCGGTCTGCTCGACAACCGCTCGTTCGGTGGCGTGCAGGTGTCGCGTACGTTCTACGCCCGTGGCCAGACCGGCCAGCAGCTGCTGATCGGCGCCTACCAGGCGCTGGAGCGGCAGGTCGCCGCCGGCACCGTCAAGATGTACGCCCGGCACGAGATGCAGGACGTGATCGTCGCCGACGGCCGCGCCCGCGGCATCGTCGTGCGCAACATGGTGACCGGCGCCATCGAGACCTACTACGCCGACGTCGTCATCCTGGCGACCGGTGGCTACGGCAACGTCTTCTTCCTGTCGACGAACGCCATGGGCTCCAACGTGACCGCCGCTTGGCGGGCGCACAAGCGCGGCGCCTACTTCGGCAACCCCTGCTACACCCAGATCCACCCGACCTGCATCCCGCAGCACGGTGACTACCAGTCGAAGCTGACGCTGATGTCGGAGTCGCTGCGTAACGACGGGCGCATCTGGGTGCCGAAGAGGGCCGAGGACTGCGAGAAGGATCCGCGCCAGATCCCCGAAGAGGATCGCGACTACTACCTGGAGCGCATCTACCCGGCCTTCGGCAACCTGGTCCCGCGTGACATCGCCTCGCGTCAGGCGAAGTACCGCTGTGACGAGGGTCGTGGCGTGGGTCCGGCGATCGAGGAGGTCGACCACCAGACCGGCGAGAAGGTCATCCGTCGCCGTGGCGTCTACCTCGACTTCAGCGAGGCCATCCAGCGGATGGGTCGCAAGGCCGTCGAGGCCAAGTACGGCAACCTGTTCGACATGTACGCGCAGATCACCGGCGAGAACCCGTACGAGACGCCGATGCGTATCTACCCCGCGGTGCACTACACCATGGGTGGCCTGTGGGTGGACTACGACCTGGAGACCTCGATCCCGGGCCTGTTCTGCTCCGGTGAGGCGAACTTCTCCGACCAGGGTGCCAACCGCCTCGGTGCTTCGGCGCTGATGCAGGGTCTGGCCGACGGCTACTTCGTGATGCCGACGACTATCCCGAACTACCTGGCAGCCGCCCCGTTCGAGAAGATCGACGACTCGCACCCGGCCGCCCAGGAGGCCATCGCCGCTGTCAAGGAGCGCACCGAGAAGCTGCTCTCCATCCAGGGCTCCCGCACGGTCGACAGCATCCACAAGGAGCTCGGCCGCATCATGTGGGAGTACTGCGGCATGGAGCGCACCGAGCAGGGCCTGATCACCGCCATCGGCCTGATCCGGGACCTCAAGGCCGACTTCTGGCAGAACGTGAAGGTCACCGGCGAGGGTGCCGGGCTGAACCAGGCGCTCGAGCGTGCCCTGCGCGTGGCCGACTTCATCGAACTCGGCGAGTTGATGTGCATCGACGCGCTGCAGCGTCGCGAGTCGTGTGGTGGCCACTTCCGTGCGGAGTCCCGCACCGAAGACGGCGAGGCCCTCCGTCACGATGACCAGTTCCTCTACGTCTCCGCGTGGGAGGCCGCGGGCCGCGATGGCAAGCCGATCCTGCACCGTGAGCCGCTGGTCTACAACAACATCGAGCTGAAGACACGGAGCTACAAGTGAACGTCACGTTGCGCGTATGGCGCCAGAGGGATGCCCAAACCAAGGGCAAGATGGTCGATTACAAGCTGCAGGACATCGACGAGCACATGTCCTTCCTGGAGATGCTCGACGTTCTCAACGAGCAGCTCACCGAGAGCGGCGACGAGCCGGTGGCGTTCGACTCCGACTGCCGTGAGGGCATCTGCGGCATGTGCGGCGTCGTGATCAACGGCATTCCGCACGGACGTGGCCAGACCACCTACCAGACCACCACCTGTCAGCTCCACATGCGGGAGTTCAAGGACGGCGACGTCATCGACGTGGAGCCGTGGCGGGCCACCGCCTTCCCGGTGATCAAGGACCTGGTGGTCGACCGGACCGCGTTCGACCGCATCATCCAGGCCGGCGGCTTCATCTCGGCCCCCACGGGGACCGCGCCCGAGGCCCACTCCACCCCGGTGCCCAAGGCTGATGCCGACCGTGCGTTCGACGCGGCCACCTGCATCGGCTGCGGCGCGTGCGTCGCCGCCTGCCCGAACGGCTCGGCGATGCTCTTCACCGCGGCGAAGATCACCCACCTGGGTTCCCTCCCGCAGGGCCAGCCCGAGCGGCGTTCGCGTGCGCTCGGCATGGTCGCCCAGCACGACGCGGAGGGCTTCGGCAACTGCACCAACATCGGTGAGTGCAGCGCTGCGTGCCCGAAGGGCATCCCGCTGCAGTTCATCTCCCGTCTCAACCGCGACCTGTGGGGCGCGCTGACGACGGTGGACGGCAAGCACCTCGGCTGACGTACCACCAGCCACCCACAGGCCCCCGCCCCGCATTGCGGAGCGGGGGTCTGTTGGTCCACCCGCCGGGCCGGTCTACCGTGGGCCCATGCGGATCGCTCTCGCCCAGGTGACCTCGGGCCCCGACCCCCAGGCCAACCTCGCCCTCGTCCGGGACTGGACCGGCCGGGCCGCCGCGGCGGGGGCCGACCTCGTCGTCTTCCCTGAGGCGACGATGAAGGCCTTCGGGCAGTCCCTTCGGGGGGTGGCCGAGCCGCTGGACGGTCCGTGGGCCCGGGAGGTCGCTGAGATCGCCGAGCGTGCCGACATCGTCGTGATGGTCGGGATGTTCACACCGGGGGAGCCCGAGCACGGCGAGGCGGGAGCGGCACGGTCCGCCGACCCGGGGCAGGGGCGGCCACGGATCCGTAACACCCTGCTGGTCACCGGGCGCGGCATCCACGACGGCTACGACAAGCTGCACCTGTTCGACGCCTTCGGCTTCCGGGAGTCCCGTACGGTGGCCCCGGGCGGGGATCCGTGCCTGGTCAGTGTGCCGGCGCGCGATGGCGGCGGAGCCCTCGTCGGGCTGTCCATCTGCTACGACGTCCGGTTCCCGGCGCTCTACACCGCGCTCGCCGCGGCGGGGGCGACCGTCCATGTGGTCCCGGCCTCGTGGCAGGACGGACCGGGCAAGTTGGAACAGTGGCGGCTCGCCTGCCGGGCCAGGGCCCTGGACACGACCAGTTGGGTGCTGGCGTGCGGCCAGGCGGTGCCGACGGGCCTGACGGCGGGCAGTCCTGCCGAGGCACCGACCGGAGTGGGACATTCGATGGTGGTGGACCCGTCCGGCTCGGTCGTGGCGGAGCTGGGCCCCGAGGCTGATCTGCTCGTCCTCGACATCGATCCGGACGCGGCATTCACGGCCCGCACCGCACTACCCGTGCTGGCCAACCGGGTCACGGACCTGCCCGCCGTGCGTCGACTGGCCTGACCGACCTCTCGGCCGCCCGGCAATCGCCGCTGCTGCCCTCCCCTCGGGATTTGAGCGGAGACACCGGCTGTGGCAGAATGCACAGCTGTTGCCCGTACGTTCACGACTCCTGCCACAGGGGGTTCGCTCGTGGCGTGGGGGAGTATCCATCCTGACTGCGAGGTGGCCTGTGGCACCGGCGAGGACATCATTATGAGCAAGCTGATTGCTGCGGTCGATGCCGCATCCCTCCGCGACGACGTGCCGGACTTCCGTCCCGGTGACTCCGTCAAGGTCCACGTGAAGGTCGTCGAGGGCAGCCGCTCCCGCGTCCAGGTCTTCGCCGGCGTCGTCATCGCCCGTGCGGGTGGCGGCCTCCAGGAGACCTTCACCGTACGCAAGGTGAGCTTCGGTGTGGGCGTGGAGCGTACGTTCCCCGTGCACAGCCCGATCATCGACAAGATCGAGGTCGACCGCCGCGGCGACGTTCGTCGTGCGAAGCTGTACTACCTGCGTGATCGTCGCGGCAAGGCCGCCAAGATCAAGGAGAAGCGCTTCAACTGACGCGCGACTTCGGTGTTGCCGATCCCGGGCGTACGATCGCGATGACCTCTCGTCTGCGCCCGGGAAAGGAACTCTGCCACCGTGGACAATTCCCGGGAATTCGCCCCTACTGCGGGTGAACGCATCTGGCGCGCCATCAAGGAAGCGCTCATCATCCTGGTGGGAGCCGTGGTGGTCTCCTCGGTGCTCCAGCACTTCGTCGGTCAGATGTTCATCATCCCGTCGGGTTCGATGGAACACACCCTCAACGTCGGTGATCGGGTGATCGCCCAGAAGATCTCACCGGTCAAGCGGGGCGACATCGTCGTCTTCCGGGATTCCGGTGGGTGGCTCGGCCCCAATCCCATGGTCCGGCGCAGCCCGATCGGCCAGGCGCTGGAATTTGTCGGCGTTCTCCCCGACACCTCGCAGAATTACCTGATCAAAAGGGTGATCGGCATGCCCGGCGACACGGTCGCCTGCTGCGACTCGGGTGGCAACATCACCGTCAACGGCTTCTCCCTCAATGAGAAGGCCTACCTCTTCCGCTCCGAATCGGGCGAACAGGTCGCCCCCTCCGACATCCGCTTCCGTGTCGTGGTGCCCGAGGGACGCATCTTCGTCATGGGCGACCACCGCAACGCCAGCGCCGACTCGCGATGCCATCTCGCTGATGTCGTGCCGGGGGAGCCGCAGGGTGCCGACGCTTTCGTGCCCCTCACCGACGTGGCAGGGGTGGGCTGGGCCATTTTCGCGCCCTTCAACCGCACCACCGTGCTCGCCAAGGCCGAGAGCCTCGCCCAGGCCCCCGCAGCAGCCGCCGCCGCTCCCCAGCGGGCGTCCATCGAGCCCGCCGGCGTCAGCTGCTGATGGCTCCCCCCGCCCCGGACACCCCGGACCTGTACGCCTACGAGCGAGCACTGACGGCTCGGGGTCTCGGCCCGGTCGCCGGGGCGGACGAGGCGGGCCGAGGCGCCTGTGCCGGCCCGCTGGTGGCGGCCGCCGTTGTCCTGGACGAGCGACCCGGGGCGGAGATCCCCGGCCTGCGCGACTCCAAGCTGATGACGCCCCTCCAGCGTGACGTCGCCTACGACCTGATCCGGGCGCAGGCCGTGTCGTGGGCGGTTGTGGAGATCCCGGCCGCCGAGTGCGACCGACGTGGGATCCAGCCCTCGAACCTGGAGGCGCTGCGCCGTGCCTTGCTGCGCCTCGACGTGGCGGCCCACTACTGCCTCACGGACGGCTTCGCCGTGGACGGTCTGGGCGTTCCTGGACTTGCGCTGTGGAAGGGGGACCGGGTCGCCGCCTGCGTCGCCGCCGCTTCCGTCCTCGCCAAGGTGACCAGGGACCGGATCATGGTGGCGATGGAGGACGAGCATCCGGGCTACGGGTTCGCGCAGCACAAGGGGTACTCGACCCGAGCCCACCAGGAGGCACTCGAGGCGCTCGGGCCCTGCCCACAGCACCGGATGCGCTATGACAACGTGATCCGCGCGGCTAGGCTGGCAGCGAGATGAGCACCGAGGACCTGGAACAGTACGAGAGCGACCTCGAACTGCAGTTGTACAAGGAGTACAAGGCAGTCGTGGAGATCTTCACCTATGCCGTGGAGACCGAGCGACGGTTCTACTTGTGCAATGCGGTGGACCTGAAGGTCCGGACCGAGGGCGGCGACGTCTACTACGAGGTCTCGATGGCGGATGCCTGGGTCTGGGACATGTACCGGCCCGCCCGATTCGTGAAGAGTGCGAAGGTGCTGACCTTCCGCGACGTCTCGATCGAGGAGATCGATCACTCCGACCTCAGCGTCCCGCGCCCCTGATCCCCGGCTGATCGGGGCTCGACGGGCACACCGCTGTCCACAGGACCTCGCGCCCGGGCTCGTTCGTCCACAGGTCCGCTGCGACGGTGCCATCGTCCCGACGTGCGTCCCAACCTCCCCGTGGAGGTGGGAAGCATGCAGCAGTGGAGCATCCAGGAGCAACGTACGCGTGATCGCCAGGCCTTGGCGGTCGCCGGGGAGGATCTGGCCGTCGCGACCCTCGAGGCCGCCGGGCTGATCGTCGTCGCCAGGAATTGGCGCTGCCGGGCAGGGGAGGTCGACGTCTTCGCCGTCGGCGTGGGGGCGGACGGAGCCGGGCCGGTCCTCGTCGCGTGCGAGGTGAAGACCCGGGTGGGCTATGACTTCGGCGACCCTCTGGAGGCCATCACGCCCCAGAAGATCACCCGGATGCGGGCCGTCACCACGGCCTTCCTCATGGAGCAGCCACGTGGCTACGCGCAGGTGAGATTCGATGCCATCGGCATCGTGATCACCGGTGACGAGCCGGCCTGCATCACGCACCTGGAGGGCGTCGCATGAGCCCGACGACCGGGGCGCGAGCGCTGCACGTCGTGGAGCCGGCGCGACCGCCCGCCACCGACCTTGCCCTCCCGCCGAGCAGAGGTCACTCTGCCCCGCGCACCGCCACGGCCCGATCGATCGCGCTGCTCGGGATGGACGGCCAGGAGATCGAGGTCGAGGCGATGATCGCGTCCGGTCTCCCGCGCACGACCCTCGTCGGGCTGCCGGATTCCGCCGTCTACGAGGCGAGGGACCGTTGTCGCGCGGCAGTGGCGGCCACTGGTCTGGCCTGGCCGCTCACCTCCCTGACGATCAACCTGACTCCCGCCAGCCTTCCCAAAGCCGGCTCGCATCACGACCTGGCCATCGCGGCCTCGGTCCTGGCCGCCGGCGGGGTGGTCCCCGACGACGCGGTCCGGCAGGTGGTCCTACTGGGAGAGCTCGGGCTGGACGGCCGGGTGCGGCGGGTCAGGGGCCTTCTACCGGCGGTCCTCGCCGCCCACGCCCAAGGCCATCGGAAGGTGGTGGTCCCCGCCGGCCAGCACGCGGAGGCCGCGCTCGTGGACGGGGTCGACGTGCACACCGTCGCCACGCTGGGGGATCTGGTGTCCTTCCTCCGCGGCGAGGCTCGACCGACGGATCTACGGGGCGAGGGGAACGACGTGGAGCAGGATGACGAGGAGTTGGGCGACGACAGGGCGGACTTCGCCGATGTCGTCGGGCAGGGGCAGGCGCGCCTCGCCACCGAGGTCGCCGCAGCCGGGCGCCACCACCTGATGCTGAGCGGACCGCCGGGGGTGGGCAAGACCCTGATCGCCTCCCGTCTCCCGACCATCCTCCCCGAGTTGTCCCGGGCCGAGTCACTCGAGGTGGCCGCCGTCACTTCCCTGATCGGGGAGCCGGTGCCGGGACTCCGGCGCCGCCCACCCTTCTCCGCTCCTCATCACGCCTGCTCGGTCGCCGCGATGGTCGGGGGCGGGTCGAGGATGGCTCGCCCTGGCGCGGTCTCCCGCGCTCACGGCGGGATCCTCTTCCTCGACGAGGCGGCAGAGTTCTCGCCCCTGGTCCTGGATGCCCTTCGTACGCCCCTCGAGGCGGGCGAGGTAACCCTGTCCCGGTCACACGGGGAGGCGCGCTACCCCGCCCGCTTCCAGCTCGTGATGGCGACCAACCCCTGCCCCTGCGGCAATGCTGGAGTGTCCGGCCTCGAGTGCCGCTGCTCACCGGTCACCGTGCGTCGCTACCGGGCCCGTATCTCGGGCCCCCTGCGGGACCGCGTCGACATCACGGTCATGATGACGCCACCGGCCTCGGCCTATCTGGCGCTGGGCTCCAAGCTGCCCCCACCCGAGCCCTCGGCCGCCATCGCGGCTCGTGTGCTCCAGGCCCGGGACCGGCAACGCCGCCGACTGGCAGGGACTCCGTGGACCACCAACGGTGAGGTTTCGGGGAGCTACCTTCGTCACCACCTGCCGTTGCCCGAGGCGACGGACATCCTCGACAATGCGCTGCTGCATGGGGACTTGAGCAACCGTGGTGTCGAACGGACACTGCGCATCGCCTGGACCGTGGCGGACCTGGCCGGCCATGACACACCGGACTCCGAAGACCTGCAGACGGCCCTCGCGCTGCGCCGCGGCGAGACCCACCTCCTGCCAGGGGCGCGATCGTGACCGCGTCGCAACCGCCGTCCTGGAGCGAGGAACGGATCGCCCGGCTGGCCCTGGCGCATGTCGTGGAACCGGCCGACCCGGCGACCTGGCGCGACGTGGCCACCCACGGGGTCGAGCAGACCTGGGCCAGCCTGAGGTCGCCGCGATCGTCCAGCCGCTGGTCGCCGAGGGCCGTGGTCTTCGACCCGGAGGGGGCGATCCTGCGCTCGGAGCGATCGGGGGCGAGATTCCTGATCCCCGGCGACGAGGAATGGCCCGAACAGCTCGAGGTTCTCGGCGGATGCGAACCGGTGCAGGAACGCTGCGGGGTTCCGGTCGGTCTGTGGGTCCGTGGCGCCGGGGACCTGGCGGCGATAGCCCGGTCCGCGGTAGCCATGGTGGGAGCCCGGGCCTCGACCTCGTACGGCGACCACATGAGCATGCAGCTCGCCCATGATCTGGTGATGGCCCGGGTCCCTGTCGTCTCCGGCGCCGCGTACGGGATCGACGCGGCGGCGCATCGGGGAGCCCTGGCCGCCCGCCATGGACTGCCGGACGGCGTCACCGCAGCTGTCCTCGCCTGCGGGGTCGACCAGGTCTACCCCTCGGCCCACGCGAATCTGTTCGAGGCGATCACTGAGCGCGGGGTGCTGGTCTCGGAGCTGCCGCCCGGTGAACACCCGACGAGACTGCGGTTCCTGAGCCGCAACCGCCTCATCGCCAGCCTCTCCCGCGCCACTGTGATCGTCGAGGCCGCCTACCGGTCCGGCGCCCGCAACACGGTGACCTGGGCTGTGGCCTGCGGCCGGCACGTGATGGCGGTGCCCGGCCCCGTGACGTCGGCACTGTCCGCCACGCCCAACCGGCTGATCCGCGACCACGAGGCAGAGCTGGTCGCCGATCTGGACGACGTTCTGGCCCTCCTCTCACCGGTCGGGCAGGACGCCCTGATCGGGCACCAGGAGCCGGCAACGCTGGTGGACCTGCTGGGGGAGACCGAGACGATCGTGCTGGAGGCGATGCCCGCGCGGGGCACGATCGGAGTGGACGAGCTGGCTATCCGGGCAGCGCTGCCGGTCCCACGATGTCTGGTCGAGCTCGAGTCACTCACGGCCAAGGGCCTCGTCCGGGAGGGCGACGCCGGCCGGTGGCAGCTGACGCATCGTCATCTCGACCGGCGCCGGTCCGTGTCACGGTGATCCTGCCGCCCGCGACACCTCGGGCGGTCTCGGGACCCTGTGCCGCGCGCGGGGCACACTGGGCCCATGATGTGGTACGCGCGACCGTCGTGGCGCTTGGTGGGTCAGCTGGTCGGCGACGTCGGGGTGGTGATCTGGGCGATCACCTGGTGGCTGCTGTCGCGGGGGGTCGTGGCGGCGATCCGCCAAGTCGCGTCCCCACTGCGGGACATGGCCGGCGCGCTGACCGGTGTGTCGAACGATGTCACCGATACCGGCGGACGGATCGCGGGGATCCCGCTGCTGGGCTCGGGGCTGGCCCAGCCCTTCACCAGTGCCGGCCAGCGGCTCCAGGGACTGGTCGCTTCCCTGCTGGCCCAGGCGGGTGCCATCGATCGCGGAGCCTCGCTGGTCGGGTGGGTGCTCTTCCTGCTCCCGGTGGGGCTCGCCCTGCTGGTGTGGGTGCCGCCACGGGTGCGATTCGCCAGGGAGGCCGGCGTGGCGCGCAGGATGCTCGACGCCGGCGTCGACCTGGAACTCTTCGCCTGGCGGGCAATGGCTCGCCGGCCACTCGGAGTCGTCCAGGCGATCAGCGATGCCCCTGTCGCGGAGGTGCGACAGGGGCATCAGGAGGTCATCCTCGCGTTGGCCCGGGCGGAACTGCGCAGCGCCGGCCTGGACGTGCCGCCAGGCTATGGACAGGCTTTTGCTGCGCGGCGTTCCCCCGGTCGCGAGCGCTCGCTGCGCCCCTGACCGGCTCTCCGCCGTGACAGTGGAACCGTGAAGGTGGGGAGCGGTACAGCCGGATGAGCCGGTGCCGAGCGCGAGTTCGCAAACAGGAGGGCCCGGGAGAGGATTCAGAGGCCTCGGTTCGGTTGATGAGGGGAAGGGAGGGAGGCGGCGCGGTCGGGAGCCTCGCCGTGGGTCAGGTCAGTGCCGTCACAGGACGTCGGTGTACTCGGGATGCAGATCGACGAACCGCTTGGCGAAGGTGCACTTCGGATCGACGACCATGCCGCGGGTGCGGGCGTCGTCGAAGGCGAGACGGGTGAGCCTGCGAGCTATGCCCTGACCCCGGAAGTCCCGGACGGTCTCGGTGTGCTCGATGACCATCTTCTTGCCGGACACCGTGTACTGGAGTGTCCCGACGATCTGGTCGTTGATGAGGGCTTCGAATCGATTGCCCTCGACCTGGTGAACAAAAGTCGACATCAAATCACTGCTCCGTCGCTCGAATGGGTCGGATACGTTTTGCGAGGCGGCTCTGGCGGCAGCGTTCCACTCGAAGAGTAGTCAGCGCGTCCACCTCGCACCAACTCGCGGGTGTCCCATCGCTGGTCCCCACCCTGGCGTCGCACCCCTGTTCCCAGGTCGAGGACTGTCGATCGCCGTCCCATCGCCGGGGCGGGCTTCCGAGGGTTAGGTACGGTGTCGCCATGGAATACGGCTTCAGCACTCGGGCCATCCGTGCCGGTCAGACTCCCGATCCGGTCACGGGCGCGGTCGTCCCTCCCCTCTACCTCACCTCCACGTTCGTGCAGGACGGGGTCGGGCGAATGCGGGGCGACTACGAGTACTCCCGTGCCGGTAACCCCACCCGCACCGCTGCGGCGACACAGCTGGCGGCGCTGGAACAGGGGACGTGCGCCTTCATCACCGGCTCGGGGATGTCCGCCGCGGACCTGGCACTGCGGACGGCGCTGCGCCCCGGGGGTCGCGTCATCCTCGGCCAGGACGCCTACGGAGGCACCACCAGATTGCTCACCCAGGTGCTCGAGTCCTGGGGGATCGAGACGGTCATCACCGATCCGTGTGGCTCGCAGCGACTGGAGGAGGTCCTCGCCCGACCGGTGACGGGAGGGCAGTTGGTGTGGGTCGAGACGCCGTCCAACCCGCTGCTGCACGTCTGCGACATCGCGGCGGTGGCGCAGCAGGCCCATGCCCATGGCGCCCGGGTGGTCGTGGACAACACTTTCGCCTCGCCCTACCTCCAGAACCCGCTCGCCCTGGGCGCCGATGTCGTCGTCCACTCGACGACGAAGTACCTCGGCGGTCATTCGGACCTCGTCGGTGGCGCCATCGTCGTCAACGACGACGACCTCGCGGAGCGACTGACATTCCTCCAGAACGCGGCCGGTTACGTGTCCTCGCCGTTCGACGCCTGGCTGCTCATCCGCGGAATGAAGACACTGTCGGTGCGGATGGATCGTCACTGCGCCAACGCCGGGGCAGTAGCGGCGTTCCTCGACCAGCACCCACGGGTCTCGCGGGTGCACTATCCCGGGCTGGAATCCGACCCGGGCCACGACGTCGCGACCCGCCAGATGCGGGCGTACGGCGGCATGGTGTCCTTCCATGTGGCGGGTGGCCGCGAGGAATCGATCCGGGTGGCGTCCGCCACCAAGGTCTTCCTGCTCGCCGAGTCCTTGGGCGGCGTGGAGTCCCTGGTCGAACACCCTGCCGCCATGACGCACGCCTCCGTCGAGGGCACCGCTTCCGCGGTGGATGACGACCTGCTGCGACTCTCGGTCGGAATCGAGGACATCGACGACCTGATCGCCGACCTGGACCGGGCCCTGGGGTGACCTCGGCCGAGTGACCGTGGGCCGGGACCGCCCGGTCCCATAGCCGCACCGGCCCCGCGCGGTGGTCGCACGGGGCCGGTGCGAATCGCATTCGCGGCGCCGCGATGCCGGCCCGGGTCCCGGTCGGCATCACTCCGTCGCTGGCGTCACTCACTGGTAGGCGATGCGCTCCCAGGTCACCACGTGGCTGTCTGCCTGCGGGTGGACCGTCAGCTTCAGCCAGTCCTTGTTGTTCGACGAGCCGTCGACGGTGACACGGGTGAGGTTGCCGGCGGACGCGTTGGTGATCCCGTACGTCGCGAGCCAGGTGGACCCCGCCGCCAGCGGCTGGTCCACCCGGAAGACATGGGAATCGCCGTTGAACAGGTAGACCTCGCCGTCGAAGGCGGCGGAGCGCTCGACCAGGTGCCGCACCAGCGGCTGGAACGCTGAGATGTCGTTCCAGGTAGGGGTGTAGGTGGGGTCGAACATGTCGGCCTGCAGCATGATCGCCACCGCCGTGTGCTGGTGGCGCTGGGCATCGTCGAACGCGCGGTCGATGGTCACGATGGCGTTCGCCGTACGGGCGCGCTCCTCATCGAGCTGGGCAGCGGTCGGCGCGGTGAGGCCGATGCCGGTCCAGGGCTGGAGGTCATTGTTGCTACCGACGATGTCGACGGCGGCCACGTCGAGGCCCGCCCGTTCGAAGTTCACGTTCTCCGGGAAGCCCGCCGCACTCTGCGAGTCGATCGGTACGGCCTGACCGTTGGTGCGGCCTGGCTCGGAGAAGAACACCGAGCGCAGCGCGCTGAGCCGCTCCAGCGGGTTGTAGGCGCCGTTGTTGCCTCGGTGGCAGTCGGTCCACTCGTTGTCACCGATGGTGTACACCAGCGGGTCCTGGAACCGGTCGAAGTCGGTCTGGATCTGCTGGAAGTACGCGTCGTCGCATCGTGACGAGCCGTTCTTGATATCGCCCACGTGCGTCACGAACCGGACGTCGGGGTCGGCGTTGATCTGGTCGATCCAGGTCGGGAACGCAGCGATCTGGGCGGAGCCGTACGGTACGTCACCGATCACGGCCATCGAGTAGTCCTGGCCCTGGCCGCGGTGCTGGCCCTGGTTCGTGGCGGAGGGAGCGGCGATGGCGTGGGGAGCGATGCCGCTGGGAGCGGCGGCAAGGAGGGCTGCGGCTGTCAGGGCGATGCCGAGACGGCGTACGCGCATGGGAACACCTTTCGGGTCAGAGGGGGTGGCACCGGACGCGACCTGGCACTGTCCCGGGCAATGCCCTGATGGTCGGTCGGCCGGCCCTCCGATCCCACTCCACCGCGTCCGCCCCCACCACCGGGATCGTCTGAACTCGGGGTGAACGCTCGGTGCCGGTCGGCGTAGCCGACGCGGGGATCCTCGCTACCCGTGACGTCCTGGTGCCGTCGGAGGACAATGGGGACGGTCCGGGCGCCTCGCTCCGCGAGGGCCTCCACCACGTCCGAGGAGGGCAGATGGACGACAGCGTGCTGGTGATGATCGAGGGCCCGGAGCGGCCACGCCCCCGACCTGCTGACGCCCTTCGGATCGTCGACGCCATGGTCGGTCAGGTACGGGTCAACGATCTGGGGGTGACCCGGGGGGACGGCATCTTCGAGGTCGCCGGGTCCCTCGACGGTCGGGTCCAGGCGCTGCAGGCCCACCTCGACCGGTTCTCCCGTTCCGCCCGGCTGATGGACCTCCCGGCCCCGGACCACGAGGTCTACCGGGTGGCCGTCCGCACCGCGCTCGAGCGGCTCGACGCGCAGTACCCCGGCCGCGAACTCTCCTGCAAGTTCATCCTCACCCGCGGCCAGGAGTATCCGCCCGGGATCGAAGGAGCGACCGGCTGGGCCGTCGCCATGCTGGGCCCCGATTACTCGGTGGCTCGTGAGCAGGGGATCAGCGTGGTGGTGCTCAGCCGCGGCGTCCCCCGAGACGTGATGGCCTCCGCTCCCTGGCTCCTGGCGGGTGCGAAGTCCCTCTCGTACGCGATCAACCGCTCCGTGATCCGGGAGGCTCATCGCCGTGGTCAGGACGACACGCTGTTCGTCTCGTCCGACGGCTACGTCCTCGAGGGGCCCACGTCCTCGTTCCTGGTCAGGCTGGGCGGCACCATCGTGACTCCTCCCGCCGAGGACGGAGTCCTTCCGGGCACCACCCAGGCGTCTGCCTTCCGCTGGTTCGAGCAACACGGGGTCCCCACCGCTACGCGGTCGATCCGGATCGAGGAGCTGGACGAGGCCGAGGCCGCCTGGTTCACCTCGAGCACCCGGCTCGCTGCTCCGGTGCGGCAATTGGACGGCCGAGCACTGCCTGTCGATCCGCACATGACCGCTGCGCTGAACCGTTTCCTCCTGGACCGAGACGGGTAGGCTTCCCGCATGGGCGACGTCCGTTGGTTGCACCCCGGGGATCGGTTGTTGTCGACAGACCCCATGGAGTGGAGTTTCCGTGACCTGTGCCAAGCCGCGGCCATGCTCGACACCGACGACCGGATGGTCGAGCACCTCGCGGACCACGCGGTCCGCCCGGAGGTGCGCCAGCGGCTGCGTGTGCTGCTGCGACTGATCGACGACGAGGGGGAGACGGCCCCCTTCAGCGCCATCGCGCGCCAGCGGCTCTCGACCATGATCGGCCCGTAGACCCGGTCGTGTGGCTCCCGGGGTGGCACCGTCCGGACATAGGGTGATGCTCACCACCGGGTCGTACGAGAGGGGCGGCGAGATGGCGTTGAACGAGATCGAGTTCGTCAAGGGCGTCGACAAGCTGCACGCCTTCTACACCGAACAGGTGCGCATGCTCGCGCGAGCCTACGACCTCACGGACCGCCAGGCAGCCGCCCTGCTGGAGCAGTACGGCTACCACAACGTCGCTCGTTCCATTCTCTATCCGCCTCGGGTGCATGAGATCCCCGACAGCTGGGGCGATGATCGGCAGGGTCCCGCCCATTGAGGAGGCCCGTCGCCTGTGGGGCGCTGGGTGAGACCGCGATGAAGGGCTGACGGTCGACGCGACCTGTCGAAGGGGAGGTCCCACGCGACACCGCCGCTGCACCGCCGCGCAACGCCGAAGGGCACCTCCCAGGACGGGAGGTGCCCTTCGTCATGCTGCCGGCTGGGTCAGGGTCAGGACTGGGTGACCGGGGCCGGGGCGGTGATGTGCAGCACCTCGGCGGTCTTCTTCATCGTCTCGTACGCCAGCTGCGGGTCGTCCGACAGCTTCTTGCCGTACGTGGGGATGACCTCCCTGATCTTGGGGGTCCATTCCTCGATCTTGTCGGGGAAGCAGCGCTCGAGCAGCTCGAGCATGATCGGCACGGCCGTCGACGCACCCGGCGACGCCCCGAGGACGGTGGCCAGGGTGCCGTCGGCGTTGGTGATGACCTCGGTGCCGAACTCCAGTTTGCCGCCGCGGCCGTCCGCGTTGGTCTTGATGATCTGGGCACGCTGGCCGGCCTTGATCATCCGCCAGTCGGTCATGTCGGCGCTGGGTGAGAACTCACGCAGCTCCCTGAGCTTCTGACCCGGGGTCATGAAGATCATCCCCACGAGCAGCTTGATCAGGGCCAGGTTGTCCTTGGCCACGTTCAGCACCGCCATGATGTTGCCGGTGCGGATCATCTTCGGCATGTCGAACCAGGAGCCGAACTTGAGGAAGCGGGGATCCAGCCCGGCGTACGGCCCGAAGAGGACCGACCGGTTGGTGTTGATGATCCGCGCGTCCATGTGCGGGTTGGACATCGGCGGCGCGCCGACCTTGGCCTTGCCGTAGACCTTCACCGTGTGGGTGGCGACGATCTGCGGGTCGGTCGTCGACAGGAAGGCTCCGGAGACCGGGAACAGCGCGTAGCCGTTGACCTCGGGCACGCCGGCCTTCTGCATCATCTTCAGGGCCCAGCCGCCGGCGCCGTTGAAGACGAACTTGGCCCGGACGAACTTGTCCTCGGCCCGGCCCTCCTTACGGCGATGGTGATCGGCGACGCGCAGCGTCCAGGAGCCATCAGAGTTCTGCTTGAGGTCGGTGACCTCCTTCGAGGTCTCGACGAAGACGCCGTGGAACTCGAGGTAGTTGAAGATCTGGCGGGTGATGGAGCCGAAGTTCACGTCGGTGCCGGTGGGATCGTACGTGACCGCGATCCGCTCCTGGGGATCGCGCCCCTGGACGAGGTTGGGAGCCCACTCCCGGATCTTCTCCTGGTCATCGGAGAACTCCATCGCCGCGAACAGCGGGTTCTCCTTCAGACCCTCCCAACGGCGACGCAGGAAGTCGATGTCCTCCTCGCCGTGCACCATCGACATGTGCGGGCAGGAGTTGATGAAGGTCTCGGGGTGACCGAGGACGCCCGCCTCGACGAAGTGGGACCACAGCTCACGGCTGACCTGGAACTGCTCGTTGATGTCGATAGGCTTGGAGTTGTCCATCGAGCCGTCCGGCTTTTCCTTGGTGTAGTTCAGCTCGCACAGACCGGCGTGACCAGTACCCGCGTTGTTCCACGGGTTGGAGGACTCTTTGGCGACCTTGGGCAGCCGCTCGAACCCCATGATGGTCCAGTCGGGCTGCAGCATGTGCAGCATCAGACCGAAGGTCGCACTGAGCACGCCGCCGCCGATCAGCGCGACGTCGACTTCCTCGGCCTCCACGGGCCATCTGCCTGGTTTGTGCTTGCCGAACGCCACGACTGCTCCTCACGAATGCCGAACGAAACTGGGCGGTGTCCACCGGCCACCCGCCGTCATGGGCAGTCAGGTGCACGACACCGTGCGGTCCTTCGCTCCCTCCACAAGGGGTCCCGGGCGCGAAAGGATGTGCAGGAACCACGCTACGACGTCCCGCGAGGGCGTTCCAATCGCGTGTCATCCCCGTGGCCAGATGTGACCACATTGACATTGGCCGGTCCCGTACTGTGGGGATCAGGGCCTTCCGAGGTGGCACGGCGGTCGTTCCGACGGTGCCACGGAGGGGGACGGGCCGGTGAGGAGACAACCATGGTCGACATCTCCGAGGAGGAGTTCGAGGCGTACGTCGACGCGGCCATCGCCTCGGTGCCCGAGGCGCTGCTGGATCTCGTCGAGAACTGCATCCTGGTGATCGAGGACGATCCGCCGGCCGACATGCCCTCCCTGCTCGGCCTCTACCAGGGCGTCCCCCTCGATCGGAGGGGGCACTACTACTCCGGTGTGCTGCCGGACCGGATCCTGATCTTCCGCCGTCCGCTGGTGCGCATGTGCGCGACGGTCGAGGAGCTGCAGGAGCAGGTCAGGATCACCGTCGTCCACGAGATCGCCCACTTCTTCGGCATCGACGATGCCCGCCTGCACGAGCTCGGTTATGCCTGAGCGTGAGCACTCCGGGCGACGATCCGGCCCGGCGCCCCAGGGTCACGGCTGGGCCCGGATCCTGTCCGCCTACCGTGCCTCCGGGGCGGACCTTCCCTGGGGGGACCCCCGGCGGGCGCACGGCGTGGCGATGGAGGGCTACTACTGGCGGTTCAGCGATGCCTCCGCCTCGCGCGTCGTGGTCGCCCTGATCGGGGTGAACCGCGGGCCCCATGGCCCGTGGGCGACGGTCGGACTCGCCGGCAGTAACGGCTTCCTGCGGACGGCAGCACTGCCCGGTGCGTGGGCGGATCCGTACGGCCTGGGGGCGGCCTCGCCTCGGCCCGGGGCGGTCGCCGCCCCCTCGTTCACCGGCGATGACCGTATGGTCAGAGTCGACCTGGGCCCGGACGCCCAGCTGTCCGTACGCCTCGAGGTGCGGGATCCGTGGCCACCGCGCCGGGCCCTCGGAGGGTCGAGCGGCTTCCAGCTGGTTCCCGGCCTCAACCAGTACTGGCACCCGTGGCTGCTGGGCGGGCGGGCCACCGGAGAGGCGACGCTCGGAGGCGAGGTCTGGCACCTCGAGGGCGCGGCAGCGTACGGCGAGAAGAACTGGGGCAAGGAGGGCTTCCCCGAGGCGTGGTGGTGCGGCCAGGCCCACGGGTTCGCCGATCCCGGCGTCTGCGTGGCGTTCGCCGGGGGGCAGGTCGTCGCCGGGCCCCTGTCCACCTCCGTCACCGCCCTCGTCGTGCGTCTGCCGGACGGCCGGGTCCTACGGCTCGGCAATCCAGGCACCAGCCCGGTGCGGGCCGACATCGGACCGGGACGCTGGCACCTCGACGGCCACGCCCGGCAGTGGCGGGTCATCGTGGAGGGTCAGGCCGAGCCCGGCCGGGCCCATGTCCTCCCGGTGCCGCTGCCCAGCGAGGAACGCAACGTCGCCGGCGCCCTGGAACACCTCGCCGCCCGGCTGACCCTGCGGGTCGAGCGTCGCGGACGCCCGTACTGGACGGGGGAGAGCACCCTGGCTGGCCTCGAACTCGGCGGACTCGATCGGGCCCGGGAGGAAGTCGTACGCCGGGGCGCTTCCCCCGACGCCACCGACTCCGCACCGGCGGTGGCGTGAGCCTGCTCTCGGGTCAGCCGATCTCGCGACGTACGACCGGCAGCACCTCGGTGGCCAGGAGTTCCACCGCTGCGGCCGTCGTGGCGTACGGCAGGCCGCCCAGTCCGATCTGGGCCAGGAAGCGTCGGTGGCCGAGGATCTCGTGCTCCCACAGGATCTTCTCGATCACCTCCTGCGGGCTGCCGGCGAAGAGAGCCCCCCGCGGGCCCGCCCAGGCCTCGAAGGCCTCGCGGGCGAGCGGGACGCCGTGGGCGCCCGGCATGTTGTCGCCGATGTAGCGGCTGTAGTACGGGTAGAACTCGTCGCGCGCCTGTTGTGACGTCCGGGCGACGTGCACATGGCTGGTGACTCCGAGGGTCAACGCGGCCGGGTCGTGACCGTACGAGGCCGCCGTCCGGCGGTACAGACCGGCGAGCGGCTGGAAGCGGTCGGGCTGTCCAAGGATCGCCAGGTACATCGGCAGACCCAGGCGGCCGGCGCGGATCACGCTGGCCGGGGTGCCCCCCACCGCTATCCAGACCGGCAGGGCGTCCTGGACGGGGCGAGGATAGACGCCGACCCCCTCCAGCGCCGGTCGGAAGCGGCCCTGCCAGGTCACCTCCGGTGCCTCCCCGAGTCGCAGGAGCAGGTCGAGCTTCTCCTCGAAGAGGTCGTCGTAGTCCTCGAGACGCTGACCGAAGAGCGGGAAGGACTCGACGTAGGCGCCGCGGCCCGCGGTGATCTCGGCCCGGCCGCCGGACAACAGGTCCACGGTCGCGAAGTCCTCGAAGACCTTCACCGGATCGGCCGTCGAGAGCACCGTGACGGTGCTGGTGAGACGGATCCGTTCGGTCGCCTGGGCGATCGCGGCGAGCACCACCGGCGGCGAGGCGATGGCGAAGTCCGGTCGGTGGTGCTCACCGACGCCGAAGACATCCAATCCCGCCCGGTCGGCCAGGATCGCGAGGTCTACGAACTCTCCCAGCCGCTGGGCTGCCGGCAGGAGCCGCCTGGTGTCCCGGTCGCGAGTCAGCTCGCCGAACGTGAAGAGGCCCAGTTCGAACGGAGTGTGCGTCGCGCTGTCGTCGGTCATGCCACCATCGAATCCCGAGATAGTTCAAGTGTCAAGTATTTGTGCTGGGGTCGACGCCGTCAGTGCCGGGAGGGATGATCGGGGCATGCTGCTCACCCGGCTCGTGCAGACCTCGGCGGCGGTCACGGCGACCCGCTCGCGGATCGAGAAGCGCCGTCTGGTGGCGGAGGTCCTCGGCGAGACGGGCGACGCCACCGAGGCGGACATCGTGGCCTCGTTCCTGTCCGGCCGGATCCGGCAGCGCCGGACAGGTGTCGGGTGGCGCTCCCTGCTCACCCTGCCCGATCCGGCCTCTGTGCCGTCCCTCACCCCGCTCGACGTGGACGCCGCCCTGGCGGCCCTCGCCGCGATCTCGGGGCCGGGATCCGCAGCTGCCCGCGAACGGGGGATCGCGGCACTCTTCGCTCGGGCGACGGCGCCCGAGCAGATGTTCCTCCGCCGGCTCCTGGTCGGTGAGCTGCGGCAGGGCGCGCTCGACGCCCTGTTGCTGGACGCGATCGCCGAGGCCGCGGAGGTGCCTCTCGCGGTGGTCCGGCGGGCCGCCATGTTCAGCGCGTTCTCCGGGCCGGTGGCCGCGGCCGCACTCGGCGGGGCCAGGACGCCCTCGCGGCCTTCCGGCTGCAGCCACTGCGCCCCGTACGCCCGATGCTCGCCTCGCCCGCCTCCGATGTGCCCAGCGCCCTGCGGGGATTCGGCGGGGCTGCGGTGGCGGTCGATGCCAAGCTGGACGGCATCCGGATCCAGGTGCACCGGGCCGGAGACGAGGTCGCTGTCTTCACCCGCTCACTGGACGAGATCACCGACCGGGTGCCTGAGATCGTCTCGCTCGTCCGTGGCCTGCCGCTCCGCTCGGTCGTGCTCGACGGCGAGGCACTCCTGCTCGGCGCGGACGGACGGCCGCGGGCCTTCCAGGAGACCGGTGCTCGGACGATGACGCACCCAGCGGAGGGGCTCGCCGGCGACGCGCCCCTCAGTGCGTTCTTCTTCGACATCCTGCACCTCGACGGGCGCGACCTGATCGATGCCGCGGCCGCGGCGAGGATCGAGGCCCTGGGCGAAGTCGTGCCGGGCGAGGCGATCGTCCCCCGGCTGATCGGCGCCGATCCGACCACCGTGCAGGAGTGGTTCGCCACGGTGCTCGGACGCGGCTACGAGGGCATCGTCGTCAAGGACCTCTCCGCCTCGTACGCCGCCGGGCGACGCGGCGCCGCTTGGGTGAAGGTGAAGCCTCGTCACACCCTCGACCTCGTCGTCCTGGCCGTGGAGTGGGGCAGTGGCCGTCGTACGGGACTGCTGTCCAACATTCATCTCGGGGCCAGGGACGGGGACGCGTTCGTGATGCTGGGGAAGACCTTCAAAGGCATGTCCGACGAGATGCTGGCCTGGCAGACCGCCCGCTTCCTCGAACTCGAGACCGGCCGGCAGGGGCACGTCGTGCAGCTGCGACCCGAGCAGGTGGTGGAGGTGGCCTTCGACGGGGTCCAGCGGTCCGTGCGCTACCCCGGCGGCGTCACCCTGCGGTTCGCCCGGGTGGTGCGCTATCGGAGCGACAAGACGGCGGCCGAGGCGGACACCTTGGCGGACGTCCGGGCGCTCGCGCCGCGGTGACCATCCGGTGCCTCAGCCCCAGTGGGTCACGTCCGGCCAGATCTTCGACCACGGATCCCGACGGCCGTCGCAGACGACGATCGGCTGGCCCTGCTGGAACATCTTGATGGCGTAGCCGTTGTCGAGGCGTCCCACCGTCACGCAGGTGGCGAAGTGGCCGGCCAGCGTGGTGGCGGGGATGCCGACCGCGACGACGGCGGTCGCCGCGTCGGGTGGCGGCTGGAGCCATCCGAGGGTGTTGTGGCCGCTGTAGACGGGGGGAAGCCCCATCGCCGGTCCGAAGCGGTCGACAGCGCCCGCCTCGCCGTAGTCCCCGGCGAGGACGACCGTCGTCCCGGGGGTCTGCGGGCTGTAGCGCCGATAGGCAGCGGCGACCTGTCCCACGTACGTCGGCCAGAAGCTGGAGTCCAGTGCCAGCGGGTTGACGTAGCGGGTCGGGCTCTTCTCGATCGGCAGCACCGGGAGGTCGAAGACGATGCTGGTGAGGCTGTTCGCGACGAGCAGACCGGCGATGGCGCGACGCCGGGGGATGGTCGTCGCCCATTCGGTGACGGGGATGCAGCCGATCGCCAGCAGCACCGAGACGATGCCCATCGGGTAGTACGCCTGTCCGGCGACCGGGATCATCAGCAACAGGAAGATGATCAGTGCGGGGACGAGGAAGCGGGCTCGCTGCCACGCCGGCCGCTGGAACAGCGCGACGATCCCGGCCAGCCAGAACGGGAGCAGGAACGGTCCCATGATGATCGGCAGCAGGGTCCACATGCCGTGCCGGACATCGGCGTTGTTCGACCCGGCCAGCGCCATACCGAAGGTGAGTTGCGGCCAGCCGTGGGCGGATTGCCACCACAGGTTGGGCAGTGCCAGCACGAGGGCGACGGCGGCGCCGAACCAGGTCCGGCGGTCGACGAGGTGGTGGCGAGGGCCCGCGAGCACCAAGCCCGCCAGCAGCACCAGGACGAAGGCGATGATCAGCCATCGGTTGAACGTCGTGAGCCCGATGACCGCGCCCGCGGCGATCCACCACCGGGGGTCGTCCCGGAGCACGGCCCGGCAGATGAACAGCGCCGTCAGTCCCCACAGCGGCAGGTCGACCGTCGCGGTGAGCAGATTGTGGCCCATGGAGAGCGGCACGAGCGCGAAGGCGTACGCCATCGCCGACACGACCTGGGCCCGGACCGACCCCCCGAACTCCCGCGTGATGAGGACGTGGGTGTACGTCGCCAGGCACATCGCCAGGGCGGCGACCAGGCGGATCGGCCAGAGGTGGTCGCTGAGGTGGGCCAGCGTGCGGACCAGGAAGGGTGTGAACGGCGGTTGGTCGACGTAGCCCCAGGCCGGCGGCAACATGCGGAAGTACAGCTCGTCCCGCTGGTAGCCGTACCCTCCGCTGAAGACCATCAGCACGAGGAACTGCAGACCGACCGTCGCATGGATCCAGCGCGACAGCGGCAGACGCGGCGCGCGACGCCCCGATCTCCGTGCCGGCAGGTCGGTTCCGGTGCCGCCACGGTGGTCCCGTGAGGGCGTCAGCCGAGTCGAGCTCGGCGCGGTGGCGGTGAGTGCCTCGGCAGGCTCGATCATGCGCGTCCCGACGCGTCGTCGCCGAGGACCGTCCCGTGCGGCGTGACGACCGGATCCCGGTGATGGACATAGCGCATGAGTCGAGGGTAATCGAGAGCCCCGCCACTCGGCACATCGTGCACCGCGCAACTCCGCCCCCACTGCGCGGCCCGGGACACGGCCAGTGCCAGGGATCGCGGATCGTCCCGGTCAGCTGGTGAACCCGGCGTGCACGTGGTCGTGGTGGGTGTCGTCGGTGAAGTACGCGGAGCCCGACACCGCGTACGGTCCGCCGATGTTGTAGGAGCCCGCCCGGGCGGCGTCACGCATGAAGGCGGTGACCAGTGCCTGCGGCGTGGCCGAGGCGACGACGGGATGCCCGTCGATCATCCAGGTGTCGAAGGCGCGGCCCCGGGGGTGGTCGCTGGGCCTGGTGGTGCCGAACACGTACGTCGGGTGTCCGGAACGGACGACGCTGATGCCGAGACGATAGGTCTGGGCCAGGTGAAGCATCGCTTCCAGGACGGAGTCGTGGACTTGCCCCGAGGCGATGTCAGCGGAGGATGCCGGTGGCAGGTCGAGGCGATCCGAGCTGAGCACCTCGTGCGCGAGAGTGCCGGGGGTGACCGGGGTGCCCGGCTGGGAGGGGTGGATCTCGGTCACGCGCCAGGTGGGGGAGGCGCTGGAGAGCCGTACGTCGTACGTGGCGCCTCCGCCGGAGATGGTCCCGGCCGGGCTCCGGGCCCAGGTACGCGTGACGACCAGTACGCTCGCCGAGTCGGAGAGGATGCCGCCGTACTGTGCGTCGATCACCTGCAGCACCGAGGCGTCCGCATCCGTGACGAGGGCGCCGACGCCCTCCACCAGCGACGGATCCTGGCCGAGCGCCCTCACCCGAGCACCCGCGGCGTCAGGGCCGGAATCACCGTGGTCCCAGTTCCCCAGCGCCTCGATGAGCCGGGTGGCGGCCTGCTTGACGGCGGGCCGGACGTCGTTGGAGTCCGCCGACCAGGTTGCCCGCGGGGGCATCGCGGCGCTCGGAGACTCGGCGGCGCCCGTCCGCTGGGCGGTCGGTCCGGGGGTCGCAGCCCCGATGGTGGTCGGGTCCGGGGGTGGGGCGGCGGGACCGCGCGGCCCCGTCGCGCAGCCGGCGAGCAGGACGCCGGTGCCGAGGAGGAAGGCCCGACGCCCGGGCATCCGCGGGTCCGGGAGAGGACTCATGCCGCCAGTGTGCGTCCCTGGCCCCAACCCTTTGTCCTCGCCGACCCGCTGTGTGACGGGCGGTGGGGCGGCGAAACATCTCCGTAACACCATGCTCATGGAACCGTAATGGCCTGGGAATGGTGCCGAAACAAGGGCCGTGCAACGTTGTCACTCGTGGTTCTTGAGATCAACACGGGTGACACTGCGTGGCTCCTGACCAGCGCCGCCCTGGTGCTGCTCATGACGCCTGGACTGGCCTTCTTCTACGGAGGCATGGTGCGGTCCAAGGGCGTGCTCAACATGATCATGATGAGCTTCGTCAGCATAGCCACGGCCGGGGTCGCCTGGGCCATCGTGGGTTACAGCGAGGCGTTCGGCAACTCGATCGGGGGCATCATCGGCAACCCGTTCCAGTTCGCGTTCCTCGACTCACTGGTCTACGGGGACCCCACGGTGGGGACGGTTCCGGCGCTGGCCTTCGCCGGCTTCCAGGGCTGCTTCGCGATCATCGCCGTCGCACTCCTGTCCGGGGCGATCGCCGAACGCGCCACCTTCCGCGGCTGGATGGCCCTGTCGGTGCTGTGGCTCCTGCTCGTGTACGCCCCGCTGGCGCACTGGGTCTTCGCCAGCAACGGGCTGAGCGCCCCGAGGGGCGGCTGGATCGTCAACAGCCTCCACGCCATCGACCTCGCGGGTGGTACCACGATCGAGGTCGCCTGCGGCGCCGGCGGCCTGGCCCTGGCGATCGTCCTCGGCCGACGGATCGGCTTCGGCTCGGCGCCGATGCGTCCGCACAACATGACGCTGGTGATGCTCGGCGCCGGTCTGCTGTGGTTCGGCTGGTTCGGTTTCAACTCCGGATCCGCGCTGGTCTCCGGCACCTGGGCGGCCCTCATCTGGGTCAACACCCTGCTCGCCCCGTGCGCGGCGATGCTGGCCTGGCTCTTCGTCGAGAAGCGGCGTGACGGTCACGCGACGTCGCTGGGTGCCGCCTCAGGAGCGGTCGCCGGCCTGGTCGCGATCACCCCCTCGGGTGGAGCGGTGAGCCCGCTGGGCGCCATGGTCATCGGGCTACTCGCCGGCGCCGCCTGCTCCTGGGCCGTCAGCCTGAAGTTCGTCTGGGGCGTTGACGACTCGCTGGACCTCGTGGGAGTCCACCTGGTCGGCGGAATCATCGGCACCCTCGGGATCGGCCTCTTCGCCGACCCCCGCACAGCGACCCGCGTCGCAGGTCTCTTCTACGGCGGTGGCGTGGACCAGCTGTGGCGTCAGGCCGTCGCCGTCCTGGTGGTGGGCGCCTTCTCCTTCGGGATGACCTGGCTGCTGGCCACGGTCCTGACCCGGACGATCGGCATGCGGGTGAGCCCCGAGGCAGAGACCTCGGGCATCGACCTGGCCGAGCACTCCGAGGTCGGCTATGACCTGACCAGCGTCCAGCCCGCGCGCCGCGGCGTCTGACGACCGGTAAGGGGTCCTGCGCTGCTGGCAGTGTGAGGTAGATCACTCTATGATTGAAGCGTCAGGCGTTCGGGAGTGGGGCAGTCATGTTCAGCAGGCAGACGACGACGGAGGGCTTCAGTGACCCGCAGACGCTGATCGACCAGATCAGCACAACGGTTCTTCCTGGGGCCTCAGCCATGCAGGGGTTCCGCGGAATCTCCGTGTTCGGCGACCCGGCGACCTCGACCCGGTGGACCTTCACCGATTGGGACCGCGTCGACGACCTCATCGCGAGTCGTAGCGGCGCCAGGGACCTTCGGCGGCGGGCGACGGAGGGTGCGGGCAGTACCGTGCACGGCGTGCGGGAATGGGATGTCCCGGTGGATGCAGCATCGGATCGCCCGCTGACCTCCGGGCTGCCCGTGAATGTCAATCGGCACTTCTACGATCCTGCCCTCATCCACGAGATCATCTCCTTCTTCGCCTGGGTGGCAGAGCCGATGTACCGGTCATCGCCGGGCTTCCGAGCGGTGCGGATGCTGGTCGATCGCACCACTGGCGAGGTCCTCGTCGGGTCGGTCTGGGACGACGTGGCGTCGCTCGAGGAAGGCTTCGACCGCCTTGAGCCCATTCGTGACCGGGCGGTGGAGAAGGGGATGAAGTTCGCTGGCCGCGCCCGGTTGGATCTCCTCTTCGCCGCCACGCCATAGCAGTCCCGCCGAGGCAGCTGAGCCCGGCTGATGTGGTGATCCGTCGTGGTCGATGACCTCGGTGGCAACAACCCCGGGCTACGCGGAGGAGGGTGAGCGAGCGAGTGGGGTCGTCGCCACGTTCGTCGGAACGACGAAAGGCCCGCCCCACTGGGGACGAGCCTTCGCCTCACTGTGTCCGAGAGGGGACTTGAACCCCTATGCCCTAAAACGGGCACTAGCACCTCAAGCTAGCGCGTCTACCAATTCCGCCACCCGGACAGGTGTTTCGGCTGTCTCCGGCGTGCCGGGCAGCGATGTAGGACTATACACACCCCTTACGGCCGACGCCAATTGACCCGCTCGGCACAATGGTGGCGTGCCGACCAAGCCCCGCCAGCGACCCGAGAGCGACTACGACGTACGTCAGTTCTCCGTGAGTCGCGACGTGTCCCGCAACGCCCTGCGCCAGCTCCTCACCGAGGAGGCCGAGCGGGGCGGGTGGGAGCTGCACCGGCTGCGGCGGTACCGGGACGGCAGCCGTGACGTGTGGGTCCGTCGCCGGATCATCCGCGTACGGCCCACGCTGGATCTCGACGGGTACCTCGCCTGAGCTAGGCCGCCTCCGGCGGGTAGGCAGCGTGGTGCTCACGGGTCAGTCGTGGTGCACGGGTGGCACGGGGCGTCCCGCGCCTTCACGGGCCGCCATCGGGCCGCCCGAGACGTCGTCCAGGGCCGCCGCGATCTCCGCGGGGAGCGTCATCTCCTCGACGGCCAGGCACTGCTCCAACTGGTCGGCGGTGCGAGCTCCCAGCAGGGCCGCGGTGACGTCGGGGGCGTCCCGCACCCACAGCAGGGCGACCTCGAGCGGTGCCATCCCGAGGCCCTCGGCCGCCCGTGCGACGGCATCCACGATCCCGCGGGAGCGTGGCTGCAGGTAGGGGTCGACGAACCAGGCGAAGTGCTCGGCGGCCGCCCGGGAGTCCCGCGGAATGCCGCGGCGGTACTTGCCGGTCAGTACCCCGCGACCCAGCGGCGACCAGGCGAAGAAGCCGAGTCCCATCGCGCGGACGGCGGGGAGGATCTCCACCTCGGCGCGCCGGGTCATCAGGGAGTACTCGACCTGGGTCGAGGTGATCGGGGTGCGCGTCGTGATCGCGCGCTGCCAGGAGGCAGCTTGGGCGGTCTGCCAGCCGACGAAGTTGGACAGGCCGACGTAGCGCACGCGTCCCGAGGTCACGGCATGGTCCAACGCCGCCAGCGTCTCCTCGATCGGCGCCTGGCCCCACGCGTGCACCTGCCAGATGTCGATCCAGTCGGTGCCCAGCCGCTCCAGGGACCCGTCCAGGTCGGCGAGCATGGCCCGCGCGGAGGTGTCGACCGTCCGCTCCCCGTCACGTACGCCGAAGCCGGCCTTGGTGGCGATGACGAGGTCCTCACGGTCGAACTCCCGCGCCATCAGGGCACCGAGGATCTCCTCCGCGTCCCCCGCGCCGTAGGCCGCGGCCGTGTCGATCAGGGTGCCGCCGGCATCGACGAACGTCGTCATCAGTTCGTAGGCGGACTGGGGGGAGGTGTCGCGGCCCCAGGTGAGCGTGCCGAGGCCGAGCCGGGAGACCTGCAGCCCTGACGAGCCGACGCGTCGCTGTTCCATGCGCGTGACTCTAGGCGGCCCTCGGTCACCCGCCGGCATCACCCTGCGGCTGGGACCGGCTGCCCGGCGCGAATCTGTTGCGGTGAGCGGGTGCGGTGAGCGGGTGCGGTGAGCGGTGGGGTGCCTGGGGAACACTGGCCCCATGAGTATCCACGACGAGCATCCCTTCCAGCCGCCGCGGGAGCTGCGCGACCCGGTACGCCGGCTGCGGGGCCACCTCCCCGCGCCGGTCACCGTGTGGACGAGCGCCGAGGGGGTGCACGGGACGGTTGGACGATCTCCTCCCTCCTCGTCGGGGAGGGAGAACCGGCCGAGCTCATCGCGCTGGTGGACGAGGACTGCGACTGGTGGGACCTCTTCCGCTCGACGGGCACCGCGACGGTGAACGTCCTGGGTCCGGGGCAGGGCCGGGTCGCGGACGCCTTCGCCCGGATCGCGCCCTCGCCCGGGGGTCCGTTCCGCACGGGGGAGTGGACGGACGGTACACACGGTCCACGATTGATCGACGCCGCCGGGTGGGTCGGGGTCCGCCTCGTCGACGCGACGCCGGACCACGCGGGCTGGGCCCTGTTGGTGCGGGCCACGGTCGAGGAGTTGGACCTGGCCGACGGGGTCGACGCCCTCGAACACCGCTACGGGCGCTACGTCTGACCGTACGCTGGCCCCATGACCATCCTCCTGCTGGTCCGCCACGGTCGGACGACCGCCAATGCCTCCGGCATCCTGGCGGGCCGTACGCCCGGCATCAGGCTGGACGCGACAGGCTGGGAGCAGGCCCGGGCGGCCGGCCAGCGCCTCAGCGGGCTGACGTTGGCGGCGGCCGTGTCCTCACCGATGGAGCGCTGCCTGGAGACGGCCCGAGCGTTGCACGAAGTCTTGGGGGAGGGGCGGCCTGAGCTCGTCGTGGACGATGCCCTGTCTGAGGTGGACTACGGCGAGTGGAGCGGCCGGGCCCTCGAGGAACTCGCCAAGGAGGAACTCTGGCGGACCGTCCAGGCCCATCCCTCGGCGGCACGGTTCCCGGGGGGTGAGTCCATGGTCGCCATGGCCCAGCGAGCCGTCAGCGCCGTCCGGGCCAGGCAGGACACCCTGGCGGACGAGGCGGGCGCGGAGGCGGTCTGGCTGGCGGTCAGTCACGGGGACATCATCAAGGCCGTGCTCGCGGACGCCCTCGGCCTGCACCTGGACCACTTCCAGCGCCTGGTGGTCCACCCCGCCTCCATCAGCGTGGTGCGCTACACCACGGCCCGACCGTACGTCCTGGCCCTCAACAGCACGGCGGGGATCGTCCGTGACCTCCTCCCCGAGGACACCGGCCGCAGCCTGGATGCCGTGGTGGGTGGCGGCGCGGGATCGGCGACGTAGGCTGGCGTCGTGGCCGCATTCACCCTTCGCTACGACCACCCCGATCGCTTCGTCGCGGGGACCGTCGGCGAGCCCGGGGACCGGATGTTCTTCCTCCAGGTCAGGGAGGCGGACCGGCTCTCCTCGCTGGTCTGCGAGAAGCAGCAGGTGGAGGTCCTCGCCAACCAGATCGCGCATCTGCTGGACGAGGTGTCCGCCCGTTCCCTCAGCGGCATCGAGATCCCGCCACCCGTCGCGGGGGCGGCCGACACGCGCCCCTTGGATGCGCCGATCAGCGAAGACTTCCGGATCGGCCCGATGAGCCTGGCCTGGGACAGCCGGCACGACAAGGTGGTCCTCGAACTGTTCTCCGACGACGTGGAGGAGGCCATCACGGCGGTCGGGGAGATCGACACCGACGCGCTCGAGGAAGGTGTCGTCTGCATCATCGGACTCACCCCGGCGGATGCCCGGCAGTTCGTCGCCCGTGCCCAGGCCGTCGTCGCGGCGGGCCGCCCGGTCTGCCCGTTCTGTCGGCAGCCGATGGATCCGGACGGGCACGTGTGCCCGCGCTCCAACGGTTATGTCAACCCGCTGGCGTGATCGGCCACGGTTGATCGGTTCCGCGGCGCACGGCCCGGCCGACCGACGCCGAAGCGGCCCCGGGAGGCCGTGATGCACCCTGCCCTGACCACTGCGCCGTTCGAGGGCCCCGAGGTGTCGCTGCGGGTGCTGGGGCGGATCCGGACGGCGTCCAACGCGACCTACCTGGCCGAGGTGGATCGCCCGGGGGCCTCTCCGCTGCGGTGCGTCTGGAAGCCGGTCGCGGGGGAGCGCCCGCTCTGGGACTTTCCGGACGGCACGTTGGCCGCGCGTGAGGCGGCCGCGTACGCCCTGTCGGCCGCGGCCGGCTATGACGTGGTCCCGTCGACCCGGCTGGTCGAGACCTCCCGGGCCCCGGGGCGCTGCAGACCTGGGTCGAGGTCGACGAGGACCTCGAGGACTTCGTCGCCCTCGCTCCGGCGGACCGGATACCCGAGGGTTGGCTCGGGGTCCTGGCGGCGGTCGACATCCGGGGTCGTGACGTCACCCTTGTCCACCGCGACGACCCGCGACTGCGCCGGCTGGCGCTCTTCGACGCCGTGACGAACAACTCCGACCGCAAGGGCATCCACCTGCTGCCCAGCGCCGGGGCGGTTCTCGGTTGCGACCACGGGCTGTGCTTCCACCGGGAGCCGAAGCTGCGCACGGTGTTGTGGGGCTGGGCGGGGGAGCCGCTACGAGCCGACGAGGAGGCGCTGCTCGAGCGCACCCGGGCCGTCGCCCCCCAGGTGCTGGAGGAGTTCCTCACGGCGGCCGAGATCCGCGCCGTGGTCGCCCGCGCCGAGGCGATGATGGCAAGCGCCACGCTTCCCGTCCCGCAGGACGGCTGGCCGTCGATCCCTTGGCCGCCGCTGTAAAGTCGCGTCCATGCGTGCCTGGAGCTCCCCCGCCCTGAAGTCGGTCCCCGGTGACGGGAGTGCACCCGTACGGGTCCATGACACGGCCAGCGGTGGGCTGCTCGCGGTGGGCCCGGAATCGGGCGAGGCCCGCATGTACGTCTGCGGTATCACGCCCTACGACGCGACCCACATGGGTCACGCCGCCACGTACGTGGCGTTCGACCTGCTCAACCGTACGTGGCGTGACCGCGGCCTCGACGTGCACTACGTCCAGAACGTCACCGACATCGACGACCCGCTGCTGGAGCGTGCGGCCGCGACCGGAGTCGACTGGACGACCCTCGCCGTGGACCAGACCGACCTGTTCCGCTCGGACATGGAGGCGCTGCGCGTCCTGCCTCCGCGCGAGTACGTGGGTGCCGTCGAGGCGATCCCGCTGGTCGTGGAGGCGGTGGAGAAGCTCGAGGGTCGTGACCTGGTCTATCGGCTCGACCCGGCCACCGACGGTGTCGAGGCCCCCGACTGGTACTTCCGTTCCCGCCGGGTGCCGCACTACGGCGACGTCTCCCACGTGGCGGAGGGGGAAGCCCTGGCGACCTTCGCCGACCGGGGCGGCGACCCGGGCCAGCCCGGCAAGGACGACCCGTTCGACTGCCTGGTCTGGCGGATGGCCCGCGACGGGGAGCCCTCCTGGAACTCCGCACTCGGCCCGGGCCGGCCCGGCTGGCACATCGAGTGCTCGGTGATCGCCCAGCACTACCTGGGCACGACGTTCGACGTCCAGGGCGGCGGCTCCGACCTGGCTTTCCCGCACCACGAGATGAGCGCCGCCGAGGGCCGGGCCACCAGCGGTCGGCGGTACGCCTCGGCGTACGTCCATGCGGGGATGGTGGGTCTGGACGGCGAGAAGATGTCGAAGTCGCGGGGCAACCTGGTGCTGGTCTCCCGGCTGACGGCGGCCGGGGTGGATCCGATGGCGATCCGGCTGGCGATCCTCGCGCACCACTACCGCGACGACTGGTCCTGGACCGATGGTGGCCTGCTCGAGGCCATCGGCCGCCTCGATGTGTGGCGCCGTGCCTTCAGCGCCGTAGCCGGGCCCGACGCCGCCCCGACGATCGCGGCCGTCCGGGCCGCGCTGCGCGACGACCTCGACGCGCCGGCGGCCCTCGAGGCGATCGATGCCTGGGCCTCCGCCGTGCTGGCGGGGGAGGGGTCGGACACCGACGCCCCGGCCCAGGTGGCGTTGGCCGCCGACGCCCTACTCGGTGTCGCGGTCGACATGACGACGACCTCCTCGGCCACGTCGGATAGTCTCAACCGCGTGAAGACCTTCGAGAGCCTTTTCGCCGAACTCCAGGACAAGGCCGCCAAGCGTCCCGAGGGCTCGGGGACGGTCGCCGAACTCGACGCCGGTGTGCACCAGATCGGCAAGAAGATCATCGAGGAGGCGGGCGAGGTCTGGATGGCCGCCGAGTACGAGGGCAAGGAGGCGACCGCCCTGGAGATCTCCCAGCTCCTGTACCACGCCCAGGTGATGATGATCGCGACCGGACTCTCCCTCGACGACGTCTACCGCAAGCTCTGAGGCCGGCCCGAGCGGGCGCCGGCGGCCCGGTGTTCCGTCCCCGCTCCCGGGTTGGGCCGGGCAGCGGGGCCCCATTAGGGTGGGGCCGTGAACTCAGAACGTCCGTTCCTCAAGGTCGCCGTCCCGAACAAGGGATCCCTGTCGGAAGCATCCATGCAGATGCTGCGCGAGGCCGGCTACCGGCAGCGCTCCGACTCCAAGGAACTCATGGTGGTCGATGAGGCCAACCGGGTCGAGTTCTACTACCTGCGCCCCCGCGACATCGCCATCTATGTCGGTGAGGGCACCCTCGACATCGGCTTCACCGGCCGCGACATGCTCCTCGACTCGGGCGCCGCGGCGACGGAGATCAAGGCGCTGGGGTTCGGCGGGACCCGCTTCCGCTTCGCCGCCCCGAACGAGGCCGCGATGACCGTGGACCAACTCGACGGCAAGCGCATCGCCACCTCCTATGTCGGTCTGGTCAAGGCCTGGCTGGATGAGCGATCGATGAGCGCACGGCTGATCAGCCTCGACGGCGCCGTGGAGAACTCCGTCCGCCTGGGCGTGGCCGACGTCATCGCCGACGTCGTGGAGACCGGCTCGACCCTGAAGCGGGCCGGGCTGTCGGTCTTCGGCGAGCCGATCCTGCACTCCGAGGCGATCCTCGTCCAGCGCAACGGCGACGTTCCGGAGGGGCTGGAGCACTTCGTCCAGCGCATCGAGGGCGTGCTGGTCGCGCGCGCGTACGTCCTGATGGACTACGACGTGTCCGAGGACAAGTTGGAGGCCGCCCTGGCCCTCACGCCGGGTTTCGAGTCCCCGACGGTGTCCGAGTTGGCCCGCAAGGGATGGTTCGCCGTGCGGGCGATGGTGCCGGCCGATGATGCCCACCTGGTGATGGACGACCTGTGGGACCTCGGCGCGCGGGCGATTCTCGTCACGGATCTGGCTGCCTGCCGCCTCTGACATGGCGGTCCTGCTCCGGGTCCGGTCGCGGACCATGCTGACGACGGCCATTGTCGTGTCGCTGCTGACGCTCGGCAGTCCGGTCGTGACCTGGTTCGCCCTCCCCCCGGAGATCCGCGCGGAAGCGACCGGACCGGAACTCGCCATGGTCATCCTCATCCTCGTCGCCATCTCGGCCTTCACGATGGGGATCGGACTGTCGACCGTCGTGGCGACGGAGGAGGGCGTGGCGATCAGCACCGGGCTGATCCGCCATCGCTACGCCTGGCACGAGATCTCGGACATCCGCTTCCTGGAAGGGGATCCGTGGGCCTACATCTTCACGTTCCGCCGGGACCGCGACGGTGACCCGCAGCGCCGCATGGTGATGGCCATCCAGAGCCCGGACGGCGATCGGGCCAGGCTCGACGCCGCGCGGCTCCAGGAGATCTGGCTCAGCCACCGCCCGTAGAGGGCGATCCCCTTGAGGGGAGAGCCGGATCCCCGGTGGCAGAAGCCTGCGCCCGCTCAGACGCTGACCAGCATCCCGTCGAGCACCCGTGCGATGCCGTGGTCGTCGTTGCTGGTGGTCACGACGTCCGCCACCTGCTTGAGCGCGTCGATCGCATTTCCCATCGCCACCCCAAGGCCAGCAGCCCGCAGCATGGTGATGTCGTTCTCGTTGTCCCCGAAGGCGACGGTCCGCTCCAGCGGGATGCCTTCGGCGGCGCAGAACGCGGCGAGCGCTGCTCCCTTGCTCACGCCGGCGGCGTTCACCTCGTAGTAGTAGGTCGACGAGAAGCAGGTCTCGATGTCGCTGCCGCCCAGCGCGTCGATCGCGTCCCGGTGGTCGACGAGGACGTCGTACGGTGCGGCGACGAGGATCTTCGGCGGAGTGGGGGCAACTGCGTGGAGGTCGTCGACGACGATCTCGGTGGTGCCGTTGGCCCGGGCCTCGACGTGCACCATATAGCCGTCCGGATCCTCGATGAAGACCTCAGCGCCCACCGGCACGATGGTCGAGACCGGCAGTGCGCGCAACCCCCGGTACATCCGTGCCGACACATCGGCAGGGATGGGCCAGGAGGCGATCTCTCGGCCCGTCGCGCCATCCTCGATCACGGCTCCGTTGCAGCCGGCCAGGACGAGGCCATCGATCGGCAGACCGAGGCGGGCGACCTGGAACCGCAACCCCGCCACCGGGCGCCCGGACGCGATCATCACGGTGGTGCCGGCGGCCCGGATGCGGTCGATCGACTCGCGGGTGCTGTCGAGGATGTCGTGGTCGGACGAGAGGAGCGTGCCGTCAACATCGAACGCCACCAGTCGCGGAACCTGCAGGGACATGTCCCCCATCAGTTGATCCCGTGCTTGCGCAGGATGTCGTCGATCTCGTCGAACTCGTCACCGCTCCCGGCGGTGCCGGACCCCTTCGCCGCTGGCTGCTTGGCGGCGGTCGTCCGGGTAGCGGCCGGATCATTCGGCTTCGTGACCTGTCCGGCACCGGTGCGCGGCGTCACCTGCCCCTGGCCCGACCTGCGTGCCCTGCGCTCCTCTCGCCGGGCTCGCTTGTCCTCCTTCGTCCTGACGCCGATGCCCCGCCGGTTCAACGCACCGGCGATGAGCCAGAGCACGATGGCCAGACCCAGCGCGCTGATGCCTGACGCCACCAGGGGTGTCCACACCAACGCGAGGCCCCACGAAATCAGCGCCGAGACGAGGTCGTAGGCCAGTTGCATCAAGCCGGACAGGAAGAGACCGGCGCTCAGCGCGACCAACCCGAAGCCCTCCAGGACGCGCCCGGCGCCGTAGCCGGCACGCCAGCTGACGAGCGCGAACACCAGACCGATCAGTGCCAGTGCGAGGGTCGCGACGAGCAGGACGTTCGAGGGATTCATGACCTCAGCCTACCCGGGCGGTGGTGTCGCCCCGGAGGGCACGCGGCGTGGCGCCGGTGGGGCAGGGCCGAGCGGGCAGGGGCCTCCGGGAGCCCGTCCCGAACCTCTTGACCCCCGCAGCTGCCGGACCGACGCTGAAGGGACAACGGAGGAAGGAGCCGACCATGGCACTCGTACGCCGACCCAGGGCCCCGTGGGGAGTCCCACCCTGGGTCGATCTGCAAGATTTGGCCGAGAGGTTCTTCGAATCGGACGAGGAGTCGCTGCTGCGGGTCGAGGAGTACGTCGACGGCACGACCCTGGTGGTCCGAGCCGAGGCGCCGGGCCTTGATCCCGACAAGGACGTCACGATCTCGGTGGAGAACGGCAAGCTCACCATCCGAGCCCAACGGGAGGAGCGGACCGAGCACAAGGAGAAGGACTCCTACCGTTCGGAGTTCCGCTACGGATCGTTCAACCGGACCATCGCGCTGCCCGCCGGTGCCACGGAGACGGACGTGACCGCCAGTTATGCCGACGGGGTCCTCGAGATCCGGGTGCCGATCGGTGGTGAACTACCGCCGGGAGGCCGGAAGGTGCCGGTCACCCGAGGTTGAGGCCCGCTGGACCGGTCCGACACCACGAGCATGCAGGAGGTGTGCCTGAGTGACGTGTGCCTGAGGGGGCACCGCCGCGGCGATCAGTGCGTCGGACCGGGAGCGCCTCTCGGCGAGTGGCCGCTCGTAGCGGCGAGTGTTGAGGCCCGGGGCTACCGCGGCCCGACGCGTTTTCGAGGATAGATCCCCGATGGGGCCTGACCCAAACCGGTTTCGGAACCGTCTCCCCGGGCGCCGACCAGACGTCAGTGCAACGCGTCGGTGCGCCACAGTTGCGCGCAGGCAGTGAGGTCCTCGGCCATGGTCTGCATCCTGGCCGCCTGCAGGGCGGCTTGGGTGCCCTCGGACACCTCGGCACGGCCGGAGGACACCACATGGCAGAAGGCGGCCGCGCGCTCGAGGGCGATGGCGAAATCCCCGTCGAAGACGCCGCGGAGGATCTCGTCGGTGACCCGCCGCACCTCGTCGGGGCCGGTCGGGTCGCCGGCGCCCGCCACTGCGTGATCCGGCTCGGTGAAGCGGATCCCGGCGGCGTACTCGCGTGCAGCCCCGTAGGGATCGGTGAGCACCCAGGAGTGGAGAACGTACAGGCGCCACAGCGCCCCCGGAAGCGTACGCGCGGGGCGCTGCGCCCACAGGTCGGCGAGGGTGTCGAGCCCGATGTCGTCGACGAGGGCCACCAGTCGGTCAGTCACCGCGGGATCGTCGGTGGCGCGGCCGGCGTGGAGCAGGATGGCGGCGGACTCATGGGCGGCGTGGAGGGCAGCGATGGGGTCCGTCCGCTCACCCAACGCCTCCAGCGCGGCCGGAGGAAGGAATCCGGGGCGGCGCGGTCTGCGGTCCTCTGTCATCCGTCAAGGCTAGTCACCGGGATCCCCGAAGGCGGGTCGGACGGGAGGGATCCTCTACTCTTGGTCACCATGACGGACCACCACGACCACCTGCTCGGGGACACCAGCCACGAGTTCGCCGACGACGACGGCTCCGCGCCCGAGGGGCTGCGTGACGTGATGACCGCCGCCCAGGACGGTGACCAGGTCGCCTATCTCGACGCGGTCGTGGAGTTGTGCCTCTCGCGTCTGCTCATCCCGATCGTCTCGAGCGGGGAGAACCTGAGCCCCGAGGGGCCCGACCCGGATCGGCACGCCGAGATGTCGGCGGTGCTGCTGCAGCAGGCCGACGGGGCGAAGGCGATGCTCGCGTTCACCGGGGTGGACTCCCTGGCTGCCTGGAACCCCCGGGCGCGGCCGATCCCCGCCACGCTGGACCGGGTGGCGGAGGCGGCCGTCATGTCCGGGGCGCAGACCCTGTTGATCGACCTCCAGGGCCCGGTCCCGATGGCACTCGAGGAACCGCTGCTGACGAACCTCGGCCAGGGCCGGCGGCTGGTGCGCCTCGACGACGGCTTCGGGTGGCTGGCGACCCGCGAGGACGAGGAGCACGAGCACCCCGGGCACGAGCACCATGGGCACGAGCATCATCATGACCATGACCACCCCCACGGCGCCCACCGGCACTGAAACGGCCGCATCCCCGCGTCGGCGAGGCAGGTGGATGCCGATTAGGGACTGAGGGGGATCTTCGCTAGACTGATCGCTGACCGATTCGACCCTGCGTCGGATCCACAAGTGGGGACCTGATCTCCCACCCGTACGGCACCCGCCGGGCATCGCCTGGCAACCGTCGTCGGGTAGGTCGCATGGACGCGAAGCCTTTGCCAATCGTTCCGGGCGTCGGCTTCGCGGTGTCATGCGTTCACTCAGGGCCCCGCGACGGCGGGGCCTTTGTCGTATCCCCGGGTCGCAACCCTGCGAGTACCGCAAATTTGGAGGAAGCATCAGCACTGAACCGCGCATCAATGAGCGCATCCGGGTCCCGGAGGTCCGACTCGTCGGCCCCAACGGAGAGCAGGTGGGCATCGTACGCATCGAAGATGCCATGCGATTGGCCCGCGAATCGGAGCTGGATCTCGTCGAGGTGGCCCCCCAGGCCAAGCCCCCGTGGTCAAGCTCATGGACTACGGCAAGTTCAAGTACGAGAACGCTCAGAAGGAGCGTGAGAACCGTCGTAACCAGTCGAATGCTCTCGTCAAGGAGATGAAGCTTCGGCCGAAGATCGACGATCACGACTACGAGACCAAGAAGGGTCACGTGGTCCGCTTCCTCAAGGGTGGCGACAAGGTCAAGATCACCATCATGTTCCGAGGTCGTGAGCAGAGCCGTCCTGAGCTGGGGTTCAACCTGCTGCGCCGGCTCGCCGAGGATGTCGACGAGTTCGGCACCATCGAGTTCCCTCCCAAGCAGGAAGGGCGGAACATGCTGATGATCCTCGCCCCGACGCGCAAGAAGACGCAGGCGCGCTTCGAGCACGAGAAGGACAAGGAACGCAAGGCGGCCGAGCGCGCGGCCGACGTCGAACTCGAGCGTGAGGAGCAGGCCGCCGCCCGCGCCCGCGCCGAGGCCGAGGAGAAGAAAGCGAAGAAGAAGGGTCCGGCCGACAACATGGACCCCGATATCGACCTGTGATCGCCGCAGGGCGATAGAAACGGAGCACAACATGCCGAAGATGAAGACGCACTCCGGTGCCAAGAAGCGGTTCAAGCTGACGGGTTCCGGCAAGGTCATGCACCGCCGGGCCGGGAAGATGCACCTCAACGAGCACAAGTCCAGCAAGCGCACCCGTCACCTGACGGGCGACGCCGTGCTGCCGACCGGCGACGCCGCGAAGGCCAAGAAGCTGCTCGGCAAGTGAGCATCCCCCACCCTGATTTTGTGAACTGAAGGAGATACCACCATGGCACGCGTCAAGCGTTCTGTGAATGCGCACAAGAAGCGCCGCGAGGTCCTGGACCGCGCATCCGGCTACCGCGGCCAGCGCTCGCGCTCGTACCGCAAGGCCAAGGAGCAGCTGCTCCACTCCGGCGTCTACAGCTACCGCGACCGTCGCGCCAAGAAGGGCGACTTCCGCAAGCTCTGGATCCAGCGCATCAACGCGGCGGCTCGCGCCGAGGGCATGACCTACAACCGCTTCATCTCCGGCCTGAAGAACGCCGGCGTCGAGGTGGACCGCAAGATGCTCGCCGAGCTGGCCGTCAGCGACTCCGCCGCCTTCGCCACGCTGGTGCAGGTCGCCAAGGACAACCAGCCGGCCGCGGAGACCGTCGCCGCCTGATGTCGCGAGCCGTCTCATGACTTCGGCACAGCATGGACCGGCCGGATCGCAGGAGCCCTCCGGGGCCCGCGTCCGGTCGGTTCGTCGTCTCACCTCCCGCAAGCATCGCGAGGAGGAGGGCCAGTTCCTGGCCGAAGGGCGCCAGGCCGTCCGAGAGGCCCTGACCCATGGCGACGTGATCGCGGTCTGGGTGGACCGTGACCTCGCCGATCGGCACCACGTCCTTGTCGCACAGGCCGAGGCGGCCGGTGTCCCGGTGTACGCCGTCGGGTCCCACCTCATCGCCGGGCTGAGTGACACCGTCACCCCGCAGGGCATCCTCGCCCAGGTCGCCACCCCGGCCGCCTCGCTCGACGACGTACTGTCCGCAGCGCCTCGCCTCGTTCTCGTCTGCGCCCAGATCCGCGATCCCGGCAACCTCGGCGCCGTGGTGCGCGTCGCCGACGCCTTCGGGGCGGACGCGGTGGTCTGTACCAAGGGATCCGTCGAATGGACGAATCCGAAGGTCGTCCGCGCCAGCGTCGGCTCTGTCTTCCACCTGCCGCTGGTGACCGGCCTGGCCCTGGCGGATGTCGCGGACCGCCTGCGTGCGGCCGGCCTGCAGATCCTGGCCGCCGACGGTGGTGGGGACGATCTGCAGGACTATGTCACCCGGGGGCTGCTGACCCGGCCGACCGCCTGGGTGATGGGCAACGAGGCGTGGGGGCTGCCCGAGGAGGACGCGGCGCTGGCGGATGCCGTCGTCGGGGTCCCGATCTGGGGCCAGGCCGAGAGCCTCAACCTCGCCACCGCGGCTGCCGTCTGCCTGTGGACCACGGCATCGGCGCAGCGCATCCAGGACTGAAAATAGGCCGTCACCGGGCCGTCTCAGCCGTGGGAATTCAGGCCCGGGATCTTCGGCAGCTGGAAGCTCGGGAACCCCGTCGGGAGCAGTGGGCCCGAGACGCTGGGCAGGACGCTCGGCAGCCGGGTCGGCACAGTGATCAGCGGTGTCCGGGTCACAGTCGCCGTGACCGTCGCCGTGGCGGTGACGGTGGGCACAGGAGCGGGGGTACGGGTCGCCTCGCGTACCGCCGCGGCCAGGGCCATCGCCACCAGGCCGATCACGATCCCGAGCGCCAGCATGAGTCGACCTCGACGGCGAAGGGCTCGCTGGTCGTGCCGGGTCGCTGGCGGCATCGGTGCCTCGGGCTGCGGCGGGGGGAGGGACGTGCCGGCGCGTTGCCGGGCGACGTAGTCGGCGTCGTAGTAGCTGTCCCGGACCTCGCGGTACGACTCGTCCGAGCTGCCCTCGTGGTAGGCGGGCAGGCGCCCGGTGTCCTGGTCGTCCGCGGTCGCGTACGTGCGCGTGGGGTCGGGCGCCGGGCCCCGCCCAGGGCGGAACGCCTGCGTGGACTGGTCCGAGCCACCGAAGACGTGGGTCTGCTGTTCGTCGCGGGTGACCCGGCGCGCCGCGTCGTCGCCCGGAGTCGGTCCGGTGGTGCGGCCCGGCTCGCCGAATCCCCAGGTCCGCTGGTCGTCCTCGCCCATGGCACCTCCTGTCGCGACCTCACTTCGACGGTACTGGCGAGCCGATACCCAGACAAACACTGCTGACACGTCGGACTCGTCCGACTTCAGCTCTGGCGATCGAACACGTGAACGAATAGAATGGCTCCATGGTGCAGGGCACACTGTTCGATCTCCAGACACGAGTAGGACCCTCTCCCGCCTGGGACGGCCCGGGGGTGCGGAGGGTCCCGCTGAGGGACGGTGCGTGGATCGACCTTCGGCCGGGTTGGCTGTCGGGGGCGGAGGAGCTGTTCAACGCGCTGCTCCCGGCGGTCCCCTGGCGCGCCGAACGCCGGGTGATGTACGACGCCGTCGTCGACGTACCCCGTCTCACCCGGTTCTACGGGGGCGGCGAGGACCTGCCGCACCGGGCGATCGCGGAGTGCCGCGACGCCCTGTCCGCTCACTGTCGCGCCGAGCTGGGGGAGGAGTTCGTGTCGGTGGGGATGTGCCTCTATCGCGACGGGCGCGACTCGGTCGCCTGGCACGGCGACAGAGTGGGCCGTTCCCGTACGGAGGACACGATGGTCGCCATCCTGTCGCTGGGGGCGACGAGGCCGCTGATGTTGCGCCCACGCGGCGGCGGGCGGTCGCTGTCCCTGCCGCTCGGTGCGGGCGATCTGGTGGTGATGGGCGGCAGCTGCCAGCGCACCTGGGAGCACTGCATTCCCAAGACGCGCCGCACCATGGAGCCGCGGATCTCCGTCCAGTTCCGCCCGGAGGGGGTGCGCTGAATCCTCCTCCCGCGGCAGATCCACGATCCCACCGGTTCGCCCGCCGCGCCGTCAACTCCTAGACTTGGCCGCGGTGTCGGCAGGGTGTCGGGGCCGTACGGAACGCGAGGGGAGCCCATGTCAGGGCCGAACACGAACTATGACCCGGTGGAGACGACGCCGCTGCAGCAGGAGGCGCTCGACCTGTTCGTCGCCGAGGCCAAGGCTGCTTTCGCCGGGGCGATGACCCTCGCGGACCTGAAGGCTGCGCGTATCGCCCACACCGGCGACCGTTCCCCCCTCGCCTTGGCCAACCGAGAGATCGGTGCCCTCCCGCCGCAGGCCCGCAAGGAAGCCGGACAGCGGATCGGCAAGGCTCGCGGTGAGGTCAACAAGGCTCTCAAGATCCGCGAGGAGGAGGTCCGCTCCGCCGAACTCGAGCGGGTCCTCGTCGAGGAGCGGGTCGATGTCACTCTGCCCGTCGAGCTGCACCCGGCCGGTGCCGTCCACCCCATCACCGGGCTGATGGACCGCGTCGCCGAGGTCTTCGTGGCGATGGGCTGGGAGATCGCCGAAGGACCGGAGGCCGAGGCCGAATGGGTCAACTTCGACGCCCTGAACATCCATCCTGACCACCCTGCCCGCCAGATGCAGGACACCCTCTACCTGGAGCCGCTGGAGAACAACACCCTGCTGCGGACCCACACCTCTCCGGTGCAGGTGCGCACCATGCTGGAGCGCGAGGTGCCGATCTACGTGGTCTGCCCAGGGAAGGTCTATCGGGCCGACGAGCTGGATGCCACCCATGTGCCCGTGTTCCATCAGGTCGAGGGCCTGTGCATCGACAAGGGCATCACCTTCGCCCACCTGCGCGGCACCCTCGAGCACTTCGCCCGGGCCATGTTCGGTGACGTGAGGACCCGGATGCGCCCGAACTACTTCCCCTTCACCGAGCCGAGCGCCGAGGTGGATCTCGAGTGCTTCGTCTGCCACGGCGAGTCCGTCGGCAACCCGGACCGCCCGTGCCGCACCTGCAACTCCGAGGGCTGGATCGAGTGGGGCGGCTGCGGTGTGGTCAACCCCCGCGTGCTGGTCTCCGCCGGGATCGACCCCGAGGTCTACTCCGGCTTCGCCTTCGGCATGGGCATCGAGCGCACCCTGATGTTCCGCAACGACGCCGCCGACATGCGCGACATGGTCGAGGGTGACATCCGCTTCAGCCGTTCTCTCCTGGGAGGTGCCCGATGAAGGCCCCGATGTCCTGGCTGCGCGAGTACGTCGCGCTGCCCGAAGCCCTCGAGGCCCGCGAGCTCGCCGAGGAGCTCATCACGTACGGTCACGAGGTGGAGCAGGTCGAGTCGGCCGGTGCCGACGTCCAGGGGCCGGTCGTCGTCGGTCGGGTCCTCGACCTGGAGAAGAACCAGCAGAAGAACGGCAAGTTCATCAACTGGTGCCATGTCGACGTCGGCGAGCACAACGACCCCACAACCGGTAACCGCGGCATCATCTGCGGCGCGCACAACTTCGTCGCGGGCGACCTCGTGGTCGTGGCGCTGCCCGGCGCGGTGCTGCCCGGTGACTTCGCGATCGCCTCCCGGAAGACGTACGGCCACATCTCCGACGGGATGATCTGCTCCTCGGCCGAGCTGGGGCTCGGCGACGACGGCGGCCACGGCATCATCGTGCTCGACCCCACCGACGATGACGGCAACGCCCTCGTCGTGGGCCAGGACGCCAAGCCGTTGCTGCACCTGCGTGAGGACGTCCTGGACATCGCCGTCACCCCGGACATGGGCTACTGCCTGTCCATCCGTGGGCTGGCCCGGGAGGCGGCCGAGGCGACCGGCGCGGCCTTCACCGATGTCATCGACCGTGACGTGCCGGCCCCCAGTGCCGCCGGCTTCCCGGTCACCGTCGAGGATGCGGACGGCTGTCCGGTCTTCGTCGCGCTCCGCCTCACCGGTTTCGATCCCACGGCGACCAGCCCGCGCTGGATGCAGCGCCGCCTGGCGTTGTGCGGCATGCGCTCGATCTCCCTCGGAGTCGACGTCACCAACTACGTCATGCTTGAGACCGGCCAGCCGCTGCACGCCTATGATGCCTCGACCCTTCAGGGCGGCATCGTGGTCCGCCGGGCGAAGGCGGGGGAGACACTGACCACCCTTGACGGGGTGGTCCGTACCCTGGATCCGCAGGACCTGCTGATCACCGATGACTCCGGGCCGATCGGCCTGGCCGGCGTGATGGGCGGGGAGAACACCGAGCTGCGCCAGACGACCACCGAGATCATCCTCGAGTCCGCGAACTTCAACGCCCTGGCGATGTCGCGCACCGCTCGTCGGCACGGGCTCGGTTCCGAGGCTGCCCGGCGCAACGAACGCGGCGTCGACCCGAACGCCGCCTACGCGGCGGCACACCGCGCCGCGGACCTGCTCGTGGAGTACGGAGGGGCGACCCTGGCGTCCGCCGAGACGGTCGTCGGTGAGGTTCCCCCTGCCCCGGTGCAGACCATCGACATCGACCTGCCGGCGCGGATCCTGGGCACCGACGTGACGGCGGAGGCCACCATCCGCTACCTCGAGGGGGGCGGCACCCGCGTCGAGCGGCGCGGCGACCGGCTCACCCTCACCCCGCCCACCTGGCGTCCCGACCTCGTCGACCCCTACGACTACGTGGAGGAGGTCGGCCGCAAGGTCGGTCTGGACACGATCGAGGGCGTGCTGCCGCCGGCGCCCTCCGGTCGCGGCTTCACGGCTTCCCAGCGGGCCCGCCGCTCCCTCGACGTCGTGCTGCCGGCCGCCGGGTACACCGAGGTGCTCAGCTTCCCGTTCGTCGCCGTCGACGACCTCGACCGGATGGGGATCCCGGCCGACGACCGGCGCCGCGACCTCGTGCGACTCGCCAACCCGCTCTCCGATCTCCAGCCCGCGCTGCGATCCTCCCTCCTGCCCGGGCTCTTCGGTGCCGTTGCGCGCAACACCTCCCGCAGCCTCGACGACCTGGCCCTGTATGAGCAGGGCTCTGTCTTCCGGGGGGCGAGCCGGCCCGTCGCTCCTCGCCTGGGGGTCACTCAGCGCCCCGACGCCGAGCAGATCGCCCAGCTGCGGGCAGCCCTCCCGGAGCAGCCGCGCCACCTCGCCTGCGTGCTGACCGGCGACTGGCGCAGTCCCGGCTGGGCCGGCGGCGCGGAGAAGGTCTCCTGGGTGCACGCGGTGCACTTCGCCGAGACCGCGGCGGAGGCGCTTGGCCTCACCCTCAAGCGCCGAGCGGTCGGCATCGCCCCCTGGCATCCTGGCCGGTGCGCCGAGTTGTCGGTGGACGGCACGGTCGTGGGTCACGCCGGTGAGCTGCATCCCCAGGTGTGCGAGGCGTACGGGCTGCCGGCGCGCACCTGCGCCGCCGAGCTGGACCTGGACCTGCTCATCGAGCTGGCACCTGCGGGCGGGTCGGTCACCCCGATCTCCTCCCACCCGGTCGCCAAGGAGGACGTCGCACTCGTCGTGGACAGCGACGTGGCCGCCGCCGACGTCGAGGCTGCCCTGGTCCGCGGCGCCGGTGACCTGCTGGAGTCGATCCGCTTGTTCGACGTCTACGAGGGCGAGCAGATCCCCGCCGGCAAGAAGTCCCTGGCGTACGCGCTGCGATTCCGCGCGGCGGACCGCACGCTCAAGGACAAGGAAGCGATCGAGGCACGTGACGCCGCGGTCGCCGCGGCAGGCGAGCTGGGCGCAGAATTGCGGTCATGACCTTCGCGATCAGGGTCGCCTGGTTCGTCTACGGCATCTACGCCCTCCTGCTGGCCATCGGCTCCTTCTCCTACAGTCTGGTGGGGGCCCTGGCGTTCTGGGGGCGGCGGTGGCCGTCGTGGCGCACCTCCTGACCCGGAGCACTCCCGCGGCGTACATCGCGGCGGCCCTGATCGCCTTCGGCCCGCTCGTGGTCGACACCGGGACATCGCGACCGTTCGGTGCGGTCTACCTCGCGACCAACCTCCTGGTGGCGATCGTTTTGGCGTGGCTCGCGCACGTGGCCCAGCGGCGCCGGCTCGCCCAGAAGTACTGACCGGAAGCCGGCGCGGAACCACCTGCATAATCATTCCGGTTGTGGCATAGTTATGCGCATGTCATTGCGCGTAGCTGTAGCCGGGTGCACCGGGTATGCCGGCGGAGAGGTCCTCCGCCTCCTGCTCGGCCATCCCGACGTCGAGATCGGGGCCCTCACGGCCGGTTCGTCCGCCGGTTCGACGCTGGGGGAGCATCAGCGCCACCTCACGCCGCTCGCCGATCGGCGGATCGAGCCGACCGAGGTCGACACGCTGCGCGGTCACGATGTGGTCTTCCTGGCGTTGCCGCACGGCACCTCGGGTGCCGTTGCTGCCCAGCTCGATCCCGGCACCCTCGTCGTCGACTGCGGCGCCGACTTCCGGCTCGAGGACCCGCTCGCCTGGGAGAAGTTCTACGGCAGCCCGCATGCCGGCACCTGGCCGTACGGACTCCCCGAGTTGCCCGGGCAGCGCGAGGTTCTCGCCGCGACCAAGCGGATCGCCGTGCCCGGCTGCTATCCGACCGGGGCCACCCTGGCGCTGCTGCCGGCGCTGACCGCGGGACTGATCGATGGCCACGACGTGGTCGTCGTCTCGGCCTCGGGCACCTCTGGCGCCGGCAAGTCGCTCAAGCCCCACCTGCTGGGGTCGGAGGTGATGGGCTCCGTCAGCGCGTACGGCGTCGGCGGTGTGCACCGGCACACCCCGGAGATCCTGCAGAACATGGCGCGGCTCGGGGCGACGCACCCCGCCCTGTCGTTCACCCCGCTGCTCGTGCCCATGCCGCGCGGCATCCTGTCGACCGTCACCGCCCCGATCACCGGGGTCTCGGCCGAGGAGGCCTACGCGGCCTACGCCGAGGCGTACGCCGATGAGCCGTTCGTCCGGGTGCTTCCGCCCAACACCTGGCCGACCACCGCGTCGATCGTCGGGTCCAACGTCGTCCACGTCAACGTGACGGTCGACGAGGCCGCCGGTCGGCTGGTCGCGGTGTCTGCCATCGACAACCTCACCAAGGGCACCGCTGGTGGTGCCATCCAGTCCATGAACTTGGCCTGTGGTCTGCCCGAGACCACTGGTCTGCCGATGATCGGAGTCGCGCCGTGAGTGTCACCGCAGCCCAGGGATTCACCGCCGCCGGTGTCGCAGCCGGGATCAAGGCCTCCGGTCGCAAGGACCTCGCCCTGGTCCGCAACCTCGGTCCCCGCTTCGACGCCGCCGGGGTGTTCACCTCCAACCGGATCTGCGCCGCGCCGGTGACGTGGTCGCGTCAGGCGATCGCCGACGGCCGGATCGACGCCGTCGTCCTCAACTCCGGTGGTGCCAACGCCTGCACCGGCGTCGAGGGCTTCGCCGACACCCATCACACCGCCGAGAAGGTGGGCGAGGAATTGGGCATCGCTGCGGGTGACGTCGTCGTCTGCTCGACCGGTCTGATCGGCGCCCGGCTGCCGATGGACGCCCTGCTCACCGGCATCACGACGGCGGCCGCCGACCTGTCCGCTGACGGCGGCCTGGCCGCTGCCGAGGCGATCATGACCACGGACACGCGGCCCAAGGAGGCTGTCCGTACGGTCGACGGCTGGACCGTCGGTGGGATGGCCAAGGGAGCCGGCATGCTCGCCCCCGGTCTGGCCACCATGCTCGTGGTGATCACGACCGACGCCGTCGTCCCCGCCGAGGACCTGCAGTCGGCGCTGGGCGCGGCGACCCGCGTGACGTTCGACCGGCTCGATTCCGACGGCTGCATGTCGACCAACGACACCGTCGTGGCGCTGGCCTCCGGTGCTTCCGGAATCACCCCTGAGGCGACGGCCTTCCTGGCGGCGCTCACCGAGGTCTGTCACGACCTTGGCCAGCAGCTCATCGGGGACGCCGAGGGCGCCAGTCACGACATCGCGGTCCGCGTCGTCAACGCCGCCTCCGAGGATGACGCCGTCCAGGTCGCACGCTCGATCACCGGATCCAACCTCTTCAAGTGCGCGATCTTCGGTAATGATCCCAACTGGGGCCGGGTCCTCTCGGCGCTGGGGACCACCGCCGCCGCGTACGAACCCGACGGGGTCGACGTCTCCTTCAACGGCGTGATGGTCTGCCGGGGCGGCGCCATCGGCGAACCGCGCGAACTGGTCGACCTGCATCCCCGCGCGGTCGACGTGCTGGTCGACCTGCACGCCGGTGACGCGCAGGCCACCGTGTGGACCAACGACCTGACGTACGACTACGTCAAGGAGAACGCGGAGTACTCCTCATGAGTGACGCGGTGGACGCCCTCACGCTCACCGACAAGGCCTCGATCCTGATCGAGGCGCTGCCGTGGATCGACCGGTACGCCGGCCGTACCATCGTGATCAAGTACGGCGGCAACGCCATGATCAACGAGGACCTGCAGCGCGCCTTCGCCGAGGACATCGTGTTCCTGCGCCGGTGTGGCGTGCACCCGGTCGTCGTCCACGGCGGGGGGCCGCAGATCTCGGCGATGCTCAAGCGCCTCGACATCCCCTCGGAGTTCCGCGGCGGCTTCCGGGTGACCACGCCCGAGACCATGGAGGTCGTCCGGATGGTCCTGATGGGCCAGGTGGGCCGGGAGTTGATCGGGCTGGTCAACGAGCACGGGCCGCTGGCCGTCGGCTCGTCCGGGGAGGACGCCGGACTCTTCCGGGCCGAGCGCCGCACCGCCGTGGTCGACGGTGAATCCGTCGACCTGGGCCTGGTCGGCGACGTCGTGCACGTGCGGCCACGGGCCATCCAGGACCTCATCGACGCCGGCCGCATCCCCGTCGTCGCGACCGTGGCACCGGACGAGGACGGTCAGGTCCTCAACGTCAATGCCGACACCGCCGCCTCGGCCCTGGCGGTCGCGCTCAAGGCCGACAAGCTCGTGATGCTGACCGACGTCGAGGGCCTCTACCGGGACTGGCCCACCAGCGAGGAGATCATCGCCCAGATCACGGCCTCCGAATTGGAAGCCCTGCTGCCGTCCCTGGCCTCCGGGATGGTCCCCAAGATGGAGGCCTGCCTGCGGGCCGTCCGCGGCGGGCTCAACCGGGCCACGGTGATCGACGGTCGCGTCTCGCACGCGCTGCTGCTGGAGATCTTCACCAATGCGGGCATGGGCACCATGGTCGTCGCGGACAAGGAGAACATCGATGACTGACCGGACGAGCACCGTCCAGGCGGAGTGGCTGGAACGCTACGACACCTCCTACATGCACAACTTCGGCTCACCCACGCGAGTGCTCACCCGGGGCGAGGGCTGCCGGGTGTGGGACGTGGAGGGCCGCGAGTACCTCGACCTGCTGGCCGGTATCGCGGTCAACTCCCTCGGCCACGCCCACCCCGACGTCGTGGCCGCGGTCACCGACCAGGTCGCGACCGTCGTCCACATCTCCAACCTCTTCACCAGCCCCTGGCAGGTGGAGTTGGCCGAGCGGCTGGATGCGCTGGTCACCGCCAACGCCCCTGGGACCCCCTCGCGGGTGTTCCTCTGCAACTCGGGCTCCGAGGCCAATGACACCGGGTTCAAGCTGACCCGTCGTACCGGCCGCACCAAGATCGTCGCGATGGAGGGGTCCTTCCACGGTCGTACGCTCGGAGCCGTCAGCCTGACCGCCAAGGCGGCCTACCGGGAGCCCTTCGAGCCGCTGCCGGGCGGCGTCGTCTTCGTTCCGTACGGGGACGAGGCGGCGTTGGCCGAGGCCGTCGACGACGAGACGGCGGCCGTGGTGCTGGAGACGATCCAGGGTGAGAGCGGCATCATCGTCGCCCCCGAGGACTTCCTGCGCGCCGCGCGCCGGATCACCGACCAGCACGGCGCCCTGCTGTGGGTCGACGAGGTGCAGACCGGCATCGCCCGGACCGGCGAATGGCTCTCCTACCTCCCCTCCGGCATCACCCCGGATGTCGTCACCCTGGCGAAGGGCCTCGGTGCCGGCATCCCGATCGGTGCCTGCATCGCGACCGGTCCCGCGGCAGAACTCCTCGGCCCGGGGTCACACGGATCGACCTTCGGCGGCAACCCCCTCGCCTCGCGGGCCGGCCTCACCGTCCTGGACGTGATCGAGCGGGACGGCCTGCTACAGCACGTCCGGGAGGTCGGTGACCATCTCGAGGCCGCCGTTGTGGCGCTCGGACACCCCGACATCGTCGGCGTCACCGGCGCCGGGCTCCTGCGGGGCATCGTCCTGACCCGCGACATCGCCCCGGCGGTCAGCGCTCGTGCCCTGGAGGCCGGCTTCATCATCAACGCCCCGCGTCCCAACCGGCTGCGCATCGCGCCGCCGCTCATCATCACTACATCGGAGATCGACTCGTTCGTCGCCGCGCTCCCCACTCTCCTGGAAGGCTGACATGACTCTGCGCCACTTTCTCGCCGACGACGACCTGACCGCGGAGGAGCAGTACTCCGTCCTCGAGCTGGCCGCCGAACTGAAGGCTGATCCGATGGCCCGCCGCCCGTTCGAGGATCGATCCATCGCGGTCGTCTTCGACAAGGCGTCCACCCGTACGCGGGTGTCGTTCGAGGTGGGGATCACCGAACTCGGTGGCCATCCGATGATCATCGACGGGTCGAGCTCCCAGATGGGGCGCGGCGAGTCGATCGCCGACACCGCCCGAGTGCTGGGGCGCCACGTGGCCGCCATCGTGTGGCGGACGTCCGGCCAGGAGCGGATCGAGGAGATGGCCGCGTACGCCGGCGTGCCCGTCGTCAACGCCCTGACCGATGAGTACCACCCCTGCCAGATCCTCGCGGATCTGCAGACCATCCGCGAGCACAAGGGCGGCACGCGCGGCCTCACCTTCACCTACTTCGGCGATGCCGCCAACAACATGGGCAACTCGTACGCGCTCGGGATGGCACTGGCCGGCATGCACGTCCGACTCGCCGGTCCGGAGGGCTTCCTCCCCGATCCCGAGATCATCGCGCGGGCCGAGCGGATCGCCTCGTCCACCGGCGGCAGCATCACCGTCACGACCGACGCCCGCGCCGCGGCGGAGGGCAGCGACGTGATGGTCACCGACACCTGGGTGTCGATGGGGATGTCGGGGGAGGGCCGCGAGACCGTCTTCCGGCCCTACCAGATCAACGCCGACCTGATGACGCTGGCAGACAAGGACGCCATCGTCATGCACTGCCTGCCCGCCTACCGCGGCAAGGAGATCACGGCTGAGGTGCTGGACGGGCCCCAGTCGGTGATCTGGGATGAGGCGGAGAACCGCCGGCACGCCCAGAAGGCCGTTCTCACCCTGCTCGCCGAGGCGTCGGCGCCTGCCGGCGGCCCTCGTGGTGCGGGGCGGGTCGGCTCCCGCTGAGGGCGTCGGATGGCTGAGGTCGTACCGATGGGGGAGCCGGCGCGCGCCCCACTGACGAGGACGGCACGCCACTCGCGGATCCGGCAGATCCTGACGGCGGGCCCGGTCGCGTCGCAGACCCGGCTCGCCGACCTGCTGGCCGCCGACGGCTTCGCCGTCACCCAGTCGACCCTGTCGCGCGACCTGGTCGAGCTGGGCGCGGTCCGGGTCCGGGAGGGCGACCAGACGGTCTACCGCCTACCGAACGAGGGGCCGGTGCCGGGGCTGCGTCCACGTCCGGCTGAGGTCGACGACCATCTGGCCCGGATGTGCCAGGACGTCCTGGTCTCCGCCGCCGCGTCCGCCAACCTCGTGGTGCTGCGGACGCCGCCGGGCGCCGCGCAGTACCTTGCTTCCGTGCTGGACCGTGCGGCCTGGCCGGAGATCCTCGGCACCATCGCCGGCGACGACACCGTCGCCGTCATCACCCGCGACCCCTCCGGCGGCGAGGACATCGCCGCCCGGTTGCTCTCCCTGGGAGGAAATCCATGACCGAGCCCACCGATACCGCTGCTGTTCTGGGGCCGGCAGCCGCCGGCCCCGCGCATGCCGGCGAAGGCATGCTGTGGGGCGGCCGGTTCAGTGGCGGTCCGGCCGACGCGATGTTCGCGCTGAGCAAGTCGACGCATTTCGACTGGCGGCTGGCCCATTACGACATCGCCGGCTCCAAGGCCCACGCCAACGCCCTGCACCGGGCCGGGCTGCTCACCGACGACGAGCATCGCGCCATGCTCCGCGGGCTGGACGAGCTGGACCAGCGCGTGACGAGTGGGGCGTTCGGGCCGGCACCGACCGACGAGGACGTCCATGGTGCGCTGGAACGCGGCCTGATGGACATCCTGGGCCCCGAGCTCGGTGGACGGCTTCGCGCCGGGCGTTCCCGCAATGACCAGATCGCCACGCTGATCCGGGCCTATCTGCGCGACGAGATCCGGGTGGTGGCCGAGGAACTGCTGGGGGTGATCGAAGCCCTGCGCGCCCAGGCCGATCGGTACCTCGGCGTCGCCATGCCAGGACGTACGCACATGCAGCACGCGCAGCCGATCCTGCTGTCCCACGAGCTGCTCGCCCATGCCTGGCCGCTGGTGCGCGACATCGACCGGCTGCGCGACCTCGACAAGCGCCTGGCGGTCAGCCCGTACGGATCGTCGGCCCTAGCGGGCACCTCGCTGGGGCTGGACCCGGAGGCCGTCGCCGCGGACCTCGGCTTCTCCTCCTCGGTCGCCAACTCGATCGACGGGACGGCCGCCCGCGACCAGGTGGCCGAATGCGCGTACGTGCTCGCCCAGGTGGCCGTCGACATGTCACGGCTGAGTGAGGACGTCATCACCTGGTGCACGGTGGAGTTCGGCTTCGCGACGCTGGACGACGCCTGGTCCACCGGGTCGAGCATCATGCCGCAGAAGAAGAACCCGGATGTGGCCGAACTCTCCCGGGGGAAGGCCGGTCGCCTGATCGGCAATCTGGCGGGTCTGCTGGCCACCCTGAAGGGTCTCCCGTTGGCGTACGACCGCGACCTGCAGGAGGACAAGGAGCCGATCTTCGACTCCCTCGACCAGCTCCGGGTCCTGGTGCCCGCGATGGCAGGCATGGTCGCGACCTTGACCTTCCACCCGGAACGTACGGAGGAACTCGCCCCCCGCGGGTTCTCCCTCGCCACCGACGTCGCCGACTGGCTGGTCCGGCAGCGGGTGCCGTTCGCGCAGGCCCACGAGATCGCCGGCGCGGCCGTACGGTACTGCGAGAAGGCCGGTATCGACCTTCCCGACCTCACGCCGGAGGACCTGCCCCAGATCGCCCCGGAACTCGGCGAAGGGGTGCTGCAGGTACTGAACGTCGAGGGTGCCATCGCCTCGCGTTCGGCCCGTGGTGGCACAGCGGAGTCGGCCGTCCGTACGCAGCTGCAGGAACTGGCGAGCGAGATGGCCTCGGCCCGGGAGTTCCTGGCTCGATAGGGTGAGCTCTGTGAGCAACCTTCTGGATGAGCTGAAGTGGCGGGGCCTGGTGGCCCAGACGACCGAGGAGGAGGCCCTGCGGGACCACCTCGCCGCCGGGCCCGTCAACTTCTATGTCGGCTTCGATCCGAGCGCGGCATCGATACACATCGGCAACCTCGTCCAGATCATCCTGGCCAAGCGTCTCCAGGAGGCCGGTCACCACCCGTTCCTGCTCGTCGGCGGTGCGACAGGCATGATCGGTGACCCCCGCCAGGTCGGTGAGCGGGTGATGAACCCGGAGGAGACGGTCCGGGAGTGGACCGAGAAGATCAGGGCGCAGGTGAGTCGGTTCCTCGACTTCGAGGGCCCCCACGCCGCGAGGGTCGTGAACAACTACGACTGGACCTCGACGATGAACGTCATCGAGTTCCTGCGCGACATCGGCAAGCACTTCCCGGTCAACCGGATGCTGGCCCGTGAGGTCGTGCGATCGCGGCTGGAATCGGGGATCTCCTACACCGAGTTCTCCTATGTGCTGCTCCAGTCGATGGACTACCGGCACCTGCACCGCGAATACGGCGTCACGCTACAGACCGGTGGCAACGACCAGTGGGGCAACCTCACCGCCGGGGTGGAGCTGATCCGGCGCTCGGACGGTGCGCACGTCCACGCCATGTCGACGCCGCTCATCACGAAGGCGGACGGGTCGAAGTTCGGCAAGTCCGAAGGCGGGGCGATCTGGCTGGACGCCGACATGCTGAGCCCGTACTCGTTCCACCAGTTCTTCCTCAATGCGGAGGACGAGAAGGTGATCGACTACGTCAAGGTGTTCACCTCTCGAGGTCCCGACGAGATCGCGGAGCTGGAGGACAGCCTCGCTCGTGAGCCGTGGAAGCGGGCCGCCCAGCACGTATTGGCCGATGACGTGACGACCCTCGTCCACGGAGAGGCTGAGACACGCAAGGCCATCGCTGCAGCAGATGCCGTGTTCGGACGCTCGGATCTCGCCGAACTCGACGCCCGCACGCTCGAGGCTGTCCTGGGCGACATCTCGCTCAATGAGCTGCCCACCGGGGACCAGTTGCCGGCGGTGGTGGACGTGTTGGAAGCCGCGGGTGTCGTCGCGTCCAAGTCCGCCGCCCGACGTGCCATCAACGAGGGGGGCGCCTACATCAACAACGTCAAGGTCACCGATGCCGAAGCCAGGCTCACGGAACCGGACCTGTTGCACGGAAGCTACGTCGTCGCTCGTCGCGGAAAGAAGACGATCGGTGGCGTAGCGGTGAAGCGAAGCTGATTTCCCCGACTCAGTGGCCGCTGAACGCGACCGGCGGTGGGTGACGGACGTCACTCGCCGCCGGTTTGACGTCCCTGGCAGCGCGGCGTAATGTTCATCTGGCTCTGCGGCACGGGCCCTCGTCTGGGGGTGGTGTTGTGGGGTACTCATTCTCCTTCTCGATCGTGTGTCGGGTGGGGTCTGCTCGTGGGTGGTCGGTTTGCCGGCTGTTCGGGGGTGGGGTGGGGGTGCTGGTCGGATTTGACTCCGGTTGGTGGCTTCATTAGGGTGGGGGAGTTGCTTTCCGCGGGGAATGCCCGGTTCGGGTGTTTGTCGGGGTGGTGGCGAAAGCTTTTCGGGATTGTTTCGGGTGGCCTTTTCGGGGGTTTTCCGGGGTGATTTCGGGGGTGGTGGGACAAGGATTCGGATTTGACTCCGGGTGTGGTTCTCACTAAAGTAAGTCGAGTTGCCGGGCCGGTGAAACGGGTTGGTGATCCTGGGGTTCAGGGATGGATTCCGGGGCTGGTTGTTCTGCTGAAAGTCGGATTTGACTTGAGGGGGAACGGCGAGTAAAGTTGATCTGGTCGCCCCGAGCGGCTCCGGGTTGTTCCGGGGTGGTGAGGTGTGTGTCCGATGTTTGAGAACTCAACAGTGTGCTTTGTTTAGTCAATGCCAAATAGGCGCCTCTTTTTTGGGGTGTCTGACATCACAATATGTTGTTTTTGTGTTGTCCTCGGCCATTGCTTCGGTGATGGTCGGATTTCTTTGAGATATGTAATGACCAGTTTATGTCTGGGATTGTCAGATCTCTTTTCATTGTGACGCATCAGCCTTTCGGGGTTTTGCGATATTTTTTCGATGGAGAGTTTGATCCTGGCTCAGGACGAACGCTGGCGGCGTGCTTAACACATGCAAGTCGAACGGTAAGGCCCTTCGGGGTACACGAGTGGCGAACGGGTGAGTAACACGTGAGTAACCTGCCCTTCACTTTGGGATAACTACCAGAAATGGTGGCTAATACCGGATATGACTCCTGCCTGCATGGGTGGGGGTGGAAAGCTCCGGCGGTGGGGGATGGACTCGCGGCCTATCAGCTTGTTGGTGAGGTAGTGGCTCACCAAGGCTTCGACGGGTAGCCGGCCTGAGAGGGTGACCGGCCACATTGGGACTGAGATACGGCCCAGACTCCTACGGGAGGCAGCAGTGGGGAATATTGCGCAATGGGCGGAAGCCTGACGCAGCAACGCCGCGTGCGGGATGACGGCCTTCGGGTTGTAAACCGCTTTCAGCAGGGACGAAGCTTTTGTGACGGTACCTGCAGAAGAAGCACCGGCCAACTACGTGCCAGCAGCCGCGGTGATACGTAGGGTGCGAGCGTTGTCCGGAATTATTGGGCGTAAAGAGCTTGTAGGCGGTTTGTCACGTCGAAAGTGAAAACTCAGGCCTTAATCCTGAGCTTGCTTTCGATACGGGCTGACTAGAGGAATGTAGGGGAGAATGGAATTCCTGGTGGAGCGGTGGAATGCGCAGATATCAGGAGGAACACCAGTGGCGAAGGCGGTTCTCTGGACATTTCCTGACGCTGAGAAGCGAAAGCGTGGGGAGCAAACAGGCTTAGATACCCTGGTAGTCCACGCCGTAAACGGTGGGCACTAGGTGTGGGTCACATTCCACGTGATCCGTGCCGTAGCTAACGCATTAAGTGCCCCGCCTGGGGAGTACGGCCGCAAGGCTAAAACTCAAAGGAATTGACGGGGGCCCGCACAAGCGGCGGAGCATGCGGATTAATTCGATGCAACGCGAAGAACCTTACCTGGGTTTGACATATGCCGGAAAGCTGCAGAGATGTGGCCTCCCTTTGGGCCGGTTTACAGGTGGTGCATGGCTGTCGTCAGCTCGTGTCGTGAGATGTTGGGTTAAGTCCCGCAACGAGCGCAACCCTTGTCCTATGTTGCCAGCAATTCGGTTGGGGACTCATAGGAGACTGCCGGGGTCAACTCGGAGGAAGGTGGGGATGACGTCAAGTCATCATGCCCCTTATGTCCAGGGCTTCACGCATGCTACAATGGCCGGTACAAAGAGCTGCGAGCCTGTGAGGGTGAGCGAATCTCAAAAAGCCGGTCTCAGTTCGGATTGGGGTCTGCAACTCGACCCCATGAAGTCGGAGTCGCTAGTAATCGCAGATCAGCAACGCTGCGGTGAATACGTTCCCGGGCCTTGTACACACCGCCCGTCAAGTCATGAAAGTCGGCAACACCCGAAGCCGGCGGCCCAACCCTTTGGGGAGGGAGTCGTCGAAGGTGGGGCTGGTAATTAGGACTAAGTCGTAACAAGGTAGCCGTACCGGAAGGTGCGGCTGGATCACCTCCTTTCTAAGGAGCCCGAAACAGAACATTCCACGTCTGCCGGCCTGTCTGGTGGGGGTGGGGTGGTTGCCGGTGGATCGGTCACGTGGTGTGGCCGGCAGGCCGGTAAGGGTTTTCTGGGTGGAACATTGACTGCTCCCGTTGGGTCTAGAGGCCTGGCGGGGGTCACTGCGCGTCCGTGGGCTTTCGGGTCCGGGGGTGGTGTGGTGGGTGGGGCGCACTGTTGGGTCCTGAGACCTCGGCCACCTGGTGTGGCCATCTGCTCCCGGTTGGGGGTGGTGGTCTTGGACGGGATCGCATCCGCACGTGTGTGGTTGTGGTGTTGTTTGTGTTTTGAGAACTTCATAGTGGACGCGAGCATCTTTGTAGATTTATTTTCTTGATATTTGTGTTGGGAAAGCTACTAAGGGCGATCGGTGGATGCCTTGGCACCAAGAGCCGATGAAGGACGTTGTAACCTGCGATAAGCCCCGGGGAGTTGGTAAACGAGCTGTGATCCGGGGATGTCCGAATAGGGAAACCTCGAATGTCTCCAGTCATGTGGAGCGACCTCTACCTGAATCTATAGGGTAGTGGGAGGGAACGTGGGGAAGTGAAACATCTCAGTACCCATAGGAAGAGAAAACAAAAGTGATTCCGTAAGTAGTGGCGAGCGAACGCGGATGAGGCCAAACTGCGTGTGTGTGAGACCTGACAGGGGTTGCATGCGTGGGGTTGTGGGGCCGTCTTTGACCTGGCTGTCGACGGGTCGTGGAGTCAAAAATGTGCACTGAAGTCGAAGGATTCTGGGAAGGTCCGGCAGAGCAGGTAATACCCCTGTAGACGTAAGGTGTGCACTCCATGGGGCGGTTCCCAAGTAGCACGGGACTCCTGGAATTTCGTGTGAATCTGGCGGGACCACCCGCTAAGCCTAAATACTCCTTGGTGACCGATAGCGGATCAGTACCGTGAGGGAATGGTGAAAAGTACCCCGGGAGGGGAGTGAAATAGTACCTGAAACCGGTCGCCTACAAGCCGTCGGAGCCTGCGAGGGTGACGGCGTGCCTATTGAAAAATGAGCCTGCGAGTTAGTGGTGTGTGGCGAGGTTAACCCGTGTGGGGTAGTCGTAGCGAAAGCGAGTCCGATAAGGGCGTTGAGTCGCATGCTCTAGACCCGAAGCGTAGTGATCTATCCATGGCCAGGTTGAAGCGACGGTAAGACGTCGTGGAGGACCGAACCCACCTAGGTTGAAAACTGGGGGGATGAGCTGTGGATAGGGGTGAAAGGCCAATCAAACTACGTGATAGCTGGTTCTCCCCGAAATGCATTTAGGTGCAGCGTCACGTGTTTCTTCCCGGAGGTAGAGCACTGGATGGTCTAGGGGGCCCACAAGCTTACCGAAATCAGCCAAACTCCGAATGCCGGTGAAGCCAGAGCGTGGCAGTGAGACAGTGGGGGATAAGCTTCATTGTCGAGAGGGAAACAGCCCAGATCATCAGCTAAGGCCCCTAAGTGGTTACTAAGTGGAAAAGGATGTGGAGTTGCGGTGACAACCAGGAGGTTGGCTTGGAAGCAGCCACCCTTGAAAGAGTGCGTAATAGCTCACTGGTCAAGTGATTCTGCGCCGACAATTCAGCGGGGCTTAAGTAATCCGCCGAAGCTATGGCATTCACACATTGGTGTGGATGGGTAGGGGAGCGTCGTGCACGTGGTGAAGCGGCGGGGTGACCCGGCCGTGGAGTGTGCGCGAGTGAGAATGCAGGCATGAGTAGCGAATGACGGGTGAGAAACCCGTCCGCCGAATATCCAAGGGTTCCAGGGTCAAGCTAATCTGCCCTGGGTAAGTCGGGACCTAAGGCGAGGCCGACAGGCGTAGTCGATGGACAACGGGTTGATATTCCCGTACCGGTGTAATGGCGCCCCTGCCGAGGCGCGCGATGCTGAGCACGGAAGCTGTTCCCATGTCACCTTCGGGTGGCCGGGTTCAGTGACTCTGCGACCCAGACGTGTAGTAGGCAAGCTACGGAGTGACGCAGGAAGGTAGCCCATCCTGGGCGGTGGTTGTCCCAGGGTAAAGGTGTAGGACGAGGTATAGGTAAATCCGTGCCTTGTGTGTCTGAGACCTGATGCCACTGCCACATTCGTGTGGTGGTGTGGGTGATCCTATGCTGCCGAGAAAAGCTTCGTGAGCGATGTCATGAGCCGCCCGTACCCTAAACCGACACAGGTGGATGAGTAGAGAATACTAAGGCGATCGAGAGAATCGTGGTTAAGGAACTCGGCAAAATACCCCCGTAACTTCGGGATAAGGGGGCCGGATGCGTGATCCGCCTTTGCGTGGTGAAGCGTTGATGGCCGCAGAGACCAGGCCCAAGCGACTGTTTATCAAAAACACAGGTCCGTGCCAAGTCGTAAGACGATGTATACGGACTGACTCCTGCCCGGTGCTGGAAGGTTAAGGGGACGTGTCAACTTCGGTGAAGCACTGAACTTAAGCCCCAGTAAACGGCGGTGGTAACTATAACCATCCTAAGGTAGCGAAATTCCTTGTCGGGTAAGTTCCGACCTGCACGAATGGAGTAACGACTCGGGCACTGTCTCAACCACGAACTCGGTGAAATTGCACTACGAGTAAAGATGCTCGTTACGCGCAGCAGGACGGAAAGACCCCGGGACCTTTACTATAGTTTGGTATTGGTGATCGGTACAGCTTGTGTAGGATAGGTGGGAGACGTTGAAGCGGCCACGCCAGTGGTTGTGGAGTCATTGTTGAAATACCACTCTGGTTGTTCTGGTTATCTAACCTCGGACCATGATCTGGTTCAGGGACAGTGCCTGATGGGTAGTTTGACTGGGGCGGTCGCCTCCCAAAGAGTAACGGAGGCGCCCAAAGGTTCCCTCAGCCTGGTTGGCAATCAGGTGTCGAGTGTAAGTGCACAAGGGAGCTTGACTGTGAGACTGACGGGTCGAGCAGGGACGAAAGTCGGGACTAGTGATCTGACGGTGGCGTGTGGAAGCGCCGTCACTCAACGGATAAAAGGTACCCCGGGGATAACAGGCTGATCTTGCCCGAGCGTCCATAGCGACGGCATGGTTTGGCACCTCGATGTCGGCTCGTCGCATCCTGGGGCTGGAGTCGGTCCCAAGGGTTGGGCTGTTCGCCCATTAAAGCGGCACGCGAGCTGGGTTCAGAACGTCGTGAGACAGTTCGGTCCCTATCCGCTGTGCGCGTAGGAGTCTTGAGAAGGGCTGTCCTTAGTACGAGAGGACCGGGACGGACCAACCTCTGGTGTGCCAGTTGTTCTGCCAAGAGCATGGCTGGTTGGCTACGTTGGGAAGTGATAACCGCTGAAAGCATCTAAGCGGGAAGCACGCTTCAAGATGAGGACTCCCACTTTTTGGTAAGGCCCCCAGTAGACGACTGGGTTGATAGGTCGGATGTGGAAGCCTAGAAATGGGTGGAGCTGACCGATACTAATAGGCCGAGGGCTTACCTTACACACCAAGAAAATCTGCTGCAAAGACTCGCGTCCACTATGTTGTTCCCGGAACACAAACACACGGTTCCTGGCCGCCCAACCCCGTAAGGGTGGGTGGTGACAGTTGAATAGTGTGAAACTGTTTCGACAGTGTTACGGTGATCATGGCGGAAGGGAAATACCCGGCCACATTCCGAACCCGGAAGTCAAGCCTTCCAGCGCCGATGGTACTGCACACGGGAGTGTGTGGGAGACTAGGACATCGCCGGACAACACACACCACCCCTCGGGGTGGTACGGCTGGAGGCCGGTACCGTCAGGTGCCGGCCTCAGCTGCGTTATAGATGCATTTTTGCGAAAGGACTCGCCATGGGCGACGAAAACAGAGGACACCAGGGCGGCTCCGGCCGTGGTGGCCGCGCTGGTGGCGGTCGCGGTGGTCAGGGCGGCCAAGGCGGCCAGGGCGGTCGCTCCGGTGGTGACCGTGGCGGATACCGCGGTGGCGGATACCGGGGTGAGGGTTCTGGCGGTGATCGCGGCGGTCAGCGTGGCCAGGGCGGTCGCTCCGGTGGTGACCGTGGCGGGTACCGCGGTGAAGGCGATCGTGGCGGGTACCGCGGTGAAGGCGATCGTGGCGGGTACCGCGGTGAGCGCTCTGGCGACGATCGTGGCGGATACCGCGGAGAGCGTCCTGGATCGGAGCGCGGCCGTGACAGCGGTCAGGGCCGCGAAGGGGGCGAGCGTCGCTCCGATAGTGATCGTTCCGGTGGTTTCCGTGGCCGTGGCGGAGCGGAACGCTCCGGAGATTTCCGGGGTCAGAGGTCTGGAGGACCTCGTTCGGGCGGCCAGGGTCGCGGTGGCGAGTCCCGCGGTGGCGAGTCCCGCGGTGGCGAGTCCCGCGGTCGTGACTCCCGCGCTGGCGAGTCCCGCGGTGGCGAGTCCCGCGGTGGCGAGTCCCGCGGTCGTGACTCCCGCGCTGGCGAGTCGCGCGGTGGCGAATGGCGTGGCGGCGAGAGCGGCCGGCGTGCCGAGCGGGAAGGAAGTCCGACCCGCGGGGACCGCCCTCAGCGGAGAAGCACTGGTGAAGGTCGGCCCCGCTATGACGAGCAGCGTGGCGGAGGGGAGCGTCGCGAGCGCTCGGGTGGCTACGAGCGGCGCGGAGGCGGCGACGACCGGCGAACCGGTGGACGCGACAGTGGATCCACCGGGGGTCGGTGGGGCTCGCGTCCGGATTCGGGGCAGCGCTCCGCGGGCAGTCCTCAGGCCGGGCGCGGAGAACGACGCCCCGAGGACATGCGGCGTCCCGAGTTCGACCACGGCGACCAGATGCGTCAGGGATCACGCCCGGAGCGCGGCCGGGAGAGTGGCCAGGGTAATCGAGCCTGGCAGGACTCCCGTGACCGCAGGGGTGGCGATCGCGGTCGAGGCACTGACCGTCCCACTCGGGGGTCCGAAGGCCGTGGGCGAGACAGCCGTGGTCCTGAAGGGCGTGGCCGTGGTCCCGAACGGGGCTTCGCCGGACGGGCGGACCGCGAGCGCGAGCCTGTCCCGCCGGGTCTCGAGCGAGCCGCTGACGAGCCGCCGGTGCCACAGGATGTGGATCTGTCGCGCCTGCCCAGGGAGGTGCGGGCGGAGCTGAGGGGGCTGTCCTCCGAGGCGGCGGAGTTCGTGAGCGCGCACCTTGTGGCAGCGGGGGATCTGGTCGATGACGATCCTGCCCTGGCGCTGCGCCACGCCCTTGCGGCCAAGCGTCGAGGGGCACGACTGCCGCTGGTTCGCGAGGCGGTCGCCGAAACGGCCTATGCCGCGGAGGACTTCGCGGTTGCGCTGACCGAGTATCGGGCCCTGCGTCGGTTGAGTGGGGACTCCGCCTACCTCCCGGTGATGGCCGACTGTGAGCGTGCCCTGGGCCGTCCGGAGGAGGCCCTGCGCCTCGTCCGCGAGGCAAAGCTGGTGGACATGACCCAGCGCAGCAAGGTCGAGTTGGTGATCATCGAGGCCGGTGCCCGTGAGGATCTCGGCCAGGCCAAGGAGGGGATGCGCGTCCTCAGGACATTCCTGGGTCGCCTGTCGAAGGACATCCCGCACGAGGCCCATGCGCGACTCGCCTACGCCTATGCGGCGATGCTCCTGCGGCATGACCAGCCTGACGAGGCTCGTGAATGGTTCATGATTGCCGACGAGCTCGACACAGCGCGCGAACTGGATGCCGCCGACCAGATCGAGCTGCTTGACGGCGTTGATTTCGAGTTCGACTTCGACGAGGAGGACGAGGACTCCGACGAGGACCAGGACTCCGAACAGGCAGAGGACACCGCTGACGAGGGTCAGCTCGCGGCCGAGGCCCAGCAGGTGGACGACGTCCCCGAGCCGACCTCCGCAACGGAGGCGGAGCGCACGGACGTGTCCGAGGCGCAGCCGCAGGACGTCACGCCGGCTCAGGAGTCGGATCGGCCCGATGTTGCGCCCGAATCGGTGAGCGACCAGACGGCCGAGACCTCGTCCGATTCTGCGGCCGCCGAGCCTGGGGACAACGGAGTCGCTGATGAGTGAGCTGATCTCCGACTACGACGCCGCCCTGTTCGACCTGGACGGAGTGGTGTATCTGGGGCCTGAGGCCGTTCCGGGGGCACCCGAAGGACTGGCGGCCCTGCGGGAACGCTCAGTGCCGGTGTGCTTCGTGACGAACAACGCTGCCCGCGCTCCGCAGGCGGTGGTCGAGCACCTGATCAGCTTGGGCATCCCCTGCAGTGCCGAGGAGGTGATCACCTCCGGGCAGGCAGGCGTACGAATGCTGGCCCAGGAGCTCCCGGCAGGGGCGACGGTGCTCGTCTGCGGGTCGGCCGCTCTCGCCGAGCAGGTCAGGGCGGCTGGTTTCGTCGTGACCACATCGGCGGAGGATGCCCCGGACGCGGTGATCCAGGGGTACGAGCCCGATCTGAACTGGGCGACGCTCACCGAGGCCGCGCTCGCCGTGCAGCGCGGAGCAGGCTGGTTCGCGACGAACGCCGACCCGACCCGACCGACAGATCGGGGTCTGGAGCCGGGAGCAGGTGCCCAGATCGCTGTCGTCCGGATGGTTGTCGGGGGCAACCCCCGCACGGCCGGCAAGCCCGAGAAGCCGCTGATGGAGGCCGCGGCCGCGCGGCTCGGCGCCGGACGGCCGATCTTCATCGGTGACCGTCTGGACACCGATATCGCCGGCGGTACGAACACCGGCATGGACACCATGCTCGTCTTCTCCGGGACGCACCGCGTGGCCGATCTCTTCGGCGCCGATGCAGCGCAACGACCCACCCATATCGGGCGGGACCTGCGCGACTTGCTGGCGCCCGCCGCGTCGGTGGTCCTGGACGAGGACGAGGCCCGATGCGGGGAGGCGCACGTGCGCCTGCAGGATGGGTCGGTCACCATCGTGTCCCCCGGCGAGGCACTCGACCTCGTCCGGGCGACGGCACGCCTGGTGTGGGCGGCCCGGGATGCCGGCCAGACCGCTGACCCCTCGACCGTCGAGGAGGCGGTGGCGGCGGAGCTGGCGCGGTGACCACCGGCCATCGACGGCTGGATCTGGCCCTGGCCGAGTCCGGGCTGGCTCGGTCCCGAAGCCATGCCCAGGAGCTGATCCGCTCCGGTCGTGTCCGGGTCGGGGGCCGGACGGTCACTCGTCCGGCCACGATGGTCCCCGCCGGCGCCGATGGACTCGACGTCGACGGTGAGGAGTGGGTGGGGCGCGCCGCGCACAAGTTGCTCGGGGCCCTCGAGGACCTTCCGGTCCCGATCGGCGGACGAGCCCTGGACGTCGGCGCCTCCACCGGTGGGTTCACGCAGGTGCTGCTCGCGTCCGGCTGCCAGGTCGTGTATGCGGTGGACGTCGGTCACGACCAACTCGCCGCGGCGGTACGCGACGATCCGAGGGTGCACGTCCGGGAAGGGCTCAACGCCAAGGCGATCACCCTCGCCGATCTCGATGACGCACCGGTCGACCTGGTGGTCGCGGACGTCTCCTTCATCTCGTTGACGCACCTGATTCCGGCGATCACCGGGGTCTGCGACAAGGCGGCGTACGCTCTGCTCATGGTCAAGCCCCAGTTCGAGGTCGGGCGCCAGGGGCTGGACCGCAAGGGCGTCGTACGCGACGAGCGCGCGCGGCTCGCCGCCGTCGACGCGGTCGCCCGGGCGGCCGAGGAGCTCAGTTGGGTGGTCACCGGACACGCCCCGAGCAGGCTGCCGGGTCCTGCCGGCAACGTCGAGTACTTCCTGCGCCTGGCGCGGAACGGAAGGTGAGCAGGACGAGCGACCACTTCGCCGACGGTACGGAGGACGAGCAGGCATCGGCTGGAGGTGCCGGGCACGACCCGAGCCGAACGGGCTGGGCGGGGCATCGTCGCGGCACCCGCGACTTCAGCCGACTCCTGGCGGCGATGTTCTTCGCCGGTGTGGCGACCTTCGCACAGTTGTACGCGCCACAGGCCGTCCTCCCGGCGATCAGCACCGGACTGCGCGTTCCCCCGGCGGCAGCGGCCCTGCTGGTGTCCGCCGCCACCGGCGGGTTGGCGGTGTCCGTGTTGCTGTGGTCCTGGCTGGCGGATCGAGCCGGCCGGGTCCGGACGATGCTGATCGCGATCGTCGGGGCCACGGTGATCGGTGCGGTCGTCCCGTTCACCACCGCACTGCCGGTGATGGTCGTCCTGCGGTTCCTGGAAGGTGCCTGTCTCGGCGGTGTCGCGGGCGTCGCCGTCGCGTACATCACCGAGGAGACGCACGCCGCGTCGATGGCTGCGGCCACGGGTCTCTACATCTCGGGAACGTCACTCGGCGGACTGTCAGGCCGCCTCGTCTCGGGCCCCATCACCGATCTCACCGGGTCCTGGCGGGCCGGCGTCGGTGCCGTTCTGGGTCTCAGCGTCGTGGCGGCAGTCCTCTTCGCTGTCCTGGTTCCGCCTGCGCGACGGTTCATCCCGCGGCGCACGTCGCTGGCGGAGGTGACGCGCCGGGCCGCCGGGCATCTGCGTAGCCCGAGGATGCTGGCGGTGTTCGCCCAGGCCTTCTGCCTGATGGGCGCCTTCGTCACCGTGTACAACTACCTCGGCTTTCGGCTGGAGCGTCCCCCCTTCGACCTGTCCCCGACGATCACCTCGCTGCTCTTCCTGTCCTACCTGGCGGGGACCTGGTCCTCGAGCCGGGCGACCCGCGCCGCAGTCCACCGGGGGCGGCGTACAGTCCTGCTGGGAGCGGCCGGGTTGATGCTCACCGGGCTCGCGCTCACCTGGTTGCCGTCCATCGCCGTCGTCATCCTGGGACTCGTCGTGCTGACCGCCGGTTTCTTCGCCGGGCACGCCATCGCCTCGGCGCTCGCCGGCATGATGGCGAGCGAAGGTCGGGCCCAGGCCACCGCGCTCTACAACTTCTTCTACTACAGCGGGTCCTCGGTCATGGGCTGGGCCGGCGGGTACCTGTTCACCGTCGGCGGCTGGCCGGCTGTCTCGGTGTTCTGCGGCGCCGCCGTCGCCGCCGCCATGCTGGCGGCATGGGCGGGACTGCAGCCGGACCCGTCCCGCAGCGTTTAGGCTGGCCGGGTGAGCACCCCGCAATCCGGTCCCGTCGTCAGCGCCACCGACCCGGAGACCGGCGCCGCCGGAAGGCGCGTCGCGGTGATCACGCACACCCACCGCCCCGAGGCGGTGCGCGCCGCCGTCCAGTTCATGCACGGCGTCGCGGGTCAGGACATCACCTGCGTCCTGCCGCGGGCCGACACCAAGGAGATGGCGTCGTTCCTCGACGGTGCCGACCTGCGGACCGATCTGGTCGACGAGGCCGGGACGAACGGCTGCGAACTGGCCGTGGTCTTCGGCGGTGACGGGACCATCCTGCGCGGTGTCGAGTGGGCGCTGTCGGTCGACCTGCCGATCCTCGGCGTCAACCTCGGGCACGTCGGCTTCCTCGCCGAGGCGGAGTCCTCCCAGATCGACCAGGTGGTCACCGCGGTGTGCCATCGGACCTACCACACCGAGACCCGGCTCACCGCCCGCGTGCGAGTCCTCTCCAGCCCGGGGGGCGACGTCCTGTGGGAGTCGTTCGCCGTCAACGAGGCCTCGCTGGAGAAGGCCTCGCGGCAACGGATGCTGGAGGCCGTGGTGGCTGTCAACGACCAGCCGCTGTCCCGGTGGAGCTGCGACGGGATCCTCGTCTCCACCCCGACGGGTTCCACCGCGTACGCCTTCTCCGCCGGGGGCCCGGTGACCTGGCCGGGGGTCGACGCGATGCTGATCGTCCCGCTCAGCGCCCATGCCCTGTTCAACCGGCCCGTCGTCGTACCGGCCGACGCGCACGTCCACGTCCAGGTCGTCCGCGCCGAACAGAACAACGCCGTGGTCTGGCTCGACGGACGTCGCTCCTTCGACCTGTCTCCCGGCAATGTCCTCGACGTGACCCGTGGCCAGCATCGCCTGCAGCTCGCGCGCATTGCGCCGGACGACTTCACCGGCCGACTGGTCCGCAAGTTCGGGCTCAGCGTCGAGGGGTGGCGCGGTGCCGCGGAGCGGCGTGGCACCCATGAACGGCACGGCGCATGATCTCCGAACTGAGGATCAGTGACCTCGGGGTGATCGCGGAGGCCACGCTCGACCTCGCCCCCGGCTTCACGGCCGTGACCGGCGAGACCGGCGCGGGCAAGACCATGATCGTCAGCGGCCTGGGACTGCTCCTCGGCCAGCGCGCTGCACGAGGCATCGTCCGTCGTGACGCGGTCGGGGCGGAGCGGACGGCGCGGGTCGAGGGCCGCTTCGGCCGGCTGCCCGACCCGGTTCTCGACCGTGTCGGCGACCTCGGAGGGGTATTCGACGAGCCGGACGACGGCCCCGAACTCGTCCTGGCCCGCACCGTCGGCGCCGCCGGGCGCTCCCGCGCGTACGTCGGCGGGGCCCAGGTCCCGGTCGCCGCGCTGAGCACGGTCAGCGAGGAGCTCATCACCATCCACGGCCAGTCCGGCCAGATCCGACTCGCCCTGCCCGAGACCCAGCGCGACATGCTCGATCGGTTCGGCGGTGAGCAGCTGCTGGCGATCAGGGCGGACTACCGGGCCAGCTGGCAGGACTGGCGGGCAGCGTCGGCCGAGCTCGACACCCTGCGTACGCAGGCCCGGGAGCGGGCGCGCGAGGTCGACATGCTGCGCCATGCCCTCGACGAGATCGCCGCCGTCGATCCGACACCGGGCGAGGATGAGGAACTGCTCGCGGAGACACGGCGGCTCCAGGCCGTCGACGACCTGCGCGTCGGTGCCGCCAAGGCGGCCCTGGCACTCAACGGCGACGAGGTCGATTTCGACACCTCGCCCGGCGCTGCCGCCCTCGTCGGGGTCGCCCGCCACGCCCTGGAGTCCATCGCCGACGCCGACGCGCCCGCAGCGGCCCTGGCCGCTCGGACGCGTGAGGTCCTTTACCAGCTCAACGACCTCGGCGCAGACCTGGCCGGGTACCTCGCGGGCCTGGAGGCCGACCCGGCCCGCCTCGAGGAGATCACCGCTCGCCGGGCCGCCCTGTCCGCGCTGCACCGCAAGTACGGCGACACCACCGATGCCGTGCTGGCCTGGGCCGACGCCTCCCGGGCCCGCCTCGACGACCTCGTCGGCACCGACGACCGGATCGAGCAGTTGTCCGCCCGGGTCGAGCAGTTGACCAGCCGGCTGGAGGGTCTCGCGCGTGACCTCACCGCGGCCCGCACCGCTGCCGCACGCCACCTCGAGGACGCGGTCCGCGTCGAACTGGCGGCGCTCGCCATGCCGCAGGCGCGTCTCACCGTGGTGCTGGAGCCGGGGGAGCGGGGCCCCTGGGGTGCGGAGACGACAGAGTTCCTCTTCGCCGCGAACCCCGGCTCGCAGCCCGGTCCGCTCGGCAAGGTGGCCTCCGGCGGCGAGCTCTCCCGTGTCCGCCTCGCCCTCGAGGTGACCGTCGCCGACAGCCCCGGGCAGACCCTCGTCTTCGACGAGGTGGATTCCGGCGTCGGTGGCGCCGTGGCCGTCGAGATCGGCCGCCGACTCAAGCGGCTCGCCGAACGTTCCCAGGTGGTCGTCGTCACCCATCTCGCCCAGGTCGCCGCCTTCGCCGACCGCCACTTCGTGGTGGTCAAGGCCGACGACGGGCACATCACCACCAGTGGCGTCCGTGAGGTCGCCGAGGCGGACCGGGCCGGCGAACTCGCCCGGATGATGGCCGGAATCGACACCACGGACACCGCGCTGGCGCATGCCGAGGAGCTCCTCGCGGTGGCCGCCGAGCCACTGTCCGCCGGATCGTTGGTCCCGAAGCCTTCCAGCCGATAAGGTGGAGGCCCGTGGGCCACGCGAAAATGAACCAGCATCACGTCGAGACCAAGCACATCTTCGTCACTGGAGGTGTCGCCTCGTCGCTCGGCAAGGGACTGACCGCCTCAAGCCTCGGCAACCTCCTGGTTGCCCGCGGCTTGCGCGTCACCATGCAGAAGCTGGATCCCTATATCAACGTGGATCCCGGCACGATGAACCCCTTCCAGCACGGTGAGGTGTTCGTCACCGAGGACGGTGCGGAGACCGACCTCGACATCGGACACTACGAGCGTTTCCTCGACCGGCACCTCAACGCCGATGCCAACGTCACGACCGGCAAGGTCTACGCGTCCGTCATCGCGAAGGAGCGTCGCGGCGAGTACCTCGGCGACACGGTCCAGGTGATCCCGCACATCACCAACGAGATCAAGGACGAGATGCTGCGGATGGGTGGCGACGATGTCGACGTCGTCATCCACGAGATCGGCGGCACCGTCGGCGACATCGAGTCGCTGCCCTTCCTCGAGGCGGCCCGCCAGGTGCGCCGCGAGGTCGGCCGGGACAACTCGTTCTTCCTCCACGTCTCCCTGGTGCCCTACCTCGGCCCGTCCGGTGAGCTGAAGACCAAGCCCACCCAGCACTCCGTCGCGGCGCTGCGCCAGGGCGGCATCCAGCCCGACGCCATCGTCTGCCGCTCCGACCGGGAGATCCCCGGGGGATCAAGCACAAGATCGCGCTGTTCTGCGACGTCGAGGAGGAGGCGGTCGTCTCCTGCCCCGACGCACCCTCGATCTACGACATCCCCAAGGTCCTCTACAACGAGGGCCTCGACGTGTTCGTCGTCCGCCGCCTCAACCTCCCGTTCCGCGACGTCGACTGGGCCAAGTGGAACGACCTGCTCGAGCGCGTCCACAAGCCGCGCGAGGAGGTCACCATCGCGCTGGTCGGCAAGTACATCGACCTGCCCGATGCCTACCTGTCGGTCACCGAGGCGCTGCGCGCCGGAGGTTTCGCGAACTGGGCCAAGGTCAGCGTCAAGTGGGTGCCCTCGGACAGCTGCCAGACCCCTGAGGGTGCCGCCGAGCACCTCGGCGACGTCGACGGCATCTGCGTGCCCGGCGGCTTCGGCATCCGCGGTGTCGAGGGCAAGATCGGGGCCGTACGTTTCGCCCGCGAACATCGCATCCCGATCCTCGGCCTGTGCCTGGGGCTGCAGGTGATGGTCATCGAGGTGGCCCGGCACCTGGCCGGTATCGACGGGGCCGACTCGTCGGAGTTCAATGCCGACACCACCGACCCGGTGATCGCCACCATGGCCGAGCAGCAGGCGATCGTCTCGGGGGAGGGCGATCTGGGCGGGTCGATGCGGCTCGGAGCGTACGACGCCCTGCTCGAGCGGGATTCGCAGGTGTCGCGGCTCTACGGTTCGGTGCACGTCTCGGAACGCCACCGCCACCGCTACGAGGTCAACAACGCCTACCGGCCCCGCCTCGAGGAGGCCGGTCTGGTGATCAGCGGCACCTCGCCGGACCGCAACCTGGTCGAGTTCATCGAGCTGCCCGAGCAGGTGCACCCGTACTTCGTCGCCACCCAGGCCCACCCCGAGTTCGAGTCCCGTCCGACCCGCCCGCACCCGCTGTTCGCCGGCCTGATCCGGGCCTCCCTGCAGCGCCGCGACAGCGACCGCCTGCCGGTCGAGGACGAGGCCTGACGTGACGGAAGTGGTGTCGGGGACGGAGCTGGCGGACGTCCCGATGGGGTGGCCCGTCGTCTCCCGCCACCTGGTCGGGGAGGGGGCCATCTTCGACCTCGTCCGCGACCAGGTGGTCGACCCCTCGGGTGCCGAGCTGCGCCGGGAGTGGATCCGCCACCCCGGAGCCGTCGGTGTCATCGCCCTCGACGACGACGACCGGATCGTGCTGGTCCGGCAGTACCGGCACGCGGCCGGTCTGCGCCTCGTCGAGCCGCCCGCGGGGTTGCTCGACGTCGACGGTGAGGACTACGTGGCGGCGGCCCGGCGTGAACTCGCCGAAGAGGTTGGGCTGCGTGCCGCGGACTGGCGAGTGCTCGTCGACATGTTCACCTCTCCGGGGGCGAGCCAGGAGGGCGTACGCATCTACCTCGCCCGCGACCTGCACCCGGAGCCGCAGCCGACAGGGTTCGTCGCGGACGGTGAGGAGGCGCACATGGACATCGTCCGGGCGGACTTCGACGACGTCGTCGACGCTATCCTCGACGGCCGGCTGCAGAACCCGGTGCTCGTCGCCGGTGTGATGGCCGCGGCGGCCGCCCGTCCCCGCGGCTGGGATCGTCTTCGGAACGCCGATGCCCCATGGCCCGCGCGGCGTTTGCGCGAGGAGTTCCTCGCCCGTGCACCGTTCGCCTGACGATCCCACGCCCGAGGTGCCGCGATGAGCACTGATGGCCTGGCCGACCTGGTGGCGACATTCCTGGCGCACCTGGGTGTCGAACGGGGATTGTCGGCCAACACCCTGACCAACTACCGGCGCGACCTGGACCGCTACCTCGCTTATCTGGCCGGGCTGGGCATCGGCGCCCCGGACCGGATCACCGAGGGGGTGGTCGGCGGATTCGCCGCCCACCTTTCGGCCGGCGACGGTGAGCACCGCCCACTGGCGGCCTCGTCGGTGGCTCGCGCCGTCGTGGCCGTACGGTCCTTCCACCGCTTCGTCGCCCGGGAGGGGATCACGGGCGCGGATCCGGCGGCCGACGTCCGGCCGCCGGCCACCGGGCGCCACCTGCCGAAGGCGCTGGGCGTGGGGCAGGTGGAGGCGCTCCTCGCCACTCCGGACCGCGAGACCCCGACCGGATTGCGCGACGCCGCGCTGCTCGAGCTCCTCTACGGCACCGGCGCCCGGATCTCCGAGATCGTCCGCCTCGACGTGGACGACCTCACCCATGCCCTGCAGGTCCGGGACGGTGACACGGCGGTGCTGCGCCTGTACGGCAAGGGCAGCAAGGAAAGGGTGGTGCCCCTGGGGTCGTACGCCATCCGCGCCGTCGAGGCGTGGCTGGTGCGCGGTCGTCCGGCGTTGGCGGCCGTCGGCGGCGATGGGGACCCCGCGCTGCTGCTCAACTCGCGGGGCCGGCGCCTGTCGCGGCAGAGCGCCTGGGAGATCATCCGGCGCGCGGCGGCCTCGGCCGGACTGGCCCTCGAGATCTCACCGCACACGCTGCGCCACTCCTATGCGACGCACCTGCTGGAGGGCGGCGCGGACGTCCGCGTCGTCCAGGAGTTGCTCGGGCACGCCTCGGTCACCACGACGCAGATCTACACCTTGGTGACTGTCGACCACCTCCGCGAGGTCTACGCCGAGGCCCATCCGCGCGCACGCTGAGCGCGGACGCGCCGGGGATAGACTTGACGCCCGCTGCTCGCTACACATGAGTAGTGTTGGCTGCGACAGTTCGAGGGGGTTCCGTGGACCGGTTCGGTGAGGCGCGTGATGACGACGTGGCACTGTTCGACGTCGAACCCACCGACACCGACGCCGCCGGACTCGGACCGACCGGCCGCCCCTGGCCTGAGCTCCCACCGCCCACAGCTCCCGCACCGGGCCCCAAGCACGCCACGATCATCGCGATGTGCAACCAGAAGGGCGGCGTCGGCAAGACCACGACGACGATCAACCTGGGCGCCGCTCTCGCGGAGACCGGGCGCAGGGTACTGCTGGTCGATCTCGACCCCCAGGGTTCGCTGTCGGTGGGGCTGGGGGTCAATCCTCACGAACTCGAGCTGAGCATCTACAACCTCCTGCTCGGCGCGCGCGTGGACGTCGACGACGTCCTCGCGGACACCCCGGTCGAGGGCATGGACATCCTGCCGAGCAACATCGACCTGTCGGCGGCCGAGATCCAGTTGGTGGCCGAAGTGGCCCGCGAGCAGTCGCTCACCCGGGTGCTGGACCCACTGCGGGACCGCTACGACGTCATCCTCGTTGACTGTGCGCCGTCGCTGGGCCTGCTCACCGTGAACGCCCTCACCGCCGCGGACTACGTCGTCATTCCGCTGGAGTGTGAGTTCTTCGCCCTGCGAGGCGTGGCATTGCTGCAGGACACCATCAAGCGGGTCCAGGACCGGCTCAACCACCGACTCACCATCCTGGGTCTGCTCGGCACCATGTACGACGGGCGCACCCTGCACTCCCGGGAGGTGCTGCAGACCGTCGTCGACGCGTTCGGTGACCAGGTCTTCCACACCGTCATCCGCCGTACGGTGAAGTTCCCCGAGACCACCGTCGCGGGTGAGCCGATCACCACGTACGCCAGCAGCTCGCCCGGGGCCGAGGCCTACCGTTCCCTCGCCCGGGAGGTACTGGCCCGCCTGGACGCCTGAGCGTCGCTGTCCGTCCCAGTGACGGCCGTTGCCCTGACCACCACCCGCGCGATGCGTACGCTTGGCCGGTAGTGGCGCCGGTGTCCCGACGCCATCGGGGCCCGGGCGAGCGCCGCGACCGAGACCGAACAACCCGAGGGAGATCGATGAGCGAGACCGACGACGACGAACGCGACGGCATCCGCCTGCAGAAGGTCCTCGCGCAGGCCGGCATCGCCTCCCGCCGAGCCAGTGAGCAACTGATCCAGGCCGGCCGGGTCGAGGTGAACGGCGAACTCGTCACCGAGCAGGGACGTCGGGTCGACCCCGAGAAGGACGAGATCCGCGTCGACGGATCGCGCATCCCCACCGCACGCCGACACGTGTACACCGTGCTCAACAAGCCGCGCGGGGTGGTCTCCACCATGGACGACCCCGAGGGACGCGAGACGCTGACCGACTACATCGACCGTCGCAACGTCCGCCTTTTCCACGTCGGCCGACTGGACACCGAGACCGAGGGCCTGATCATCCTCACCAACGACGGAGAGTTCGCCCACCGGCTGGCCCACCCGTCGTACGAAGTGCCCAAGACGTACGTCGCCCAGGTGCTGGGTCAGGTCTCGCCGCACACGCTGAAGCGGATCCAGCGCGGCATCACCCTGGAGGACGGCCCGGTGCGCCCCGACAAGGTGAAGGTCATGCAGACCATGCCCGATGCCACGCTGCTGCAGATCACCCTGCACGAGGGCCGCAACCGCGTCGTGCGACGGATGATGGAGGCGTTCGGCCACCCGGTGCAGAAGCTCACCCGGATCGCGATCGGCCCGGTGCGCCTCGGTCGCCTGCAGCCCGGGGAGATGCGCGACCTCACCCAGGAGGAGTTGGGCAAGCTGCTCGACCTGGTCGGGATGTGACGCAGGCCCGGATCGGGTGCGGGGGAAGCGGGGGCTGACGGAAGGTCGGGTGGGAAGATGGCGGTGGAACCGGGCGAGGCGCGGACGCGGCGGATCTACGGGCTGGAGACCGAGTACGGACTGACCGGTCGCCCGCGCGGCGATCGCAGGGTCGGGCCGGAGGAGATCGCCCGGCAGATGTTTCGCGGGATGATCGCCTGGGGGCGCTCCAGCAACGTCTTCCTCGCCAACGGTTCCCGCATCTATCTCGACGTCGGGTCGCACCCCGAGTACGCGACGGCCGAGTGTGACGACCTGTACGACCTCGTCGCCCACGACGCCGTCGGCAACCGTCTGGTCGAGGACCTCCGCGGCCTCGCCACCGACCAGCTCGCCGCGGACGGCACCCCGGTCGAGATCTTCCTGTTCAAGAACAACGTCGACTCGGCCGGCAACTCGTACGGCTGTCACGAGAACTACCTCGTCGACCGGGGTGTCGACATCAACCGCTACTACCGCGTGGTGTTGCCGTTCCTGGTGAGTCGCCAGTTGATCGCGGGAGCCGGGCACCTGTCGCGTACGAAGCTCTATGAGCGCCCCGAACGGACCGCCGGAGCGGGTGGCCCGGCCGTGTTCCAGCTGAGCCAGCGGGCCGACCAGATGTGGGACACCGTCTCCTCGGCCACCACCCGGTCGCGGCCGATGATCAACACCCGCGACGAACCGCACGGTGACCCCGAGCTCTACCGGCGCCTGCACGTCATCGTCGGTGACTCGTCGATGTCCCAGACGACCACCCTGCTCAAGGTCGGCGCGACCGAACTGGTGCTGCGCCTGGTGGAGGCGCGTGTCGCCCTGCCCGACCTCACCCTGGACAATCCCAACCTCGCCATCCGCCAGATCTCCCGCGACCTCACCGGCCGCACGCCGGTCGAGCTCGCCAACGGGCGGACGGTGAGTGCCCTGGAGATCCAGCAGGCCTATCTCCAGGCGGTGCTCGACCAGCGCGACCGACTGGGTCCCTTCGCCCCGGGGCTCGAGCATGCCCTGCGGCTGTGGCAGCGGACACTGACCGCGGTCGAGGCGGGGGACATGGACACCTTGTCCCGCGACATCGACTGGGCGATCAAGCATCGCCTGATCACCCGCTACGCGGAGCGCCACAACCTGCCTCCCGACAGTCCACGGCTGGCGCAGCTCGACATGGCGTACCACGACATCGCCGAGGGCCGCGGACTCTTCCGGCTGCTCGACGCCCACGGCGAGGTCAGCCGGATCGTCGATGAGGCACAGGTCGACCGGGCGCTCACCACCCCGCCCCCGACCCGGGCCCGGTTGCGGGGCGCCTTCATCGAGGCGGCCCGGGCCGCCGAGGTGGACTACCTGGCCGATTGGATGCACCTGCGGGTCAATCGCGGCAACCAGACCCGCGCCCTCACTCTCCGCGACCCGTTCCGCGACGTCGACGAGCGCGTCGACGCGCTGATCGCGTCCCTCTCCGAACCGCTCTGGTGACCGCCGCGGGCTCGACCCGCTGTGCTGACTACCCCTCGCGGTAGGCTGCCCGACGTGATGGACTTCCTCCGCTCCCGTCCCACCCGCACCCCCCGACGGCGTCTCGCAATGACCGGTGTCGTCGCGTCGGTCCTCGCTCTGGGGCTCGGCCTCGCCGGCTGCACGAAGGGCACCGGGTCCGCGTCGGCGACCGCGAGCCCCAGCGCCTCGGCCTCGGCGTCCGCCGCCCCCGAGCCGGCCCCGGTGACGAATCTCGACGGGGTGAGCGTCGAGGGGAAGTACGGCGAATCGCCGACCGTGAAGTTCTCACCCTTCACCGTCGCGGACACCCAGTCCAAGGTCATCAGCCAGGGCTCTGGGCCCGAGGTGACGTCGTCCATGACAGTGACGGTCCACTACCAGGGCCTCAACGGGCGTACCGGCCAGGTCTTCGACGCGTCGTACGCGAACGGGAAGCCGACCTCCTTCCAGCTCAGCGGGGTCGTCCCCGGATTCGCCAAGGGACTTGTCGGCAAGAAGCAGGGCTCCCGGGTCCTGCTGGCCATTCCGGGCAAGGACGGCTACGACTCCAGCGGCGGCATCGCCCAAGCCGGGATCCAGGTCGGGGACACGCTCGTCTTCGTCGTCGACATCATCGGCGTTCCGCTGAGCGGCCCCGAGGGCGACAAGGTCACCCAGCCGTCCGGCCAGCCGACGGTGAGTGGCGCGGTGAACGACCCGAAGATCTCCATCCCATCGGGCGCGGCTCCCACCGATCTGGTGGTGCAGCCGCTGATCAAGGGCAAGGGTGACAAGGTCACCGCGAGTTCGACGGTGACGGTCAACTACCGCGGCTGGCTGTGGGACGGCGCTAAGCAGGTCAGCGACACCTACTCGGCGAAGACTGTCAACGGGCAGCAGGTGCCCGCCGCACCCGAGTCGGGGGCACTGACCGACCTGATCAAGGGGTGGCAGACAGCGCTGAAGGACCAACCGGTGGGCAGCCGGATCCTCATCGTCGTCCCACCGTCCCAGGCCTACCCGGACGGAGCGCCCGACCAGGGCATCCCGGCCGGTGCCACCCTCGTCTACGTGGTGGACATCCTCCAGGTGTCCTGACCCGATCAGCAGGGCCCCAGGGCTGCGCCGGCCGCCTCAGGGCGTGGACCCGGCGACCGCGTCGTCCCACACCCAGGGGGTTCGGGGCAGGGCCGCGGGGTCGAAGCGCGCGAGCAGGTCGGTCATCGTGACCGGTTCCCCGGCCTCGGCCAGGCCGAGGGACGCGGCGAGCAAGGAGCGCACCGCCGCACCGTCGACGCCCCGAGCCGTCAGTGCGGCCAGCGTCACGGCGCCGTCCCGCTTCGCCAGCCGTCGGCCCTGCGCGTTCACCACGAGCGGAACGTGGGCGTAGTGGGGGACCCGCCCACCCAGTCGCTCGGTGAGCCAGGCCTGGCGGGGTGAGGACGTCAACAGGTCGTCGCCCCGCACCACCTGGTCCACCCCTTGCGCCACGTCGTCGACCACCACCGCCAGGTTGTAGGCGTACGCCCCGTCGTTGCGCCGCAGGACGAAGTCGTCCACCGGCCCACGAATCGGTCCGGCGAACTCGTCGACGACCTCCACGACCACGTCGCCACCACGGACCCGCAGTGCCGGGTTGCGCTGGGACCCTCGAGCGGCGCGCTCCACCGTGGTGAGGTGGCGGCAGGTGCCCGGGTAGGCGCCCGGCGGCGCATGCGGGGCACTGACCGCTTCGGCGATCTCGCGCCGGGTGCAGAAGCACGGGTACGTGCCGGGGTCCTCGCTCAGCCGGGTCACCGCATCGGCGTACGCCTCGAGACGCTCGGACTGGCGCAGGACGTCCCCGTCGCAGTCCACCCCGATGGCGCGCAGATCAGCGAGCTGGCGGCGGGCCACGGCGGGGTCGTGGGCCACCCTGGCGGTGTCGAGGTCCTCGATCCGGACCAGGAAGCGCCGCCCCGTGTGCCGGGCGAAGAGCCAGGCCAGCAGAGCCGTGCGCAGATTGCCGAGGTGGAGATCGGAGGTCGGGCTCGGAGCGAACCGGCCCGCTCCGATCGCGCCGGCGGTGGACACCCTGGCGGTGTCCGGTGGCTCCCGCGTGGTCACCGGCTGCTCCTCCCGGGTCTGCGTGGTCGCGGCTGTTAGTCTCGCAGTCACGAGGGTAGACCGCGGAACGGGGGAGCGAGGATGGCGCCGAGCAGTGCCGAACGTCGGGTCGGTCTGACGCTGCTGCTGCTGGGTGCCCCGCAACCCCTGACGAAGGCGCGGATCCGTAGCCTCGTCGAGGGATACGCCGACCTGTCCGACGCGGCTTTCAACCAGGCGTTCGAGCGGGACAAGCGCGCTCTGCGGGTCGAGCTGGGCCTCCCGATCGAGACCAGTGGGGCCGGGGAGGACGAGGGCTATCGGATCCGGCTGGGCGACTTCGCCCTCGAGCCGGTGGACCTGGCCCCGGAGGAAGCGGGCGCGGTCGCCCTGGCCGCGCGCAGTTGGCGGGAGGCGGGGATGGCGGCGTCGTCGCAGCGTGCCCTGATGAAGCTGCGCTCCATCGGGGTCGAGCCCGACACGGACGCGTTGGCCTCCCTGTTCACCCCCAGCGATGTGGCCGAGACCCGACCCGAAGCCACCCACGGACTGGCGGTGCTCCGCGACGCCGTCACCAACCGTCGCCGGGTCACCTTTGAGTACGCCGACCGGGGGGTGCGCCATGTCGAGCCATGGGGGCTGGCCATGGCCCACGGGCAGTGGTACCTGTTCGGCGCGGATCTCGACCGGGCCGCGACCCGTCGGTTCAAGCTCGCCCGGATTCAGGGTCGGGTGCGCTCCAGCACGGCGAACTTCACCTTCCCCGAGCCCGATCCGGAGGAGGTCCGGCGGCTGAGCGAACAGATCTCGAGCGAGCACCCCGCCGATGAGGCCGTGCTCGCCCTCCGGCTGGGTCGGGAGGGCGCACTGCACCGGCCCCTGACGCCCGCCGACCGGCAGGCACCGGAGGGATACCGCGCCTGGCGGGTGGCCTACACCTATCGCAAGGGCTTCGTCGGCGAGCTGGCGATGCTCGGCACCGACGTCGTGGTCCTCACCCCGCCGGAGCTGGCGAGCGCCCTGGTGGACCACCTCACCGCGATGCTGCGCGCCGGCCAGGCTGCGGGAGTGGCGGACGGAGGGGAAGTGACCCATGGCGTCGACCGCCACTGAGCAGGTGCCGCGCCTGCTGGCCTTGAGCACCTGGCTGCGCGGGCTGGACGAGACGACCGTCGAGGACGTGGCCCGGGAATTCGGGGTCACGGTCGACCAGGCCCGTGAGGACGTCCGGCTGCTGACCATGTGCCAGCTCCCCGGTCAGCTCGGCTTCTACGTGCTGGACCTCGACTTCGACGCGCTCGAGGAGGGCATCATCCGCCCCTCCCTCGACAACGCCCCGACCATGCCCGCACGCTTCAGCGCCGACGAGGCGGTCACCCTGCTGGTAGGGCTGCAGGTCCTCGCCGAGACGTCGACCGGACGTACGGCGCAGGTGGTGGAATCCGCTCGCGCCAAGATCGCCGCGGTGGCCGGTGAGCACGCCGCCATGGCGGACCGCTTCCGCCTCAAGGTCGCCTCGGGCACCCCGGAGGTCCGCGAGGCGGTGGACCGGGCGCTGGCGGTGCGTCGCAGCCTCGCGCTCGACTACGTCGATGCGCAGGGCCGGGCGTCTCGGCGTACGGTCGACGCCCTCGGCACCAAGGTGGTCGACGGCTACCACTACCTCGAGGCCTGGGATCTCGACCGGGCCGACCGCCGATCCTTCCGGATGGACCGGATCCGCGTCGCCGAGGTGCTCTCCCGCGCCGCCCTCGATCACGGCGGTGCGGCCGAGGGGCCACCGAGCTGGATCCGTCAGCTGGAACACGCCGAGCAGATCCGGCTGTGGGTGCGTCCCGCGGCCAGGTGGCTGGTGGAGTACTACCCGACCACCGAGGTTCGGGCCGTCACTCCCGAGGACGACCTGGGTCCGGACCGAGAGCCGTCCGACGGCGACCTGATCGTCACCCTGGGGGTGCTCGATCCGTCCTGGCTCACCGGGCTGCTGTTGCGTTTCGGTGCGGACGTGGTCCTGCTCGACCCGCCGGACGCCGGTGAGGGCGCCCTCGAACGGGCCCGGGCCACCCTCACCCTCTACGAGAACGCAGCGGGCACACCGCGGACGTCGCGACCGGCTGGTCCGGGCGACGATCAGGGCGCGCAGGTCCGGTAGTCTCACCGCCATGCTCTGGGTCCTCGTGTTCGTCGGTATCGCCCTGCTCGGGCTCGTCGGCCTCGTCGCCTACGTCGTCTGGCTGTGGCACAAGGTGCAGGACCTGCTCAGCGAGGTCGACCACCTCGGGCGCCAGGCTGAGGAGATTCTGAGCCTCCTCGACGAGATCACGCCACTCCCGGCCGGGGGGCCCGTCGGCCGGCCGGGGGAGGTCCCGGACCCCTACGGTGAGCGCGTACCATCGGGTCAGGCGGACCTGGAGTTCGAGCCCGACTTCGCTGGATTCAGCGCCCGGCACGCCACGCACCGTTACTGAACGAGACAGAGGTTCACATGCTCCCCCTCTCCCTTGCAGGCCTCGGCGGACCCGAGCTGCTCATCATCCTTGCGATCGTGTTGCTGATGTTCGGTGGCTCGCGGCTGGCCGGCCTCGGCAAGAGCACCGGCCGGGCGATCCGTGAGTTCAAGGACGAGACCAAGGACCTGCGCCGCGATCCGCAGGCGGTCGGCACCACCGAGCCCACCCCCACTCCCGCCGCCGACGAGGCGAAGCGGACCACCGAGGTCCACGACGCCGAGATCGTCGACCCGGAGCACAAGAAGGACCACTGACCCCGTGGCCAACTGGCTCGACCCCGCCCGGTCCGCTTCGGCGGACGATGCCGGACCGGCCGTGGCGGCCCCGCAGGAGGCGCCGGTGAAGAAGCGGCGCCTCGCCTGGCTGCGTCCTCCCGCCATTTCCGAGGACGGCCGGATGACGCTGGTCGATCACTTCCGGGAGCTCCGCTACCGGGTGATCATGATCGTCGTCCTGATCCTCATCGGCATGGCCGTGACGGCGTTCTTCTACAACGACCTGTACGAGTTCCTGCTGAGGCCGTACCTGCGTGCCGTCCAGGAGCTCAACCGGAGCCGACCCGACCAGCAGGTCATGGTCGTCAACGCCGGTGTGGCGGCCCCGATGACCCTGGCCATCAAGATCGTCGCCATCGCCGGCACCGTGGTGAGCAGTCCCTTCTGGCTCTACCAGATCTGGGCGTTCATCGTGCCGGGCCTGCTGGCGAAGGAACGCCGCTGGACTCTCGGGTTCATCGGCGCCGGTGTCCCGCTCTTCCTGTCGGGCGTCGCGCTGGGCTACTGGGTGCTGCCCAAGGGCCTGGTGGTCCTGCTGGGGTTCACCCCGCAGAACTCGCCGGTCGCGAACATGGTGGAGATGGTGCCGTTCCTGACCTTCATGATCCAGATCATGCTGGTCTTCGGGGTGGCGTTCCTGCTGCCCGTGGTGATCGTCGCGCTCGACTTCGCGGGGGTGATCACCGGCGCCCAGTTGGCGGCCGTACGGTCGTACTCGATCGTGGGGATCTTCATCTTCGCCGCCGTCGCCTCACCGTCGACGGACCCGATCTCGATGCTCGCCCTGGCCGTGCCGATGAGCGTGCTCTACGTCGTGGCCGAGATCATCTGCCGGGTCAATGACAGACGCCGGGCCGGTCGGCTCGCCGCGGCGGAGGCCGCCGAGGTGGAGTCCGGCACGGGGACGGCCGGTGACTGAGGACGCGGCGGTCCTGACGCTGGTCGTCAATCCCAGTGCCGGCCTCGGCCGGGCGCGGAAGTTGCTGCCCAAGGTCGTCACCGAATTGGTCACCTCGTTGCCCGGCGTGGATGTCCGCGTGCACCTCGCGGCCAATTTCGCCGAGGCGGCCGCGCACTGTCGGCGTGCCGTCGCGGCCGCCCGTCCGGGCGAGGGGGACCGCCGTCCCGACGCCCTGCTCGTGATGGGCGGTGACGGGATGATGCACCTCGGCGCGGACGCCTGCGCCGGGACCCCGGTGCCGTTAGGACTCATCCCCGCCGGAACCGGTAACGACTCCTGCCGAGGGCTGGGTCTGCCGCCGGCGAACCCGGTGGCCGCCGCGCGCCTCGTCGTCCGTGGCGCCACCCGGCGGATCGACCTGGCGAGCGTACGCGGCTGTCTGGTCGACCGCGGTGCGACGGGGAAGAGCTTGGAGCACGTGGTCTCGGTCGTCTCGACCGGCTTCGACGCGTTGGTGAACCTGCGCGCGAACCGGACGAGCTTTCCCCGTGGACGGCTTCGCTACGCCTGGTCGGCCACCGTGCAATTGGCGCAGTTCGAACCACTCCCGTACCGGCTCGTCATCGACGGCGAGCGGCGCGACGTCCCGGCCATCCTCGTCGCCGTCGGCAACGCCGGTTACGTCGGCGGGGGGATGGCCATCTGTCCCGATGCCGACGTCACCGACGGGCTGCTCGATCTGACCATCGTTCATCCCGTCAGCAGGGGGACCTTCATCCGGCTCCTGCCGGCGTTGTTCACGGGCGCCTTCGTCCGTGACCCGGCGGTGGAGCAGCTCCGGGCCCGCGAGGTCGTCATCGACGGCGACGGCCTGTATGGGATGGCGGACGGCGACGAGTTGGGCCCGGTGCCGCTCACGGTCACCGCGGTCCCTGATGCGCTGACCATCTTCACCCCGGCCCCGCGCGCCCTCTCCGGTCGGCACCGGCGCTGACCCGGGTGCCGGATCGACACCGGCTCGGCCCACGGGACAGCGCGCTATCGTCGGGACATGGCATCAGCTGAGGAGCTTTCCCCGGCCGAGGCGTACGCCCGCTTCCGGCACCACCAGGCCTTCCCCGAACTCAGGGATTTCGCGAACGGGTACGGCTTCGATTTCGACGAGTACCAGGTCGAGGCCTGCCAGGCCGTCGAGGGGGGATCCGGCGTCCTGGTCGCCGCCCCCACCGGGGCCGGCAAGACGATCGTCGGCGAGTTCGCGGTCCATCTCGCCCTCGCCCAGGGGCGCAAGGCCTTCTACACGACCCCGATCAAGGCGCTGTCCAACCAGAAGTACAACGACCTGTGCGAGCGGCATGGCTCCGACCGGGTCGGCTTGCTGACCGGTGACTCCTCGATCAACTCCGAGGCACCGGTGGTCGTGATGACCACCGAGGTGCTCCGCAACATGATGTACGCCGGGTCGCCCACGCTGCGCGGCCTGGGCTTCGTGGTGATGGACGAGGTGCACTACCTCGCCGACCGGTTCCGTGGCCCGGTCTGGGAAGAGATCATCATCGGACTGCCGGATTCGGTCCAGCTCGTCTGTCTGTCCGCCACGGTGTCCAATGCCGAGGAGTTCGGCGGCTGGCTCGCCGAGGTCCGGGGGGAGATGGAGGTCGTCGTCTCCGAGCGTCGCCCGGTGCCCCTCTACCAGCACGTCATGGTGGGGAACCGGCTGATGGACCTCTTCGCGGATGTGGCGCCGACCGCGGACCTGGAGGACCGGGCCGCCACCTACGACGTCAACCCGGCCCTCGTACGGATCGCCAAGGAGGAGTCCCGCGTCGTCCGGGACGACTCGCGGCGCCCGCGGGGCAGATCCGGCAAGGGCAAGCGGACTTCCGGCACGGCTCAGTACGGCGGCGGCGCCGCCCGCGAGCACCAGGAACGCTCCCGCTACCGGCCGGCCCACCGAGCCGAAGTCGTCCGGGTCCTGGAACGGGCGGACCTGTTGCCCGCGATCGTCTTCATCTTCTCGCGACAGGGCTGTGACGCCGCCGTCCGGCAACTCCAGGCGGCGCACGTGCACCTCACCGCGCCCGACGAGGAGGCGGCGATCCTCGCCATCGCGCAGCGCCACGTCCAGGGATTCAGTCCCGAGGACCTGCAGGCGCTCGGCTACGAACTCTTCCTCGACGGATTGCTGCGCGGTGTCGCCGCCCACCACGCGGGCGTCCTGCCGGCACTCAAGGAATGCATCGAGGAGTGCTTCGAGGCAGGGTTGATCAAGGTGGTCTTCGCCACCGAGACGCTCGCGCTCGGCATCAACATGCCCGCCCGGTCGGTGGTCATCGAGAAGCTGGTCAAGTACAACGGCGAGGCCCACGTCGACATCACGCCGGGGGAGTACACCCAGCTGACCGGCCGCGCCGGGCGCCGCCGCATCGACGTCGAGGGCCATGCCGTGGTGATCTGGCAGCCGGGCATGGACCCCCGCGCCGTCGCCGGCCTGGCGAGCCGGCGGACCTACCCGCTGCGCTCGGCGTTCCGGCCGACGTACAACATGGCCGTCAACATGCTCAACCGGATGCCGCGCTCCCAGGTGCGTACGGTCCTGGAGCTGTCGTTCGCCCAGTTCCAGACCGACCGGTCCGTCGTCGGCCTCGCCCGCCGACTGGCTCGCACCACCGGCGACCACGACGACCTCGCAGCCCAGGCCGCCTGCGATCGGGGCGACTTCATGGAGTACGCCCGCCTGCGCGAGGAGATCCACCTGATCGAGACCACCGCCGTCAAGCAGGACAAGGCGTTCCGCCGCGAGGAGACCGAGCGGCTGCTCACCGGCCTGCGTCCCGGCGACGTCCTCCGGGTCCCCAGCGGCCGCTCGCAGGGATGGGTCGTCGTCCTCGACAACGGCCACATCGACCCGCAGCAGGGGCCGCGCCCGACCGTCATGACCGTGGACCGGCAGGTGCGCCGGCTCTCGCTGACCGACTTCCCGTCCCTCCCGCAGGTGGCCGGCAAGGTACGCGTCCCGAAGCACTTCCAGTCCCGGGACCCTTCGCACCGCCACAGCCTGGCGGCCGCCCTGCGCCAGCGACTCGACCAGTTGGACCCGACCCCACAGCGGACCCGGACCGAGGGATCGCTGAACGACAAGGAGCGGGCTCGGATCGCGGAGCTGCGCGACCAACTCGCCACGCACCCCTGCCACACCTGTCCCGACCGTGAGGTGCACGCCCGCTGGGCCGAGAAGGCACTCAGGGCGGAGAAGGAGGCGCGCCAGCTCGAGCACCAGGTCGCCCGCCGCACCCGTTCCATCGCCGATCGTTTCGACAAGATCTGTACCGTCCTGGGTTCCCTCGACTATGTCCGGGCCGCCGGCACCGACGACCTCGAGGTGACCAAGGAGGGCCGCACGCTGGCCCAGATCTACTCCGAGGACGATCTGGTGGTGGCTGAATGCATCCGCGACGGCGCCTTCGACGGCCTCAGCGCCCCCCAGCTGGCCGCAGTGCTCTCGGTCTTCACCTACGAGCCGCGCAAGGGCGACGAGCACCGCTCGCAGCGGATGCCGGACCTGGTGACCCACGAGGCGTACGAGAACGTGGGCCGGATCGCCCGGCGGATCGCGCTGGTGGAGCGGGACGCCCGGCTGGAGTCCGGTGTCGAGCTGCCGCCGGGGTTCGCTCAGCCGGCCTTCGACTGGTGCGCGGGCCGCCCGCTGGCCGAGGTCCTCGGCCGTGGCGAGATGAGCGCCGGGGACTTCGTCCGCTGGGCCCGACTGGTGATCGACCTGACCGACCAGGTCGCGACGGCCGCAGGCCCAGGCGACCTCCGCGACACCTGCCACGAGGTGCGCCACCGGATGCAGCGCGGGGTCGTCGATGCGGCGATCTCGGCACCCGAGGACGAGGACTGGGACGGCTAGGCTGACCCCCATGAGTGTTGCCATCCGCGTCATCCCGTGCCTTGACGTGCACGACGGGCGCGTCGTCAAGGGAGTGAACTTCCGCGACCTGCGTGACGCCGGTGACCCGGTCGAGCTCGCCGCCCTGTACGGCCGGGAGGGCGGCGACGAGGTCACCTTCCTCGACATCTCCGCCTCACGCGAGGGTCGGGAGACGACCCGCGACGTCGTGCGCCGGACGGCGGAGACGGTCTTCATCCCGCTGACCGTCGGCGGCGGTGTCTCCTCCGTGGAGGACGTCGACGCCCTGCTGCGGACCGGCGCCGACAAGGTGTCGATCAACACCGCGGCGATCCGTCGGCCCGAGGTGATCCGGGAGATCACCGAGCGCTTCGGCAACCAGGTGCTCGTCCTGTCGGTCGACGCGCGCCGCGAGGCCGGGATGCCCTCCGGCTACGGCGTCACCACCCATGGCGGCACCACCTCGGCCGGTATCGACGCCCTGGACTGGGCCCGGCAGGGCGTCGACCTGGGCGCGGGCGAGATCCTGCTCAACTCGATGGACGCCGACGGCACCACGACCGGGTTCGACCTGCAGATGCTGGCCGACGTCCGTCGGGTCGTCGACGTACCGCTGATCGCCTCGGGCGGCGCCGGCACCGTACGCCACTTCGTGGAGGCCGCCGACGCGGGGGCCGACGCACTGCTCGCCGCCAGCGTCTTCCACTTCGGCACGCTGAGCGTCGGTGAGGTCAAGGACGCGCTGGCCGCCGCGGGCCACGTCGTCAGGAGGGCCTGAGATGGCGCGTATCGCCTGGCTGCCGTACGCCGACCGCGAGGAGGCCGAGGGACATCTGGGTCCGCTCCCCGACGGCATCGACGTGGACTTCTTCACGGAGGACGACTGCCGCGACGGCGAGATCCGCTGGCCGGACTCGCTGGCCGAGGTGGAGTTCATGGTGCTGCCCTACCTCTCCGGTACCACGGGCCTGAGCCGGATCGCGGAGATGCCGCGCCTGCGGGTCGTCCAGTCGTTGTTGGCCGGCTACGAGCATCTGCAGCCACTGGTGCCGGAGGGCGTGACCCTGTGCACCGGCGCCGGCATCCATGACACCGCCACCGCCGAGCTCGCCCTCGCGCTGGCCCTGGCCAACCTGCGCGCCATCGACGTGCACGCGCGCAATGGGGCCGATCCGTCCCTGCGTTGGCGCCGGACCATCGGCCGTTCCCTCGCGGACCGTCGTGCGACGATCCTCGGCTACGGACGGATCGGGACGGCGATCGAGCGCCGGCTGGACGGATTCGAGGCGGCCTCGATCACCCGGGTGGCGCGGCGGGAACGTGCCGCCGACGTCGCCACCGGCCAGCCGTACGTGTACCCCTTCGAGCAGTTGCCCGGGTTGCTGGCGGCCACCGACGTGCTGTTCGTGACCTGCCCACTCACCGAGCAGACGGAGCACCTGCTGGATGCCCGGGCACTCGCCCTGTTGCCTGACGGCGCCTTGGTGGTCAATGTCGCCCGGGGACGGGTCATCGACACCGACGCCCTGCTCACCGAGTGCGCGACCGGCCGGCTGCGCGCCGCCCTCGATGTCACCGAGCCCGAGCCGCTGCCCGCGGACCACCCGCTCTGGACCACCCCCGGGGTGACGATCACCCCGCACGTGGGAGGCTGGTCCGAAGCCTTCCAACCCCGCGCGGATGCCTTGATCGCCGCCCAGCTGCGCCGCTGGGCCGACGGGGAACCGCTGCGGAACGCCCTGCCGACCACGGGGACCGCGCGGTGAGGTCCGCGCGGCTCCCCACCAGACCCCAGGAGACGAAACACGTGGAGACGAGTGCCGACGAGCTGAACGTCGCCGAGCTGCCTACCGAGGAGAAGAGCGTGTCCCGGCGGGTCGGCCGAGTCCTGCTGGAGTTCGGTATCCCCTTCGTGGTGGCCGTGCTGCTCGTCCCGTTCGTGATCACGGGCGGGCGGCTGTGGCCGTGGGAGCCGGCGATGATCGACCTCGACGTCTACCGCTTCGGCGTGCAGTCGCTGCTGTCCGGCCAGGGCATCTACGACGTGCTGAGCCCCGCGTGGAAGCTGGCCTACATCTATCCGCCGTTCGCCGCGATCGTGATGCTGCCGTTGGCGCTCGGGCCGACCTGGCTGTGGCGTCTGCTGTGGGTCGCCCTGCTCGTGGTGGCCCAGCAGTCGGTGCTGCGGCGCTGCGGGGTGCCGCGCGGCCTGGTCCTCGGCCTGGTCGGCGCCGCCGCCCTGGTCGCCGTCGAGCCGCTGCGGACCACGCTCGGCTACGGTCAGGTGAACACCCTGCTGATGGCCCTGGTGGTCCTCGACCTGCTGCCGGACCGCCGCCGGCGCTGGCCCCGCGGTGTCGGCATCGGTGTCGCCGCGGCCATCAAGCTCTTCCCGGCCCTCTTCGGGGTGTTCGCGCTCTTCGCCCGGCGCGCCCGGATGGCGTGGACCAGTGCGGCCGCCTTCGGCGTGGCGACCGTGCTCGGCATCATCGTGCTGCCTGCCGAGAGCCTGCGGTTCTGGACCTTCCAGATCCCCGCGGGGACGTCCGGGCCGCAGTACGTGGGCAACCAGTCTCTCCAAGGGCTGACCACCCGCTTCTTCGGGATGAGCCTCACCGCACGGGGGCTCTTCGCCGTCCTCGCCGCCGTGGTCGCGGTGCTGGCGATCCTCGTGGCGCGCTACTGGTGGCTGACCGGGCACAAGGTCTTCGCCCTGTCACTGGTGGGCCTGGCCACGAGCCTGGTCTCCCCATTGGCCTGGACGCATCACTTCGTCTGGGTGCTGCCGCTCCTCGTGGCGGTGGTCACGGACGACGGGCTGCCCGTCTGGGTCCGCCGCGTCGGGATGTTCTGGGGCCTGTGGATCAGCATCCAGTTGCCGCTGACCATCCTCCCGTACGCCGACAACGCGGCGGCCCACTACAGCTTCTGGCAGAACCTCGTCGCCAACGTCACCCCGCTCGTCGGCCTCCTGCTCTACATCGGTCTGTTCGTCGATCTGCTCCGCCGGCCGCGTGGTGAGGCCGAGGCCAGGGATCGAGAGGCCCAGGAACGGCGAGATCCGGTAACCGGCACGATCCCCTCGGCGGGGTGATGTGCCGCCCGATCAGGTCCGGACCCCCGGGTCGGATCGGGCCAGAATCACTGGGCGTCGCGCGGCTCCAGGACCCGGGACGGCAGACGTTCCCACGTCTCCCCTGAGGCCGCCATCTGCCAGAACGCGACCTCGTAGTACATCGAGTCGACGAACGCGCGCTCCATCCGGCCGCGTTCCTCCGGCCCGGCGGCTGCGGCGAGGGCGTCGATCCTGGTCCGGTACTCCGCCACCAGCGACTGGCACTCCTCGGAGGCGTAGAAGGCGAACCATGCCCGGAAGGGGTGATCCGGTCCCGGCGTCTCCTCGCGGTAGGCGCGCAGCGTCGCCCAGGCGTAGCTCCACTGGCAGGGGAGGAGGGCGGCCATCAGCACGCCGAGGGTGTCGTGGCCGGCCAGCTCCATGTGGTTGGCGTACGCCTGTGCCGTCGGTGCCAACCGCGGCGCCTGACTCGTGTCGTAGTCCACGCCGAAGTGCGCCACCAACGCGCGGTGCGCGTCCGGCTCCTCCTCGAGCATGATCCGGGCCCCCTCCAGGAAGAAGCGGGTCCAGTCCGTGTCCGGCGCCTTGGCCATGCCCAGGCCGTAGCAGCGCAGGAACGCGGCGAGGTATTGCCGGTCCTGCCCGACATAGTGGACGACCGCTTCCTTCGAGGCCGTCGCGTCGAGCAGGCCCTGGAAGAACGGGTGCGACCAGAAGGCCTCGAACAGGTCGGCGTACGTATCGCGCAGCTCAGCGGTGAACGACATGCCGCCACCCTAGGGCTTCGGGCCAGCGCTGTATGACCGGGACCTTGGTGCCGCGGCCTGCAGCGTGGCAGAGCTCACATCCACATGGTGGGAATCCCTGTCTGATGCTTGACACGGCCGTCAGGTCTGCGGGAGGGTACATGCGTGCTCGGCATGATTCTCGTAGTTCTTTAGCGTGTCCTTCGGGTTGAGACCCGATCGGACACGCATCCCTCGCGCGCCTCGTGGCGGCGGGGGTTTTTTGTTGCAGGATCACCGACGAACCCATCCATCCAGAGGAAGTAGTGAGGCCATGGAGGACACGACCGCCACGTCCACCACAACGATGCTGACCGGCGCGCAGGCGCTCGTCCGCGCGTTGGAGCACGTCGGGGTAGACGTCATGTTCGGTCTGCCGGGTGGGGCCATCCTGCCGGCGTACGACCCCCTGATGGACTCCCACCAGATCCGTCACATCCTCTGCCGTCACGAGCAGGGTGCCGGCCATGCGGCCCAGGGCTACGCCATGACGACCGGCAGGGTCGGCGTCTGCATGGTGACCTCCGGCCCGGGCGCGACCAACCTGGTCACCCCCATCGCCGACGCGATGATGGACTCCGTCCCGATGGTCGCGATCACCGGCCAGGTGGGGTCGTCGATGATCGGCACCGACGCCTTCCAGGAAGCGGACATCCGGGGCATCACGATGCCGATCACCAAGCACAGCTTCCTCGTCAAGAAGGCCGAGGACATCCCGATCGCCATCAAGGAGGCGTTCTACATCGCCTCGTCCGGGCGACCGGGCCCGGTGCTGGTCGACATCACCAAGGACGCGCTGACGTCGAGCGCCCCGTTCGAGTGGCCCCAGGAGATGGACCTCCCGGGCTACCACCCGACCACCCGGCCGCATCACCGCCAGGTGAAGGAGGCGGCCCGCCTCATCGCCGAGGCACGCCGTCCGGTGCTGTACGTGGGGGGCGGTGTCGTCAAGGCCCAGGCCGGGGCGGAGCTGGCCGAACTCGTGGAGCTCACCGGGGTCCCCGTGGTCACCACCCTGATGGCTCTCGGCGCGTTCCCGGACAACCACCCGCTGAACTTCGGCATGCCGGGCATGCACGGCAAGGTCGCGGCCGTGGGCGCCCTCCAGCAGGCGGACCTGCTGATCGCCCTGGGCACCCGTTTCGACGACCGGGTCACTGGCCGGCTGGACTCCTTCGCCCCCGGTGCGAAGGTCATCCATGCCGACATCGACCCCGCGGAGATCTCCAAGAACCGCCTGGCGGATGTCCCCATCGTCGGTGACGTCCGGGAGGTGCTGATCGACCTGAACCAGACGCTGCGCAGCGAGGGGCAGATCGCCGACTACACCCCGTGGATCAGCTACCTCACTGACATGGCGGGCAAGTACCCGCTGGGCTGGGAGGAAGGTCTCGACCGTCTGTCCCCGCAGGCGGTGATCAAGCGGATCGGCGAGATCGCCGGACCGGACGCCTACTACGTGGCCGGGGTGGGCCAGCACCAGATGTGGGCGGCGCACTTCCTGCCGTTCCAGAAGCCGGGTCATTGGCTCAACTCCGGTGGTCTGGGCACGATGGGCTACTGCGTCCCCGCGGCGATGGGGGCGAAGGTCGGCCAGCCCGACTCCGTCGTGTGGGGCATCGACGGCGACGGTTGCTTCCAGATGACCAACCAGGAGCTCGTCACCTGTGCCCTCGAGGGCATCCCGGTCAAGATCGCCGTCATCAACAATGAGTCGCTCGGCATGGTGCGGCAGTGGCAGACGTTGTTCTACGACGCGCGCTACTCGAACACCGACCTGCACTCCTACCGCATCCCCGACTTCCCCAAGCTCGCCGAGGCGATGGGCTGCGTGGGGCTGCGGGCGGAGACACCCGAGGAGGTCGACGCGGTCATCGAGCAGGCGATGGCGATCAACGACCGTCCCGTGGTGGTGGAATTCGTCGTCCACAAGGACGCCATGGTGTGGCCGATGGTGGCCTCAGGCACCAGCAATGACGACATCAAGATCGCGCGCGACATGGCGCCGAAGTGGGAAGAGGAAGAACTGTGAGCAGCCACCGTACGCTGAGTGTCCTGGTCGAGGACAAGCCTGGCGTCCTCACCCGCGTCGCCGCACTCTTCTCCCGCCGCGGCTACAACATCGAGTCGCTGGCCGTCGGCCCGACCGAGAACGAGGGCGTCTCGCGGATGACGGTCGTCGTGGACGTCGACGACCACATCCTCGAGCAGATCACCAAGCAGCTCAACAAGCTGATCGAGGTGTTGAAGATCGTCGAACTGGAGCCGGACGCGATCCGCCGCGAGCTCCAGGTGGTCAAGGTCCGGTGCGACGCGAACACGCGCAGCGAGATCCTCGACATCGTCCAGTTGTTCAAGGCCAAGACGGTCGACGTCACCCCTGACTCGATCACCCTGGTCGTCACCGGCAACCCGGACAAGCTCGACTCGCTGCTGTCGATGCTGGAGCCCTACGGCATCCGCGAACTGGCCCAGTCGGGACTGGTCGCGCTCGGTCGTGGCGCCAAGTCGATCAGTGAGAAGACCCGCAAAGAGCGGGTCCAGCAGACCCAACGGTGAAACCGGCCCGGCCCGTACGTTCCCTGCGTTTAGGCTGGCACGTACGGGGCCGGGTGCCGGACTACCCACCCCACACATACAAGGAGTTAGCTCAGTGGCAGCTGAAATGTTCTACGACAAGGACGCGGACCTTTCGATCATCCAGGGTCGCAAGGTCGCCGTCATCGGCTACGGCTCGCAGGGCCACGCCCACTCGCTGAACCTGCGTGACTCGGGCGTCGACGTCCGGATCGGTCTGCAGCCTGACAGCCGGTCGCGTGCTCGGGCCGAGGAGCAGGGCCTGCGCGTCCTCACCCCGGCGGAGGCCGCTGCCGAGGCCGACGTCATCATGATCCTGGCGCCCGACCAGGTGCAGGCGGACCTCTACAACGCCGAGATCGCGCCGAATCTGAAGGCCGGCGACGCGCTGTTCTTCGCCCATGGCTTCAACATCCGTTTCGGCTTCATCACCCCGCCGGTGGACGTCACCGTGGCGATGGTCGCCCCGAAGGGTCCGGGTCACCTGGTGCGTCGCGAGTTCGAGAACGGCCGCGGCGTTCCCGCCCTGATCGCCGTCGAGCAGGACCCGAAGGGCGAGGGCCAGGCGCTGGCCCTGTCCTGGGCCGCCGGCATCGGTGCCGCGCGCGCTGGAGTCATCAAGACCACCTTCACCGAGGAGACCGAGACCGACCTGTTCGGCGAGCAGGCCGTCCTGTGCGGTGGCATGTCGCACCTCGTGACCGCCGGCTGGGAGACCCTGGTCGAGGCCGGTTACCAGCCGGAGATTGCCTACTTCGAGTGCCTCCACGAGCTGAAGCTCCTGGTCGACCTCATGTACGAGGGTGGCATCGCCAAGATGCGTTGGTCGATCTCCGACACCGCCGAGTACGGCGACTACATCGCCGGACCGCGGGTCATCGGTCCCGAGTCCCGGGCCGCGATGAAGAGCCTGCTGGCCGACATCCAGTCCGGCGCGTTCGCCCAGGACTTCATGGCGGACCAGCGTAGCGGCCGGGCGAAGTTCAGCGCCTACCGCAAGGCCGGCGAGGAGCACCCGATCGAGGCCGTGGGCCGCGAACTGCGCGGTCTGATGGCGTGGGTCGACACCAAGGGCACCGAGGACTACGTCGAGGGCCAGACCGCCCGCTGACAGCGACGGTCACCGTCTCCCGTCAGGGGTCGGTGCCGCGTGCAGAAGGGCCCGGGGAGTGACTCCCCGGGCCCTTCGCCATGTCATGCGGGTCTCGCCGCGACGCGGCGAGACCCGCGGATCAGGCCAGTCGTGCGGCGATCGCGTCGCCGACCTCGGAGGTGGTACGCACTTGGTCACCTCGACCGGTGATGTCGGCATTGACGGCGGCGACGATGCGCGCGGCCTCGTCACGCCTGCCGAGGTGCTCCAGCATCATCGCGACCGACAGGATGGCCGCCGTCGGGTCGGCCTTCTGCTGCCCGGCGATGTCGGGGGCGGACCCGTGGACCGGCTCGAACATCGATGGGAAGGCGCCGGACGGGTTGAGGTTGCCCGACGCGGCCAGGCCGATGCCGCCGGTGACCGCGCCCGCGAGGTCGGTGATGATGTCACCGAACAGGTTGTCGGTGACCAGGACGTCGAAGCGAGCGGGGTCGGTGGCCATGAAGATCGTGGCGGCGTCGATGTGCAGGTAGTCGGTCTCCACCTGCGGGTACTCGGCGGCGACGCTCTCGAAGATCCGGCGCCACAGCCCACCGGCGTTGACCAGCACATTGTGCTTGTGCACCAGTGTCACCTTGTGGCGACGCTTCGTGGCGTGCTCGAAGGCGAACCGGACGACCCGCTCGACCCCATAGGCGGTGTTGACCGACACCTCGGTGGCCACCTCGTGCACCGTGCCGGCGCGCAGCTTGCCGCCGTTGCCGGCGTACAGGCCCTCGGTGCCCTCACGGACGACGACGAAGTCGATCTCCTTGCCCTCGGTGACATGCGGGGCCAGCGGGGTGGGCACTCCCGGGAACAGCTTGGAGGGCCGCAGGTTGACGTAGTGATCGAAGGCGAAGCGTAGCTTCAGCAGCAGGCCGCGCTCGAGGATCCCGGAGGGGATCCGGGTGTCCCCGGGAGCGGCACCGACGGCACCCAGCAGGATGGCGTCATGCCGGGCGAGCGACTCCATCTCGGACTCGGGGAGCACCTCGCCGGTGCGCAGCCAGCGGTCGGCGCCGAGGTCGTAGTGGACCTTGTCGAAGGCGTCCGCACCGGCCACGGCGTCGAGGACCTTCAGGCCCTCAGCGACGACCTCGGGGCCGATGCCGTCGCCGGCGATCACGGCGATGGACGGGCGATCAGCAGAGTTCTGAGTAGACACGGCGTCAGGGTATCGGGGGCCACCCCGCCGGGGGCATGATCTCACGATCCTCCTCCCAGCCGGCGCCACGCACCCGATCGGCCCGGGTCCTCCTGGCGGGCCTCGCCCGCCGACGGCGGGTGGTCTCACCCTGTGCTCGCCTGATCGGCGCCTGTGGGGGAGGACTAGATTTTTCCTATGAGCTTGAGCTTCGACGTGCACCCCCATCCGTCCCCGGCGTCCGCCGAGGAACGTGCGGCCGTACTGGCCGCGCCCGGATTCGGCCAGCACTTCACCGACCACATGGCTGTGGCCACGTGGACCGCTGGAGGCGGCTGGGGAGACGCCAAGCTCGTACCGTACGGTGCCGAGGCCTTCAATCCCGCGTCCGCCGTCTTCCATTACGCCCAGGAGATCTTCGAGGGACTGAAGGCCTACCGCCACGCCGACGGCTCCGTCTGGCTCTTCCGGCCCGAGGCCAACGCGCAGCGGATGATCGACTCGGCCGAGCGTCTCGCGCTCCCGCCCCTGCCCGTCGAGGACTTCGTGGCGTCGATCGAGGCCCTGGTCCGCCAGGACGCCGCGTGGGTCCCCGCCCACGGCGGCGAGGACAGCCTCTACATCCGGCCGTTCACCGTCGCGCACGAGGACTTCCTCGGCGTGCGGGCCGCACGGACGGTCCGCTACTGCTGCATCGCCTCCCCGTCCGGGCCCTACTTCGAGCGTGGGGCCGAGCCGGTGGACTTCTGGGTCTCGCGCCAGTACACCAGGGCCGCCCCGGGAGGGACCGGAGCCGCCAAGTGCGGCGGCAATTACGCGGCGAGCCTGGCGGGCCAGGAGGAGGCGTACGCGCATGGGTGCCCCCAGGTGCTGTTCCTCGACGCGGCGGAGTTCCGCTATGTGGAGGAGTTCGGCGGGATGAACTGCTTCCTCGTGACCAAGGACGGTCGGCTGCACACACCGGCGCTCACCGGCACCATCCTGCCGGGTGTCACGCGGCGCTCGATCCTCGAGTTGGCCCGCGAGCACGGTCTCGAGCCGGTCGAGGAGCGGATCGAGGTCGATGACATGCTCGCGCGGGTCCGCAGCGGGGAGATCGCCGAGGCCTTCGCCTGTGGCACTGCTGCCGTGGTGGCGCCCGTCCGGGCGTTCAAGGACGCCGATCAGGAGTACGTCGTGGGTGACGGGACCTCCGGCCCCGTCACGGTGGGGATCCGTAGCGCCCTGCTGGACATCCAGTACGGGCGGGTCGCCGACACCCATGGCTGGATGCACAAGGTCTGCTGACCCCCGGGGTGGGACTCGGCACCGGCTGACGGGGTGGTTGCCCACGTGGGGGACCACCCCGTCGGTCACGGTCGGGTCTCAGTCAGTGAGAACGGGGTGGCGCCGGCGGCGCCCAGCAGGCAGAATCGCCAACGTGATGCACCGCACGCTCATTATTGTCGAGCGCGCCTGTACCCTTCGGCCTTGAGTTCGAACGGTCCGGCGCGCTGAACCTCCTGTCCACCCACAGGAGGTTTTTTGTTGCCCGCAGATCCCGCCTCCCGTCCACCCACCAGCCCCTTCCGTCGGGCCAGCGCCCGCCGCCGATCCAGAGGACCGAGCACCATGGCTGCCACGACCCCCACCGCCCCGAGACCTTCCACGTCTACGACGTCACCCTGCGCGACGGTTCGCAGCAGGAGGGCATGCAGCTCTCGATCAACGACAAGCTTCGGATCGCTTCGTACCTGGACGATTTCGGGGTGGGCTTCATCGAGGGCGGCTGGCCCGGCTCCAACCCGAAGGACTCCGAGTTCTTCCGCCGTGCCACCTCCGGTGAGCTGCCGCTGCGCAACGCTGAGCTGGTCGCGTTCGGCATGACGCGACGCGTGGGGGTCAAGGCCGCGGACGACCCGCTGATCGCGGCGCTGCGGGACTGCGGTGCCGGTGTCGCGACGCTGGTCGCGAAGAGCCACGTCGGCCACGTACGGGAGGCCCTCCGGACGACTCTCGAGGAGAACCTCGAGATGCTGCGGGACTCCGTCACCCACTTGCGCTCCGAGGGCATGCGGGTCTTCATCGACGCGGAGCACTTCTTCGACGGCTATCGCCTCGACCGGGCGTACGCCCTGGAGGTGGTCCGGACCGCCGCCGAGGCCGGCGCCGAGGCCGTCGTCCTCTGCGACACGAATGGCGGCATGCTGCCCAGCTGGATGGGCGAGATCGTGTCGGCGGCCGTCGGTGTCGGTGCGCCGGTCGGGATCCACTGCCACAACGACTCGGGCTGCGCGGTAGCGAACACCCTCGCGGCCGTGGAGGCTGGGGCGATGCACGTCCAGGGCTGTGTGAACGGCTACGGGGAGCGGACCGGGAACGCCGACATCGTCAGCGTCGTCGCGAACCTCGAGCTGAAGTACGGCTGGCAGGTCCTGCCGGAGGGCAACCTCGCCGAGGCGACCCGGACGGCTCAGGCGATCGCCGAGATCACCAACGTCCCCGCCGGTCCGCGTCGCGCCTACATCGGCACGTCGGCGTTCGCCCACAAGGCGGGGTTGCACGCCTCGGCGATCAAGGTCGACCCGAATCTCTACCAGCACGTCGACCCGGCCCGTGTCGGCAACGACATGCGGATGCTGGTCTCCGACATGGCGGGCCGGGCGAACATCCAGATCAAGGGTGAGCAGCTCGGCTTCGACCTCTCCGACCGGTCGACGGCCGCGGCCGTCACGGAGCGGGTGAAGGAACGGGAGCTGCAGGGCTACACCTACGACGCCGCGGACGCCTCGTTCGAGCTGCTGCTGCGCCAGGAGTTGGGGCTGCTGCCCGAGGTGTTCACCGTCTCGCACTGGACCACGACCTCGTACGAGAACGCCGGCAGTGACCCGGTCAGCGAAGCGGTCGTGAAGCTCGTCGCGCAGGGTCGCACGCAGTACTTCGTCGGCGAGGGCAACGGCCCGGTCAACTCCCTGGACATGGCGCTGCGCCGCTGCCTGATCCCCGTCTACCCGACGATGGCCGGCTACGAGCTGCAGGATTACCGGGTCCGCATCCTCGACGGCTCCTCGGGCACCGAGGCCTCGGTCCGGGTGCTGATCGACACCACCAACGGGGAGCGGACCTGGACCACCGTCGGCGTGGGGACCAACGTCATCGAGGCCTCCTGGGAGGCACTCTGTGACGCGTATCGCTACGGCTTGATCCACCTGCTGGAGAACCGGGTCGAGTCCGGGGAGGAGCGGCGCCTCGAGGACGCCGGGCGGACGGCGGACACGACGAACACGGACGGGACGCGCTCCTCCGTAGACTCGGCGGTGTGAGCGAACGCAGCGGTATGCGCATCGGGGACGTCGAGCGCGACCAGGTCATCGATCTCCTCCAGCACGCCGTCGGTGACGGACGCCTCGGCATGACCGAGGGGCGGGAGCGGATCGAGCAGGCCCTGGCGGCGCGGACGTACGGGGACCTCGACCCGCTGGTCGCCGACCTGACGCCCGTGCTCCCGTCGATGGCCGAGGACGTCGAGGCCCTGCATCCGTTCAACCGGCCGCTGGACCGCGTCGCGGTGCCCGGTGAGTCGAGGGAACCCGGCTGGGCCCCCGACGACCCACTTGTCATCTCGGCGCCCTTCGACGATGACCGCCGGGTCGGCGAGTGGTCCCTTCCGCCGTACATCAGGGTGACCACGGGCTTCGGGGACGTGACTCTGGTGTGCCTGGAGGCCACCGCGGAGACCCGGGTGATCCGGATCGAGGTGTCCGGTGGCGCCGGCGACATCCGTTTGATCCTGCCCGAAGGCTGGGCCGTCCGGGCGGATCGGGTCGCCAGGGGCATCGGGGGAGTACGCGTACGGGTCCCCGGCCGTCCCGCACGAGGCGCACCGTTGCTCGAATTGTCCGGCACGCTCACCCTGGGCGATCTGGTCGCCCGGCCGGCGAACGCCATCGATCTGTGGCTGCTGCGGAGGCGCAAGCGCCGCCGCCTGCGTCAGCGGGCCCTCCAGGCCTGAGCGCCGTCGCCACCGAACCGGGGGGACCGCGGGACGACCCACCTGCGGCCCGCAGCGGAGGACGGGTGTTGTCCCGATGTTGGGCGCTCCGTTGCCGCCCTTGAGAGGTCGCGGCGAGGGCCTGGGATGGGTTCATGACCACAGCCCGCTCCGCGGCGACGACGCCGCTCCCGGACCTCGAGTTCTTCACCGCCGATGACGTCCAGCGGCAGGGCCCGGACCACCGGCTCCTGCAGCGTGCCCTCAACCGTGGGGAGGTGGTGAGGCTCTGCCACGGTGTGTACGCCCGCAGCCGACCCGAGGCCCAGGAGGACCGTCACCTCCAGGTCGTCCGGGCGTGCCTGGCCCACCCGGTGCCAGACTGCGTCGTGGGGGTGTCTCCGCCGCCCTGTTGCACGGCCTCGAGCTCGGTCCGGGAACGTTGCCCACCCCGATCACCCTGCTGCGTCCGGGAGCGGGCGGCGGCACGGCGGACTATGAGATCCTCGCGACCCGGTTGCCCGCTTCGCACATCTGCGAGGTCGATGGGATCCGCGTCAGCACGGTGGCGCGGACCGTTGTCGACATCACCCGACGCGAACCGTTCGGGAGCCTGACCGGGCTGGTGGTGGCCGAGTCCGCGCTCCGCCACTGCACCGACCCGGCTCGGCTGCGCCACGACATCGACTCCGTGCTGACCGACCTCAAGGGTTGCGCGGGCCTGTCCCAAACCCGCCGGGTGCTGCGGGAGGCCACCCCCCATGCGGCCGCGGCGGCCGAGACCATCAGCCGGGCGCTGCTGCGCCGGATGGAGATCCCGGCCCCGCTGCTGGATGTCACCTACCGCTGGACCCCGGCCCCCGAGCCAGCGCCGGACCAGTCCGTACCTGTCGGACCGCCCTTGGACATCGACGTGTGGACACCCCACCAGACCGCCGACACCGAGCCCGAGCGCACCGGAGCCGGAGCTGTCGTCGTTCCGTTCAGCTGGCCCGACCTACGGGTCCTCGGCATCGTGCTGGACGGGCCGGCCGAGGCACAAGGGGTGCCGACCGGATGGCAGGGTGACCGGGACGCCTGGCTCCAGGGGCCCCGCCGCTTCCTGCGGTCACGCGGCTGGTGCGTCGTCGAGTGGTCCGCCGAGGACCTCTTCGACCCCTGGCCACTCAGCCAGCGGCTGACAACGATCATGCGGGAGATCCGGGGCATCCCGATGACCCTCGACTGGTCCGCCCTGGGGCGGCCGAGCCGGTCGGTGCAGTGGTCCGCAGGGGAGTGGTGGGGGAGGATCCGGATCCGGACCAGTGGTTCTAGACCGACGAGCGGCCGGGTCACTCGACCCGATCCTGGACCAGCGGCGGGCGCGTCGAGGCGGCCCCGGGCTCAACGATCCGGACAGCGTCGTCCAGGGCTGCCCGTGCCGCCGCGAACCGCTCGGGCGTGTCGGTGTGCAGGGTCAGCAGCGGATCACCGGCCCGGACGAGGTCCCCCGGCTTCGCGTGCAGCTCCACGCCCGCCGCAGCCTGGACGTCATCCTCCTTGCGGACGCGACCAGCCCCCAGGTGCCAGGCGGCCAGGCCGACCGCCATGGCATCGAGCCGATCGAGCACGCCACTGGTCGGCGCGGTGACGACATCCGTCTCGAGGGCGCTCGGCAGAGGTGCGTCGGGGTCGCCGCCCTGGGCTCGGATGAGCCGGCGCCAGCGGTCCATCGCTCGCCCGGAGGAGAGCACCTCGGCCGGGTCAGCGTCCGAGCCGACCGCCGCCAGCATCTCGGCGGCCAGGGCAAGGGTGAGCTCCACCACGTCCGGCGGCCCACCACCGGCGAGCACCTCCACCGCTTCCCGGACCTCCAGGGCGTTGCCGGCGGTCAGTCCCAGGGGCGTCGACATGTCGGAGAGCAGGGCGACGGTGCGCACTCCTGCGCCGGTCCCGATCCGCACCATGGTGCGCGCAAGCTCGCGCGCCTCGGCCAGATCCTTCATGAAGGCGCCGGAGCCGACCTTGACGTCGAGCACCAGAGCCTCGGTGCCCTCGGCGATCTTCTTGGCCATGATGGAGGAGGCGATCAGGGGGATGGACTCGACGGTGCCTGTCACGTCGCGCAAGGCGTAGAGCTTCTTGTCCGCCGGGGCCAGGTCCGGCCCCGCCGCGACGATCGCGCCGCCCACCTCGGCGAGCTGGGAGCGGACCTGCGCGGAGGAGAGATCCCCCCGCCACCCCGGGATCGACTCGAGCTTGTCCAGAGTGCCGCCGGTGTGGCCGAGTCCGCGACCGGAGAGCTGGGGGACCGCCACGCCGCAGGCGGCCACGAGCGGGGTGAGCACGAGGGTGATCTTGTCGCCCACCCCGCCGGTGGAGTGCTTGTCCACCGTGGGCCTGCCCAGATCGGAGTAGTCGAGCCGTACGCCACCGTCGATCATGGCGGCGGTCCAGGGATCGATCTCCGCCGCGGACATGCCTCGGAAGAACACCGCCATCGCGAGCGCGGACATCTGTTCGTCGGGGATGAATCCCGCGGTGTAGGCCTCGATGATCCACCGCGCCTCGTCGGGAGACCACTGTCCACCGTCCCGTTTACGCCGGATCAGGTCGACGGTGCTGTAGCGCCGGGGGTCGAGGTGGCCGTCCATGTCGCCATTGTGCCCGGTCGGTGCGGGCCATGGCCGCCGTGGCGGGCGCGGACCCGGAGGGTCACGCGGGCGCGATAAGGTGAGGCAATGCGAATCGCACGCTACTCGATCGCCGGACAGGACCCCGCCTTCGGGGTGGTCGAACTGGCCGAGGACGGCGGCGGGCATCCCGACACCGTGAGCGACCTCACCGGGGACCCGCTGGCGGGTCCGGTCCAGTACACCGGGGCGCGACACCGGCTGGGCGACGTCCGGCTGCTGGCGCCGGTCATCCCACGCTCGAAGATCGTGGGGGTCGGGCGCAACTATGCGGCGCATGCGGCTGAGCTCGGCAACGAGGTCCCGGCCACACCGCTGTGCTTCTTGAAGCCCAACACGGCCGTGATCGGCCCGGATGAGGTCATCGTCCCGCCGGCGGCCTCGCGCTTCATCAGCTACGAGGGTGAACTGGCCGTGGTCATCGGCCGGATCTGCAAGGACGTCCCGGTCGAACGGGCCGAGGAGGTCATCTTCGGCTACACCGTGGCCAATGACGTCACCCTGCGGGACCTGCAGGAACCCGACAAGCAGTGGTCGCGGGCCAAGGGGTTCGACACCTCCTGCCCGCTGGGACCGTGGATCGCGACGCATCTCACCCTCGACGAGGCGTCCGACCTGATGATCACGACGGTCGTCGGCGGCGAGCAGCGCCAGCACGGGTCGAGCGCCCTGATGATCCGGTCGATCGCCGAGCTGATCGCCTACGTCACCAGTTTCACCACCCTGCTCCCCGGCGACGTCATCCTCACCGGCACCCCGGCAGGTGTCGGGCGGCTCGAACCCGGCCAAGAGGTCTCGGTGACCATCGACGGCATCGGCACCCTGACCAACACCCTGGTCCCCACGCCCGTGGCGGACCCCACCTCGACAAGCGGAGACAACGCGCAGTGAGTGACACCAGCACCGACCAGCACGGCAGGACCGACGTGGACGTCCTGGGGGGCATCGCCCCCGAGGACGTCAGGGTGCGCTTCCCACCGTCACCGACCGGCAACCTCCACGTCGGCAACGTCCGCTCCGCTCTGTTCAACTATGCCTTCGCCCGCCACTACGGGGGCACCCTGGTGCTGCGCATCGAGGACACCGACGTCGCCCGGTCGACCGAGGAGTACTACGACAACGTCATCGACTCCCTGAAATGGTTGGGTATCACCTGGGACGAGGGCCCCGACATCGGCGGCCCGTACGGTCCCTACCGGCAGTCCCAGCGCACCGAGATCTACCAGCAGGTCATCGCCCAGCTGGTCGAGTCCGGTGCCGCCTACCCCTGCTACTGCACCCGCGAGGAGCAGGAGCAGCGGGAGGCCGCCCGTGGCGGTGACACGATCGGCTACGACGGTCACTGCCGCACTCTGAGCGCCGCGCAGATCGAGGCGTACGAAGCCGAGGGTCGTACGCACGTGCTGCGCATCCGGATGCCCGAGGGGGAGGTCGCGTTCGACGACCTGGTCCGTGGCCATGTGGCGTTCGACACCCGCCATGTGCCCGATTACGCGATCGTGCGCTCCAACGGCGAGCCGCTCTACACGCTGGTCAATCCGGTGGACGACGCCCTGATGGGCATCACCCACGTGCTGCGCGGGGAGGACCTGCTCTCCTCGACGCCCCGTCAGATCGTCCTGTACGAGGCTCTGGCCCGGATCGGTGTCGGGTCGGGCATTACCCCGCGCTTCGGGCACCTGCCGATCGTGATGGGGGAGGGCAACAAGCGGCTGTCCAAGCGCGACAAGGGGTCGGGGCTGGAGGAGTATCGCGAGCGTGGCTTCCTGCCCGAGGGCCTGATGAACTACCTGGCGCTGCTGGGCTGGTCGATCAGTGACGACCGCGACGTCTTCACCATGGCAGAGATGGCCGAGGCCTTCGACATCCGCCGTGTCAACGCGAACGCTGCCCGCTTCGACCACAAGAAGTGCGAGGCGATCAACGCGGCCCACATCCGGTTGCTCTCCGCCGAGGACCTGGCCGCGCAGATCACCCCGTTCCTGCAGGGCGCCGGTTTCGTCGCGACGCCCGCGACGCCGGCCGAGAAGCGCCTTCTCGTCGGCGCCGCCCCGCTCATCCAGGAGCGGTTGACCTGCCTGTCCGACGCGGTCGAGAAGCTGGCCTTCCTCTTCACGGCGGACGAGGAGCTCGAGATCGAGCCCGCGGCCGCGTTGAAGCCGGACGAGGAAGCCGTCCTGCTGGCCTCGCGTAACGCCCTGGTGGACGCCGACTGGGACCACGACTCCATCGAGGCGGCCCTCCGCAGCGCTCTGGTCGACGATCTCGGGCTCAAGCCCCGCAAGGCTTTCGGTCCGCTCCGCACGGCCGTGACGGGCAGCAAGGTGTCTCCGCCGCTCTTCGAGTCCATGGAGTTGTTGGGCCGCGAGTCCAGCCTGGTGCGGATCGACCGGGCACTGGCCTCGGTCACCAAGGCCTGAGGTGGCGGCGACCCCGGTCCCCGCCCGCGGACGTTTCGAGACGTTCATCGGAGGATTCGAGGATCCGCCCCCGGGGGTCCCCTATCCGATGCTGCTGCGGCGGGCGGGGACCGAGGCCTGGCGTACGCTCTTCGGCGTCATCGCGGCCTTCGTGTTCTACCTGACGGTGGCCTCGGTGCTGCCCAGCATCGTCATCGCCATCGCCTGGCTGGTGGAGGCGAGGGGTCGCTCGTACGCCACCTTCAGCGCCGACGCCGTCGCCTACCTCGACCCGGCCGGGATGCTGGGGATGAACGTCGCCATCGGCAGCCTGGTCCTGGTGAGCTGGCTGATGGTCGCGGGCATCCACCGGACCAGGCCGGGCTGGCTGGCCTCGGTGGGACCCCGGATCCGATGGCGTTACCTGGGTGCCTGCGCGGGGGTGGCCATTCTGGTCCTCAACGCCGGGCAGGTGGCCCTGTGGATGATCAACGGGGTCGCCGTCCATCTCGTGCCTCAGCCGGGCTTCTGGGCCTTCATGGCGGTCGTCCTGGCGACCACCTGGGTCCAGGCGACGGGGGAGGAGTACTTCTTCCGCGGCTACCTCATGCAGGCCCTCGGGTCATTGACGCCGACGCCGTGGTTCGGCGTGCTCACGTCAGCGGTGGTCTTCGCGGTGATGCACGGTTCGCAGAACGTCCCACTTTTCCTCAACCGCCTGGCGTTCGGACTCGTCGCCGCCCTCCTGGTGTGGCGGACGGGTGGCCTGGAGGCCGGCATCGCCGGCCACGTGGTCAACAACATCTCCGCGTACGTCTGGGCCGGGTTGACCACCGGGATCGCCGCGACGCGGGGCCTCACGGAGGTCGGCTGGCTCAACTCGCTGGTGATCGTCGGCGGATACGGCCTTTACGCGCTGGCATCCTGGGGGATCGCCCGGGCAATGCGACTGGAGACCGCCACGCGGGCCCTTCCCCGGACCAGCGGGCGGGTGGCGTGAGAGCCGCCGCACGGTCCGGCCCGGCGGACACGCGGATTTGTGTTGTCGGGGAGGCTTGCGCTAGAGTTTCACGTCGTTGCCCCCCGGGGTGACAAACCCTTGGGGTATGGTGTAATTGGCAGCACGAGTGATTCTGGTTCACTTAGTCAAGGTTCGAGTCCTTGTACCCCAACCAAGAAAGTCATGATGGAATTCGTTATTTCTGTCGGGCTTTCCCAGATTTCCGGTCCTACGGAAATCGGCTAGGGCCCCGTTGTGTAGCGGCCTAGCACGCCGCCCTCTCAAGGCGGTAGCGCGGGTTCGAATCCCGTCGGGGCTACCAGGGAAATCCCTCCGCTGAGCGGGGGATTTTTTGGTTGCCGCGTTACCGCTCGAGGCGGGCGTTGCCACGGCTTCGCCCGGCCGCCCGAAGAGGGGCCGGCTACGGTGGCACGATTTGAGCCCGGGTGGCCCCACCTGCTAAGCTTCCGCAGGTTCCCCACCAAGGGGGAGCAGCTGGGGCCCCGTTGTGTAGCGGCCTAGCACGCCGCCCTCTCAAGGCGGTAGCGCGGGTTCGAATCCCGTCGGGGCTACTGGAACGAACGCCCGGCCGACATCAGTCGGCCGGGCGTTCGCGTTCCGCAGGTGCCTCCCGCGTTCCGCAGGTGCCGACGACCTCGACGGAAGGTTGGCCCCAAGGGTCCTCTCAGGGGGACACTGGCATCATGCCGCACACCGAAGGCCGCCGCCGTTCCCGCTCGTTCGGGCGCTCCGACAGATCGACGGACGTCACCCTCACGATGATCCCCACGATCCGCGAGGGCCGGCCCGGGGAGGGTAACCGGAATCCGATGGCGGGCCTGGCCCTCGCAGCCCTGGGAGTCGTCTTCGGCGACATCGGCACCAGCCCGCTCTACGCGATGCAGACCGTCTTCGCGGCGCACCACAACGACGTGAAGCCGGTCCCCGAGGATGTCTTCGGTGTCATTTCGATGGTGCTGTGGTCGATCACTCTGATCGTGTCCTTCAAGTACATCTCGCTGGTGATGCGGGCCGACAACGAGGGAGAGGGCGGAATCCTCTCCCTCACCGCCCTGCTGCGCGACAACGTGACCTCGGTGCGACGTATCGCCATCGTCACCGCACTCGGCATGACCGGTGCCGCGCTGTTCTTCGGCGACTCGGTGATCACGCCGGCGATCTCGGTGATGTCGGCCGTGGAGGGCCTCGCCGTTGTCAATCCTGGTCTCGAGAAATGGGTAGCACCCGCCTCCGTGGTGATCCTGTCCGGCCTGTTCATGGTGCAGAAGCGAGGTACCGCCACCGTCGGCAGGCTCTTCGGGCCGATCATGGCGATCTGGTTCCTGACCCTCGCCCTGCTCGGCGTCCCGCACATCATCAGCCATCCCCAGATCCTCGGCGCGGTCTCACCGCACCACGCCATCGGGTTCGTCCTCTCCCATCCGCTCATCGCGTTCATCGCGATGGGCGCCGTGGTGCTGACCATCACCGGCGCCGAGGCGCTCTACGCCGACATGGGCCACTTCGGCAAGTCGCCGATCCGGTTCTCCTGGTTCATCCTCGTCTTCCCCAGCCTCGCCCTGAACTACTTCGGCCAGGGGGCCATGCTGTTGGAGGACCCGGGGACGGTGAACAGTCCGTTCTTCAACCTCGCGCCCTCCTGGGCGACGCTGCCGCTCGTCGTGCTCGCCACCCTCGCCACCGTCATCGCCTCGCAGGCGGTGATCTCGGGCGCGTTCTCGGTGGCCCGCCAGTCCGTACGGCTCGGGCTCTTCCCGCGGTTGCTGGTGCGCCACACCTCGAAGCTGGAAGGCGGCCAGATCTACCTGCCCGCCGTGAACTGGATCCTGTTCGTCGGCGTGCTCACGCTGATCGGGGTCTTCCGCAGCTCGACCAACCTGGCGTCCGCCTACGGGTTGGCGGTGACCGGCACCCTCATCCTGGAGAGCCTGCTCTTCCTCTCCCTGGCGCACATGGTCTGGCACGAGGCCGGGTGGAAGATCGCGGTCTACATCCTCATCGTGCTGAGCGTCGAACTGGCGTTCTTCGGCGCCAATCTGGCGAAGGTGATCAGCGGTGGCTGGCTGCCGCTGCTGATCGCCACCCTCGTGCTGCTGATCATGACGACCTGGCGCAAGGGGTACGTCCTGGTGGCCGAGCACCGCCGGCAGTTGGAGGGCCCGCTCGACGAGTTCGTCGAGGCACTGCGGGCCAGTGACATCCCGCGGGTCTCGGGCGTCGCCGTCTATCCCCATCCCAATCGCGAGACCACGCCGTTGGCGCTACGCTCCAATGTGTACTTCAACCACGTCGTGCACGAACATGTCATCCTGATCGAAATCGTCAACGAGAACGTTCCGCACATCCGGCATGTCGACCGGGTCCGGGTGCACGATCTCGGTTTTGAGGACGACGGGATCGTCCACATCAGCGTCCACGTCGGATTCAGCGATTCCCAGGACGTCCCCAAGGGACTCGCCCTCGCCGTAGGCCGTACCCCCGAACTGGACATCCGTCCGGGCGAGGCGCACTATTTCCTGTCGGTATTGACACTGCACGCGACCGGCTCGTCGCGGATGACGCGCTGGCGCAAGCAGTTGTTCGTGTTGATGGCGAACAACGCGGCCTCGCGGACCGATGTGTTCCATCTCCCGCCGGACCGTACGGCGGTGATGGGCGCCGAAATGGAGATCTGAGAGTTCGGCCCTTCAGCCAGTGCTCAGGCTCACGGAACAAGGATGAGTCATATGGGTCCAGTCAGCACTGGTCGTCGGCAGGGTCAGGCGCCTGATCCCGACACCACGACGATCACCTCGCTCCATGGTCGGTCGAAGCTCCCCGGCCTGGCCCTGGCGGCCTTGGGCGTCGTCTTCGGCGACATCGGCACCAGCCCGCTGTACTCGATGCAGACCGTCTTCAGCATCGACCACAACAACGTCAAGCCCGTCCCGGTCGACGTCTACGGCGTGATCTCGATGGTGCTGTGGTCGATCACCCTGGTCGTGACTTTCAAGTACGTGATCCTGGTCATGCGCGCCGACAACGACGGTGAGGGCGGCATCCTCGCCCTCACCCACCTGCTGGTCGACAAGGTCCAGCAGCGGCGGCGGATGTCGATCGTCCTGGGCCTTGGCATGTTGGGAGCGGCCCTCTTCTACGGCGACTCGGTGATCACCCCGGCGATCTCGGTGATGTCGGCCATCGAGGGCCTGACTGTGGTGGACCCGGGCTTCCAGGACCTCGTCCTGCCACTGTCGGTGGTGATCCTGTCGGTGCTCTTCTTCGTCCAGAGATGGGGCACCGCCGCGGTGGGGCGCGCATTCGGGCCCGTGATGACCGCGTGGTTCATCATCCTCGGCCTGCTCGGTGTGCCCCACATCGTCGAGCACCCGGGCATCCTCCGTTCCGTGTCCCCGACGTACGCCCTGGCCTTCGTCCTGGAGCATCCGCTGACCGCCTTCATCGCGATGGGTGCGGTCGTGCTGACCATCACCGGTGCCGAGGCCCTGTACGCCGACATGGGACACTTCGGTCCGCTGCCGATCAAGGTCTCCTGGTTCGCCATCGTCTTCCCGGCCCTCGCCCTGAACTATCTGGGGCAGGGAGCGATGATCCTCAACGACCCGAGCACGATCGACAACCCCTTCTTCGAGATGGCCCCGGTCTGGTCGCGGCTGCCCTTGGTGGTGCTGGCGACCCTCGCCACCGTGATCGCCTCGCAGGCCGTCATCTCGGGCGCCTTCTCCGTCTCCCGCCAAGCCGTACGCCTCGGCCTGCTGCCGCGCCTGCTGGTGAAGCACACGTCGAAGGAGGAGGGCGGCCAGATCTTCGTGCCGCTGATCAACTGGGTGCTCTACCTCGGTGTGCTCGCGCTGATCTCGGTCTTCGGCAGCTCGGCCAACCTGGCGTCGGCGTACGGCTTGGCCGTCACCGGTACCCTGCTGCTGACCAGCCTGCTCTTCCTCGCCCTGGCCCACATGGCCTGGCACCAGCCGCTGTGGAAGCTGATCTTCTACGGCGCGACCGTCGTGCTGGTCGAGGTGTTCTTCTTCGCCGCGAACCTGGCGAAGGTGGTCAGCGGCGGCTGGTTGCCGCTGCTCATCGCCAGCCTCGTCATCCTGGTGATGACCACCTGGCGGCGTGGCTTCAACCTCGTCTCCCGCAGCCGCCGGGAGCTCGAGGGCCCACTCGATGAGTTCATCGAGGCGGTGCACAACTCCGAATTGCCCAGGATCCCTGGAACCGCTGTGTTCCCGCACCCCAACAGCACCACTGCCCCGCTGGCCCTGCGGACCCTCGTGATGTTCACCCATGCGATGTTCGAACACGTCGTGCTCGTCGAGATCGTCAACGAGAACGTCCCGCACATCCGGCACAAGGACCGGGTGCACGTCCATGACCTCGGCGACGCGGCGGACGGGATCGTGCACATCAGCGTGCACGTGGGGTTCAACGATTCCCAGGACATCCCGCGTGGCCTGGCGCTCGCTGTCGGCAAGAGCGCCGAGCTGGACTTCGAACCCCAGCAGGTGCGCTACTTCCTGTCCGTCCTGACGTTGCGACCGACCGGGGACGCGAGGATGGCCGCGTGGCGCAAGCGCCTCTACGTGCTGCTCGCCAACAATGCGGCCTCGCGCACAGAGGTGTTCCACCTGCCGCCGGAACGGACCGTGGTGATGGGGGCCGAACTGGCCCTGTAGGCGCGGCTCACTCGGTGAAAGTGACGTCCCACCCGTCCTTGCGGGTCACGACGGCGACGGCGGCCGGCGCGGGGCGACGATTCATCGCCAGGTAGACGGTGCGGGCGAGCTCCACGGCGGCCTGCTCGGAGCGGGCCTGTTTCCTGCTCACCTCGATGGTGGTGGTGTCGGGGCCGTCGTCCGCGCCAGCGGCGTCGCGCGCCGCCGGACGTCGCGATCGTGGCGGCTCCTGTCGGGGACCGGTACTCATCGTGGCGTCACTCCCGTCGCTGTGCTGTGGTGCGCCAGGCATCGCCCGGGGCACGCGAAAGGGTCCGGCCCCGGGAGCCGGACCCTTTCGGGTGAGGTCGTCATGGTTGTCCGTGACTCCATTCTGCACAGCCGGCGCCCGGTGGCAGCGCGGCACGCCGAGCAGATGGTCAGTCGACGCGTGGGGGTTCGTCGCCGCGGGGATCGGGATCGTCCTCCACCTCGTCGACCTCGTCGTCCATCGGTTCCTCGCGCTCGTCGGTCCAGACCTCGCTCTCGTCCGGATCGTACGCATCCGGCTCGATGCTGTCCGCCAGGTCGGCCTCGGAGATCTCGCTCTCGTCGGAGTCCATCACGCCCTCCCGATCGTTGGTCCACTGATGATCAGAATCCTAGGTCGATCCGGCCGGGCCCGGGTCGGCTTCGGCCGAGCACATGGGCGGGTGGCCCCGGGGCGGTGCAGAGGGTCGTTAGGCTGGTCTCCCAGCAGCCATCGGCCCGAGGAGGATCCGTGCACTTCGCATCGGCGTACGACCAGGGGTTCCTCCGGGTCGCCGCGGTCACGATCCCGATCATCGCTGCCCAGCCGGCGCGCAACGTCGAAGCCGTGATCGAGGCGGCCGAGGAGCTGTCGATCCGTGGCGTGGGCGTCGCGGTGTTCCCGGAGCTCTGCCTCACCGGATACTCGCTCGACGACCTCTTCCTGCAGAGCCCCTTGCTGGACGCCGCCGAGGAGGCCCTCGCCACGCTCGTCGAGGCGAGCAGCGAGGTGCTGCCGGTGCTGCTCGTCGGACTCCCGGTCCGGCACGGCAATCGCGTCCTCAACGCCGCCGCCGTGGTGCACCGCGGCCAACTGCTCGGTGTCGTCCCCAAGGCGTACGTTCCCACCTATCGGGAGTTCTACGAGCGGCGATGGTTCGCTCCCGGTGACGATATCCGCGGTGAGATCACCCTCGCCGGGCGGACGGTGCCGATCGGGACCGACCTGCTCTTCGCCGCCGACGACGTGCCGGGGCTGGTGCTGCACACGGAGGTGTGCGAGGACATGTGGGTGCCGGTCCCGCCCAGTGCCCCGGCCGCCCTGGCCGGTGCGACGGTCATCGCCAACCTGTCGGGCTCACCCATCACCGTCACCAAGGCCGAGCACCGCAAGCTGCTGGTGCGAGCAGCGTCGGCGCGGTGCCTGATGGCCTACATCTACGCGGCCGCGGGGGAGGGGGAGTCCAGCACCGATCTGGCCTGGGACGGACAGACGTTCGTCTACGAGAACGGTGACCTGCTGGCCGAGACCGAGCGTTTCCCCGAGGGCTGGCGGTGCTCGGTGGCCGACGTGGACCTGCAGCGCCTCACTGCCGAGCGCTACCGACAGGGCACCTTCGACGACAACCGGCGCACCCACGCGGATCGGGCCGGGTCCTTCCGTACGGTCCGTTTCCGGTTGGAGCCGCCGCGGCACGACATCGGCCTGGAGCGAACGATCGACCGCTTCCCGTTCGTGCCCGCCGATCCCGACCGGCTCGCACTCGACTGTTACGAGGCCTACAACATCCAGGTCGCCGGGCTCGTCCAGCGCCTCGGCGCCATCGGGACCCCGAAGGCGGTCATCGGCGTCTCCGGCGGTCTGGACTCGACCCACGCTCTGCTCGTGGCGGCGCGCGCCATGGACCGGCTCGGTCGCCCACGGACCGACATCCTTGCCTACACGATGCCCGGCTTTGCGACGACCGCGCACACCCGCGGCAACGCCGAGGCACTCTGCCGCGCCCTCGGGGTCAGCTTCGAGGAGCTCGACATCCGGCCCGCCGCCCGCCAACTGCTGGCCGACCTGGGCCACCCCTTCGCCGGCGGAGAGCCCCTCTATGACGTGACGTTCGAGAACGTCCAGGCCGGTCTTCGCTACGACTACCTGTTCCGGTTGGCGAATCAGCGCGGCGGCATCGTGGTCGGCACCGGCGACCTCTCCGAGCTGGCCCTCGGCTGGTGCACGTACGGCGTCGGTGACCAGATGTCGCACTACGGGGTGAACACCGGGGTCCCGAAGACGCTCATCCAGCACCTGATCCGGTGGGTGATCTCCTCGGGGCAGGTCGGGGAGGAGACCGCCGCCATCCTGCGGTCCATCCTCGACACCGAGATCAGCCCCGAGCTCATCCCGGTCGCCGAGGGCGAGAAGCCCCAATCCACCCAGGACTCGATCGGACCGTACGCGCTGCACGACTTCACCCTGCACCACCTCCTCCGGCTGGGGTTCGGCCCGGCGAAGATCGCCTTCCTGGCCCAGCACGCCTGGCAGGATCCCGAGCGGGGCCACTGGCCGCCCGGTTATCCGGAGGAGGAACGCGCCTCGTACGACCTGGCCACGATCCGCCGCTGGCTCGAGGTGTTCCTGCGCCGCTTCTTCGCCAATCAGTTCAAACGCTCCGCGCTCCCCAACGGGCCGAAGGTGCTGGCGGGAGGGTCGCTCTCGCCCCGGGGTGACTGGCGGATGCCCTCCGATGTCGCCGCGGCCGCCTGGTTGTCGGAGCTGGACAGGGACGTCCCCCTGGCGTGACCGGCCGCCCGTCGCGCGACGCGGCCGGGCTGTCATTGACGGGCACTAGCATGTCCCCGTCCCATCCCAGCGAGCCCCGGAGCCGCTCATGCGATCCCTGGTCCGGATCCTGTCGACCACCAAGGAGCTCTGGCCCTCCTACCTGGGGATCGTGCTCAGCTCGGTGCTGATGTCGGTCACCTCCCTGGTGACGCCCTTCCTGATCGGGCGGGCCACCGACGAGGTCGTCGCGCTGGCCGGCGGTCGTGGCGGCACGACCAGGACGATCGTGCTGATCGCCCTGGCGCTGCTCGCCGCCGAGCTCCTCAACACCGTCCTGACCAACGTCGGCGGGTACCTCGGGGACACGATGACGGCGCGGCTGCGCCAGATCCTGTCGACCCGCTATTTCGAGAAGCTGCTCGGGCTTCCCCAGCGCTACTTCGACAACGAGCTCAGCGGCACGATCATCGGGCGGCTCTCGAGGTCCATCGCGGAGGTGACGAACTTCCTCAAGTCCTTCTCCAACAACTTCTTCACGATGCTGATCACCACGGTGGCGGTGCTGGTGATCAGTGCCTTCTACGCGTGGCCACTGGCCGTCCTGCTGGCGGTGATGTTCCCCGCCTACATGTGGCTGACGGCCAGGACGTCGTCGAACTGGCAGCGCCTGGAGGGGGAGAAGAACGAGCAGGTCGACATCGCCAACGGGCGCTTCTCCGAGGTGATCGGCCAGATCCGGGTCGTGAAGAGCTTCGTCCGGGAGCGCGCGGAGTTGGCCGCGTTCGACCAGCGATACGGCCGCACCATCGCGCTGACCCGGCAACAGGCGCGTCACTGGCACGGGATGGACACTGCCCGCCGCGCCGTGCTGAACGTGGCCTTCCTCGGCATCTACCTGGTGATCTTCCTCCAGACCGCCCACGGGGTCTTCACCGTCGGTGTGATGGTGCTCCTCATCCAACTGATGAACATGGCCCGCCAACCGGTGATGATGATGAGCTTCATCATCGACTCCGGTCAGCGGGCCATCGCCGGCTCCGTGTCGTACTTCGAAGTGATGGACGAAACGGTGGAGGAGCGCGCCACCGTGGGATCGGTGGCGACGGCTGTCGACGCCGGACCCGAGGGGCCGCAGGCGCCCGCCCGTACGATCGACGACCATGTCATCGCCTTCCACGAGGTCGACTTCGCCTACGAGCCCGGCCGCCCGGTGCTGCGCGACGTCACTTTCCACGCTGACGCCGGCGAGCGGATCGCCCTGGTGGGCGAGTCCGGCGGCGGGAAGTCGACCCTGGTCAACCTGCTGCTGGGCCTCTATCCGCCGGACGCGGGCAGGGTCACCCTGCAGGGACAGGAGACGGCGAGCCTGCCGCTGGACGTGTTGCGGCGTCGCGTCGGCGTCGTCTTCCAGGACCCGTCCCTGTTCTCGGGCACCATCCGGGAGAACATCGCGTACGGTCGCCCGGACGCCACCGACGAGGAGGTACGCGAAGCCGCCCGGCGCGCCAACGCCGATCGCTTCATCGAACGGTTCCCGGAGGGGTACGAGGCGCTGATCGGGGAGCGGGGCGTCAAGCTGTCCGGTGGGCAGAAACAGCGGGTGGCGGTGGCCCGCGCCATGCTCAAGGACGCGCCGGTCCTCGTCCTGGACGAAGCGACCAGTTCGCTCGACACGAAGTCCGAACGGCTCGTCCAGGAGGGCCTGGAGGAGCTGATGACGGCGCGGACGACGCTGATCATCGCGCACAGGCTCTCCACCATCTCCTCGGTCGACCGCATCGTCACCCTGCGCGACGGACGCGTGGACGAGATCGGCACCCCGGAACAGTTGGCCACCTCCGGCGGCATCTACGCCGAGTTGCTCACCCTCCAGGCCTCGAACACGCTCGCGGACCGGGCGCGTCTGAAGGCGTTCGGGATCGATGCCGGCGGGGCCGACACCGGCGACCCCGACGGCGCCGACCTGGATTCCGGCGGCGTGCACGGCCAGGGTGACGGGGCGGACCTGGCCCGCCGCAGCTGACACCGGATCAGCCGGCACCGGATCAGTCGGCCAGCGCCTTTGGGTGGCGCTTGAAGGGCGAGACCGCCGTCGAGGTCGCATCCCAGAAGCGCCACGGCCGGTCGGCGGCCGTGGAGACATTCACCCGGGGACCGATGCCCAGGGTCGCGGGCCGGCGCAGGGCCGGCAGCAGGCGTACGGAGCCGCCCTCGAGCAGATCCGTGCCGTTGTCGGCGGCGGTGATCCCCAGGGCCCGGCACAGGTTGCCGGGACCGCGGGCAAGGTCGCGATCGGCCACCGGGGCGGCCCGCCGCTCGGCCCGCCGGGCGCGTGCCAGGTCGTGGCCCTCCTCGACCTCGCCCGCGCGGAGCAGCACCGCGGTCGCGACGCCCTCGGGGCCGCACACCACGTTGCAGCACAAGGACCCGTGCAACGCGTACACGTACAGGTGGCCACCGGGCCCGAACATCACCGCGTTGCGACGGGTCGGGCCACGGTAGGCGTGCGAGGCCGGATCGTCGGCGCCCTCGTACGCCTCGACCTCGACGAGGCGCACCGTGACGCCGCCGAGTCGCAGCCGGCAGCCGAGGAGGAGGGGGCCACCTCGAGGGCGTGACGGGACAGATCGGGCACCACCTCGCCACTGTCGCACCCCTCGGCGATGCTGACCGGGCCGGTCCATAGACTGGGGCGCGTTCGCCATCGCCCAGCGGAAGGAACATCACCGTGTCCGATACCCCAGGACCTGTTCGGATCGGTGTCCTCACCAGCGGTGGCGATGCCCCGGGCATGAACCCCGCGATCCGCGCGGTGGTCCGGTCCGCCATCGCGGCCGGTGCCGAGGTCTTCGCGGTCCGCGAGGGCTGGCAGGGTGCCGTCAACGGCGGCGACGAGATCGAGGCGCTGGAGTGGGATGACGTCTCCGGCATCCTCCAGCGCGGCGGCACCGTGATCGGCACTGCGCGCTGCCAGGAGTTCCGCGAGCGGGACGGACGTCGTACGGCGGCTCTCAACCTGGTCCGCAACGGGATCGACCGGCTCGCCGTCGTCGGCGGCGACGGGTCCCTCACCGGAGCCGACATGCTGCGCCAGGAGTGGCGCGAGCTCCTCGCGGAGCTGGTCGAGGAGGGGCAGCTCGAGCGTGAGGTGGCCGAGGCCCACCCCGACCTGATGATCGCCGGCCTGGTCGGGTCGATCGACAACGACATGGTCGGCACCGACATGACGATCGGCACCGACACCGCCCTGCACCGGATCATCGAGGCGACGGACGCGATCGCCTCCACCGCAGCCTCGCACCAGCGGATCTTCATCGTCGAGGTGATGGGGCGTGAATGCGGCTACCTCGGGCTCAACAGCGCCGTCGCCGGCGGCGCTGCGTACGTGTTCATCCCCGAGGCCCCGCCGGCCGAGGGCTGGCAGCAGCACATGTGCGAGCTGATCCTGCGCGGTCGGGCCGCCGGCCGCCGCGACTCGCTGATCATTGTCGCGGAGGGTGCCCGCGACCGCAGCGGCAACCCGATCAGCTGTGACACCGTGCGCGAGGCCCTCCAGGCCAACCTGGGCCAGGATGCCCGGGTCACCATCCTCGGTCACGTCCAGCGGGGCGGTTCGCCCACCGCGTACGACCGGTGGATGTCGTCGATGGTCGGCGTCGCGGCCGCCGAGGAGTTGCTCAACGCCACCCGCGACTCGGTGCCGGTCGTCATCGGCGTCCACCGCAACAAGGTCATCCGCAGTCCCCTGGTGGACGCCGTCCGCGCCACCCGGGCGATCGGGACCTGGTCCGCGCCCACGACTTCGAAGCAGCGATTGATGCCCGCGGCGACGGGTTCCGCCGGATGGTGGAGATCTTCAACGCCCTCGCCGAGGCCGAGCCGCGGGTGACCCATGGACACCGGGCGAAGCGGATCGGCATCCTGCACGCCGGTGGTCTGGCTCCGGGGATGAACACCGCCGTGTGGGCCGCCGTACGGCTGGGCATCGATGCCGGCCACACCATGCTCGGCATCCAGGGCGGCTTCCCCGGCTTCATGCGGGGCCGGGTGAGCGAGTTCGCCTGGGGCGACGTCGAGGGCTGGACCGGCATGGGGGGTGCCGAACTCGGCACCCGACGCGAGGTGCCGCGCTCGGAGGAGCTGTACGGCATCGCCCGCACCATCGAGGAGCACGCGATGGATGCGCTCCTGGTGATCGGTGGGTTCAACGCGTACGAAGCGGTCCAGCTGATGATGGACGAGCGGCGGCGCTACTCGGCGTTCGACCTGCCCGTCGTCGTGCTGCCCGCGAGCATCGACAACAACCTCCCGGAGTGGCGGATGGCCGTCGGCGCGGACTCGGCCCTCAATGTCGCGATGCAGTCACTGGACCGGATCAAGCAGTCGGCAGCGGCGAGCCGACGGTGCTTCGTGGTGGAGACCATGGGCCGCAGCTGCGGCTTCCTGGCCCAGGCCAGTGGTCTGGCCTCGGGGGCCGAGCGCGTCTACCTCAACGAGGAGGGCATCACCATCTCCATGCTGGAGGAGGACGTCCGCCAGATGCGCGCGGCGTTCGAGCAGGGCCGCCGGTTCTACTTGGCCGTACGCAACGAGGACGCCGCCGAGTACTACACCGCCGACTTCCTCGCCCGCCTTTTCGAGGCGGAAGGCGGTGACCTCTTCGACGTCCGGCCGATCATCCTCGGCCACGTGCAGCAGGGCGGCAACCCCACCCCGTTCGACCGGCTGGTGGCGACCCGTCTGGCGGCGGCCGGTATCGAGGAGCTCGATCGCCAGTTCGCGGACAAGCAGCACGCCTACGTCTTCGCCTCCGAGCGGGACGAGGGGTACGCGATGACGCCGTTCAAGGATTTCCGTGACCTGGTGGACTTCGAGACCCGCCGCCCGCTCGAGCAGTGGTGGCTGGCGATGCGTGAGGTCGCGGAAAAGGTCAACACGCGTTCGTTCGCCGACCAGCCGCTGGGCACGGCGCCGGGGGAACTGGCCGCCGCCGAGGCACGGGGTGAGAAGGCGGGCCGCCGGCGCGCCCGCGGCAAGTTCGCCGGCTGACCGGTGGGGTGGTCAGGACTCCTGACCACCCGACCGGCGCAGGACCTCGCTGAGGCGGTCGGCCGCGGCCATCACCGCCGGGGCGTGCAGTCGACCCGGCTGGCGGGTGAGTCGCTCGATCGGTCCGGAGACGCTGACGGCAGCGATCACCTTGCCGGAGGGGGAGCGCACCGGCGCTGACACGGAGGCGACGCCGGGCTCCCGCTCGCCGACGGACTCCGCGAAACCGTGCCGGCGGACGCCGGTGAGGGCGACGGCGCTGAACTCGGCCGACTCCAGGCCGCGCTGCATCCGGTCCGGATCCTCCCAAGCGAGCAGGACCTGGGCGGCTGAGCCCGCGGACATGGTCAACTGGCTGCCGATCGGCACGGTGTCGCGCAGACCGGAGGACCGCTCGGCCGCGGCCACGCAGATCCGGATGTCGCCCTGGCGTCGGAAGAGCTGTGCGGATTCGCCGGTGATGTCCCGCAGCCTGGCCAGCACCGGGCCTGCCGTCGCCACCAGGCGGTCCTCGCCCGCGGCCGCCGCCAGCTCGGCGAGTCGGGGACCCAGCACGAAGCGTCCCTGCAGGTCGCGCGCGACCAGACGATGGTGCTCGAGGGCCACAGCCAGGCGATGGGCGGTCGGGCGCGCCAGCCCGGTACTCTGGACCAGACCCGCCAGCGTGGTGGGACCGGTCTCCAGGGCACTCAGTACGAGGGCCGCCTTGTCGAGGACGCCGACTCCGCTTCCGTTATCCATATTTCGATATTGCCGTCTCGGGATGTGAAACGCAAGTCCCGGTGGTCTCTCAAACGACGCACTCCTTTGCTACGATGATCTCACGAAATGGGACTTACGTCTCGCATTGTAAGACCGCACGATGCAGTGTGCACCTCCGGTCGGCATGCAGAGCGGTCCTTGTTGATCCGGATGGAGGACATTCGATGGGTAAGACCCTGAGCGAGAAGGTCTGGGAGGACCATGTGGTCCGTTCCGCGGACGGGGAACCCGACCTGCTCTACATCGACCTGCAGCTCGCCCACGAGGTGACGAGCCCGCAGGCGTTCGACGGGCTGCGCCAGGCCGGTCGCCGTGTACGCCGTCCCGAGCTCACCATGATCACCGAGGACCACAACACCCCGACCGACGACATTTTCGCGCCGGTCGCCGACCCGGTGTCCAAGCTCCAGCTGGACACCGTGCGGAAGAATGCGGAGGAGTTCGGCCTGCCGATCCACTCCCTGGGTGACATCGACCAGGGTGTCGTGCACATCATCGGCCCGCAGCTCGGTCTGACCCAGCCGGGCATGACGATCGTCTGTGGTGACTCGCACACCGCCACCCACGGCGCGTTCGGTGCGATCGCCTTCGGCATCGGCACCTCCGAGGTCGAACACGTCTTCGCCACCCAGACGTTGCAGCAGGCCAAGCTGAAGACGATGGCCGTCAACGTCAATGGTGAGCTGCCCGAGGGCGTCACCGCCAAGGACGTCATCCTGGCGATCATCGCCAAGGTCGGCACCGGCGGCGGCCAGGGCCACATCGTCGAGTACCGCGGCAGCACCATCGAGGCACTCTCGATGGAGGGCCGGATGACGATCTGCAACATGTCGATCGAGTGGGGGGCCAAGGCCGGCATGGTCGCCCCCGACGAGAAGACCTTCGCCTACCTCGAAGGGCGTCCCTACGCACCCCAGGGCGCCGACTGGGATGCCGCGGTGGCCTACTGGAAGACCCTGCGGACCGATGACGACGCGACCTTCGACGTCGAGGTCGACATCGACGCCACCCAGCTCAGCCCGTTCGTGACCTGGGGGACCAACCCGGGTCAGGGCGTGCCGCTGGCGGCGGCCGTTCCCGCCCCGGAGGACTTCTCCGACGAGGTCGACCGGACCGCTGCCGAGAAGGCGCTGGAGTACATGGGCCTGACCGCGGGTACCCCGATGAAGGACATTCCGGTCGACACCGTCTTCGTCGGCTCCTGCACCAACGGCCGGATCGAGGATCTCCGCCTCGCCGCGTCCATCATCAAGGGTCGCAAGGTCGCCGAAGGCGTGCGGATGCTCATCGTCCCCGGCTCGCAGCGGGTCCGCCAGCAGGCCATGGACGAGGGCCTGGACAAGGTCTTCACCGAGGCCGGTGCCGACTGGCGCTTCGCCGGCTGTTCGATGTGCCTCGGCATGAACCCCGACCAGCTGAAGCCGGGCGAGCGTTCGGCCTCCACCTCGAACCGCAACTTCGAGGGCCGGCAGGGCAAGGGTGGCCGTACGCACCTGGTCTCCCCGGCCGTCGCCGCCGCCACCGCGGTCGCCGGTCACCTGGCCGGTCCCGCCGACCTGCCCGTCCTGCAGAACGCCTGAGGAGTATCGCCATGGAGAAGTTCATCGAGCACACCGGCACGGCCGTTCCGCTGCGCCGCAGCAACGTCGACACCGACCAGATCATCCCGGCGGTCTACCTCAAGCGCATCACCAAGACCGGCTTCGAGGACGGGCTGTTCGCCGCCTGGCGCCAGGACCCGGAGTTCGTCCTGAACAAGCCCGAGCGTCAGGGCGCCACCATCCTGATCCCGGGCCCGGAGTTCGGCACCGGCTCGTCGCGTGAGCACGCGGTGTGGGCCCTGCAGAACTACGGCTTCAAGGTCATCATCGGGTCGCGCTTCGGCGACATCTTCCGCAACAACGCCGGTAAGTCGGGGCTGCTCGTCGCGGTGGTCCCCCAGGACGTCGTCGAGAAGCTCTGGGACGCGACCGAGGCCGATCCGGCCCTCCCCGTGACCGTCGACCTCGACGCCCGGACGATCACCGCCGGTGATCTGGTCGCACCCTTGGAGGTGAACGACTACACCCGCTACCGGCTGATGAACGGTCTGGACGACATCGGCGTCACCCTCACCCACGAGGACGAGATCGCCGCGTACGAGGCCAAGCGGCCGAGCTGGAAGGTCGCCACCCTCCCGCTGCGCACGCAGGACTGAGTCCGCCACCACCGCCGCGCCTCGGCCGGGAGTATCACCTCCCGGCCGAGGCGCGGCGTGCTGTCTAGTGCCAGGCGCTGACGACCCGCGGTTCGGCACCGAGGGTGACCATCACCTGCAGACGCTGTCCCGGACGCAATCCGAGCACGGGGTCCAGCAGGGCGGTCGGGGACAGCTCGGCCCGCCAGCCCTCGTCGGTCAGCACCATCCATGGGCCGGTCCACGGTGTCTCTCCGGGAGTGCCGGTCACGGTGACCCCCAGATGACGTACCGGCGTATCCGCCGGTCCCAGCATCGCCGCGCCATGCCGGCCCGCCCGGGCCGAGTCGGCGTCGGCAGGCATCTCCATCTGCTCGGTCGCCTGTCCGGGAACCATGCCGGCGACCTGCGCCTCCGCACCGTACGACCGCAGTCGCGCGGCGAGCCCGATCCACGGGGAACCCGTCGTGCCGGCCACCACCACCCCGACCCGCGTGCCGGTGGAGGTCACGTCATCGATCCGGTCCAACAGGGCGCACAGGGCCAGTCGGTGCCGGGCCGGCGCGGGCCAGTCCCGGAAGGCCTCGGTGGCGTCCGGATCGGGGGGCAGCAGCCAGTGGACGGGATCGCCGAGATCGCTCATGCCTCGGATGCTGGCACACCTGTCTGCTCGACGACCAGCGGGGCGGTGCGGGCGCGGCGTCCGGCCGGCGACGATAGGCTGACCGGATGGCACAGTGCTGCATCCTCGGAGCGGGCAACTGGGCGACAGCCTTCGCCAGGGTCCTCGCCGACGCCGGTCACGACGTCACGCTGGTGGCCCGCCGTCCCGTCATTGCCGACGGGGTCAACCAGCGCCACCACAACCCCTCCTATCTCTCCGACATCGAGCTCGGCCCGACGGTGGGCGCCACCACCGATCCGGTCCGCGGTCTCGCCGGCGCCGATCTGGTCGTGCTTGCACTGCCCGCCCAGCACCTGCGCGGCTATCTGCGCCACCTGGCCACCCTGCCGGTCTGGCGCGATGCCACGGCCCCCGTCCTGAGCCTCGTCAAGGGAATCGAGACGGGGACGGACATGCGGATGAGCGAGGTGATCGAGCAGGTCGGGGGAGTGCCCACGGCCAGGATCGCCGTCCTCTCCGGTCCCAACCTCGCGCGCGAGATCGCCGAACGGCAGCCTTCCCTGTCGGTCGTGGCGGCGAGGGAGGCCGCCGTGGGTGAGCTGGTCCAGCAGTGGTGCCTGACCCCTTCGTTCCGGGCGTACACCCTCGACGACGTGGTCGGCGTCGAGATCGCCGGAGCGGCCAAGAACGTCATCGCTCTCGCCGTCGGCATGGGGGAGGGGCTGGGCTATGGGCACAACGCCCTCGCCTCGTTGATCACCCGGGGGCTGCACCAGGTGGCCGCCCTGGGTGAGGCGATGGGGGGTCGGCGGGAGACCTTCGCGGGCCTGGCCGGCCTCGGCGACCTGGTCGCCACCTGCATGTCGCCTCTGTCGCGGAACCGTACGTTCGGCGAGCGGCTGGGCCGCGGCCTGGGGGTGGAGGAGGCGGCGCGGGAGAGCCGGGGGGTGGCTGAGGGCGTGGCGACGAGCCGCGCGGTACGCGATCTGGCCCGCGCCTACGAGGTCGACATGCCCATCGTCTCGGGGGTCGTCGAGGTCCTGGAGGGACGTACGTCACCCGCGGCTCTGGTCCCGGTCCTGATGCAGCGGGAGCCCAAACCCGAGTGGTGATCGGGCTCGGTTCACCGGTCCGGAGTGCCCTCCCGACGGCGGTAGGGTGTTGCCCGTTGTCGTCCCAGGAGGTCCCATGACCACACCCGCTCGCCCGACCGTCGCCGTCGTCTTCGGTGGCAACAGCTCCGAGCACGGGGTGTCGTGCCTGACCGCCGCCGGAGTGCTGGCCGCGATCGATCAGGAACGCTACGACCTGGTGGCCGTGGGCATCACCCGTTCCGGCCGGTGGGTCCAGCTGGGGCTCGACGAGGTGGTGGCCTTGACGACCGTCGACGGCGTCCTGCCGGAGGTCCCCGAGGACCGGCCCGACGCCGTGCTGGCCCGGACGCCGGACGGCGCCCGGATCGCATCGATCGACGGCGACCGACTCGTCGATGTCCACGACATCGACCTGGCGTTCTCGCTGCTGCACGGACCGATGGGCGAGGACGGCACCATCCAGGGCCTCTTCGAGATGTACGGCATCCGCTACGTCGGCTCCGGGGTGACGGCCAGCGCGGTGGCCATGGACAAGATCCGGATGAAGCAGGTGATGGCCCTCAGCGCCCTGCCGATCGGCCCCTGGGTCGGGATCCGGCCGGCGGACTGGGCCGCCGATCCGGAAGCCTGCCTGGAGTCCATCTCGGCCCTGCGGTTCCCGGTCTACGTCAAGCCGGCCCGAGGCGGCTCCAGCGTCGGTATCACCAGGGTCGAGGATCCCGCCGGCCTGCGCGACGCGATCGCCGAGGCGCAGCGCTGGGATCCGCGGGTGATCGTCGAGGAGGGCGTCGTCCAGGCGCGCGAGATCGAGTGCGGCGTCCTCCAGGACCCGGCAGGCGGTCGGCCCCAGGCCTCCGTGGTGGCCGAGATCGAGATGCACAACGCCTCGGGCTTCTACGACTTCGACGCGAAGTACCTTCCCGAGGAGCAGGTCAGTCTGCACGTGCCCGCGGATCTCGATCCGGCCGTCGCGGCCGAGGTGCGCGAGGTGGCGATCCGCGTCTTCGAGGCGTTCGACTGTGAAGGCCTCGCCCGGGTCGACTGCTTCCTCACCCATGACAACACCGTTCTGGTGAACGAGCTCAACACGATGCCCGGCTTCACCCGGTTCTCGATGTTCCCGCAGGTCTGGGCGGCGGCCGGAGTGGCCTACCCCGACCTGATCGACCGGCTCATCGAACTGGCCCTGTGCCGGCCCGTCGGGCTGCGCTGATCGGCACCCGCTCCGGCGGGGGCCGGCCGTGCGCCGGTGCCGTTGTCCTCGGGTCCGGGTGCCTCACCCGGCGCAGGGGCGCAGCAGCGTGTCGTGACGCGACACGATGGGGGCAAGCTCGGCGAGGGCGTCCCCAGAGTTGCCGTAGGCGTTCGGCACCCCCACCTGCACGTAGACGGCTCGGCCGACGGTGGTGAAGATCGTCCCGGTCGTGCCGTCCTGGGACCACCAGCCGACTCCGTTGACCTCGAGGCATGGGCTGGTCGCGGTCAGTCCCGCCGGCTTGGGCCCGCCGCAGGCCAGGGTGATCGGCGGGTCGCCCCAGGCAACGGCCAGGGATCCGGTCGTCGCCCGGCGCGGCGACCCGAGCAGGGTCGCCGGTGCGTCGGCGACAAGGGCCGAGCAGGTCGTCCGGGTCGCGTCGTCGACCTGCGGGTCGGGCAACTGCACCGGGGCGCTGCACCCGCCGAGGACGAGTACCGCCGCGAGCGCGGACAGGACGAGGCCGGCTCGTCGGCCGCACGTCCGACGCGGGGAGGTGTCGAGACGGTTCACTCCGCCATGACCGGGCAGGTGACGGTCCGGGTGATCCCGTCGACCTCCTGGATCGCGCGGATCAGCCGCCCCAGGGCCATCATGTCCCCTGCGTGGGCCCGCACGATCACGTCGTACGGCCCGGTCACGCCGTCGGCATGGGTGACACCGTCGATGCTGCGGATGGCGGCGGTCACCTCCTCGCTGCGACCCACCTCGGTCTGCACCAGGACGTACGCCTCCACCGGCAGGGCTTCAGCATCCGTGGGCTCCAGCTGTGTGGTGCCGACCATGGCCTCCCCTTTTCTCGGTACTCGGGGCTCAGCCCCGTGGGGGCTCACGCTACCGTGTCGAGGACACCGACCACGAGGAGTCCGATGAATCCGACCGCCAGCTCCGGGCGCAGTCCCTGGCCCTATCCGGGCCCCCGACCGGGGGACGACGATCCCGCCGGCGGTGGACAGACCATCGCCGACGTCGGCGAGTTCGAGCTGATCGACCTTGTCACCAAGGGCCTGACCGAGAACGACCAGGTGGAGCTGGGGCCGGGTGACGACGCCGCGATCGTCCGCACCCGCGACGGCAGGACCCTGTGCAGCGTCGACATCCTGATCGAGGGGGTCCACTTCCGACGGGACTGGTCCTCCGCGATGGACATCGGACGCAAGGCGGTAGCGGTCAACGTGTCGGACATCGAGGCCATGGGGGCGCGACCGATCGGCATCGTGATGGGCTTCTCCGCACCCGGTGACCTGTCCCTGACCTGGGTGCGTTACTTCATCCAGGGGGTCCGCGAGGAGTGCGACCGTGCCGGCGTGTCGCTGATCGGTGGCGACATCACCAAGGCCCGCGACATCACCATCTCCGTCACCATCCTGGGTGACGTGGGCCCGGAGGGTCCCGTGCTCCGGTCCGGCGCGCGGCCCGGGGACCTCGTCGCCCTGAAGGGACGCGTCGGGTGGGCGGCCGCCGGCCTCGCCGCCCTGAGCCGCGGCTTCCGGACGCCCAAGGCGGTCGTCGAGGCCCAGCAGGTGCCGCAGCCGCCGTACGGTGCGGGCCTTGAGGCTGCCCGAGCCGGGGCGACCGCGATGATCGACGTGTCCGACGGGCTGCTGGGCGACCTGGGCCACATTGCGCAGCGGTCGCACGTCACGATCGACGTGCACCGCTCGGCCCTCGGCATGCCCGAACCGATCCGCGCGGTCGGGCAGGCCACCGGCATCGACCCGTACGTGTACCTGCTCACCGGCGGCGAGGACCACGCCCTGGCCGCGACCTTCCCCCCGGGGGCGCTGCCGGAGGGCTGGACGGTGATCGGTACGGTCGGGGAATCATCGACTCCAGGATCCTGGGCCGTCACGGTGGACGGCAGGCCATGGGAAGGACGGCAGGGCTATGACCACTTCCACTGACGACCTCACGGCGTCCCCCGACGCACCACGGGCGCTGCCCACGGCGCGCGTGCTCACTATCGCGGGCACCGACTCCGGTGGGGGAGCGGGGGTCCCCGCCGATCTGAAGGCGATGATGGCACTGGGTACGCACGGGATGTGCGTCGTCACCGCCGTCACCGCGCAGAACTCCGTCGGTGTCCAGGGGGCCTGGCCGCTGCCGCTCGACGCGATCCGGGCGCAGTTCCGCAGCGTCGTCGACGACATCGGCGTCGACGCCCTCAAGACCGGCATGCTCGCCTCCGCCGAGATCGTCAGCACCGTCGCGGAACTGGTCGTCACCGTCCCGCCCCGTGCGGACGGCACCCGTGTCCCGCTGGTGGTCGATCCGGTCGCTCTGTCGAAGCACGGTGACCCGCTGCTGGCGGCCGAGGCGGTCGCCACGCTGCGCTCGGACCTGGTCCCGCTGGCCACCGTCCTCACCCCGAACATTCCCGAGGCGGCGCTGCTGGCCGGGATGTCGGCGACCACTCCGCCCACGATGCTCGCCGGGGCGCTGCTCGAGCTCGGGGCCGAGTGGGTGCTCATCAAGGGGGGTCACAAGGAGGGCGACGCAGACGACCTGCTGGTCTCCTACACCGGCGAGCGGCATGTGTTCCGGGCTCCGCGCGCCGACAACACTCACACGCACGGCACCGGCTGCACGATGGCCTCGCTGATCGCCGCCGGGCTCGGCCAAGGGCTCACGGCGCCGCAGGCGGTCGGCCTGGCGAAGCGGTTCATGATCGGTGCGATCCCGGCCGGCTACGCGCTGGGACAGGGCATCGGTCCGGTCGACCCGCTGTGGCACCTGCGCCCAGCACTCGCCGAGGGCGGCTGGACGCCGGGCCTGCGGTTGCGCGTCGCTGAGGGCTGACCCCGTCGGCAGCCTGTCGCTCGCGTGACGTCCGGATGTCCCGGCGTCCCGGCGTCCCGGCTCTCGGCGTGTGCGCCCGGGAGCCGTTGCCTCCATGGCCTAGTGTCGGAAGCATGGCGACACGCGCGACTTCCCCTGCGCGTCCTTCCGACGGGCGGACCACTCAGGCCCGTTCGGGTGGAGCACGCTCCGGGGGATCCAGGGGATCTTCGGCGAGCAACCGCGGCAAGGGTGGCTCGTCGTCCTCGCGCCCGCCGCAGCAGCGCGCCTCGGGTGGGCGGCGGACTCCGCCCCCGAAGCCGCGCAATCCGCTGGTGGTCCTCTGGGACGGGATCGCCGGGCTGGTGGCGGCGGGGGTCCGGTCGATCGGCACCACTGCACGCGACGTCCCCCGGACCTACGACGTGACGGGGTCGGCCTGGCACTGATCGGCGCCACCATCGTGCTGGCGGCGGAGTTCTGGTGGGGCCTGCCCGAACCGACCGGGAAGTGGCTCGAGTTCGCGGTGACGTCGGTGATCGGGATGGCCGCGTACGCCTCGCCGTTGCTCACCGGCACGATGGCCTGGCGGACCATCCGCCACCCCCAGACCACCGGGCCGGCCGGTCGGCAGGTGGTCGGGTGGCTCACGGCAGCGCTGGGCCTGCTCGGGCTGGTCAGCGTCGCCCATGGCCTGCCACGACCCGCCGACCCGGTCGCCCTGCGTGAAGCCGGGGGCGTTCTCGGATTCGTGTCGTCCAGCGTGCTCACCGACCTGATGACGGTCTGGGTGTCGGTGCCGCTGATGGTGTTGCTGACGGTCTACGGGGTGGTCCTGATCGTCGGCGTCCCGCTCCGGGAGATCCCTGCGCTGGTCCACCAGGCGCGGGGCGGCCTGCCGCACGCGTCCGAACGTCCGGAGTACGGCGTCGACGAGCAGGCGTACGACACGCCGCTGGTGGGTGGGCACCGTCGTGGCCGGTCGGTCCGTCAGGCCGACCCGGACGCACCGGCCGAGGACGAGATGACGCGGGACACGCTTCCGCGCGCGCGGAAGCGTCGCGGCGCCTCCGATGAGGACAGCGTCGTGATCGCCCGCGCGCCCAGGACCCGGGAACGCCAGGACTTCACCGACATCGACCCGATGGCCTTCGACGACGGCCTCGATGCCGAGCCCCTGCCGCGCTGGAAGGGCCCGGCCACGGCCGTCGAGGCTGCGAAGACCGGCCCGGTCACCGCGGGCCTGGCGCCCAGGGTGACCGTCAATCCGCCGGCCGAGACGCCGGACGATTCGCCGCTGCCGCAGCGCGTGGAACAGGTCGGCGACGTCGAGTACCGCCTGCCGGAGATGGCCGTGCTCAAGGCGGGTACCCCGCCCCAGCCGCGGACGCCGGCGAACGACGAGGTGGTGAACCGGCTGACCGAGGTGTTCGACGAGTTCGACATCGACGCCCGCGTGACCGGCTACACCCGCGGCCCGACAGTCACCCGCTACGAGATCGAGCTCGGTCCCGGGGTGAAGGTCGAGAAGGTCCTCAACGTCTCCAAGAACATCGCCTACGCCGTCGCCAGCGCTGACGTACGGATCCTGTCGCCGATCCCCGGCAAGTCGGCCATCGGCGTGGAGATCCCGAACAAGGACAAGGAGATCGTCTCCCTCGGTGACGTGTTGCGGTCCACCAAGGCACGCAACGACCACGAGCCGATGACCGTCGGCCTGGGCAAGGACGTCGAGGGTGGCTACGTGTTGGCCAACATGGCCAAGATGCCGCACCTGCTGGTGGCCGGCGCGACCGGCTCGGGCAAGTCGTCCTTCGTCAACTCGATGATCACCTCGATCCTCGTCCGGTCCACTCCGGAGGAGGTGCGGATGATCCTGGTGGATCCCAAGCGGGTCGAGCTGACCGCCTATGAGGGCATCCCGCACCTCGTCACGCCGATCATCACGTCGCCGAAGAAGGCGGCTGAGGCGCTGCAGTGGGTGGTCCGTGAGATGGACCAGCGCTACGACGATCTCGCGGAGTTCGGCTTCAAGCACGTGAAGGACTTCAACAAGGCGGTGCGGGCCGGCCAGGTGCAGCCGCCCGCCGGGTCGGAACGCGAGGTCCGCCCGTACCCGTACCTGCTGGTGATCGTCGACGAGTTGGCCGACCTGATGATGGTGGCGCCGCGGGACGTGGAGGACTCCATCGTCCGGATCACCCAGCTGGCCCGGGCCGCCGGCATCCACCTGGTGCTGGCGACCCAGCGCCCGTCGACCGACGTCGTCACCGGCCTGATCAAGGCCAATGTGCCGTCCCGGCTGGCCTTCGCCACCTCGTCCATGACGGACTCGCGAGTCATCCTCGACCAGCCCGGCGCCGAGAAGCTCGTCGGTCAGGGCGACGGTCTGTTCCTGCCGATGGGAGCCTCCAAGCCCGTGCGTGTCCAGGGCTCCTGGGTCACCGAGAAGGAGATCCGCGACGTCGTCGACATCGTCAAGGACCAGTTGAAGCCGCAGTACCGCGAGGACGTGGTGGCACCGGCCGCCTCCAAGAAGGTCGCGGAGGACATCGGTGACGACATGGAACTGGTGCTCGAAGCGGCCCAGCTGGTGGTGAACCTGCAGCTCGGGTCGACGTCGATGCTGCAGCGCAAGCTGCGGGTCGGCTTCGCCAAGGCGGGACGGTTGATGGACATCCTGGAGACCCGCGGCATCGTCGGCCCCTCCGAGGGCTCCAAGCCTCGCGACGTGATGGTGAAGCCGGACGACCTCGACGAGGTGCTGGAGAATCTGCAGCAGGGCTGAGTGGGTCGCGGCCTCGGTCGCCTCGTCGGGTGGCCGGCCTCGGGCGTTTCGTAGGGGATACTGGACGGCATCATGAGTGGTGAATCATCAGACCTGCTGTCCGTGCACCTGGTCTCCTTGGGCTGTGCACGCAATGACGTCGACTCCGAGGAGCTCGCCGGCCGGCTGGCCGCGGGGGCTTCCGCCTCGTCGATGACGCCGACGGCGCCGACGCCGTCCTGGTGAACACCTGCGGGTTCATCACCCAGGCGAAGCAGGAGTCCGTCGACGTCCTCCTCGAGGCCGCCGACCTCAAAGCCGAGGGCCGTACGCAGGCCGTCGTCGCCGTCGGCTGTATGGCCGAGCGCTACGGTGCCGAACTCGCCGCGGAACTGCCCGAGACCGACGTCCTGGGTTTCGACGACTACGACAACATCGCCGCCCGTCTGCAGGGGATCCTGCACGGGGTCCATCCCACACCCCACGTCCCCCGCGACCGTCGCGAACTGCTGCCGATCACGCCGGTGGAGCGCCGTGCGGCCGCGGCCACCGTCGCGGTGCCGGGCGTCACCCACCTGGCGGACGCCGCCGTGACCGGCCCGGCGAGTGGGCCACGCTCGTTCCGCCGCCGCCTGTCCGGAGGCCCCTCGGCACCGCTCAAGATCGCCTCCGGCTGCGATCGACGGTGTGCCTTCTGCGCCATCCCCTCGTTCCGGGGCTCGTACGTGTCCCGAACGGTCGCCGAGGTTGTCGAGGAGGCGCGCTGGCTGGCCACCCAGGGGGTCCGTGAGGCCTTCCTCGTCTCGGAGAACACCTCGTCGTACGGCAAGGACCTCGGCGGGGGGCAGGACCTGACCACGCTGCTGCGTGGTCTGTGTGAGGTCGAGGACCTGCCCTGGATCCGGGTGAGCTATCTCCAGCCCGCCGAGATCCGGCCCGGACTGATCGAGACGATCGCTGGCCTCGACCGCGTGGTCGACTACTTCGACCTCTCCTTCCAGCACGCGGCACCCGACGTGCTGCGCCGGATGCGCCGCTTCGGTGATCCGGAGGCCTTCCTCGACCTGGTCGACCGGGTCAGGTCCGTCGCGCCGCAGGCGGGTATCCGGGCCAACGTCATCGCGGGCTTCCCCGGCGAGACCGAGCATGACGTCGAACTGCTGGCCGACTTCCTGCGCGCCGCGCGTCTCGATGTCTGCGGCGTCTTCGCCTACTCCGACGAGGAGGGCACGGAGGGCGTCCGTCTCGACGGGCACCTGCCCGAGGACGAGATCGAGGACCGCCGCGCGATGCTGGCGGACCTGGTGATGGAGGTGATGGAGGACCGTGCCGCCGACCGGATCGGCGAGGAGGTGACGGTCCTGCTCGAGGAGCGTGACGACGAGGACGGCGCCTGGATCGGCCGAGCGGCCCACCAGGGTCCCGAGGTCGACGGGGTCACCACCCTGGACCTCTCCGCGTCGCCCGACCGACGCTTCGCTGTCGGAGACCTCGTTCGCGCCCGGGTCAGCGATGCCGAGGGCATCGACCTGGTCGCCGTTCCGCTGGAGGCTTACTGATGAGCACCCCGTCCACCGGCGAGCCGTCCCCCTGGAACGTGCCGAACGCCCTCACCGTCCTGCGCATCCTGCTAGTGCCGCTGTTCGGCTGGATGTTGTTGTCCCACCCGGACGCCGCGGGGTGGCGATGGATGACCACCGGGGTGTTCGTCGTGGCCATGGCGACCGACTTCGTCGACGGGCACCTGGCCCGTTCCCGCAATCTGATCACCAGCTTCGGCAAGCTGATGGACCCGATCGCCGACAAGGCGCTCACCGGCATGGCCTTCATCGGTCTGAGCGTCATCGGAGAGCTGTGGTGGTGGGTGACGATCGTCATCCTGCTGCGCGAATGGGGCATCACCGTGATGCGCTTCTTCATCCTCAAGTACGGCGTCATGGCGGCGAACCGCGGCGGGAAGGCCAAGACCATGACCCAGTCGGCGGCGCTCGTGCTCTACCTGCTGCCGCTCCCGGCCGCCGGGCTGTCGATCGGTGGCGCGATGGAGATCGTGTCCTGGATCCTGATGGCCGCGGCCTTCGTGCTCACGGTGCTGACCGGTCTGGACTACCTGCGTGAGGCGGCGCGGATGCGCGCCTCCTACCTCGCCGCCCACCCCGGGACGCGATGATCCTCCCGGAGATCCCGCCCGTCGCCCGTGCTCACCGCTCCGGCACCACGGCGTCGCGAGGCGCCGCACCGAGCGAGGAGTCGTACGCACTGGCCGCCGGCCTCCTGTCCCGGCTCGAGGGGGCGGTGCGACCCTGGCCACCTGCGAGTCGCTCACCGGTGGCCTGCTGGGGGCAACCCTGACCTCGGTCCCGGGAGCCTCGGCCGTCTACCGGGGCGGTCTCATCACCTACGCGACCGATCTGAAGCATCGCCTCGCGGGCGTCGACGCCGCTGAACTGGCCCGTGACGGCGCGGTGGCCTCCGGCACCGCCGTCGCGATGGCCGAGGGGCCCGGCGGGCCTGCCAGGCCGACTGGGCCGTCGCCGTCACCGGAGTGGCGGGCCCGGATGGCCAGGAGGGCCATCCCGCGGGCACGGTCTTCGTCGCCGTGGCCCACGGCTCGGGGACGTCGGTGCGGGAGTACCGCTTCGACGGTGATCGCCACGGGGTCCGGAGACGCACCGTGGAAGCCGCTCTGCGCCAGGTGGCCGCGGCGTACGACGCGCGCTGAATCCCCGTGCGAGTCAGGCTGGGCGGGGCTGGGCGGCCGGGTAAGCTGACGCCATGGCCCCTGTCACCGACATCACCCGGCCCGCGTTGATGCGCGAGCACCTCGGCGCCTCGTTGCGCTCGGAGCGTGTGGAGCAGGGAAAGACGCTTCGTGAGGTGTCCCGCCGGGCCGGGGTGAGCCTCGGATACCTCTCCGAGGTGGAGCGCGGCCAGAAGGAAGCCTCCAGCGAACTCCTCGCCGCCATCTGCGGCGCCCTCGACGTCCCCATGTCGCACGTGATCGGAGACGTCGCCGAACGGATGGCCGTGACCGAACGGACCGTCCGGCCGCTGCCGTTGAGGCCGCACGCCACCGCGGCCGCCGCCTGATTTCACTGCAGCTGGACCCATCGCGGTGCCCGGTACTGTGTCCGGGTGCGTGAGACGGAGTTGTGGCGCAGGCTCGAGCAGCAACTCGGGTCGGGATACGCCAGGGTGTGGGCCGAGCAACAGGTGATGGCTGCCCTCGGGAGTCGTACGGTGGTCGAGGCTCTGGCCGCTGGTGTCCCGCCGAAGACCGTCTGGCGGGCGTGCTGGGAGGCCCTCGAGTTGCCGCTCAAGGAGCGTTGACGCGCCCGAGACCCGACACACCGCGAAATGTGCGCAGGATCGAACACATGTTCGGTAAGTTGTCCACCGGGATGAGCGCACAGGGGCCGCTCATCCACAGCACGGACAGGCTGTGCGGCGTTGTCAGTGGTCTTGCCTAGTGTTGTCGACGATGACGATGACGGCGACGAACACTGCACAACACGACGACCCCGACCAGCGTGACGGGGGAGTATCCGAACAAGTGACGACAGGATCCACTGCACCAGCGAGAAAGACAGCACCCGGGAGAACGAACCGCAACCCAGCGGCGCGGCAGAAGGCCGCGCGGCCACGACCAGTACCCGAGTCGACGGCACCCGAGTCGACTTCATCACCCCTGAAGGTGGCAGCAGCCGCCGCCGAGGGAGCACCAGTCGCAGGCAGGACGGCTGCGAGCAGGTCAACCACCATCGCCGGGAGCGGTGACGGTGGGAATCGACGACAGCGAGGCTCCGGTGCGAAACGCCCGGGAGCCGACCTCCCCGCCAGACGGGGGATGAAAGCCCCGGCGACGGGGAGACGAAAGGGCGAGCAGATGGCAGTCAACAACCGCGAGCAGGCGTTGAACGCCGCGCTCGGCCAGATCGAGAAGCAGTACGGCAAGGGATCGGTGATGCGCCTGGGTGACCGCACCCACGCGAACATCGCAGTGATCCCCACCGGGTCGGTGGCCCTGGACATCGCGCTCGGTGTCGGCGGGCTCCCGCGGGGGCGCGTCGTCGAGATCTACGGACCGGAGTCGTCCGGCAAGACGACGGTCGCCCTGCACGCGGTCGCGCAGGCCCAGAAGCAGGGTGGCATCTGCGCCTTCATCGATGCGGAGCACGCCCTCGATCCCGAGTACGCCAAGAAGCTCGGCGTCGACACGGACGCCCTGCTGGTCAGCCAGCCGGACAACGGCGAGCAGGCACTGGAGATCGCGGACATGCTCGTCAGGTCCGGGGCACTGGCGCTGATCGTCATCGACTCCGTGGCGGCGCTGACCCCGCGCGCGGAGATCGAGGGCGAGATGGGCGATTCGCACGTCGGTCTGCAGGCCCGGCTGATGAGCCAGGCGCTGCGGAAGATGACCGGTGCGCTCAGCAGCGCCGGCACCACGGCTATCTTCATCAATCAGTTGCGCGAGAAGATCGGCGTCATGTTCGGCAACCCGGAGACCACCACCGGAGGCCGGGCCCTGAAGTTCTATGCCTCCGTACGTCTCGACGTTCGACGCATCGAGACGTTGAAGGACGGCACGGAGATGGTCGGCAACCGCACCCGCGTCAAGGTCGTGAAGAACAAGGTGGCGCCCCCGTTCAAGCAGGCCGAGTTCGACATCATCTACGGCGAGGGCATCAGTCGCGAGGGATCGCTGATCGACATGGGTGTGGAGACCGGCCTGGTCCGGAAGGCGGGGGCCTGGTTCACCTACGACAGCGACCAGCTCGGGCAGGGCAAGGAGAACGCCCGCAACTTCCTGAAGACCCACCCCGAGGTCGCCACCGAACTGGAGACCAAGATCAAGGCCAAGGTGGGGATCGGCGTCGCCAAGGACGCCGACGAGGGCACCGATGCCGAGGAGGACATCGACCCGGAGACCGGTGAGGTGAAGTTCTGAGCACGGCAGGACGGCGCGGTCCGGGTCCGGATGAGGACCCGGACCCGGAGGCGGACCCGTACGAGATCGCCCGCGAGATCGTGCTGCGCCGGCTCACCGTGCGGGCACACTCCCGGGGGAGCTGGAGCAGGCCCTGGCCAAGCGCAACACCGACCCCGCGGTGGCCCGAGCGGTCCTCGACAGGCTGACCGACGTGGGACTTGTCGATGACCGGGGCTTCGCGGAGGCGTGGGTCGCCTCCCGGCAGGACCACAAGCACCTGTCCCGGCTGGCCCTGCGGGAGGAACTGGTGAAGAAGCGGGTGGACCGCTGGATCATCGACGAGGTGCTCAGCGCCGTCGACACCGAGCAGGAGTACGCCGCGGCCTCCGCATTGGCCACGCGCAAGGCACGGTCGATGACGGGGCTCGCCCCGGAGGTCCGCCGACGGCGCCTCGCGGGGGCCCTCGCCCGGCGGGGATTCTCCGGCAGCGTGACATCGCGGGTCCTGTCCGACCTCGACCTCGAGGGGCGGACGCTGACCTCGATGCCTGGTCTTCGGGCCCGGGCGATGACCTCCCGGATGCCTGAGGCGCAGTGTGACCATGCCCCGACACGACCGGGCATGCGCTCTGGTTCAAGCGGCGTTTGCGGCGTCTCAGTAAGATGCCCGGTGAGGGTAGTGCAGTGATCCTTCACTTACAGGTGATGAACAAGCGGGGTCGGACGACCCCACGCACGATAGAGATGGTCAGCAGGGTGGCCGGCATCGCAGGATGTCCGGCCATTCGGTGCACCACGCTGTAGCGCCCTCCCAACCTGCACGTACGCGTGTCGAAAGGGAGTGCTTGAGATATGAATTCCACGGTCGGGTTCCTGGTCGTCGGGGCCCTTCTGGTCGTCGTCCTGATCGCCATCGGGGTCCTCGCTGTCATCCTGTTGCGCCGATCCCGTTCCGCGGGCCCGGAGGGTCCTACCCCGGCCCAGCTCGAGGAGCTGGCGCGACTGCGGGCGGAGGCCCAGGACGAGATCGACCAGCTCCGCTCGCGTGCCGCGGAGGAAGCCCATGACGTACGGGCCGAAGGCCTGGCGGAGGCGGAGGCTGCCAGGGCCGAGGCGGCGCGGGTGCGTGCCGAGGTGGACGCCTACCAACGCAGTGTCCGGGAAGAGGCCGACGGCTACGACCGATCGTTGCGGGCCAGCGTGGACGAGTTGCGACAGAAGGCCCAGGCGGCTCTGCTGCAGGCCGAGGAGGCCCAGCTCGAGGGGGATCGGCTCCGCAGTGAGGCCGCGTCGTTCTCCCAGTCGCAGCATGACGAGATCCGCGAGATCCGGTTGAGCCAGGAGCGTCGTGAGCACCGGCTGACCGAACGCGAGGAGCGCCTGGACCGGGACGGTGCGGAACTCGAGCGTCGCCGCAGCGAGGCCGAGGAACTGCGTGAGGTCCTGCGCGTCCGCGAGGAGGCACTGGCGGCCGCCGAGGCGGAGCAACGCGCGGCGATGGAGCGGATCGCTGGGCTCAGCGCTGACCAGGCGCGGGAGGAGGTGCTGGCCGTCGCCCGCCAGGAGTCCAAACGACAGGCGGCGATCGTCGCTCGCGACATCGAGTCCGAGGCCCGTCGGCAGGCGGAGGTGAAGGCCCAGTCCGTGATCGTCGAGGCGATCCAGCGGCTGGCCCCCGAGCAGACAGCCGAGTCCGTCGTCTCAACGGTCGACCTCCCCGGCGACGAGATGAAGGGCCGCATCATCGGTCGTGAAGGCCGCAACATCCGCTCGTTCGAGCAGATCACCGGGGTGAACGTCCTGATCGATGACACCCCGGAGACCGTCCTGCTGTCGTGCTTCGACCCGGTTCGCCGGGAGACTGCCAGGCTCGCGCTGACCGAGCTCATCTCCGACGGCCGGATTCACCCGGCCCGGATCGAGCAGGTCTACGAGCGGTCCCAGCGCCGCATCGCGGATCGCTGTCAGCAGGCGGCTGAGGACGCGCTGATGGAGGTCGGCATCCACGACCTGCACCCGGAGCTGGTGACGTTGATGGGCCGGCTGCGCTACCGGACGTCGTACGGCCAGAACGTCCTCAAGCACCTGGTCGAGTGCGCCAACATCGCCGGCGTGATGGCCGCTGAGCTCAAGTTGGACGTCGCGAGCTGCAAGCGCGGGGCGTTCCTGCACGACATCGGCAAGGCGCTGACCCACGAGGTCCAGGGCCCTCATGCCGTCATCGGGGCCGATCTCGCGCGCAAGTACGGCGAGTCCGAGGATGTCGTCCACGCCATCGAGGCGCATCACAACGATGTCGAACCGCACACCGTGGAGGCCGTCCTCACCCAGGCCTGCGACGCGATGAGCGGCGGCAGGCCAGGCGCCCGGCGGGAGTCGCTGGAGTCGTACGTGCAGCGTCTTGAACGGCTCGAGGCACTCGCTGCCGCCCACGAGGGGGTGGCCAAGGTCTTCGCCATGCAGGCCGGGCGGGAGGTCCGGGTGATGGTGGAGCCCGGCGCCGTGGACGACATCGGTGCCCAGGTGCTAGCGCGCGACATCGCCAAGCAGGTCGAGGAGGAACTCACCTACCCCGGTCAGATCCGGGTCACCGTGGTGCGCGAGTCCCGGGCCACCGAGGTCGCCCACTGACGGGCCCTGGACACTCGTCCGCTCGACCTGACAGGGGCTCCGCACCGAAAGTGCGGAGCCCCTGTCAGGTCATCAGCTTCAGTCGGGGACGACCTCACTCCTTGAGGGGGACCTCGTTGTGGGCGTGGTCCTCCATGTTGAGCGCCTCGAGCTGCACCGGCCGTCCGGCCTGGCGGGAGCGGGAACGCCCCTCGAGGTAGCCGGCGAGACGGGTGAGGGAGTAGTTGATGATGATGAACAGCACCGCCGCGATGATGAAGGCAGCGATCGAGTTCGACCAGCGGCTCGCCAGGGTCTGGGAGGACCGCAGCAGCTCGGGGTAGCTGATGATGTAGCCGAGGGCGGAGTCCTTGACGATGACGACCAGCTGGGAGACGAGCGCCGGAAGCATCGCGGTGATGGCCTGCGGCAGCAGGATCAGCCGGCGGGTCTGACCGATGTTGAGGCCGATCCCCAGTCCGGCCTCGGTCTGGCCGCGCGGCAGGCTGTTGACCCCCGAGCGCAGCAGCTCGGCGATCACTGCGGAGTTGTAGAACGTCAGCCCGGCGACGACCGCCACAAGCGGCTTGAGCTCCACCATCGGTCCCGGGAAGAGGCGGGAGATGAACGGCGCGAAGATCGTCAGGAAGTAGACGAACAGCATCATCATCAGCACCGGGACGGCGCGGAAGAACTCGATGACCACCGTGCACAGCCACGACACCAACGCGTTGAACGACATCCGGCCGAGGGCCAGGGCGAGGCCGAGCAGCGAGGCGGTGACGACCGAGATGGCCGCCGCCTCCAGGGTGTTGATGATGCCGGGGACAAGGTAGGAGACCCAGGTGTCGGAGCGGAGGAACGGCGACCACTTGGCGCCGACGAGCTGGACGCGCAGGCCATACGTGAGGCCGGCCAACAGGGCCAGGACCAGCAGCGCGCCGCCGAGTCCGATGATCCGGTTACGGACGATCCCGCGCGGGCCGGGGGCGTCGAAGAGGACGGTGGCGCCACGCGTACTCATCGCTGCACCTGCCACTTCGTCGAGGCCCAGGAGAAGAACAGGCCGGCCGGCAGGGTGAGGATGACGAAACCAAGCGCCATCAGGAAGAAGATCGCGTAGAGGAACTGCGGACTGAACTCGATCATGTTCTTCATCAGGTAGGAGGCTTCGGCGACGCCGGCGGCCGAGACCACCGTGGTGTTCTTCGTCAGGGCGATGAAGGTGTTGCCCAGCGGCGTGATCGCCGCTCGCAACGCCTGAGGGAGCACCACCTGGGCCAGCGACTGGCCGAACGTCAGGCCGATCGCCCTGGCTGCCTCGGCCTGACCCTGTGGCACCGTGTTGATTCCCGACCGGATGCCTTCGGCGACGAACGTCGCGTGGTACACGGACAGGCCGACCACCGCCCAAGTGAACAGTTGGGCCTTGGGGTCGACGGAGTCGGGCAGCAGATGCAGGTTCATGAAGAGATACAGCCCGAGCACGCAGAACGTGATGATCAGCGTCAAGGGCGTGTTGCGGATGATGTTGACATAGCCGGCTCCGAAGGCCCGCAACGACGGGACGGGGGACACCCGCATGATCGCGATGATGGTGCCGATCACAAGCGCACCGAGCGCCGAGACCAGGGTAAGCCTGATCGTCATCCAGAACGCCGAGAACACGTTGTACTGCGTCAGCAGGTCGACCAGACCTTGCACGGCGACTCACCTCCTGGGTCAAGGGGGTCCCGGAGGGCGCCGGGTCGCACGGGGTGGACGGGTCCCGCGGCGTGGGTGGGTCGACCTCGGGTGCGAGCCACCCACGCCGCGGTCACCGGCCGGATCAGGCGGTGCCGGGCTTCGGCGGGTTCAGATCCTTGTTCGGCGTGTAGCCGGAGGCGCCGACGTTGGCGTCCACGAACTTCTGCCAGGAGCCGTCGCTGATCATCTTGGTGAGGGCGTCGTTGACCTTCTTCTGCAGCTCGGTGTCACCCTTCTTCAGGCCCACTCCGTAGCGCTCCTGGGTGAACGGGTGCCCGACCACCTTGAGCTTGCCCTTGTACTGGTCCTGCGCGGCGTAGCCGGCGAGGATGATGTCGTCCGTGGTCATCGCGTCCATGGAGCCGGCGGCGACCGCCTCGGCACACTTGGAGTAGGTGTCCACCTCCTGGAGCTGGGTCTGCGGAACCTTGTCCTTGATCTGCTTGGCCGAGGTCGAGCCGACGACCGAGCAGAGCTTCTTGCCCGCGAGGTCGTTGGGACCGTTGATGTCGTTACGGTCCGCCTTGACCAGGATGTCCTGGCCGGCGATGAAGTAGGGACCGGCGAAGTCGACCTTCTGCTTGCGGGCATCGGTGATCGAGTAAGTGGCGAAGACCAGTTGCACCTGACCGGACTGGATCAGCGTCTCGCGCTGGGCGGAGGGGCCTCCATCCACTTGATCTGGTTGGGCTGGTAGCCCAGCTCCTTGGCGACGTAGGTCGCGACGTCGACGTCGAAACCCTTGTACTGGTTGCCGACCTGCTGGCCCAGACCGGGCTGGTCGTACTTGATGCCGATGGTGATGTTTCCGGAGGCGCCTCCGCTGGAACTTCCGCTGGACGAGCCGCCGGAGCCGCCCGCCACACAGGCGGACAAGGCGAGGCTCATGACAGCGGCACCGACGGCGAGGCCGATCCTGCGATGCTGCATCACGCGTTCCTTTCGGTTGTGCCGGGTGTTGTCACCCGGCGCGGGTGCGTACGGGCGTACGCGGGGGTGCGGTCGTGTCGTCCGGGAGGCTCAGTGGGGCAGGATCTTCGACAGGAAGTCGCGGGCCCGGTCACTCTTCGGGGCAGTGAAGAACGTCTTGGGGTCGCCCTCTTCGACGATCTGCCCCTCGGACATGAAGACCACCCGGTTCGCCGCCTTGCGGGCGAAGCCCATCTCGTGGGTGACGACGATCATCGTCATGCCCTGGCCGGCGAGGTTGATCATCACGTCGAGCACCTCCTGGACCATTTCGGGGTCCAGGGCTGAGGTCGGCTCGTCGAACAGCATCACCTTCGGGTTCATCGCCAGAGCCCGGGCGATGGCGACGCGTTGCTGTTGGCCACCGGAGAGCTGGGCGGGGTACTTCTTCGCCTGGTCGGCGACCCCGACGCGCTTCAGCAGCTTCATGGCCTGGGTTTCGGCGTCGGCCTTGCCCGCCTTGCGTACCTTGATCGGGCCGAGCGTCACGTTCTCGAGGATGCTTCGGTGCGCGAACAGGTTGAACGACTGGAACACCATGCCCACCTCGGCGCGCAGCTGGGCCAGTTCCTTCCCCTCGGAGGGCAGCTGCTTGCCGTCGACGGCGATGCTGCCGGAATCGATCGTCTCCAGCCGGTTGATCGTCCGGATCAGCGTCGACTTCCCCGAGCCCGAGGGGCCCAGGACGACGACCACCTCACCCTTGGCCACCGACAGGTTGATGTCACGCAGGACGTGCAGCTCGCCGAAGTGCTTGTTCACGTCCTTCAGGACAACGACCGGTTCACCGATCCCGGGGGTCAGCGGCCCGGTGCCCTCGGGCTTGATTGATGTCATGACGGCACGATATGGCCCCCGGGGCCGATTGGACAGCGTTTCACACGCCCATCACCACCGATCGTTGCCTGGCCGTCACATGACCGGGTGAGGTGAACGGCCCCACACGTCAACGGAAGTGTCAGGCGTGCCTGCGCGTGATGTGGTAAAGGAGGCCGCTCCTGTACAGTGGGGCCGCCATGACTGAGACTTCCACCACCGCCGATCGTCCCGCCGTCACTGGGCCGGCCCGGCCCCGTACGTACGAGGTGCGCACGTACGGCTGCCAGATGAACGTGCACGATTCCGAGCGGATCGCCGGTCTGCTCGACGAGGCGGGGTACGTGCCCGCCGACGAGGGGCAGGACGCGGACGTGGTGGTGTTCAACACCTGCGCCGTGCGGGAGAACGCCGACAACAAGCTCTACGGCAACCTCGGCCACATCGCGTCCGTCAAGGCGGAGCGGCCCGGCATGCAGGTGGCCGTCGGCGGCTGCATGGCGCAGAAGGACCGGGACACCATCGTGGCGCGTGCCCCCTGGGTCGACGCGGTGTTCGGCACCAACAACCTGGGCTCGCTGCCGGTGCTGCTGGAGCGGGCCCGGCTGCGGCAGGAGGCGCAGGTCGAGATCAAGGAGGCCCTGGAGACCTTCCCGTCCGACCTGCCGACGCATCGCGACTCCGCCTACTCCGCCTGGGTCTCGATCAGCGTCGGCTGCAACAACACCTGCACCTTCTGCATCGTCCCGTCGCTGCGGGGCAAGGAGACGGACCGGCGCCCCGGCGACGTGCTGCGCGAGATCCGTACGCTCGTGGAGCAGGGCGTCCAGGAGGTCACCCTGCTCGGTCAGAACGTCAATGCCTACGGCACCGGATGGTTCGGAAAGGACCGGCCGGGGGACCTGGGCCCGCACGGCGACCGGCAGGCCTTCGCCTCGCTGCTGAGGGCGTGCGGGGAGATCGACGGGCTCGAGCGGGTCCGTTTCACCAGTCCGCACCCCAAGGACTTCACCGACGACGTCATCGCGGCGATGGCCGAGACCCCCAACGTGATGCCACAGCTGCACATGCCGCTCCAGTCGGGGTCGGACGAGGTGCTGCGACGGATGCGCCGGTCCTACCGCTCCGACCGCTTCCTCGGCATCCTCGAACGGGTCCGCGCGGCGATGCCGCACGCGGCCATCACCACCGACATCATCGTCGGCTTCCCGGGGGAGACCGAGGAGGATTTCGAGCAGACGCTGGAGGTGGTCCGGCGGGCCCGGTTCAGCGCGGCGTTCACGTTCCTCTACTCCATCCGGCCGGGAACGCCGGCGGCGACGATGCCCGACCAGGTGTCCGATACGGTCAAGCATGCCCGCTACCAGCGACTGGTCGACCTGGTGAACGAGATCGCCTGGGAGGAGAACAAGCAGCTCGTCGGGGAAAGTGTCGAGGTGATGTTCGCAGACGGTGAGGGCAAGAAGGACGCTGACACCAACCGGATGTCGGGCCGGGCACGGGACAATCGACTGGTCCACGTCGCCGTCCCCGACGACCCGGCCCTGCGCCCGCGCCCGGGCGACATCGCCGAGACCGTCATCACCTATGCGGCGCCGCACCATCTGAACGCCGATGCGGGGATCAGGAACCTGCGCCGCACCCGCGGCGGCGACGCCTGGGAGCTGCGTCGTCGCGCTGCGGGTGCGGCGGTCGGCGGGGTATCTGTCGGAGGCGGCCTGTCGGAGGATCAGAACGGGTCGGTGCGACCGACCAGCGTCCAGCTGGGGATGCCGGTGAGGCGGTCCTGAGCCTTCCGGGCTCTGATCTGGGGATCGACGTCCCGGCTCTGGAACCAGGTGCGGACGGAGTCGACCGCCAGTTCGAGACCGACGAGGGCGAGGAGGCTGGTGCCGATGATGTTCACGGGGTCCATGGCAGTGTCCTTTCGTGCACCGGACGTCTGGGTGGCGTCTCGGCCGAGGTCCGCAGGGCGGCGGCCGGCTGATCCGGGGGCCGAACTGTGGGGGCCTGACACCAGTAGATAGGCGGGCCCGACTGCGGGGAAGTGCTTTCACGGTGTCGTAACGGGCGGGCAGCACATCGTCACCGCGGCGTGATCGGCCGTCATCGGGCCGTAATCGCGGGCGCAAGGTGCGGCAGACTGGGGGCGTGCCTGCGTCCCCGCCCCCGCCCGTCATCGCCGTGATCGGTCCCACAGCCTCAGGCAAGACGGCGTTGGCGATCGCCCTGGCCCGGCGGTTGGCGGCCGTCGGAAGGCCTGCCGAGATCGTCAATGCCGACTCGATGCTGGTCTATCGGGGGATGGACATCGGTACCGCCAAGCCGACGCCCGAAGAGCGGGCGATGGTCCACCACCACCTGGTGGACATCTGGGACATCGACCGTACGGCCACGGTGGCCGACTTCCAGCGGCTCGCCCGGGAGGCGATCGCCGACTGCCGGGCGCGAGGGGTGCTGCCCCTGCTCGTCGGGGGCTCATCGCTCTACATCCGCGCGATCCTGGACGTGTTCGAGTTCCCCGGGACCGATCCCGGCGTCCGCGCCCGGCTCGAGGCGGAGCTGGCCGCCTCCGGGGCGGAGGCGATGTACGCCCGACTGCGTGACCTCGACGCCGGGGCCGCGGCCGGCATCGAGCCGAACAACGAGCGCCGTATCGTGCGCGCCCTCGAGGTCATCGAGCTCACCGGGCACTACACTTCCACGCTCCCGGAGCACCGCTACGCCCTGGACGGCGTGACCGAGATCGGTCTCTCCCTCGACCGCGACGTGCTCGACGCCCGGATCGCGCAGCGGGTGGAACGGATGTGGGCGGAGGGATTCGTCGACGAGGTGCGGCGTCTGGCCGCGCACGGTCTGCGGGAGGGACGTACGGCGTCCCGGGCCCTGGGGTACCGGCAGGTCCTCGATCTCCTCGACGGGGTGATCGACGAGCCCACGGCGAAGGAGCTGACGATCACCCGGACCCGCCGCTTCGCCCGCAAGCAACTGGGATGGTTCCGTCGCGACGACCGGATCCTCTGGGTCGACGCCACGCGACCGTCGGAGGAGCTCGCCGAGGCACTGCTCATGGGACCATTGCGGGGACTTCTCCTGCCGTCGGTCACCTGACGAGCGTGGAATGATGGTCGCCATGCGCGACATCACCTTCGCCAAGGGCCACGGCACCCGCAATGACTTCGTGGTCTTCACCGACCAGGCCGGCATGCTGGACCTCGAGCCGGTGGAGGTGCGTTTCCTCTGCGACCGTCGCGGTGGCGTCGGCGCCGACGGGCTCCTGCGCGCCGTCCGCGGCAAGCACATCGCGGAGTGGGAGGGTGACCCCGACGTCTGGTTCATGGACTACCGCAACGCCGACGGCTCGATCGCCGAGATGTGCGGCAACGGGGTGCGCGTGTTCGTCCGCTACCTCTACGAGTCTGGACTGGTGAACGAGCGCGAGGTGACCATCGGGACCCGTGCCGGCGCCCGCCACGCAGTGCTGCTGCCCGATGACCGCGTGCGGGTGGGGATGGGGCCGGTGCGCCTGCACGAAGGACTGCTCGGGCCGACCGTCCCGATCACCGTGCTCGATGGCGCCCTGGTGGAGCGCACCTGGGACGCCCAACCGGTGGACGTCGGCAACCCGCACGCCGTGGCCTTCACCGACGACATCGGTGTCCTCGACCTCACCCGCCAACCGCTGTGGCCGGCAGGGGAGTTCCCGCTGGGGGTGAACGCGGAGTTCGTCCGGGTCCACAACGAGGGCCACGTCGGGATGCGGGTGTACGAGCGGGGGGTCGGCGAGACGGAGTCGTGCGGCACCGGAACGGTGGCCGTGGCGGCTGCCAGCGCGGCGCGTCTCGGCCTGGAGATCGGCGCTGAGGAACGGCGGATACGGGTGGATGTCCCGGGCGGTGCGGTGGTCGTCGGCCTCAGCCGCCCGGAGTCCGACGGCCCTCTCATGGCCACCCTGACCGGTCCGGCCCAACTCGTCTTCCGGGGGAAGATCGTCATCCCCGACCTCGGCTGAGCGCCCGCGGTCGGCACCTGGCTGCGGCCGAGCCGTCGTCGGGGGATGGTGGCACCTCCTACACTGGGGTGATCGGATACCCAGGGAGGACCACCATCGCCATCACCCCGTCCGGACCCGCTCCGGAAGACCCACAGGACGGCTGCTGGCCCGCACGTGATCGTGCCGCCGCGATCCGGGCCCACCGGATCCACACCGACGAGGCCGCGTCGTCCGACGCGCCGGCCGTCGACCAGGACGACGACCAGGACGACTGGGACGACGAGGACGACGAGGACGGGCCCACCCTGCTGGGCGACGACGACTTCGTCCCGGCCGAGGGTGAGGATCCCGAAGCGTACGACGGCGACCAGCTCGAACTCGCCGAGCGTCTCTCGCTGCGCCGGGTCGCCGGCATCCGCACCGACCTGCAGGACATCACCGAGGTCGAGTACCGCCAGCTGCGACTCGAACGGGTCGTCCTGGTCAGCGTCTGGACCACTGGCAGCCAGGACGACGCCGACAACGCGATGGCAGAGCTCAAGCTGCTGGCGGAGACGGCCGGCTCGGAGGTCCTCGACGGCCTGATCCAGCGACGCAAGCAACCCGACCCCGCCACCTACATCGGCCGCGGCAAGGTCGTCGAGGTCCGCGAGGTCGTCCAGGCGACCGGGGCCGACACGGTGATCTGCGACGGCGAACTCTCCGCCTCCCAGCTCCGCAACCTGGAGGACGAGATCAAGGTCAAGGTCGTCGACCGTACGATCCTCATCCTCGACATCTTCGCCCAGCACGCCAAGAGCGCCGAGGGCAAGGCGCAGGTCGAACTCGCCCAACTGCAGTACCGCAAGCAGCGCCTGCGCGGGTGGGGCGGCAACCTCTCCCGTCAGGCCGGTGGCCAGGCCGCGGGCGGCGCGGGCATCGGTGGCCGCGGCCCCGGTGAGACGAAGATCGAGACGGATCGGCGCCGGATCAACACCCGGATTGCGATACTGCGTCGCAAGCTGCGCGACATGGACGTCACCCGCGAGACGAAGCGTGCCGAGCGGCACCGCCACCGGATCCCTTCGGTCGCCATCGTCGGCTACACGAACGCGGGGAAGTCCTCCCTGCTCAACCGGCTCACCGGCGCGGGGGTGCTGGTCGAGGACGCGCTCTTCGCGACCCTCGATCCCACCACGCGACGTGCTGAAGCGGCTGACGGGCGGATCTACACGTTGACCGACACCGTCGGTTTCGTCCGCCACCTGCCGACCGAACTGATCGAGTCCTTCCGGTCCACATTGGAGGAGTCGGCGCAGGCCGATCTGCTGGTGCACGTCGTCGACGGGGCCGATCCGGATCCCACCGGCCAGGTGGAGGCCGTGCGGCAGGTCCTCGCCGAGATCGAGGCGACGGACGTCCCCGAGCTCCTGGTCTTCAACAAGGCGGACCTGATCGATGCGACGACCAGGCTGGAACTGGCCTCCACCTTCCCGTCCGCGCTCTTCTGCTCGGCCCGGACCGGGGCAGGCGTGGACGAGGTCCGGGCGGCCGTCGAATCGGGGCTGCCCCGACCCGAGGTCGAGGTCCGGGCCCTGGTGCCGTACGCCCGGGGGACCTGCTGGACAAGGTGCACCAGCACGGGGAGTTCATCACCCAGGAATTCACCGCCGAGGGCACCAGGGTCGTCGCTCGCGTGCATCCGGACCTCGCGGGCGACTTCCAGCCCTACCTCGAGGACCCGACCACGCCTGCGCCGTGACCGGCGTGGTGGTCGACAGGCAAGCCTGAGGCCTCAGCGTCCCGGATCGTGCACCACCAGGGCACGTTCATCCCGGATCGTGCTCCCGCTCCGGGATGAACGTGCCCTGGTGGTGCACGATCCGCCAGCGCCGGCCGTAGCGGCGCCACAAGGACGTCCGATGTGCCCGACGATGACCGCTGATGGACACGCACGTCACGAGGACGAGGTCCGCGCCGACCCGGCGACCCTCGATGTCGCTGGCCCGCACGGAGCGTGCCGACGGGCCGGCGACCATGGCCTCGACCATCGCGGTCCGGTCCCAGAGACGACCGGAGGCCCCGACCTCTCGGAAATCCGGGGCCAGTAGTTGCTCGATCCGTGCGCGATCCGTCGCCGTCGCCGGTCGCAGCAGCTCGAGCTCGGCCTCGATGACCGCCCGGACGTCGGCGTCCTCCGGGCTGTCGCCCACCGGGTGCGGCGCGCTGCCCCTGTCGCTCATGGGCTCAGCGTACGGTCCGGACCGGCGGTGGATCGGGCGTGTCGGGGAGAGCGTCTACTGTTGTCAGGTGCCATCCCAGAAAGTGCCCACGGTGACCGCTGACGCCCTCCTCGAGGCGGCCGTCGGCGAGATCGGTGGCAGCCCGAGGCCTGGGCAGCAGCGGATGGCGCACGCTGTGGCCGACGCCCTGGCGGGCCGTGAGCACCTGCTGGTCCAGGCCGGCACCGGCACCGGCAAGTCCCTCGGTTATCTCGCTCCCGTCCTGGCCCATCTCGCGGCCCATCCCGACGACCGGGTGGTGATCGCGACCGCGACACTGGCGTTGCAGGCGCAGCTCGCCGACAGTGACATCCCGCACGCCCTGGCGGCGCTGGAGAACGTGGCCGGCAAGCGGGTACGGTCCGCCGTGCTCAAGGGGAGGTCGAACTACGCCTGTCTGCTGCGGGTCCGTGAGAACGGAGTGGCCGAGCAGCAGGGGCTGTTCGGTGGTGCGGAGGTGGTCGACCAGATCCGCGGCTCCGGGGCCGACGACGTCTCCGTGCTCGGGGCCGAGGTGCTCGCCCTGCGGGAGTGGGCGGAGGAGGAAGCGGAGCGGGACGGGCTCGCCGATCGTGATGTCGCCCCGACGCACACGGCCCGGGGCTGGGCCCAGGTCTCGATCTCGTCGCGGGAATGCCTCGGGGCGCAGCGCTGTCCGTTCGGGGCGGAGTGCTTCGTGGAGCGGTCCAGGGAGCGTGCCCGAGCCGCGGATCTGGTCGTGACGAACCATGCACTGCTGGCCATTGACGCCATGCAGGAGGGGTCGGTGCTCCCCGAGCACTCTGCCGTGGTGATCGACGAGGCCCACGAACTGGTTGCCCGGGTGACCGGTGCCGCCTCTGCCGAACTCAGTCCTCAGATCGTCGAGCGGGTGGCCAAGCGGGCGATGGCCTGGATGGATGACGACACCGCGTTGGACCTGATGGATGCCGGCGAGGCCCTCGGGACAGCGTTGGACAGCGCGCCACTCGCCCGGGTGGAGCCGGGGGATTCCGCTCTGACGACGGCTCTGGCCCAGGTCCGGGACCTCGCCCGCGACGGGGTGTCCCAGCTGGGCAAGGGAAAGGAGGGCCGGGAGGCCGACAACGAGCGGCGCCAGGCCCAGGCGACCCTCCAGGAAGTGTTCGAGGTCGCCGAGCGGATGGCCTCCCCGACCGAGGGTGACGTCGTCTGGGTGATCGACCGGGATCGATCGGGCCGGGAGCTGCGCGCGGCACCGTTGTCCGTGGCCGGGCTGATGCGTGGGTCGATCCTTTCCGGCCGGACCGTGATCTTCACCTCGGCGACGCTGAAGGTCGGGGGCGGCTTCACCAAAGTCGCCGGGTCCTTCGGCCTGCGGGCATCCGAGCAGGTGGAGGACACCGAGCAGAACGGGGACAAGGGTCCCTCCGCCGACGAGGTGATGGGAGAGGGCTTCACCGCGGCGATGGAGGGTGTCCTCCCCTGGCGAGCCTTCGACGTCGGATCGCCCTTCGACTACAGCCGGCAGGGGATCCTGTACCTGGCCCGCGACCTGCCCCGCCCGGGGCGCGAGGGGACCGACCCCGCGGTGTTGGCCGAGATCGCCCAGCTCGTCTGGGCCGCTGGCGGTCACACTCTCGGACTGTTCTCCTCCCAGCGGGCGGCGCAGGCTGCGGCCGAGTACGTCCGCCAGGAACTGCCGGCATTGGAGGTGCTGTTGCAGGGGGATGCCCATCTCGCCGAACTGACCCGGACGTTCGTGGCGGAGCCGGCGACCAGTCTTTTCGGGACGCTCTCCCTGTGGCAGGGGGTTGACGTGCCGGGGGACACCTGCCGCTTGGTCATCATCGACAAGATCCCCTTCCCGCGCCCGGACGAGCCGCTCATGCAAGCGCGCCAGCAGGAGGTCGAGCGCCACGGGGGCAACGGATTCATGTCGGTGGCCGCCACGCATGCGGCGCTGCTCCTCGCCCAAGGAGCCGGCCGGCTGATCCGCCGCACTACCGATCGGGGGATGGTCGCCGTCCTGGACCCTCGGATCGTCACTGCCCGCTACGGGAGCTTCCTGCGCGCGTCACTCCCGCCGATGTGGACCACGACCACGTCGGACGTCGCCGTGCAGGCGCTGCAGCGGCTGGCTGCCGAGGCGGACCGGACAACCGAACACGATGCCTGAGGGACGGATCAGACCCGGCGCAGCACGGCGACGACCTTGCCCAGAACGGTCGCCGCGCTGCCGTCGATCGGCTCGAACGCGGGGTTGTGCGGCAGCAGCCACACCTTGTCCGCCGTGCGCTTGAACGTCTTCACCGTCGCCTCGTCGTCCAGCATGGCCGCGACGATGTCCCCGTTCTCGGCATCCGGCTGCTGACGCACGACGACCCAGTCGCCGTCACAGATGGCGGCTTCGATCATGGAGTCGCCACGAACCTCGAGCATGAACACGGTGCCCTCGCCGACGAGTTGCTTCGGCAGGGCGAAGACGTCCTCGATGTGCTCCTCCGCGGTGATCGGGACGCCAGCAGCGATCCGGCCGACGACCGGCACGTTGACCGCGGTGGGCATCGCATCGCGCAGACCGGTGGGATCGAAGGCGGGGACCTCGGGGCCGGACGATGCCTCCGGAGACGCTGCGTCACTCCCCGTCACCACCTCCATGGCACGCGGGCGATTGGGGTCGCGCCGGATGTAGCCCTTCTCCTCCAGCACCTTCAGCTGGTGGGAGACGCTTGACGGACTGGACAGGCCGGCAGCCTCTCCCAGCTCACGAACAGTGGGCGGATAGCCGCGGTCCTCCACGGTCGCGCGGATGAGATCCAGGATCAGGCGCTGGCGCGGGGTGAGCTCCCCCAAGGGGCGAGGAGGAGCGGTCGGACGCTGCTCCCGCTCGGCGAGGTCCTGGCGACGGGCGCGGCGCGCCGCTCGCACCTGTTCCTCGACGGCGCTCGTACGGGGGCGCCCTCGTCGGGGAGCCGGGATCACGTCCGGTACATCGGCCATGACCTCAGGCTATCGTCGGCGAAACCCCCAATCAAACACCTGTTCGAGCGTGTCGCGGCAAGGGAGCGCCAGCGAGTTTCGGTGGTGCCGGAGGTGGCTGAGGGTTCGGTGTCCGGGGCGATGTCAGACCCCTGCGGTCTGCTTGTCCTCGTGATCGAACGTCTCAGCGCGAGGGCATCACACCCTTGTCATTCGATCAGGCGTTCGGTAGGCTTTTCGTACGTAGGTTCGACTCAGGAGGTCGCGATGACTGTTGTCGTGGATAGGCCCGTGATGACCGCCTCGGCGGTGACGGTGTCGGCTCACCGCCGCGCCAAGGCGGCAGACGCCGGACTTAGCGGCGTCCGCAGCTCCAGGACGTGTGCAGTGGACGTCGAGTCCCGTCTGAGCGCAACGTCCAGCGCTCGACGGTGCGGCGGCTCGGCCCTGTTCGTCAGCGGGGCGGTTGGAGCGGTGAGGTCGGACACTTCGGCCCCGTGGCAGGTTCGTGTCGGGGGTGCGGGGCTCGCCGGAGAGGTCTTGCACGCCTTGGGTCTCGGCCCGGCTGGGGTGGCCCCGCGGTCCCACGCCGGGGTGGGGTGGGGTGCGCTGTGGGACAGTGTCTGCACTGTTGCCCTGATGGTCGTGATGGCCATCTCCGCCGTGGTCGTGGGTGTTGTCGTCGTCGGGGTGATGGCGGGCTACATTTCGTGACCGATCGGGTGTCGCGTCGGCCAGGGGTGCTGGCGGGAGCTTCTGGCGAGGGGTGACCGGACAAGGTCTGCTGACGACGAACTGCACCCCATCGCCGCGCTGCGAAAACCCGTCCGGCCAACGGGTTGATCTATGGAGGCGACCGGCCTAAGATCACAACATCTAGTAGTTACACGTGTGTGGTTAATCCACAGATTGTGGTCTTTTGCACACACGTTGTCCACACGTGATCAACAGGCCCATCCCCAGCCCCGTGCGTCGGTGGACCTGTCTGCCGAGCGGCCGGTGCAACCGGAGACAGGGGGAGGTCGTGTATTGCCCGTTCTGTCGCCACCATGACACGCGCGTCCTGGATTCACGAGCCACCGAGGACGGTCAGTGCATCCGCCGGCGTCGCCAGTGCCCCGAATGCGGACGTCGCTTCACCACCGTGGAGCAGATGCTGCTCTCGGTGAGCAAGCGGTCTGGTGTCGTCGAGCCGTTCGATCGTGACAAGGTCGTCCAGGGTGTTCGCAAGGCCTGTAAGGGCCGCCCCGTCACGGAGGACCAGTTGGCCCGGCTCGGCCAACAGGTCGAGGACGCGATCCGGGCCTCCGGCCAGACCCTCATCCCGTCACATGCGGTCGGGGTGGCGATCCTCGGCCCCCTGCAGGAGCTCGACGAGGTGGCCTATCTGCGCTTCGCCAGCGTCTACCGCCAGTTCCAGTCCGCCGAGGACTTCGAGGCCGAGATCGCCGCCCTTCGGGCCGGGTCGACCCCGATCGCCGCTACCAACGCCTAGCCTTCACCCACCAGAAGAGGGGTCATCCATGTCCGAATCCACCCGTCCGACGACCAGCCGGTCGCGGTCGGCCCGTCCTGAGCCTGTCAAGGGTGCGGGTCTGACGATCGCGCGGGTCTTCAGCTCTGAAGGCATTCATCCGTACGACGAGGTCACGTGGGAGAAGCGCGACATCGTCCAGACGAACTGGAAGACGGGCGAGAACGTCTTCGAGCAGCGCGGCGTCGAGTTCCCCGACTTCTGGAGCATCAACGCCTCCACCATCGTCACCACGAAGTACTTCCGCGGCGCCGTCGGGTCGGACGTACGCGAGGCGAGCCTGAAGACACTGATCGACCGAGTGGTGGACAAGTACCGCACCACCGGCGAGCAGGAGGGCTATTTCGCCACGCCGGAGGATGCGGGGGTCTTCGGGGACGAGCTCACCTGGCTGCTACTGCACCAATACTTCAGCTTCAACTCCCCGGTGTGGTTCAACGTCGGCACGCAGGCTCCCCAGCAGATCAGCGCCTGCTTCATCCTCTCCGTCGACGACTCCATGGACTCGATCCTCAACTGGTACGCCGAGGAGGGGCGCATCTTCAAGGGCGGCTCCGGTGCCGGTGTCAACCTCTCCCGGATCAGGTCCTCGAAGGAGTTGCTCAGCTCCGGTGGGACCGCCTCCGGTCCGGTCTCGTTCATGCGGGGGCCGATGCCTCGGCCGGCACCATCAAGTCGGGTGGGGCGACGCGCCGCGCTGCGAAGATGGTCGTCCTCGACGTCGACCACCCCGACATCGAGGAGTTCGTCGAGACGAAGGCGCGCGAGGAGGACAAGATCCGCGCTCTGCGTGACGCCGGTTTCGACATGGATCTCGACGGCAAGGACATCGTCTCGGTCCAGTACCAGAACGCCAACAACTCGGTGCGTGTCTCCGACGAGTTCATGCGTGCCGTCGAGGACGGGGACGAGTTCGGCCTGCGAGCTCGGCTCACCGGCGATGTGATCGACACCGTCGACGCCCGTGACCTGTTCGGGAAGATCGCCCAGGCCGCGTGGGAGTGCGCCGATCCGGGGCTGCAGTACGACGACACCATCAACGACTGGCACACCAACCCCGAGACGGGCCGCATCACCGCGTCCAACCCCTGCTCGGAGTACATGAGCCTCGACAATTCGTCGTGCAACCTGGCCAGCCTCAACCTGCTGAAGTTCCTGACCGACGAGGACACCTTCAACGTCGAGCGGTTCGTCCAGGCCGTCGAGCTGATCATCACCGCAATGGACATCTCGGTGACCTTCGGTGATTTCCCGACGGAGGCGATCGCCGAGACGACGCGCAACTACCGCCAGCTCGGGATCGGGTACGCGAACCTCGGGGCGTTGCTGATGGCGACCGGCCACGGGTACGACTCCGACGGTGGGCGCGCCCTGGCTGCCTCGATCACGTCGCTGATGACCGGCGCGGCCTACCGCCGTTCGGCCGAGCTCGCCGCCATCGAGGGGCCGTACAACGGGTACGCCCGCAACGCCGACGCCCACCAGCGGGTGATGCGCAAGCACCAGGCCGCGAACGACGAGCTGCGTACGGTCAACGAGATGGACGCGACGATCCATCGCGCGGCGACCCTGGAGTGGGAGCAGGTCGTGTCGCTCGGGGCGGAGAACGGCTTCCGCAACGCCCAGGCATCCCTGCTGGCGCCGACCGGGACCATCGGCTTCATGATGGACTGCGACACCACGGGCATCGAACCCGACTTCTCGCTGGTGAAGTTCAAGAAGCTGGTCGGCGGCGGATCGATGCAGATCGTGAACCTCACGGTGCCGCGCGCCCTGGCCAAGCTCGGATACGCCGAGGAGACGATCGAGGCGATCGTGTCCTACATCGCCGAGCACGGTCACGTCGTCGACGCGCCGGGGCTGAAGGCCGAGCACTACGAGGTCTTCGACTGCGCGATGGGGCAGCGGGCGATCCGGCCCATGGGCCACGTCCGGATGATGGCGGCCGTGCAGCCGTTCCTGTCCGGCGCGATCTCCAAGACGGTCAACCTGCCGGAATCCGCCACCGTGGAGGACATCGCCGATGTCTACATGCAGGGGTGGAAGCTCGGGCTGAAGGCGCTGGCCGTCTACCGTGACAACTGCAAGGTCGGCCAGCCGCTGTCGACCGGCAAGAAGGCGGAGAAGGCCAAGAAGGTCGTCGAGCCGCAGGTCCAGATCGAGTACCGCCCGATCCGCAAGCGTCTTCCCAAGAAGCGTCCCAGCTTCACCACCTCGTTCACAGTGGCGGGTGCCGAAGGCTACATGACCACGGGGTCGTACCCCGACGATGGTCTGGGCGAGATCTTCCTCAAGCTCGGCAAGCAGGGGTCCACGCTCTCCGGCGTGATGGACGCCTTTTCGATCGCGGTGTCGATCGGTCTGCAGTACGGGGTGCCCCTGACGACCTTCGTGCAGAAGTTCACCAACCTGAAGTTCGAGCCGGCCGGCATGACGGACGACTCCGACATCCGGATGGCGCAGTCGATCATGGACTACATCTTCCGCCGCCTGGCGTTGGACTACCTCTCCTTCGAGGAACGGAGCGAGCTGGGCATCTACACCGCCGCCGAGCGGGCGCGATACCTGGACACCGGCAGCTACCAGGACGAGTCCGAGATCTCGCAGCCGGTGGCAGATGTCAAGCCGTCTTCCACCCCCGCCCTGTTGGTCGCGCCACTGGCCTTGGGGTCCACTGGACCGGTCGCGGCGTCCCGCACGGCCTCGGCCCCGGCCCCGGTGGAGAGTGCCCCCGCGCGCAAGCCTGCCGCGGAGACCACCCGTCCGGCCGCTCACGACGCTCGTACCAGCGCCGAACTGATGGAGGAGCTGACGGGCACCTCGGTCGACGCACCGCTCTGTCTCACCTGCGGGACGAAGATGCGGCCCAGCGGCTCCTGCTACGTGTGTGAGGGCTGCGGCTCGACCAGCGGCTGCAGCTGATGACCGACCGGTCGCCGTGACGCATCACAGCGGCCGAACGAGGACGGGGGTGGTGCGCCGCACGGGCGCGCCACCCCCGTCCTTCCTGTCGTCGCCGACGGGTGGCACTCGTGCCACCGAGGGGTGACCGGCCCACGGAGGACGTAGTACGCTGGACGTACGCTAATACCCCCTGGGGTATTTATCTGAGGAGAACTTCGTGATCAAGAACATCGGTAGCACCGACCGTCTCATCCGTTTCATCCTGGGCCCGATCCTCATCGTCCTGGCCTACATCCTCGGCTTCACGTCCGTCCTCGGCATCGTCGCGGTCATCGTCGGCCTTCTGCTGATCGGGACCGCTTCGATCTCCACCTGCCCGCTCTACCTGGCGCTGCACCTGAGCACAGCTCCGAAGACCACACAGCCGTCGTCGGATGTCGAGCCCGACGCCGTCCACTGAGCCGTCATTCCCACCGCACGTCCTGCGGCATCCGGTCCGGCCGCCAGCCCCGCCAGACCGGATGCCGCAGTCTCCCCTCGGGCGTGACCTCGCCATAACGCACCTCCGCCACCAGCCGCGGGTCCACCCAGTGGGTCCCGGCAACCTCCGCGGACGGGACATCCAGCTGTGGTGTCGGCACCGCGAGCGGGAGGAGCAGCTCCCGGGCCTCGGCCCGCGCCCGGTCACTGAACCCGGACCCCACCCGCCCGGCGAAGACCAGGGCCCCGGAGGGGTCCGGCACCGCCATGAGGACCGACCCCACGTCGACACCGCCCGTCAGTGGCCGCCACCCGACCACCACCACCTCCTGGCTTCGGTGGTGCTTGACCTTCAGCCAGGACGAGGAGCGTACGCCGGGGTGATAGCGGGACGTTCGCCGCTTGGCGACGACACCCTCCAGCCCGAGCTCGGCCGAGATCTCCATCGCCTCGGCCGCTGAGCCATGGTGCGCCAGCGGCACCTGGACAACGCCCCCCGAGGGCACCAGGTCTTCGAGGAGTGCCCGCCGCTCGTCGTACGTCTGACCGGTGAGGTCCTGCCCCTCGGCCTCGAGCAGGTCGAACGCCATGAACGTCACGGGGACCTCGACGCTGAGCCGGCGGATGTCTCCTGCCCCGGTCAGATTCATCCGCCGCTGCAGCAGCGCGAAGTCGGGCCGGCCCGAGCCGATGGCCACCACCTCACCGTCCAGCACCATGTCCACACCGGCCCGCGCCGCGATCTGCGCCAGCTCGGGATAGGTCGCGGTCACGTCGCGGCCGCCTCTGCTCGTGAGTCGTACGGTGTGGTCCCTCACTCGTGCGATGACCCGGATGCCGTCCCACTTCATCTCGTACGCCCATCCGGCACCCGACATCGACGCCAGGGTCCCGGGCGTGGCCAGCATGGGGGAGTAGGAGCGTTCCGGCGATCGCAGGGTGGCATGGTCGGCTCGGTCAGCTGGCGGCGGGAGATCCCGACCGCCGGTCCCCTCGACGGGGCCCGAGCCGTTCCCGATCGACTGGTCGAGGCGGTCCAGCACGTCATGCAGGGACAGCTGCGCCAACTGAGGGTCATCCAGCTCGTCCCAGTCCCGAGGAGCCGCCACTGTCGGGGTGAGCCGGCCACGCAGGGACCACGGGCAGATGGTGGTCTTCCGGGCGTTGTTCTGCGACCAGTCCAGAAGGACACGGTCGACCCGCAGGGACTTGCGCATCTCCGACACGACGAGGGTCGGCAGTTCGTGTCGCAGGGCCTCGGCGAGCGCTCGCGCGACAGCGCTGACCTGCTCGGACGATTCGGTGCCGGTCAGCTGCGCGTACAGGTGGATCCCCTTCGAGCCGGACGTGACCGGCGTCGCACCGAGTCCCATGCCGGCGAGGATGTCGCGTGCCTCGCGAGCCACGCGGACACACTCCCTCAGTCCGGTGCCGGGCCCCGGATCGAGGTCGAGGACGAGTCGGTCGGGCGGTCCCTGCTCGCCCGAGGCGGTGAACCGCCACTGTGGGACGTGGATCTCCAGGGTGTCCACCTGGGTCAGCCAGGCGAGGGTCGCGGCGTCGTTGACGAGGGGATAGGTGATGACGCGCTCCGTGTGCGGGATGTCCTGGCGGGCCACCCATGCCGGTGCCCCCCGCTCCAGTTGCTTGGTGAAGAAGGCCTGTCCGGGGGCCTCGGCGGTCCCGACGCCATGCACCCAACGCTTGCGGGTCGCCGGGCGGTCGCGGGCCCAGCCGACGAGGCGTTCCGCGACGGCCAGGTAGTACTCGAGAACGTCGCCCTTCCGGGTCCCCGTGGACGGGTAGAGGATCTTGTCCGGATTGGTCAACCTGATCGCGCGGCCCTCGACGTGGATCGTTCGCGGCTTGCCCTCCATCTCACCTCCGCGCCCGGACTGTGGCCGTTTCGGCCGTCGGCGGCCGGTATGCGAGGGGATCGCGACCGGTCTGTCTTCACTTTAGGTTCCCCTTACCTGTTCTGTCGGGTTCAATGGAGACATGAGGTCGATGTGGGCCGGCGCCATCGCGTTCGGACTCGTCAACGTGCCGGTGAAGCTCTACGCCGCCGCGTCCTCCCATGACGTGCCCTTGCACCAGGTCCATGACGCCGATGGGGGCGGATCCGCTACCAGCGGCGCTGCGAGGTCTGCGGTGAGGTCGTGGCGTACGAGCACATCGACAAGGCGTACGAAGCCGACGGCAGGCGCGTGGTGCTCACGGAGCAGGAGTTGGAGAATCTGCCGGCCGAGGCGGCCCATGAGATCCAGGTGCTGCAGTTCGTGCCGAGCGAACAGATCGACCCCCTGACCCTCGGCTCCGCCTATTACCTGGAGCCCGGCTCCCGGGCGGCCAAGCCCTACCTCCTGTTGCGGTCGACTCTCGAGCAGACCGCACGGACGGCCGTGGTCAAGTACGCCCTGCGCCAGCGGACCCGACTCGGAGTGCTGCGGGTGCGCGGCGATCTCATGGTCCTGCAGTCGTTGTTGTGGGCCGACGAGGTCCGGGAGCCTGACTTCGCGGGCAAGGTCCCCGACGCGTCGGTGACGGAGGCGGAGCAGTCGATGGCCAACATGCTCGTGGCGCAACTGTCCGAGGATTTCGACCCCTCGGCGTACGTCGACGACTACCAGGTGCAGCTCAAGGAGCTCGTTGAGGCCCGGCTTGCGGCGGATGAGGGCGTAATCGTCGCCGAACCCACCCCGGCACCCGCGGTCGAGGGCGGCGAAGTCATCGACCTGATGGCCGCCCTGCAGGCCTCCCTCGAACGCAAGCGCGGCGGTTCGGCCGACACGGACACAGAGGCGGACACCGAGCACAAGGGGCCAGCGGTCGGCAAGAAGCGCGCAGCGCATGACAAGAAGTCGGGTGCGGGGCGTGGTGACGAGGTTGAGGCCGCTGACGAGGCGGCCGGTGACGAGGCGGCTGGTGACGAGGCGGCCACGCGCACCTCAGGCGGCAAGTCCCGGCGGAAGGCTGTCTGACCCCCGTCCAGGTCCCCGCCCTCCCAATTGTCCCTCGCTGATTCCCGGCGAGGTCGGCGGAAGCATCCCTACGATGGGGGGATGACAGCCGGTGCGGGGTCACGGCCGGCGCAGCCGGCCCCCGGGGCGGAACGCGGTCGCCTCGAAGGCTCCCGTGTGCTTCCCGGCCTCCGGGTCCTGCGCCACTACCAACGGCGCTGGCTTCGGGGTGACCTGCTCGCCGGTGTCACCGTCGCGGCGTATCTCGTCCCCCAGGTGATGGCGTACGCGGGGGTTGCCGGTCTGCCGGCCGTGACGGGACTGTGGGCGATCGTCGGGCCACTGCTGCTCTATGCCGTGCTGGGGAGTTCCCGTCAGCTCTCCGTCGGGCCCGAGTCGACCACGGCGCTGATGACGGCGACGGCCATCGCCACCCTGGCTCCCGACGCGGGTCCCGGCCAGCGTGCCACCCTGGCCGCGGTCCTCGCCCTCACGGTGGCGCTGATCTGCTTCGTGGGATGGGCGACCGGCCTGGGCTTCCTGTCGGAGTTCTTCTCCACCCCGGTGTTGCTCGGCTACATGAGCGGCATCGCCGCCCTGATGATCCTCAGCCAGTTGGGCAAGGTGTCGCGGATCGCGACCGATGGTCGCAGCACCTACCTCGAGGTCCGTAGCCTCCTCCAGAACGCCGGCCAGTTGCACTGGCAGACCGCAGTCCTGGCCCTGGCGGTCCTGGCGGCGCTCCTTCTGCTCGACCGCTTCCTGCCGCGCTGGCCTGGGCCCCTGCTCGCGATGGTCGCCTCGGCCGGCATCGTGGCCGGCTGGGACCTCACCGCCGTCGGTATCCGGGTCGTCGGTGCCGTTCCCGCAGGACTGCCGCCGTTCGGACCACCCGACTTGTCAGGCATCCCGTGGCGCGAGATGGTCCCCGTCGCCGTCGGCGTCGCCCTGGTCGGGTACACCGACAACGTCCTCACGGGTCGGTCCTTCGCCGTTCGCCAGGGGGCGGAGATCGATTCCGACCAGGAGTTCCTCGCCCTCGGGGCCGCCAACATCGCGGCCGGCCTCTCGGGCGGCTTCCCGGTCAGCAGCAGCGGGAGCCGCACCGCGCTGGGAGCGGCGATGGGTGGCCGGACGCAGGTCGCCTCACTCGTCTCCCTCGCCTGTGTCCTGGCCACCCTGTTCTTCCTCGGGCCGGTCATCGCCTCGTTCCCGTCCGCGGCGCTCGGTGCGGTCGTGATCTTCGCCGCCCTGAAGTTGATCGACCTGCGCGAATGGCGACGCGTGTCCCGCTTCCGCCGCAGCGAGCTCGTCCTGGCCGTCCTCACCACGGCCGGGGTGCTGGCGTTCGACGTGCTGATCGGCATCGCCATCGCGGTCGGGTTGTCCATCATCGACCTGCTCCGACGGCTCACGGCCCCCGCCGAGGCCGTCCTCGGGCGGGTGCCGGGAACGCCGGGCATGTACGACACGGCTGACACCCCGGCCGCCCAGCCGGTTCCCGGGCTGGTCGTCTATCGGTACGACGCTCCGCTGTTCTTCGCCAACTCCGTGGACTTCCGCCGCCGGGCTCTACAGGCGGCCCTGTCGGCCGAGACGCCGACCCGCTGGTTCCTGCTCAATGCGGAGGCCAACGGTGAGGTCGACCTCACCGCCGGCGACGAGATGGAACAACTGCGCAGGATGCTGGACGAGCACGGCATCCGGTTCGCCATCGCTCGTCTCAACGAGGAGGCCCTGGCGCAGCTGGAACGTGCCGGCATCATCGACGCCGTGGGCCGCGACTACGTGTTCCCCACCCTCCCGACGGCGATCTCTGCCTTCGAGGAATGGGCCGCCGGGCACCCGGCCGATGAGCCGGCCGACGCCGAAAGCCACGACGCCGAAAGCCACAACGCCGAAAGCCACGCGGACGAGCCCGACGGCGGGTCGGCGGCCGGCCAGCCGGGTCGGCGCCGCAGGCGTCGGCGTCATCGTGCGGGCGACGTCAGCGGGCCCGACGTCACTTCCAGCTGATGGCGGGATCGGTGCCGGTGAGATCGGCGACGAAGGTCGCGTCGTAGCGGTAGTCCTGGCGGACGACCCCCTCCACGGATCCGTTGGTGGCCGCCGCGTCCAGGCGGTAGTGCAGCGGCACGCGGCCGGTGGCGCCTCCGGTGCTGTCCTCGTACGCCACCTCGACGCCCTGCCAGGGATCGTCCAGCAGGGTGTAGGCGATAGTCGCCTCGTTCACGCTGATGGCCGGGCCGGTGGTGATGGCGATCGGGCAGCCGGCGGGATTGAGCGACTTCTGGCCCAGGCACGCCGACAACGATGCCTGTGCTGCCCGGAGGATCCTGTCCTTGGCGTCGGCCGACAGGCTCGGCGACCCGCCGGACCAGTGCTTCGCCGTGTCCCCGACCGGATCGGGGGCGGTCACCACCAGGTCAGGCTGGGCGAGGGTGACGTACGTCGACGTCGTGGCGATGCGATAGGTGCCGGGGAACAGGTCGACCGTCGACGCCTCAGGCACCTTCCCGTCGACGCTGCGGGTGGGCGGTCCGCCCAGGTCCACCCGGGCGGTGACCGCCGACATCTTCCATCGCGATCCCACCCGGGTGACCGGGAGCTGGACGTCGACCGGCTTTCCGCCGATCAGATAGTGCGCCTGGACCGTCCCGGTGTCGCCGACGACCCTCGTCGTGGCGTCATGGGCCACTGTTGCCTCGCCTACCCGGATGCCGGTGACACCGCCGCTCGCCTGCGACCCACGCAGGGTGTCGTCAGTCAGCAACGAGGCGTTGCGCGGTCGCGTCGCGGCGGTGTCCAGGGCCGCTGCGGCATTCGCATCGCGCAGGGCGCCCAGGTAGGCCTCGGCGACCTGGCGGGCGGCGGCGCGATCCGTCGTCAGCCTCGTGTCGTACTCCCGACCGACGGCGGAGCGCCAGGTGAGGAGCGCGCCGGCGAGCAGCACCAGCGCCAGCACCGTGCCGACCACCACCTTCGGCAATCGTCGTCCGCGACGCGGGGGTCTCGCGCGACGGGGGGCGTTCGTGGTGGGGATGGGGGCGGCGACGGGGCCCCGCCCCGGGACCTGGGTACCCCTGGGCGAGGGGGGAGGCGTGGCTGGCAACTCGTCCTCACCCGGCGCCGCGGGGACGCTCGGCAGCACCGCGGTGGTGTGCTCGGCGAGGGGCGTCATCGGCGGTGTGGGTGGGCCCCCCTGGGCCGGGGGGTGCTCGATCGGGTCGGCGCCGAACGGGGCGGCGGGGGGCAGGCCCGCGGCTCCGGGGCGCGGCGACGACGGCTGCGGGGGAGCGGTCATGGCGCCAGTATCTCAGGCGCGCTCGGGCCTACCCGCCCGTGCACCGGTGCCGTGCCCTCCGCAGCCCTGCCACTCACAACCGTGCGGTCGTCGGCCGGCGAGCGACCACACGGGCCTACAGTGTGCCCGTGCAGGGAGTGCTGTCGGGTTTCTTCGTCATCGGTGTGGTGGTCGGCGTCGGTTACCTGATGGCTCAGCTCGGCGTCTTCACCGAGCAGGCCCAGAATCTGCTGGGGACGCTCTCCTTCTACGTCGCCATGCCCGTCCTCTTCGTGACCCTGATGGCCGGACAGGATGTCGGGGCCGTGCTGTCGGTCGATCTCGTCGCCTCCCTCGTCTCGATCGGCGCCACGGTCCTGCTGTGGGTCGCCTCGGCCCGCCTGATCTGGAGAATGCCGCTGGGGGAGACCGTCGCGGGGTCATTCGCCTCGGCCTACGTCAACGCCGGCAACCTGGGTCTGCCGATCGCCACCTACGTCCTCGGGTCGCCGACCCGAGCCGTACCGGTGATGCTCACCCAGCTGCTGTTCCTGCAGCCGGTCGGTCTGGCCCTCCTCGACCTGAGTACGGGGACGGAGGCGCGCTTCACGATCCGGGCGTTCGTCAGCCGGTTCCTCCGCAACCCGCTGACCATCGCCACCCTGGTCGGTGTGCTGCTGTCCGTGACGGGCACGCGGATCCCTCCGCTGCTGGCCGCACCCATGTCGATGGTGGGGGCGATGGCCGTGCCTGGCGTGCTGATGGCCTTCGGCATCTCCTTGTGCCTGGGGCCCCGGCCCGATCGTGCCGGCGGGCCCATGCTGGCCTGGCAGACCGGGCTGAAGCTTGTCGCCATGCCCTTGGTGGCCTGGGCCTTCGGACGGTTCGCCATGCACCTCGGCCACGAGGACCTGCTCGCCGTCACCGTGATGGCGGGGTTGCCCACCGCGCAGAACGTCTTCGTGATCGCGACCCGCTACGACACCGGCGTCGTCATGGTGCGCGACGCCATCTTCGTGACCACAGTGCTGTCCGTGCTGAGCATTTTCGGGATCGCAGCGCTGCTCTCGTGACGTGCTCCCTTCCGTGCGCTAGTTTCGGGCCGTGCCCCAGTACGGAGACTTCGACCTCGATCGCAGCATCGCGCAGGCGTGGGACGAGTTCGAGCTGCGCCTCGCCGAGGTCATCTCGGTGATCGACGATTCGGCGGACTTCACCATCGGGTGTGTGGCCGTCGACGAGAGTCAGGTCCCGTACGTGACCTTCACGGCCCTGGACCGTACGACGATCCGAGCAGAAGCCTCCAGCAACTCGGTGCTCGGCGAGGACTACCAGCTCGGCTCGGAGCAACTGGCGCTGATGGAGCGGCTGGGCTGGTCGGCGCCGACGAACGAGGGGCCGCGCCCGACCGCGAACTTCTGGATCGAGCTCGACCAGGAGGCGTCGGACCGGCTCGCCGGGGCCGCCGTCGGGGCCCTACGTGACGTCTTCGGGGTCCAGCACCCGGTCTTCCTCGCCCCCGACCACCTGGCGGAGGTGCTGACGCCGCGGCCCGAGCCGCTCTCCGGGGCCACCGAGTTCGACGCCGAGGACGTCATCGCGACGATCCCGGTCACCACGCAACACCTCAACGACATGATCGAGGCGGAGCTGACCGACATGTTCGGTCATGCCCCGTTGCGGGACCACGAGGGTGACATCGCGCTGCGGGTGGGGTCGGCCATGCTGTTCCTGCGGCTCAGCCAGGACGGTCGCGAGCTGATCCTTTTCTCGGTGCTCGTCCATGACGTGGCGGGACGTTCGCGCGCGGCGGAGGTGCTCAACGACCTCAATGCCGACGCCCGGATGGTCAAGTTCCACCTCGTCCGGGACAAGGTCTTCGCCAGCCTCTCGGTGCTCACCCATCCCTTCGTGCCGGCCCATCTCCACCAGGCCGTCCGGATCATGAGCGACATCGCCGACGCCATCGACGACGAACTCGCGCACAAGCTCGGAGGTCACACCACGTTCGAGGTCGAGTGAGGTGTCCGCACTCCAGTAACATCGGACGAGGAAAACGGAGGAGGACCATGCACGAAGGCATGTTCGCGGCGCTCGACCCCGAGGACTGTCGCGCCCTGTTGCGCACCCAGGAGGTCGGTCGCGTCGCCTGGACCTCTCCTGCGGCGGGATTGCTCATCCTGCCGGTCAATTACGTCGTGCGTGACGGGCTGGTGGTCTTCCGGACGTCACGCGAGTCCGTCCTCGCCGAACTCGGCGACGAGCGCGAGATCTCCTTCCAGGTGGACGACATCGACGTGTCGACCGGCAACGGGTGGAGCGTGATGTTCCAGGGGGTCTCGTCCACTCCGACCTCGCCTGCGCAGCTCGAGGCTCTCCGGGTCGACGGCCCCATGCCCTGGGCGATGGGGGACCGTGATCTGTTCATCACACTGCAGGTGCGCGAAATCAGCGGACGCGTGGTGGACCGCCAGGAGAAGTGACAAACTCGACAGCAGGAGGCAGTGATGACTGAATCAGATTCTCGTCGAGGTGTCGTCCTGGTCGGTGTGGACGGTTCTCCGGACGCCGACCGAGCGCTGAGGTACGCCGTGGGGGCGGCCGAGTTGCGCGGGGATGACCTGTTGATCGCCCACGTCGTCGACGATGCGATCCTGGCCGGTGCCTGGGGTGTCGTGTACGACCCGTCCGTCCTCCACGAGGCGGGCATGCAGGTCGTCAGCGAAGCGTCCGACGCCGTCCAGGCCGAGGGCTTCCCCGCGGAGCGGATCCGCACCGAGGTGGTCATGGGCAACGCCACTGCGGCCCTCACCAAGCTGTCCCGCACCGCCGACCTGCTGGTCGTCGGCCGCCGCTCCCTGTCCGGCCTCGAGCGCATCTTCGTCGGGTCCACCAGCGTCGGAGTTGCCGCGACCGCGCACTGTCCGGTGGTGATGATCTCCGCCGCGTCCTCACCGGCGTCCACCGGACGCCTGCAGCGGATCGGGGTCGGCGTCGATGCCACCGCGAACGGGGCAGCCGCCCTCGCCGCCGCCTTCGCCGAGGCGTCCCTGCGCAAGGTCGGCCTCGAGGTCATCCACGTGTGGGACGTCCCGGGGCCGGTGCATCGGACCGGTGAGCACGCGGTCGACGTCGCCGGACAAGCCGCCATCGGCGGTGTCCAGGCCCTGCTGCAGCCCCTGCAGCAGCGTTACCCCGATGTCAGCGTCACCACCCATGTCGTGCAGGGCCACCCGGTCAAGGAGATGGTCGCCCGCTCCAAGGAGCTCGACCTGCTCTGGCTCGGTGTGCACACCACCGCCGGCTTCGGTGTCGGAGGCGTTGTCCGCGGTGTGATGGCTCACGCGGAGTGCCCGCTCGCGCTGATCCGCGACCGTGCCGAGGACACCGGCCCCCTCGACGAGGAGGAGATCCGGGGAGGCCAGCCCTCCTGAGCCCGACCATCACGTTCCCCGCGGAGCTGCCGATCAGCGCGCGGGTCGAGGACATCGCCGCCGCGCTGTCCGAATCCCAGGTCGTCATCGTGGCGGGGGAGACGGGCTCCGGCAAGACCACCCAATTGCCGAAGTTGTGCCTGCGGTTGGGGCGTACGCGGATCGCGCACACCCAACCGCGGCGCATCGCCGCGCGTACGGTGGCCGAGCGCATCGCCGAGGAAATGGGCGTCGATCTCGGCAACGAGGTCGGTTACCAGGTCCGCTTCACCCGCAAGGCCCAGCGCGACACGGCGCTGACCGTGATGACCGACGGCATCCTGCTCGCCGGGATCTCCCATGACCGCGACCTGCGGACCTGGGACACCATCATCATCGACGAAGCCCACGAGCGGTCCCTCAACATCGACTTCCTGCTCGGCTACCTCAAGCAACTGCTGCCGCGGCGACCGGAACTCAAGGTCATCGTCACCTCGGCCACCATCGACACGGAGCGGTTCAGCCGGCATTTCGACGACGCCCCGATCATCGAGGTGTCGGGTCGTACCTACCCCGTGGAGGTGCGCTACCGGGCCCTGACCGACAACGGAGCAGTGGACGACGAGACGCAGGACGTCACCCCTGCGGTCGAGAAGGACCAGACCGAGGGCATCTGCGACGCGATCCTTGAGCTGTCGGCCGAGGGACCGGGCGACATCCTGGTCTTCCTGTCCGGCGAACGGGAGATCCGCGACGCCGAGCAGGCCATCAGCGACCTGAAGCTGCCGCGCACGGAGGTGCTGCCGTTGTTCGCCCGGCTGTCGTCGGCCGAGCAACATCGGGTCTTCAGCCCGCACACCGGCCGTCGGATCGTCCTCGCCACCAATGTCGCGGAGACCTCGCTGACCGTGCCCGGCATCCGCTACGTCGTCGATCCGGGAACCGCGCGGATCTCGCGGTATTCGACCCGGACCAAGGTGCAGCGCCTGCCGATCGAGCCGGTCTCCAGGGCCTCAGCGGACCAGCGGGCCGGCCGATGCGGCCGCGTCGCCCCTGGCATCTGCATCCGCCTCTACGCGGAGGAGGACTACCTCTCGCGACCGGAGTTCACCGAACCGGAGATCCTACGGACCAACCTCGCCTCGGTGATCCTGCAGATGACCGAGGCCGGACTCGGCGACATCGAGGGGTTTCCCTTCGTCGAACCCCCCGAGTCCGCCCAGATCACCGACGGGATGCGCCTGCTCGACGAGCTGGGCGCGCTCGCGCCGCAGGCCACCAGGTCCCGGCCACGACTGACCCGGATGGGTCACCGCCTGGCCCGGATCCCGCTCGATCCCCGGATGGGTCGGATGCTGCTGGCCGGTGAGCACTACGGCTGCTTGCGGGAGATGGTGGTGCTCGTCGCCGGGCTGACGATCATGGATCCCCGGGAGCGGCCGCGCGAGCAGCGGGAGAAGGCGGACCAGTTGCACCGGCGCTTCTGGGCACCGATGCCGGCTCCGGGAGGCTCCCCCGACGCCGCCGACGCCGCCGACGCCGCCGACGCCGCCGACGCCCCGGCCCCCGAGCCGGACGGATCCGACTTCATCGCCCTGCTGCGGCTGTGGGACTACCTCACGACGAGCCGCCGGGCGATGTCGGGCAACGCCTTCCGCCGGATGTGCCGCGACGAGTTCCTCAACTACCTGAGGATCCGGGAGTGGCAGGACCTGCAGAACCAGTTGCGCGACATCTGCCGAGACCTGGGGATGACCCGCAACGAGCAGACGGCGGACGCCGACCGGGTGCACATCGCGGTACTGACCGGTCTGCTCTCGCGGGTCGGGCTTGCGGACCTCAAGGACGAGCGGAAGAACCGCCCCAGGGATGGCCGAGGGCGTGTCCGTCGGGCGCCGCGGGAATACCTCGGCGCCCGCGGCGCCCGGTTCGCGATCAACCCCGGTTCGGCGCTGGCCAAGCAGCCCCCCGAGCTGGTGATGGCCAACGAGCTGGTGGAAACCACCCGGCTGTGGGCGCACACCGTGGCGGGCATCCGCCCCGAGTGGGTCGAGGAGGTCGGCGGGCATCTGCTCAAGCGCCACTACGCCGAGCCGCACTGGTCCATGCGCTCGGGCCAGGCGGTGGCGTACGAGACCGCCAGCCTGTACGGGGTCCCGATCATCGCGCGCCGGCAGGTGTCGTACGCCCGGGTCGACCCGGTGGCCGCCCGCGAGATCTTCCTCCGCTCGGCGCTGGTCGAGGGCGAGTGGCACACCCGTCACCACTTCTGGGCGCGCAACGAGGAGACCCGCCGTCGCGCAGAGGAGCTGGAGGAGCGGACCCGCCGCCGCGACATCGTCGTCGACGACCAGACTCTCTTCGACTTCTACGACGCCCGGGTGCCGCACGACGTCTGCACAGTGGCGGCGTTCGACGCGTGGTGGCGGAGCAAGCGCCACGAGGACGACGGGTTCCTCGACCTGTCCCTCGAGGACCTCGTGCAGGACACGGCCGATCTGGGTCGCGCGGGCGACTTCCCCGACACCTGGCGGGTGGGGGAGCACACCTTGGACGTCGAGTACGTCTTCGACCCGGGGGCGGGCGCCGACGGCGTCAGCGTGCGCATCCCACTGCCCATCCTCAGCGCACTGCCGTCGGCACCGTTCACCTGGCAGGTTCCCGGGCTGCGGCTGGAGCTGGTGACCCAGCTGATCCGGTCGCTGCCCAAGGCGCAGCGCACCCGGGTGGTGCCGGCGCCCGACTGGGCGCGTCGGCTCCTCGCCGAGCTGGCCGACGACATCCGCGACGGTGAGATCGACCCGTCCGTCACGTCGCTGACCGCGGCCCTCGCCCGCCGACTGGCGGTCGATGTCGGCTTGCGTGTCGCACCCGCCGACTGGGATCTGGCCAAGCTGCCCGACCACCTACGCGTCACCTTCGTGGTGGTCCGACCCGGCGGTTCGCGCGGCGGCGCGGACGGCGAGGTCGAGGTGGCCCGCGGGAAGTCGCTGGCCGAGCTGCAGCAGGAGCACACCCGCACCGTCGCCGCCACGCTGTCCAAGGCCTCGCAGACTGCCCGGCACGCGGGGTCGACCAGTTGGGTCTTCGGCAGTCTGCCCCGCGAGATCACGGTCGAGCGGCTCGGCACTCGGGCCACAGGCCATCCGGCGCTGGTGGATGAGGGGACATCGGTCGGCAGTGTCGTCCAGGACACCCCGGCGCATGCGGCGGCCAGTCACCGCGTCGGCCTGCGGAGACTGGTCCTGCTCAACACTCCGGACCCGACCCGGTGGGTGGTCTCGCACCTGCCCAATCCCGACAAGTTCGCCCTGGGATCCAGCCCGTACGCCAGCGTCCCCGACCTGCTCGCCGACGCCCGGCTGAAGTCCGTGGGCGATCTGGTCGCCCGGGCGGTCGACCCGGAGGACGTACGGGATGAGCGTGCCTTCGCCGCCCTGTGCGACACCGTCCGCCAGGACAACGCGGACCATATGCGCCGGGTGGTCGCCATCGCGGCCGAGGTGCTGCGGGCCGACCAGCAGGTCAGTCTCGCGCTGGGATCCGTCACCGATCCCGACGTCCGGGCGGACGTCACAGAACAGCGCGCCAATCTGGTCTTCCCCGGATTCATCGCCGCGACCGATGATCCCTACTACGAGCGGCTACCCGTCTACCTTCGCGCGATCGTGGCGCGGCTGGCAGCTCTGCCTGGTGCCGCCGTCCGTGACCGCCAGGGGATGGAGACGGTGAACGCGCTGGAGGAGGCGTACGCCGACCTGTGCTCCCGCCAGCCACCCGGCCGGCTGCCTGCCGCCGTGGACGAGATCGGCTGGATGCTCGAGGAGCTGCGGGTCAGCCTGTTCGCCCAGACCCTCGGCACCCGGATGACGGTCTCGGCGAAACGGGTCCGCAAGGCGATCGAGCGGGCTGCCACCTAGCATCGGCGGCTCCCGCTGTGGTCGCGGCGGGTACTGTGGGGACCATGTCCGGCTCCCATCCCCTCTATCGCTCCCACCCTGACGGCTGGGGAGAGCTCGGTGGGAAACGCCCGGTGCTGCTGCTCCTGCTCGACGGCGCGGGCAGCGCCGGGGAGGTGCAGCAGATCGTCGGCGACCACCTCCTCGGGCAGTGCGACCATCGGCCGCTGGCGAGGTTCGACCTCGACCTGCTGACGCAATACGCGGACCGACGCCCGATGCTCGACTTCGAGGACGGGCACTTCACCCGGCCGCCGGCACCCGAACTGGTGCTCTACGCGATGACGGACGCGGCGGGAGAGACCTTCCTCGCCCTGATCGGTCCCGAGCCGATGCTGCTGTGGGAGCGGGCCGTGGCGGCGATGACGGAGCTCATCGTCGGACTGGACGTCCGCCTCACCGTCAATCTCACCGGGCTGCCGATGCGTGTCCCGCACACGCGCCCGGCCCAGGTCTTCACCCACTCCGCGGAACCTGAGCTTGTCCTGCAGCCCTGGGAGGCCTTCAGCGGTTCGCTGTCCGTCATCGCGACGTTCGGTGCATACCTGGAGACGGTGCTCGAGGAGAAGGGACATCGCACCCTGGGCATCGACGTCTGCGTGCCCTACTACCTGGGCAAGTCGGAACACATGGCCTCGGCGCTCGCGGCGCTGGAAGTCATCCAGGCGACCTGCGGGCTCAATCTCGCACCGGGCGAACTCGAGGAGCGGGCGCTGGTCAATCGTGCCGAGATCGACGCCCAGGTGACGGCGACAGAGAACGGTCCGGCGGTAGTGTCCATCCTGGAATCGAACTACGACGAGTTCCGCACGCTGGTGGGTGACCTGCCCAGCGCCGACGAACTGGCCGCCGAGTTCGAGCGTTTTCTGGCCGAGCAGGACCGTCGCCGTGACACCGGGGACGGTGACACCCCGGAAGGATGACTGGTGCCCAAAGGCATTGATGAGCTCGTCGACCTGATGCGTCTGGAGGAGATCGAGTTCGGTCTGTACCGCGGGCGCAATCCCCGATCCGGCCTGCAAAGGGTCTTCGGTGGACAGGTGCTCGCCCAGGCACTGGCAGCGGCGTACTTCACCGTGCCGACGGAGCGGCGGGTGCATTCCCTGCACGCCTATTTCCTGCGTCCCGGGCAGTACGACGCCCCGCTGATCTACTACGTCGCGATGGAGAGGGACGGGCGGACATTCACGACGCGCTCCGTCACCGCCCGTCAGCACGGCAAGCAGATCTTCCGGTTGTCCGCGTCCTTCAAGGCCCCCGAGGAGGGCCTGGAACACCAGGACTCGCTGCCGCCCGGCATCCCCGGCCCGGACGAGTGCCCCCGGCTCGACGGCGGTCCCGAAACCGAGCGGGTCTACCGGCGGCTCGGCCTACCGTTCCTCGACGTCGACGAGGAGTGGGGCGTCCTGGACATCCGCTGGGTGGGCGAGGCCAAGGAGAACTCGGCCCATCCGTCCGCCCAGCGCTTCTGGTACCGCACCAACGGAACCATCCCCGACGTCGGCACCGACCCGGTGGTCAACCAGCGACTGCACGACTGCATCCTGGCCTATCTGTCGGACGTCTCGCTGCTGTCGACCACCCTGGTCACCCATGGGGTGAGCTTCAGCCCGGAGCTGACGGCCGTCTCGCTCGATCACTCCACGTGGTTCCACCGGCCCATCCGGGTCGATGACTGGATGCTCTTCGAACAGGTCTCGCCATCGGCGTCAATGGCCGTCGGACTCGCCCTGGGGCGCGTCTTCCAGGACGGGGAGCTGGTCTCGACCCAGGCCCAGGAAGGGCTCATCCGCAGATCCTGAGCCGGCTGCGAACCGGGCCCGGACGTGGACGACCGGCGTGGTGGGGCGCACAGCACCCCACCACGCCGGTCGATTTCTCGTAGCGACCGACGTGGTGGTCGGTTGTCAGGCAGCCATTTCCTCGCTCCGGACGCGGAGCTGCGTGATCGCGTGCCGTTCGATCTGTCGGACCCGCTCGGCGGTGATCCCCCAGACGGCGCCGATATCGGCGAGTTTCGCCTGCCGGCCGTCGAGCAGCCCATAGCGGCGGCGGACGACATCGGCCGACCGGTCGTCGAGGGTCGACAGCAGGTCCTCGAGGAGCGCGTGGTCCTCGGCGTCCAGGACGACCTCGTCTGGTCCGGGCATGGGCTCACGGGCGATCAGGTCACCCAGGGCGGTGTCGCCGTCCTGCTCCACCGGGGCGTCCAGGCTGACGTGGTCATGGCCGAAGCGGATCAGGTCGATGACCTTCTCCTCCTCCAGGCCCATCTCGGCGGCGATCTCGGCCAGCTCCGGCTCACGCCCCAGGGCGCGCTCGAGGGTGCGGCGCACGGCCCCGACCTGGTTGACCTGTTCGGCCACGTGGACGGGGAGCCGGACGATGCGTCCCTGCTGGGCGATACCCCGGGAGATGGACTGACGGACCCACCAGGTGGCGTACGTCGAGAACTTGAATCCCTTGCTGTAGTCGAACTTCTCGACCGCACGGATCAGGCCGGTGTTGCCCTCCTGGACGAGGTCCAGCAACGGCATCTGGCCGCGACCGTACTTACGGGCCACCGACACCACCAGGCGCAGGTTGGCCTGGACGAACCGCTGCATCGCCTGCTCCCCTCGGCCACGAGGAACTCGAGCTCCTGGACGGTCGGCCGCCGCAGCGTCAGCCCGTCGCGTTCGGCTGCGGCGGCACGCCGCTCGGCAGTCGTGACGTCGCCGGACAGAATATGTTCGGCGTAGAGGCCGAGTTCGATCTTTTTCGCGAGGGCGACTTCCTCCTCGGCGCTCAGCAGTGCGGTCTTCGCAATGCCGTCGAGGTAGAGACCGACCGCGTCCTTGCCGTCGATGCCATCGCTGGTGCGTGTGCGCGTCGTAGCCACAGGAGGGCCCCTTTCCGTTACCTACGGACATTCAACGTCCCTCAGCGTGGAATTCATTCCCGAGCCGACCCTGAGCCGACCCTGATCTGGGCCTGTGACCGATCAGGGTTGACCCGTCAATGATGTTCTTACCCGGGCCCGGGCGAACTACGCGCCGGCGACGGTGATCATCCAGGCCAGTTCGCGGGCGCGCTCGGCCCAGCCCTCGTAGCGGCCCGACACCCCGCCGTGACCGGCCTCCATCTCCACCCGCAGCAGGATCTCGGCGTCGTCATTCATCGCGGTGTGGCGCAGCGCCGCGACCCACTTCGCCGGTTCCACGTACGACACCCTGGTGTCGTGCAGGCCACTGGTGGCGAGGATCCGGGGATAGTGGCGGTGGGCCACGTTCTCGTACGGCGAGTAGCCGGCCATGTAGTCGTGGACGACCGGGTCGGTCAGCGGGTCGCCCCACTCGTCCCACTCGGTCACGGTCAGGGGGAGCTCGGGCATCAGCATCGAGGTGAGCGGGTCGACGAACGGGACCTCGGCGAGGATCCCGGCGAAGTCGTCGGGGGCCAGGTTCGCTACGGCACCCATCAGCAGACCGCCGGCGCTGCCACCCTCGGCGACCAGGCGCGAGGACGACGTGTAGCGGGCCTCGACCAGCCGGTGGGCGCAGGCGACGAAGTCGGTGAAGGTGTGGCGCTTGTTCAGCAGGCGGCCGTCGTCGTACCAGGCGCGGCCCAGCTCACCGCCGCCACGGACGTGGGCCAGGGCGACGACGAAGCCACGGTCGAGCAGTGACAGGCGCGAGATGCTGAACTCGGGGTCGATGCTGATCTCGTAGGCCCCGTAGCCGTAGAGGACCGCGGGAGCGCTGCCGTCCAGCGGGACCTCGCGACGGTGCACGACCGACATCGGCACCTGGGTGCCGTCGTCGGCCGTGGCCCACAGTCGCGACTGGACATAGTCCTCGGCGCGGAAGGGCCCGTGCTCGGGGTGGTCCAGGACGGGCGTACGCCGCAGGACATGGACCGGGCGCCCGCTCAGCTCGCCGGTCGGGTCCAGGTCGCACTCCACCACGGTCTGGGGGTCGACCAGCGAGGTGAGCACTGCCCGGACCCGGCGTGGCGCCAGCTCGGGCAGGGACATCGCCTGGACCGTCATCGGCTGCGAGGTCACGTCGGACCGCCCCCCGGAGCCGACACCGGCCAGTGCTGCGGCGATCGAAAGACCCGGGATCCGGTCGGCAGGAGGCGCGGACTCGACGGGCCGCCCGGCGTCGGCCGGCCCGGCCTCGGGCAGCGCGGTGGTGGGCACCACGTAGGCGTCGAGGGCGCCGCCGTGGCGCAGATGGACGACCACGTGGGTGTCGTACGCATCCACGCCGAGCAGGCGGACGCCAGGGCAGGGCCGGATCATCGGCGTCCAGTCGCTCAACGCGGTGGCGTTGAAGGCGGCGGTGGCCATGGCGAAGTCCACGGCTCGTTCCCCGCCCAGGGTGGCGTTGTGGATGATCCACAGCCGGTCCGGCCCGGCTTCCACGTCGTACTCGACCCCCGGGGTGCGGGGCAGGACGACGTGCGGCGCCTCGTACGGTGCCGCGGCGGAGAGCAGGGAGCACTCCGAGCTGTCCTTGCTCGAGGAGGTGATGACGACCCAGCGGTGGTCGCGCGACTCGTCGACCGACAGCCAGAAGCGCTCGTCGGTCTCCCTCAGTACGACCCGGTCCTCCTCGGGAGCGGTCCCGAGCTCGTGCACGACCACCTCGAAGGGCCGCCACGCCGCGTCGCAGCGGGTGAAGACCAGCGCCGCGTTGCCCGCCCAGACCCCGCCCCAGGCGGCCTCCTCCAGCGTGTCGGCAACCTCCTCCCCGGTGACGAGGTCACGGAACCGCACCGTGAAGCGCTCATCACCGGTCGTGTCCTCCGACCAGGCGAGCAGACTCCCGTCCGGAGACACCTCCAGAAGGCCGACCTGGTAGAAGTCGTGGCCCTCGGCGCGTGCATTCAGGTCAAGCAGGACCTCTTCGCCCTCCGGCGCGTCATCCGGACGTGGCGGGAGCTCGTCGGGACCGCTCTCGGTCCGCAGCCGGACCTGGACGGGATAGCTGTCACCCTCGACGAACCTGCGGTAGTACCAGTACGTCCGCGGCCCGTCCGCGGTCTGGTGCACCACGCGGACCGGGACACTGAGGTCGGTCTGCTGGGTCCGCGCCGCGATGTCGGCGACGATCGAGCGCCGCAACGGCTCCTGCTCCGCCGTGCAGGCGTCGAACCAGTCGTTCTCCGCCCGCAGGTAGGCGGTCACCGCGGGATCGTCGTCCCGGAGCCATTCGTACGGGTCGAGGAACGTACGGCCGTGGTGCGTACGTTCCCGGGGGAGACGCGCGGCCCGGGGAGCGCCGCTGGGGCGGGTATCGGCGGAGTCGAACACGACCCCACCCTAGGGCCCGCGGGGACGGGATCGGAGGGAGCTGTGTCCAGGACGGATCCTGTGAGCTTGCTCGCAACGGACGCGTGGTGCGGGGGATCCTTTGCGCCATGGCCCGCATGCCCAGAATGATGGAGCCATGGGAGCCGAAGTCGAGATCCGCACCTTCGACCGTCGTGACCGGAGTCGGTACCGGCGCAAGGTGGCCAGGGACGTGGCCGTGCTGGGTCGTCTGCTCGAGGAGGTGGAGTTCGTCACCGAGCCCAAGCTGGCGGGACTGGAGGTGGAGCTCAATCTGGTCGACGACCGGATGCGGCCCGCGATGGTCAACGCCCAGGTCCTGGAGGCCATCGACGACGACCGTTTCACCACCGAACTCGGCCGGTTCAACATCGAGCTCAACGTCGAACCGCGGGCCCTGGGGCCGCACGGGCTGAGCTCGTTCGAACAGGACGTCGCCGAGATCCTCAGCCACGCGCAGACACGGGTCGATGCCGCCGACCTCACGGTGCGCCCGTCCGTGGTGATGATCGGGACCCTGCCCACTCTCGAACCGCGCCATCTGGACATCGCGAACATCTCCGGCGGCGGCCGCTACCTGCTGCTGAACGACCAGATCCTCGAGTCACGCCAGGAGAACATCCTGATCGACATCAGGGGTGCCGAGCATCTCAGCATCGAAACCGACTCGATCATGCCGGAGGCGGCCTGCACCTCCACCCAGGTGCACCTGCAGGTCAGCCCGGACGAGTTCGCCGCCCACTGGAACGCCGCCCAGGCCATCGCGGGAGCACAGATCGTCGTCGGGGCGAACTCGCCTTTCCTCTTCGGGCGCCACCTGGTCGCCGAGACCCGCGTGCCGTTGTTCGAGCAGAGCACCGACACCCGCAGCGCCGAGCTGGTCGCCCAGGGCGTACGGCCCCGGGTGTGGTTCGGCGAGCGCTGGGTGGACTCGATCTTCGACCTCTTCGAGGAGAACCGGCGCTACTTCACGGCCCTGCTGCCCATCACCGGCGCCGAGGATCCCGAGGCGGAGCTCGAGGCGGGGCGGGTGCCGCGGCTGACCGAGCTGAACCTGCACAACGGCACCATCTACCGCTGGAACCGGCCGATCTTCTCCGCGCCGGACGGCCGGCCGCACCTGCGGGTGGAGAACCGGGTGCTACCCGGCGGGCCCACGGTGGTCGATACCCTCGCGAACGTCGCGTTCTTCGCCGGACTGGTCCATGCGCTGGCCCACCAGGACGCTCCGTTGTGGGCCAAGATGTCGTTCCGCGCGGCCGAGGACAATTTCCGCGCGGCGGTGCGCGACGGCATCCGCGCTGAGCAGTACTGGCCGGGTGTCGGCCAGGTTCCGGGGCAGGAGTTGGTGGTGCGGACGCTGCTGCCGCTGGCCGCCGAGGGCCTCGCTGATCGCGGGGTGGCGGGGGAGGAGATCGATCGGCTGCTCGGCATCATCGAGCGCCGCTGCCTGCGCGGCCGCAACGGCTCCAGCTGGCAGGTGGCCCATGTCGCCGCCCGCGAAGCGGACGGGCTCGACCGCAGGGCGGCCCTGAGGGCTATGCTCGCCTCGTACGTGGATCTGATGAGGTCGAATCTCCCCGTCCACGAGTGGCCACTGTCGTCCGAATGATTCGAGACGGCGCCCGGGGAACGCCGCGCAGCGAGCTGGGAAAGGCCCTTTCGAGCGTGTGTACCGTGGTGGCCCATTCGTCGTCGGATGAAGGCCGGGCAGCTCTCGCCCATGGCGTGATGCGAGCCCGCCATGACGGGACCGTCCTGCATGTGGTGAGCCGTGATCCCGTCCCGGACGGGGTCCGAGAGCTGTTGGACGGACTGACCTGGGAATGGGAGCAGTGCGGGCCCGGGGACGACTTCGCCGACGCCATGCTCCGGGCCGCCTGTCCGGCCCTGCCCGGGGACGGCTGCGGTGCACCGGCCATCGTCATCGGGCTGCGCCGCCGGACGGCTGAGGGCCGATTGAACCTGGGGCACACGGCCGAGCGCGTCCTGCTCGAGGCGCCCTGCCCGGTCGTCACGGTCAAGTGCAGCTGAGCCGACCACGATGACGGGAGCCTGAGCCGCCCCAGGCGATCCCTTACGGTCGCAGGGGATGGTGGCGGCGGACCATTTCCATTGGCCCCGGTTTGCCCCGGCGTGTCACAATGGCCTGCAGGTCTGCGCATCGACCGGTCTGGTTCTGCGCGCCCGTGTTCTCCGAGACACCAAGCAGAGAGGTTGTCTGTGTCATCAGCTGCTGAGGAAAACTCCTCCGAACCGACGGTGGGGGGTTCGCAGGGTCCCGCTCGCAAGGCGGCGGCTCACCGGACCACCGCGAAGACGGCCAACGGGACCGGCACCACGCGGAAGACCGCCGCTGCCGGCGCGGCCGCGCCGGTCAAGAAGGCTGCAGCCAAGAAGACCACCGCGAAGAAGACGACGGCCCGCAAGACCGCCGCCCGGAAGACGGTCGACACCACGGTCGAGGCGACCCGAGTGGGTGACGAGCTCGAGATCACCATCGGTGGCGGCGAGAAGGGCCGGCACCTCGATGAGGTCGATGACAAGGAATTCAAGGTCGAAGAGGCCGAGGTCGACGAGAAGCAGATCAACGAGGAGGAGGGCTTCAGCCTGGCCGAGTCCGACGACTCGGACGAGCCCGAGATCCAGGTGACCGTCGCCGGTGCGACGGCGGACCCGGTGAAGGACTACCTCAAGCAGATCGGCAAGGTCGCCCTGCTGAACGCTGCCCAGGAGGTCGAGCTCGCCAAGCGGATCGAGGCCGGCCTCTTCGCCGAGGAGAAGCTCGGTGAGGACAACGGGAAGCTCTCGCCCAACGACCTGGGCGACTACGAGTGGATCGCCAACGACGGCCACAACGCCAAGAACCACCTGCTCGAGGCGAATCTCCGTCTGGTGGTGTCGCTGGCCAAGCGCTACACCGGCCGCGGCATGCTGTTCCTGGACCTGATCCAGGAGGGCAACCTCGGTCTCATCCGTGCGGTCGAGAAGTTCGACTACACCAAGGGCTACAAGTTCTCCACGTACGCCACGTGGTGGATCAAGCAGGCCATCACTCGCGCGATGGCCGACCAGGCCCGGACGATCCGTATCCCCGTCCACATGGTCGAGGTGATCAACAAGCTCGCCCGTGTCCAGCGGCAGATGCTGCAGGACCTCGGTCGCGAACCCACGCCGGACGAGCTCGCCAAGGAGCTCGACATGACCCCTGAGAAGGTCATCGAGGTGCAGAAGTACGGGCGTGAGCCCATCTCGCTGCACACCCCCCTCGGTGAGGACGGCGACTCGGAGTTCGGCGACCTGATCGAGGACTCCGAGGCGGTCGTCCCGGCGGACGCGGTCAGCTTCACGCTGTTGCAGGAGCAGTTGCACGACGTGCTCGACACGTTGTCCGAGCGTGAGGCGGGCGTGGTGTCGATGCGCTTCGGCCTGACCGACGGTCAGCCGAAGACGCTGGACGAGATCGGCAAGGTGTACGGCGTGACCCGCGAGCGGATCCGCCAGATCGAGTCGAAGACCATGTCGAAGCTGCGTCACCCGTCCCGCTCCCAGGTGCTGCGGGATTACCTCGACTGACGTATCGGGCCTCAATCCCAGCTACGGTGCCCCCGCTGCGACCTCCGGGTCGCGGCGGGGGCACCGTGCGTCAGGAGCCGACACCGGCTCGGGCCACTGGCTTTTCCGGCCTGTGGCACAGACAGATGCTGAAACGTGATCCGAATGTGTCCAAATTGTGATCTTTGCTCATCTTGACGTAGTTTCGTTCTCGACCACCTGTGATCGAGAGGCACCACGTGAGCAAAGCCCGCCGCGCCCTGTCCTGCGCCCGAGCGGGGACCCCAGCAGACCTGCTCGGCCCGGCCGACCGGGCTGGGCAACCCGCGCGACATCTCCTCGACGAGGAGGTTCCCGCGGCCTCTCCACGCCGATCGGCGCGGGTGGTTCGTCGGCTCGCAGTGACGACCGCGGCGGTCCTCGTGGCCGCCGCCGGTCTGACCGGGGTCCTGGTCCGACCGGGCGAGGCGCGCTCGCCCGAGGCCTCCCCGGCCACGGCGGTGGCCATCGACCGTGAGGACACCGTCGGCACCAGTCGCTCCACCGAGCGGCCGCCCTTGACCGAGGTGACGTCTTCGCCCTCGCCCTCGGCGTCGTCCACGCCGACCACGTCGTCCACGCCCACGTCTGCTCCCGCCCCCTCCGAGCCGTCGAGCACACCACCGGCCGCGACGAAGGAACGTACCGTCAGTGCGTACCTGACCGGCTACTCCTACTGGGACAACTCGCCCGCAGGGTCGGCCGCCGTCTCGAACTCGGTGCTGCACGCGAAGGCGGGTGGCACCGGCACTTACGCCGATCCGATCACCGTGGCGGTCGGCTTCACCGGTAGCGGTGGCCGGACCAGCAGCATGGACTGGCAGCCCGGCACCCGCTTCTACGTCCCGAAGCTCCAGCGCTACCTGATCGTCGAGGACATCTGCGGGGCCTGTCACCTCGGTGCCAAGTCCGGCGCCTCTACCCGGCTGGACGTGTGGATCGACGGTGCGGCGGCCGGTCGGGCCGCCTCCGCGACGTGCATGGACAGGATCACCGGTCCCGGCCAGGTCATCGTCGACCCCGACTCCTCCCACCCGGTCACCGCCGGGCCGATCTCGAACGGGACCTGCGCCACCCAGGGCAGCGCCTCCTGAGTGGGCGCGGCCGGGCGACCGGTCCCGCAGCACGGAAAACTCCCCGCCGCCCGAAGGGCGACGGGGAGTCGTGTATCTGAGCTGTGGACCTCGTGGTCGGTCAGGACAGCAGGTGCGTCTCGTCCTGGATCCGGGCCGCAACCTTGGCCAACGCCTCCGCGTGTTCCTTGGCGTGGTGGGCGCAGAAGAGAAGCTCCCCGCCGCTGGCGAGGGTTACCCGGAGATAGGCCTTCGAGCCGCAGCGGTCGCAGCGGTCGGCAGCGGTCAGTGCGGGATCCTGGACCGTGGTGGTCGTCGTGCTCATGATGGGCCTCACTTTCTCGGCCGGGTGGCCGGTGCGCCGGGGCGGTGAACTCGGAGTTGCGGGTGGTGCCGTCGTGGCGTCGCTGCGGATGATCCCGCGGGAGGCCGTGGTGGTCTCGATCGGTGATGCGCGCATCGTTGTTGGTCATGCGCGCTCTTGGAGATGCAACGTACGCCCGCTCGTCCTTGTTCCCACCGAGACTACCGCCGTGGACCAACGACACCAGCGCCTGACGATGACGGACGTGTCTCGATCCTGTGACGCGTTGACAGGCATGTCGCCGGCGGGGGTCTCGGTGACGGAAAGGTAGGCTCTGACCGTGCCGAGCTCCGTCCCCCTCTCCGAATCCCATTCCGCGGAACCCCGCGCGTACGACGCTCGCAGCCTGATGGTGCTGGAGGGGCTGGAGGCGGTGCGCAAGCGTCCTGCCATGTACATCGGGTCGACCGACACCAAGGGCCTGATGCACTGCCTGTGGGAGATCATCGACAATGCGGTGGACGAGGCGCTGGCGGGCTTCGGTGACGCCATCGAGGTGCTGCTGGGGGCAAACGGCGCGATCACGGTGACCGACCACGCCCGAGGGATCCCGGTCGACACCGAACCGCGCACCGGCCTCAGCGGTGTCGAGGTGGTGCTGACCAAACTGCATGCGGGCGGCAAGTTCGGCTCCGGATCGTACGGTGCCTCGGGCGGCCTGCACGGCGTGGGCGCGTCGGTGGTGAACGCCCTGTCCAGCCGGCTGGACGTGGAGGTGGCGCGCAACGGCTCCCGGTGGACGATGTCCTTCCGGCACGGCACGCCCGGCAGCTTCGCGGGGGAGGGCCCCGACGCCGCGTTCACCCCGGGGGGTGGGCTGGTCAAGGCGGGCCGGGCTCCCAAGGGGGCGACCGGTACGCGGATCCGCTACTGGCCCGACCACAACATCTTCCTCAAGGACGCCAAGCTCTCGTTGCCCGACCTGTATGCCCGGGCACGGCAGACCAGCTTCCTGGTGCCGGGGCTGCGGATCGAGGTGACCGACGCGCGCGGGGACGCGCCGCAGGTCGAGGTCTTCCATCACGAGGGGGGTATCTCGGAGTTCTGCGATTTCCTGGCCCAGGACCCGCCCCTCACCGATGTCATCCGCCTGCAGGGCCACGACACGTTCGAGGAGACGGTGCCGGTCCTCGACGACCGCGGCCACATGACCCCGACCGACGTCACGCGCGACCTGGGGGTGGACATCGCGCTGCGCTGGGGGACCGGCTACGACACCATCACCAAGTCGTTCGTGAACATCATCGCGACACCGTCGGGCGGCACCCACGTCCAAGGCTACGACCGTGGTCTGGTGCGGGCGGTCGGCCGCGCCCTCGAGGGCACCAGGCTGCTGAAGAGCGGCGAGGAGGTCGCCAAGGACGACGTCCTGGAGGGGCTCACCACCGTGGTCACGGTGCGCCTGGCCGAACCGCAGTTCGAGGGCCAGACCAAGGAGGTGCTCGGCACGCCCGCCGTGTCCCGGATCGTGGCCCGAGTGGTGGAGGCCGAGCTGGGGAAGTACTTCTCTTCCACCCGCCGTGACGACAAGCAGCAGGCACGTACGGTGCTGGAGAAGATCGTCGCCGCCTCGCGGACCCGGGTACAGGCCAGGATCCACAAGGAGGCTCAGCGCCGCAAGAACGCGCTGGAGTCCTCGACCCTGCCGGCGAAGCTCAAGGACTGCCGCAGCAACGACGTCGACCGGTGCGAGTTGTTCATCGTGGAGGGCGACTCCGCGCTCGGCACCGCCCAGCGGGCCAGGAACGCCGAGTACCAGGCCCTGCTGCCGATCCGCGGCAAGATCCTCAACGTGCAGAAGGCGTCGATCACCGACATGCTGAAGAACGCCGAGTGCGCCTCGATCATCCAGGTGGTCGGGGCCGGATCGGGACGTACGTTCGACATCGACGCCAGCCGCTACGGCAAGGTCATCTTCATGGCGGACGCCGACTCCGACGGCGCCCACATCCGGACGCTGCTGGCGACGCTGTTCTTCCGCTACATGCGACCGATGATCGAGCAGGGTCACGTCTACAGCGCCGTGCCGCCGCTGCACCGGTTCGAACTCACCAATCCGAAGAAGGGCCAGGAGAAGTACCTCTACACCTATTCCGACGCCGAGTACGAGCGCAAGCGCGCGGAGCTGACGAAGAAGGGCATCCGGTTCAAGGAGCCGCAGCGGTACAAGGGCCTGGGTGAGATGGACGCCGACCAGTTGATGGAGACCACGATGGATCCTCGGCGTCGTACGCTGCGCCGGCTCACCCTCGACGATGCCGAGGGGGCCGAGCAGGTCTTCGAGATGCTGATGGGCAGTGAGGTCGCACCCCGCAAGGAGTTCATCGTGGATGGCGCCTACCGGCTCGACCAGGAGCACATCGACGTCTGAGCGGCCGCGTCAGGCGAACAGTCCCTCGCCGATCCAGCCGTCGGGGCCGACGCCGGGCGGGCAGGCGAACAGCCCCGACCCGGTGTGCTGCAGGTACTCGGTGAGGGCGTCCTGCCGGGCCAATGTGTTCTGCAGCGGGATGTACTGACGGGCCGGGTCGCGGACGAAGGCGACGAAGAACAGACCGGCGTCCATGCGGCCCAGCGACGTGTCGCCGTCGGTGTAGTTGTAGCCCCTGCGCAGCATCCGGTGCCCGTCGTTCTGGGACGGGTGGGCCAGTCGGACATGACTGCCGGTGGCGATCAGCGGAGCCCCGTCACGACTGGTGGCGGTGAAGTCGGGCCTGTCGAACTCCCGGCCACCGGACAGGGGAGCCCCTTGGGCCCGGTCACGTCCGAAGATGCCCTCCTGTTCACGCAGACTGGTCCGGTCCCAGGTCTCGATCCGCATCGAGATCCGGCGGGCCACCAGGTAGGTCCCGCCGGCCAGCCAATCGGCCCTCGGGTCGTCCCCGGCGGCCACCCAGAGGTGCCGGTCGAGTTCGCCGCTCTCCTCGGCCTTGAGGTTCGCCGTCCCGTCCTTGAACCCGAAGAGGTTCCGCGGCGTCTCCTGTGAGCTGCTGGTCGAGGACGTCCGGCCGAAGCCGAGCTGGCTCCAGCGCAGCGCCGCCGTCCCGAAGGCGAGTCGGGTCAGGTTGCGAATGGCGTGGAACGCCACCTGGGGGTCGTCGGCGCAGGCCTGGACACACAGGTCCCCGTCGCTGCGCGAAGGGTCCAGGTGGTCCTTGGGGAAGTGCGGCAGGGTCTCCAGTGCGGCCGGCCGGCGGCCGCCGAGCCCGAACCGGTCCGTCCCGTCCGCTCCGGTGAACAGCGACGGGCCGACACCGAAGGTCAGCGTCAGACCCGAGGCCGGCAGGCCGATCGCCTCGCCGGTGTCGGCCGGCGGGTCGGCGTACGGCAGCGTCCCGCCACCCACCTCGCGTCCCGCCGTCAGCTCCCGGGCCGCGCGGGTCCAGTCCTGGAGCAGGGCGACGAGCCGCTCCCGGGACCGGGTGGTGACGTCGAAGGACGCGAAGTACATCCGGTCCTGGGCCGGGGTGACGATGCCGGCCTGATGCGGCCCCTCGAAGGCGTACATCCCTGCGGCCGGAGCGCCCGTGCGGCGTTGGCCGAGTCCGGCCTGAGCTCCCAGGGCGACCGCTGCCCCGGCGGCACCGGCCCCGGCGAGCCCGAGGAAGCCCCGGCGACCGACCTGCATCAGACCGGCCTCCATCAGAGCACCGCCCCGGTCATCCGGGAGAGGGGCTCGGAGAGTGCGTTGACGGCATCGGACAGGCGCTTCACCTGGTCCTTGGACAGGGTGTCGTAGCCGACGAACCCGTCGCCCTTGCGGTGGGTGTCAAGCAGGGCCTGCAGGGCGTCGAAGCGTTCGTCGATCTCCTGGTCGAGCTGGGGGTTGCGCTGCTGCAGGAGCGGGTGGAGCGTCTCGTACGCCTCCTTGGCGCCGTCGATGTTCGCCTGGAAGTCCCACAGGTCGGTGTGCGACCAGGTCTCCTCCTCCCCGGTCACCTTGCCCGTGGCCACCTCGTCGAGGAGGCTCTTCGCGCCGTTGCCGATCTGGTCGAGGGTGAAGGCCATGTCGCGGGTGCGGCGGTGCAGCTCCTCGGTGTCCGTGACCAGTTGATCGGCCAGCTTCGCGCGCTGCGCGGGGGTCAGGGCGGTGTGGCCGCCGCCCGCGGGCTGCCAGAGGTCCTTCTCCATGGCATGCCAGCCGGTCCACTCCTGCCCGGGCTCGAGATCGGCCTCACGGGCGTCCATCCGTGGATCCAGATCCCCGAAGGACTCGGCGACGGGCTCCATCCGCTCCCAGTGCGTACGTGCCTCGGCGTACTCCTCCCGGGCCTCGTCGTCCTTTCCGGCCTTGTAGAGCTCGGCGTACTCCTTGGTGCCCTCGAGCAACTGGTCCGCCTCGGCACGGATGTAGGTGGCGTACGCGGCCTTGGCCTGGCCGGCGAGCTCCTGGTCGCCGGCGGGCGCGGCGACCGCTTCGTGGGAGGCGGTGACGGTGAAGGCGGCGCGGATCCCGTCTCCGGTCATACCCGGCTTGCAGGCGGTCAGGTAGCTGCCCTCCGCGGCGGTGACGACGAGGCTGCGGGTGAGGCCGGGGGCGATGTTCTCGGCCTCACCGAGGATGCGCTTGCCGTCGGCGGCGTAGAGGTAGAACTCGGTGACCTTCGTCCCCTTGTTGGTGACGTCGAAGGTGACCTTGCCCGCGGGCACCGAGGTGGTCGCGAGCCGGCAGGCGTCGTCGGTGGACGTGACGGCGACGGCACCGGTGCCGGTGGCCGGCGCGGCGGTCGAGACGTTGCGGGTGCATCCGGCGGTGAGGGCGACGGCGAGCGCGGTGCCGCCGAGCAGCACCATCGAGCGGGTGGGGCGGGAGGTCATGCGTGGACTCCTTCGGTGGTGGCGGTGGTGGACTCGGTGCTGGTCTGGTGGCCGCGGTGGAGGCGGATGAAGTACAGCGGCAGGACGATCGCGACGTACACGATCCAGGCGGCCGCCTCGAGCAGGGTCGGGCTCGGGGTGAAGTTGAAGACGCCCTTGAGGACGGAGCCGACGATCGAGGTGGGCGGGACGAGTCCGCTGATGTCCCAGGCGACGGCGTCGAGGCCGGGGACCAGGCCGCCTTCCTGGAGATCGTGGAAGGCGTAGGCGAGTACGCCCGCGGCGACGAGGATGAGGAAGGCACCCGTCCAGGTGAAGAACATGCCGAGGTCCAGGCGCAGGGCACCTCGGTAGATGAGCCAGCCGATGAGGATGGCGCTCACGAGGCCGAGCGCGGCACCGGTCAGGGGCACCCAGCCGCCCTCGGACGTCCCCGCCGCGGCCCGCGTGGCGGCCCAGAGGAACAGTGCGGTCTCCAGACCCTCGCGGCCGACCGCCAGGAGGGCGACCAGGACCATGCCCCCGCGTCCGGAGGCGGCGTGGTTGTCGATGCTGCCCTTGAGTTCACCGGAGAGGTGCTTCGCGTGCCGGGCCATCCAGAAGATCATCCAGGTCACCAGGCCGACGGCCACCAGCGAGAGCGAACCGCCGATGATCTCCTGGGCCTCGAAGGACAGGCCGCTCGGCCCGAAGGTGAGGATCGCGCCGAAGGCCAACGAGACGGCGACCGCCAGGCCCGCGCCCCCCAGATCCCCGGGATGAGTGACCGCCGATCGGTCTTGACCAGATAGGCGAGGAGGATGACGACGACCAGCGCCGCCTCCAGCCCCTCGCGCAGGCCGATCAGGAAGTTGCCCAGCATCATTGCCTCCATCGGAATCGGGTGAGGTAAGACTAAGTAAGGTGAGCCTTACCTAAGACACGGTGAGTATGTCGGCGATCCGTGGGACGGGTCAAGTCGGGGAGTCCCGCAGAGGAACGCTCAGCGGCGCGAGGCACGACGAAGGGCCGCCACCGTCCTCCCGGAGGAGGACCGCGACGGCCCTTCGTTGGCGACCCGCCCCGCCCGGTCAGGACCGGGCGGGGCAGGCGGTGGTCAGAGGCGCTGCTCGAGGCGGCCGGAATCGACGTCGTAGTAGAAGCCGCCGACCAAGACCTCGCGGCCCGCCATCAGGGGGTGCGAACGGAGCAGCTCGACGTCGAAGCGCAGCCCTGCCTCCTGGTCCGGGGTGCTGCCGAGCACCATGCCCGAGATGTCCGCACCGGTCGCGTTGCGGACCTTGTCGGCCAGGAACTTGTCGTCGCCAGAGCCCACCGCGCAGCGGCTGTGGGGGACGACCATGATCCGGTTGACATTGAGCAGGTGCACGCCGAGGATGCAGCCGATGAGAGCGTCGGGGGTGACGCGGCCACCGGGCGTGCGCAGGATCTTGGCATCGCCCAGACGCAGCCCGATCATCTCCAGCGGCTTGATGCGGGAGTCCATGCAGGTGACCATCAGGACACCCGCCTTGGCGATCCCGTCGAACCCACTGTCGGTGAACGAGTCGGCGTAGTGCGCGTTGCTGGCGAGCAGATCGGCGAAGTCATCGTGAGGCATGGCGCCGACGTTACTCCGCCGGTCCGGCGATGTGGTGTGTCTCACCCGAGGACGGCACGGCGAAGGTCCGGCTCCCGATGGCGAGGATCGGCTGGGGGACCGGGTGTCCCGATCCGTCCCGCCTCCCGTCGGCCGGTGGCAGGTCGATGGGAGCACCGGACCCGGCGCAGGCGATGGCGGGGGTAGGTCCGGCCCACGCCAGCTGCAGTTCGTCCTCGCCCTTCAGGAAGCGGTGGCACCGGACGCCCTGCGTGGCCCGGCCCTTGCCGGGGAACTCCTCGAACGGGGCCACCTTCACGCTGCCGGTCCCGCCACCCGGCAGCGCGCCGGCCGTCGAGGCGACGGTGACGACGACCGAACCAGTCGATGGCACGGCGCCGAAGAAGACCACGCGAGCCCCGGGGGTCAGCTTGATCCCCGCCACTCCGCCGCCGGTGCGTCCCTGCGGACGCACGGCGTCGAGCGGGAAGTGCAGCAACTGCGCGTCTGAGGTGATGAAGCACAGCTCGGCGCCGGGCAGCCCCCCGAGCCACACCGCACCCGCGACCTCGTCGCCGGCGTCCAGCCGGATCACCTCCCACTCCGAGCGCCCGAGGATCTCGGGTCGGACCACCTTGACAACACCCTGACGGGTGCCGATCGCCAGGCCGGGGGAGTCCGGGTCGAGCGGGACGAGGGCACGGAGCTCCTCACCGGGCTCCAGGGGCAGCAGTTCAGAGAGCTGGGAGCCACCCTGCAGATGAGGCGCCGACGCGGTCCGCGGCAGCACCGGGAGATCCAAGGCGGACAGCTTGTGCACCAGCCCCGTCGAGGTGACGACGCCGATCTGGGACCGGGCGGTCGTCCGGACGACCGCCGCGAGGACGTCGTGACCGGTGCGGGGTCCGGCGCCCGGCAAGGGGGAGGCGTCGGAGGTGCGGGCGAGCAGCCCGGTCGCCGAGGCGATCACCCAGCACGGCTCGTCGGCCACCTCGATCGGGGCGGCGGCCGCCGTGGAGACGCCGGCGGAGGACAGCAGCACCGTGCGGCGCGCGTCGCCGTGGGCCGTGGCGACGGCGGCCAGTTCGTCGCCGACGAGGCCGCGGAGCTTCTCGTCCGACTCGATGATCTCGGTCAACGCCGCGATCCGTGTGGTCAGTTCGTCGCGCTCGCCCTCGAGCTCCAGCCGTGAGTACCGGGTCAGCCGGCGCAACTGCATGTCGAGGATGTACGTCGCCTGGACGTCACTGAGGTCGAAGGCCTCGATCAGGGCCGCCTTCGCCTCGCCGGCGTCCTCGGACCGTCGAACGATCGCGATCACGTCGTCGATGTCGAGGATGGCGATCAGCAGGCCCTCGACCAGGTGCAGGCGCTCCTCGGCGCGGGCCCGCTGGTACAGGGACCGGCGCAGGGTGACCTCGAGCCGGTGCTCCAGGTAGACCTGCAGCGCCTCGATGAGGCTGAGGGTGCGGGGCTGGCCGTCGACCAGCGCCACCGTGTTGATGCCGAAGGAGTCCTCCAGCTTGGTCCGCCGGTACAGCTGTTCGAGCAGCGCCTCGGGATGGAATCCGTTCTTCACCTCGATGACGAGCCGGGTCGGGTGCTGCAGATCCGAGAGGTCCTTGACGTCGGAGACCCCTTGCAGCTTCTTGGACTGCACCAGCACCTTGATCTGCTCGATGATCTTCTCGGGCCCGATCATCGGTGGCAGTTCGGTCACCACGATGCCCTGGCGACGTGCGCTGATCTGCTCGATCCGGGCCTTGGCCCGGATCCGGAAGGTGCCACGGCCCGTTTCGTACGCGTCGCGGATGCCTTCGAGGCCGACGATGGTGCCGCCGGAGGCGAAGTCCGGTCCCGGGATGAACCGCATCACGGCGTCCAGGTCCGCCTCGGGATGGGCGAGGAGGTGACGCAGGGCGTGGACGACCTCGATCAGGTTGTGCGGTGGGATGTTGGTCGCCATGCCCACGGCGATCCCGGTGGAGCCATTGACCAACAGGTTGGGGAAGGATGCGGGCAGGACCGCCGGCTCGGTCTCGTGGCCGTCGTAGTTGGGGCGGAAATCGACCGTGTCGAGGTCCAGACCGTCGGTCATGGTCAGCGCAGCGGGGGCCATCCGGCACTCCGTGTAGCGCATCGCCGCGGGGCCGGCGTCCAGGGAGCCGAAGTTGCCGTGCGAGTCCACCATCGGCAGGCGCATGGCCCATGGCTGGCCAAGCCGGACCAGGGCGTCATAGATGGCGCTGTCACCGTGCGGGTGGTACTTGCCCATCACCTCCCCGACGACGCGGGCGCACTTGACGTGGGCACGGTCGGGCCGCAGGCCCATCTCGTTCATCGAGTAGAGGATGCGCCGCTGGACCGGCTTGAGGCCGTCACGGGCGTCGGGAAGGGCCCGGGCGTAGATGACCGAGTAGGCGTACTCGAGGAACGACGACTGCATCTCGTCGGAGACATCGACGTCGATGACGTGTTCCTCGAACTCCTCCTCGTCGACCGTGGTGCTCCTGCGGGCCATCGCGTCCCTTCCCTTCTGCCCCGGCGGGTCAGGGACCCGCGTCGACAAGGGGAATTGTCGCTGCTGCGGGTCGGTCCCGAGGGACCGGGGCTACGGCGTGTCGACCCGGTGCCCTCCCGGGTCCTCCCCGGAGAGCGCCGCGTCCAGCTTTACGTGGATCTCCCAGCCGTCCTGGCCGGCCACCCACGGTACGGAGTGTGAACGATCCATCTGCTCGCTCTCCAGAGCGTCGAGCGTACCGTGCGCCAGCACCTGCTCCGCGGGGGTCAACTGGCGGATGGCCACGACCCGGACGTGATCGGGGTACTCGAGGGTGAAGCGGCCATAGATGGCGGGGTCGTGCTGCCCGTCGTCACCGACCAGCACCCAGCGGATGTTCGGGAAGTCCTCGGCGAGTTGGCGTACCTCGCGCTCCTTGTGTTCGCGTCCGGAGCGGAACCATCCGGTGGAGGTCGGGCCCCAGTCGGTGAGCAGCATCGCGCCCAGTGGGAAGCGCCGGGAGTGCAGGAAGCGGTTGAGCGTCGGTTGGGTGTTCCATGACCCGGTGGAGACGAAGACCAGCGGAGCCCCCGGGTGCTCCGCCAGCAGGTCGCGGTAGAGCCGGGCCATCCCCGGGACGGCCTGGCGGGCCGATTCGTGCACCACCAAGGAGTTCCAGGCTGCCAGCATCAGGCGGGGCAGCATCGTGGAGATGATCGTGTCGTCGATGTCGGAGATGATCCCGAAGTCGGTGCGGGGATCGATGACCTGGATGTCTGCGCTGGTACGGCGGCCGTCGGTCGTGGACAGTTCCACCTTCCGCCAGCCAGGCTCCAGCGACCCGTTCTCCAGACGCACGTCGATGTAGCCGGAGCGATCGGTGCGGACCTCGATCGGGCCTCGCGAGGTGTGCACCACGATGGTGCCCCGGACGACCGGGAGGGCGAGGAAGTTGCGCCAGCCGCGGCGCTTGAGCAGTTCGCGGCCGAAGGCCCCGGACGCGGAGCGCTCGGGGACGAGGATCAGTCGCGCCATCACCCGCACGAAGGTCGGATCGCCGTAGCCGGTGTAGGCGACGACGCGTTCCTTCCAGCCGCGGCGGCGCAGGAATCGGCCCACCGCACGATTCAACGCCTCCTCGACGCGGGCAGCGAAGAACGATCGCGACATGGCCCCGACACTACACACACGACCGGGCACCACGTCATCCGCGGGCCGCCCGACGGGGTGGCCGATCACTTTCGGGGATCCGGTGGTTCCACCCGATGTGCGAAGATGGCCGGGTGACTGGATCGGAACAGCTGACGGGCGCGGACGAACTCAGGGCCGCTATCGAGGCGTGCGGTTACTTTCCGGCCCTCGTCCATGACAGCGTGATGATCTCGCTGGGCACGGAGGAGATGGTCTCCTACGTCGTCCAGCACGAACCCACGATCACCCCCGACGGCATCCACCGTCACGTGACCGTGGCGGTGCTCACACCCACCCGGCTGATCATCAACCACACCGACGACGCCGACGCCAGTCCGGGCGCGGGGCCCAGGCCGCGTCGACGAGCGAGGTCGTCGGGTTGAGCCGGATCTCCTCGGTCAGTCTGAGCCGCATCGTCAACGAGCCGAGCACCTACCGTCCCGGTCAGGCGGGCGTCCAGGAGGCGCTGCTCACGGTGGCGTGGGGCTTCGCCTCGCGGATCGACCTCGAGCCGGCCACCTGTGACAACCCCGACTGCGACGCGGACCACGGACTGACGGGCCAACTCGTCGGTGACGACCTGGTGATGCGGATGAGCAGCGACGCGGACGGCGCCGAGGGAGTGGCCCAACTCCTCCGGTTCGGGCTGGCGCTGCAGCAGTCGTCGAACGTCTCATGAGGTCTGTCGCGGGACCCATGTACCCCGCGTCCGGTCAGGTGACGTTGCCGCAGTACGGGCGCGGGTCCCTGTGTGACCTGCTGCCGGCGATCGGCGCCCGGCTGGGCCAGGCCGGACCGGACGTCCTCGGGCTGCCCGAGGCGGACCGCTGGGTGCTGGTGCTGGTCGACGGACTCGGCGCGCTCCAGCTCGCCGACCACGCCGACCACGCCCCGTACCTGGCGTCGTTGCTGCGCGGGGAGGGTGATCATGCGCCGTTCGACGGCTTCACCAGCGGTCTGCCCTCGACCACCGTCACCAGCCTGACCAGCCTCGGCACCGGCCTGGTCCCCGGGCGGCACGGAATCGTCGGTTACTCCGCCCGGCATCCGCGTACCGGCGCCTTCCTCAACATGCTCTCCTGGGACGGGGAGGACGATCCCGTCTCCCTGCAACCCCACCCGACCCGCCTGCAGGCCCTCGCCGACGCCGGTCTCGCGGTCGGCATGGTGGCTCCGGCGCGGTTCGAGGGCTCCGGGCTGACCCAGGTCGCCCTCGCCGGCCCCCGATTCTTCCCCATCCATCAGGAGCGGGACGAGGACCAGCGGGTGGAGGCGGTGGTCCGCGCCGCCACCGCCGGTCCCCGTGGTGTGGTGTACGCGTACGAACGTGAGCTCGACCACACTGGCCATACCGCCGGCGTCGATTCCGGCGAGTGGCGCCACCAACTGCGCCGGATCGACGCGTTGATCGAGCGTTTCCGCGACGAGCTACCCGCCGACGTACGCATCGTCGTCACCGGCGACCACGGCATGATCGACATCCCCGAGGAGCACCGCGTCATCGTCGAGGACGTCCCCGCGCTGCAGGGCGACGTCGAGATGGTCGCCGGCGAGGGTCGCTTCCGGCAGGTCTACACCGTGCCGGGAAGGGCTCGGGCGGTGGCAGAGCGTTGGCGCCAGGAGGTCGGAGACCACGCCCTGGTCCGCCTCCGCGAGGATGCGGTCGCCGAGGGCTGGTTCGGCGACGTCGATCCCGAGGTGCTGCCCCGTTACGGCGACGTCGTGGTGGCGATGCTCGAGGACTGGGCGGTGATGACCCGGCGGCTGCCCGGCGAGCTCAGTCTCGTGGGCATGCACGGTTCCCTCACCGCCGGGGAGATGTACGTGCCTCTGGTGGTGGACTGAATGGCCGAGCTGGTCTTCTTCACTGGAGTGATGGAATCCGGCAAGTCGACCCTCGCGCTGCAGTTGGATCACACCCTGACCACCGGCGGGCGCCGGGGGGCGGTCTTCACCTGTGAGGACCGCTCGGGGCCGGCGGTCGTCACCTCGCGCCTCGGGCTGACCCGGCGCGCCGTCGAGGTGAGCGATGACTTCGACTTCTGGCACCACGTCATCGGGCTGCTGACCCACGGCGAACGACTGGAGTACCTCATCTGCGACGAGGCGCAGTTCTACCGGCCCGCGCACGTGGACCAGCTGGCCCGGATCGTCGACGACCTCGAGCTCGACGTGTACGCGTTCGGCTTGCTGACCGACTTCCGGACCGAGATCTTCCCGGGCTCGCGCCGACTGGTCGAGCTGGCCGACCGCCTGGAGACGCTGCAGGTCACCCCGCTGTGCTGGTGCGGCGCGAAAGCCACCACCAACACCCGGACGGTCGACGGATGGATCGTCACCGAGGGTGACCAGAAGGTGGTCGGCGACGTGGGCGGCCGCACCGAGGATGGTGCCGGAGCAGGTCAGGGCGTCCTGGCGTACGAAGTGCTCTGTCGCAAGCACCACCGCAGCGGCACCACCCGCAAGGTCGTCGCGCTCGGCTCGCCCGCCGAGCCGCTGCCGCTGGGCGGCCCCGGACAAGAGGAACTCGGGGGACCGGAGGAGCCGGCACCCACCGACGGGAGGAACCAGCCATGACCCGTGACCCCTTGGTCCGCGCCGCTGAGGTTGCGACCCTGCTGACGGCCGACGCCCCACCGGTGCTGGTCGACGCCCGGTTCAACCTCGTCGGCCCCGACGCCCATGCGGAGTACCTGGCCGGCCACCTGCCGGGGGCCGCCCACGTCGACGTCGAGCACGCACTGTCCGGGCCCCGTGGCCCACGAGGGGAGGGTGGCCGCCACCCGCTGGCCGACCACGACTCGGTCCTGCGCGTGCTCCGTGCCGCCGGGGTCCGCGTCGACCGTCCGGTCGTCGTGTACGACGGCGGGAGCCAGCTCGGGGCGGCCCGGGTGTGGTGGCTGCTGGAGGATCTCGGCCACCCCGACGTGCGGGTGCTGGACGGCGGCATTGCGGCGTGGTCGGCCGCCGGGCTGCCCCTCGCCACCGGGGAGGTCACGGTCCCGCCGGGTGACCTCACCGGTGCCGGTGGACGGTTGCCCATTGTCGACGCCGACGGGGCCATGGACGCGCTGCGCGCGGGCCACCGGCTGCTCGACGTGCGGGGCGCCGATCGCTTCCGCGGCGAGAACGAGACGATCGACCCCGTCGCCGGCCACATCCCGGGGGCCGAGAACCGTCCCGGCGCGGACGAGTTCGGCGCCGACGGCCTGTTCCTGCCCGCTCAGCAGCTGCGCCGCCGGTTCGCCGACATCGAGCCGGGGGACGTCCTGTCCTGTGGCTCCGGGCTGACGGCGATGCGGACGCTGCTGGCGCTGCGTCATGCCGGGCTCGGCGAGGGCGTGGCGGTCTACGGCGGGTCCTGGAGCGACTGGATCAGCGACCCCGCGCGGCCGGTGGCGGTGGGGGAGGACTGATCCGGACGGTGCTCTGAGCCGTCAGGAATCCTGGCCGTCGGAGCCACTGCCGAAGACGATCTCGTCCCAGCTGGGTACATGCGCGCGCTTGCGTGGTGTCCGCTTACGGGGCACCGGGACATCGCTCTCGACCAGGGGCGGCTGATCGGAGTCGGGGCGGGGACGGCGCTGGGCGGCGGCTCGCGAAGCCGCCCGATTCGACGGCCGGCGAGCGGCGGCGCCGGGGTCACTGTCGTCCTCTGACCGTTCCGAGGGGCCGTAGCGGTCCTCGTCGGAGGCAGCCTCGTCGTCCGCGGGGTCGGGGACCAGCCGCGGGCCCGCATACGCCTCGCGGTCCCCACCGAAGCCGCGCAGGATGCTGAGGGTGTCTTCGTACCCGGAGAGGGTGTCCTCGTACTCGCTCATCATCTCGTTGAGCGCGTCCATCTCGGTGGGGCCGTCGTCGTCCCAGTCCTCGTCGAAGTCGTCGGCAAGGGCCATCCGCGCCCGCCGCTCCTCCTCGGTCAACTCGACGGTGGGTTCGGTGTCCAGATCCAGCGGGGGCAACGGGGACTCACCCAGCATCCAGCGTGCCGCCTCGTTCGCCGCGACCGAGTAGCGCCCGTCCAGGTCGAAATTGAAGACGGCCCGGTGCGACTCCTCGTCCTCGGTCAGCACCGCGATCACCTGCCAGTGGCGGCGTTCCACGCGTACCGCCGACCACTCCACCTCTCGTGGATCGAGGTCCAGCGCACGGAGCCGCTCTGTGACGACAGCCTCGAGGCCGCGATGGGCCGGAGACTCGCCGGCGCGCCGGACGTTGGCGGCGCGGGCGAGATCGGCGATGTGCTCCCGCTCGGCGACGATCGGGACGGCGTAGCCCGCGAGCTCGGCGGGCTCCACGCCCGCCTCCAGGGCGACCTCCTCGACACTCGACCCGGACCGCAACCGGTCCTGGATCTCGCGCAGTGTCAAAGAGCTGTCCATGCGGGCCAAGATACCCCGGTGGACCGACGCTCCCCAGTTGAAACCCTCAACCTAGACTCGCGGAGTGACCTCTGCCCTGTCCACGTACGACGCCGTCCTGCTCCTCTCCTTCGGGGGCCCGGAACGACAGGAGGACGTCGTACCGTTCCTCCGCAACGTCACCCGCGGCAAGGACATCCCCGACGCGCGGCTCGAGGAGGTCGGCCGCCACTACCGGCTCTTCGGAGGCCGTAGCCCGATCAACGACCAGAACCGCGCTCTGCTGGCGGCCCTCCGCTCTGAACTGGACGCCCGGGGCCTCGACATCCCGCTGGTCTGGGGCAACCGGAACTGGGCGCCGTACGTGGCCGACGTCCTCACCGACCTCGCGGACAGCGGTGCGCGCCGGGTGCTCGCCCTCGCCACCAGCGCCCATCCCTCGTACTCCGGCTGCCGGCAGTACCTCGAGGACATCGCCCTGCACTGCCCGCCGGGGCTGCGGGTGGACAAGGTCCTCCCGTTCGGGGAGGACCAGGGCTTCGTGACGGCCAACCTCGAGGCGGTGCGCGACGCGCGTGACGCGCTGGCCGCCCGGGGGCGACAGGATCCGTACATCCTGTTCGTCGCCCACTCGATCCCCCTCTCGATGGCGCGGACCTCAGGCCCTGTCGGCTCGGCCGAGCGGGAAGGGAACCCCGGCGGAGCGTACGTCGCCTCGTTGGAGGCTGTGGCGGACCGCATCCTCGGCGCCCTTGCCGAGGAGACGGGTACGCGTCCCGACAGTGGGCTGGCCTACTGCTCCCGGTCCGGACCGGCGGCGGTGCCGTGGCTGGAACCCGACGTCAACGACGCGCTGCAGGCCTTGGCGGAACGTGGGGTCGGGGCGGTCGTCGTCGCGCCGATCGGCTTCATGAGCGACCACATGGAAGTGGTGTACGACCTCGACGTCGAGGCGGCCGCCACGGCGGAGCGCCTGGGCCTGGAGATGGCCCGGGCTGCGACCGCCGGCGTCCATCCGGCCTTCGTGAGCGGCCTGGTGGACCGGCTCGTCAGCACCGCCGCCGATCCCCGGCCCTGCCCGGAGGGCTGCTGCCCCCGTCCCGTACGGCCGGGCCGCCCGGCTTCCGCGGAGCGCCGACGATCCGGGACTTGACAGGCATGGTATGAATGCCCCTGTATTGATCCACCGAGATGGCCCGCAGACCGCGGGGCTGTGATGGGGAAGGCAGGCATGGCCACTGATTACGACGCTCCTCGCAAGTCCGAGGAGGAAGTGAGCGAGGACTCGCTCGAGGCCCTCAAGAACCGGCGCAACGACCAGCAGTCGGGCGTCGTGGACGAGGACGAGGTCGCTGCCGCTGAGTCGTTCGAGCTCCCCGGCGCCGACCTTTCCCACGAGGAGCTGACCGTCAAGGTCCTGCCGAAGCAGCAGGACGAGTTCACCTGCGCCAGCTGCTTCCTCGTGCGCAAGCGGAGCCAGATCGCCAAGATCGACGGCGACCTGATCTACTGCACGGACTGTGTCAGCAGCTGAGCGTCAGCCGACGCGACGAGCGGTGACGTGCCCCAGGGGCCCAGGTGATGACACCTGGGCCCCTGGGCGTACGTGGATGAGATCAGACCTTCACGCCGATGCGATGCGGCTTGAACTTCTGCCCCCGCGTGAAGAGGTAGCGGGTACCGACGCGGTGCGCGACGACCTGGGCGACGGCCACTCCCGCGGCGCTCGCCAGGGCCCACAACACCGCGGAGGTGAGGTTGGCATCGGGATCGGTCGGTTCCGGCGGCTCCTCGCCGGTGACGTACTGCCAGCCCGCCGTCAGGGCCTTGTGCGCCACCACCGTGGCGACCGTGGTGGCGAGTGCTGTGTAGGCCTTGTAGACGAGTGTCTCGGCGATGGCCATTCGAGTCCCTTCGGTGCGATCGGGCGTTGGGTCCATCCTAGGGCGGTCGTGCCTCGCCCGGGCAAGGAGATGGTTAGGTAGGTCCGTGGCATATCGCGAACGACTGATGCTGTCGTGGTGGTGGATCGTGGTGATCGCCGGACTCATCCTCTCCGTCGCCGTCGTCTACTTCGTCTACCAGCCGCCGCAGATCGCCGGCGCCGTCACTCTCGGCCTGGTGGCGCTGGCCGCCGGAGCTGCCGCCGCGGGGAGTGCTCGGGTGCGCGTCGAGCCTGCCGGCCTGCACGTCGGCCGCCATCAGCTCGGATGGCCCTACGTGGCCGATGCCCGAGCCTTGTCGGTCGACGAGTCGCGGGACCGGTTGGGGACGGGGGCCGATCCTCGGGCCTTCCTCGTCACCCGGCCCTACATCCGGCGCGTCGTCGAGGTGACCCTCGCCGATCCGGCCGACCCGCACCCTTATTGGCTGGTCAGTTCGCGCCACCCCGAAGAGCTCGCCGACGCGATCCGCCGGGCGGCCGGACGGTGAGCGGGCTCGGGCTCGGTGCGGGGATCGGCGCCGGGGAGCAGGAGGTGGCGGTGCAGATCGTCCGCCTCGACCCGGAGTTGCCGACGCCCTCGTACGCTCGGGCGCTGGACGCGGGTGCCGACCTGCACGCTGCCGAGGACGTCGAGTTGCCACCGGGGGAGCGTCGACTCGTCGGCACCGGTATCGCACTGGCCATCCCGGCCGGAACCGCGGCCTTCGTCCATCCCCGCTCGGGGCTGGCGGCGCGCGAGGGGCTGAGCATCGTCAACGCGCCCGGTACTGTTGACGCCGGTTATCGTGGTGAGGTCAAGGTGTGCCTGATCAACACCGACCGGCACCGCAGTATCCGGATCCATCGCGGTGATCGCATCGCCCAGCTGGTGATCCAGCCGGTGCTGCGGGCCGTCTTCACCGAGGTCACCGCATTGCCGGTCTCGGAACGGGGCACCGAGGGACACGGTTCGACCGGCACCCGGTCGTCCGCAGGACAGGAGAACGCATGATCTTCGGACGCAGGCGCAAGGGCGGGCACGACGAGGCCGAGCCCGAGGATGAGCGCCCGGACATCCCGGACACCGACGCCGCCGGCGCAGAGGCCGACCAGCAGGTCGACTGGCGCGGCGACGCCGAAGCGGCGGACGCCTGGGCCGCTGTCGACGCCCGCGACTGGCGCACGGACGGCCCCTTCGACATCGACGAGGTCGACCTCGACGGTGACCCGGTCGGCCGGATGGACCTCGGAGCGCTCGTCATCACACCGATCGACGGCATGGAGGTCCGCTTCCAGGTGGAACAGACGTCCGCCCGGGCCACCGCCGTCCTGCTGATGCACGGCGAATCGGCGATGGAGCTGAGCGTCTACGCCGCTCCCCGCAGCGGCGGGCTGTGGGCCGACGTGCGCAGCGAGGTCATGGACGTCGCCCGGCACGAGGGTGGGACCGCCGAACTGGCCGAGGGCCCGTTCGGCGTCGAGGTGCGCCGGATGATGCCTGTCGTCACCCCGGACGGCCAGCAAGGGCTGCAGCCGACCCGGATGTTGATGATCGAGGGGCCGCGCTGGGCGCTGCGCGCGGTCGTGTACGGCCGGGCCGCGATCGACTATGCCGACGAGGCGGTCACGGCAGAGCTGCGCGAGGTCCTGCGGGACACCGTCGTCCGCCGCGGTGACCTGCCGATGCCTCCGGGCAGCATCATCCCGCTGACCCTTCCGCCCGAGCTCGAGGAGCAGATCCGCGCCGCGACCCAGGCCGAGGCGGAGGCCGAAGCGCAAGCGCAGGCGCAGTCGAACGCTGAGGGACAGCGTCGTACGCTGCCACCGGATCCCAGCGGCCAGTCCACCGCGATCCAGGGCTGAGCCATGGCCGAGGATGCGCTGGTCACCGCCGCACCGGGAACGGTCGTCGGCCCCGTCGACGTCGGTGCCGTGGCCCACGGCGGCCACTGCGTGGGTCGCCTGGAGGGCCGTGTGGTGTTCGTCCGCCACGCGTTGCCCGGCGAGACGGTGCGCGTCCGCCTGACCGACACGTCACACGATCGCTTCTGGCGCGGTGATGCCGTGGAGGTGCTGCGGGCCGACCCCGCGCGGATCACCCCTCGTTGCCCGGTCGCCGGACCGGGGATGTGTGGCGGATGCGACTTCCAGCACGCCGATCCCTCCACGCAGCGCGAGTTGAAGGCCAGCGTGGTCCGCGAGCAGCTCTCGCACCTGGCGGGCCTCGATCTCGACGTCGTGGTGGAGGAGTTGCCTGGCGGGATGTTCGGGTGGCGGACGCGGATGGCGTACGTTGCACACTCGGGACGCTCCGCGATGCGAGTACATCGGAGCAACGACCTGATCGACGTCCCCTCCGAGGGCTGCCCCCTGGCCGTCCCGGCACAGCCTGACCCGCACGCGTTGGCAGCGGCACTGCCTGACACCGATGAGCACGCCCTGCGCGTCGTGACGGACTGGAGCGGGACGTCCACCGTGATGATCGACGGAGTCGTCACGCAGGGGCCCCAGGACCTCGTCGAACATGCTGTCGAGCGGGACTGGCGGGTCGATGCCGACGGGTTCTGGCAGGTGCATCCCCACGCCGCCGACACCCTGGTCGGGGCCGTGATGGAGGGGCTCGCTCCGCAGGCCGGCGAGCGGGGATTCGATCTCTACTGTGGAGTCGGCCTCTTCGCCGGCGCGCTGAGTGCCGCCGGGGTGCAGATGTGGGGCGTGGAGGTGGACCGGCGCGCCATCGAGTTGGCGGGGGAGAACGTGCCGGAGGCGCGCTTCACCGCCGGCCGGGTCGACCGCCTCCTGCGGCGGATGCCCAGGTCGACCGACCTCGTGGTGCTCGACCCACCGCGGACCGGGGCGGGCAAGGACGTCGTCGATGCGGTGGCAGACCGCAATCCGCGGGCGATCGCCTACGTCGCGTGTGATCCGGCGGCACTGGGTCGTGACCTGGGGCGGTTGCGCCGCCAGGGGTACGAGCTGTCCTCTTTGCGGGCCTTCGACCTGTTCCCGAACACGCATCACGTGGAGTGCGTGGCCATCTGCGTACCCGCCTGAGCCGGCCCAGCCGCTGCTGCTCGGCTGAGCCGGCAAGAGGGCTCAGTGGTGCATCACCCGGTGAGCCAGTCGGTTGCCGATCACCTGGGCGAGTTGAACGATCACGATGATCACCACCACCGCGAGCAGGGTGACGGCGTAGTTGAACTGCTGGTAGCCGTACGTGATCGCCAGGTCCCCGAGGCCGCCGCCACCGATGTAGCCGGCGACCGCGGACATGTCGACCACGCCGATGAAGACGAAGGTGTAGCCGAGGACCAGGGGTCCGATGGACTCCCTGACCACCACGTCGAGCAGCACCCTGGTCCGGGAGACGCCCATCGCCCGGGCGGCCTCGACCAGCCCGGCGTCGATCCCGACGAGGTTCTGTTCGACAATGCGGCCGACCACGACCGAGGCCATCAGGGTCATCGGGAGGATCGCCGCCTGCGTTCCCACCGAGCGACCCGTCAGTGCGAGTGACAACGGTTGCACCAAGGAGATGAAGATGACGAACGGGATCGGCCGCACGACATTGACCAGCAGGTTGACGGCGGCGAACAGCACCCGATGCTCCAGCAGGTTGCCGGGTCTGGTCGCGTAGAGCAGGATCCCGATGAGGGTCCCGGCCACCGCCCCCACCAGCATCGTCAGGGACACCATCTGCAGGGTCTGGACCACGGACTGCCCCAGGAGTGGTCCCATAATGGTCCAGTCGATCATCGTCGGCCGCCCTTCACCTCGAGGCGGTCAGGCGTGGTGACGAGGGCGGGTCCGCCCGGTTGTGGTGGCGCCGCGTCGCCGTCCGGCGTCACGGCCGGCCAGACCGTCACACTGGTGCTCGCCGCCAGGTCGTCGACCAGTGCTCGGACCGCGTCGGGTGACCCGTCGAGCGCATAGGTGAGTGACCCGTACGGGCGCTCGGCGATCTCGACGACCGCGCCGAAGACGACGCCGCTGCTCACGCTCCGGTGGCGGGCCAGCGTCTCGAGCACCTGCTGCTGCGCGGACGGACCGGCGGACGCGGCAGCGGAGTCGACGATGGAAACCGTCACGAACGTGCCGGGATGATGGGCCCGGAGCCGGTCGATCGTGGCCGCGGTCGGCGCGTCCTGGATCGTGGACTCGATGAAGCGTCGGGTCTCCGGGAACCGTGGGTGGGCGAAGACGTCGTAGACCGGGCCGTGGTCGAGCAGGCGGCCGTGTTCCATCACCGCGACCGTGTCGCAGATCGAGCGTACGACGTTCATCTCGTGGGTGATCACGACGATCGTGGTGCCCGTGTCGCGATTCACCCGCTGCAGCAGCTCGAGGACCTCTGCGGTGGTGTTCGGGTCCAAGGCGCTGGTGGCCTCGTCGGCCAGCAGGAGGGATGGCCTGGTGGCGAGTGCCCGGGCGATCCCGACCCGTTGCTTCTGGCCGCCCGACAGCTGTCCGGGGAACCGGTGCGCTGCCCCGGACATGCCGACGTACGCGAGTAGTTCGGCGACCCGACGGGACCGCTCGGCCCTGTCCCAGCCGGCGATCCGCAGCGGGTACTCGACGTTCTGCTCGACCGTTCGCGATCCAAACAGGTTGAACTGCTGGAAGATCATCCCGATGGAGGAGCGCAGTCGCCGCAACTCCCGCTCGCTCAGCGACGTCACCTCGCGCCCGCCGACCTCCACCGCACCGCTGTCGGGCAGTTCGAGGGCGTTGATCAGCCGGACAAGCGTCGACTTCCCGGCCCCGGAGTGCCCGATGATCCCGGTCACGCTACCGGCCTCGACGTCGAGGCTGACGTCGTCGACAGCAGTGACCGCCGGGGCGGTCGAGGAGCGCCGTCGGGGCGTGAACGTCCTGGAGACGTGACGAAGGCTGACGATGGCCGTCACAGGGGTCCTTCCGGGGCAGAGGAGTCGGGAGATCGGAGGAGTGCGCGTCACTGCTTGGAGGCGATGCGCTGTTGGATCGTCGCCAGGCTGGCCTGGAGGGCAGCGGGGTCCTGCTTGAGGAAGGTTCCGGACCCCAGATCCTTACGGACGGCTTCCTGGACCGTCGGATCGTGGTAGATCGCCGCGATCTTCAGCAGGGTCGGGTTGTCCTTGTCCTCCGGTCGCGCCACGAAGGCGTTGAGGTACGCCGCGGAGGCCTGGGCGGTCGGGTCGTCCTTCGCGAGGATGAGGTCCTGGGAGAGTTTGGCCGCCGTGGCGTAGTTGTTGTTCACGATGGCTCCGTCCAGCGAGTCGAGGTTCTGGGCGGTGACCTTCGCGTCGACCGGGACGACCGTCACCCGGGAGGCCGATCGGTCGATCTCTGCCGGCGTGGAGGTCGAGTTGGCGCCGCCCCTGACCGTGATCAGGCCCGCCTGCTCCAGGACGACGAGGGAGCGGGACAGGTTGGTCGGGTCGTTGGGCACGGCGATCTGCCCCCCGCTGGGGATCTCGGCGAGACTGTGGTGTTTCTTCGAGTACAGCGGCAAGGGGTAGATGGCGGTCGAGCCGATCGGCTGGAGCGATTTGCCGTTCTTCACGTTGTACGTGGCCAAGTACTGCAGGTGCTGGAACTCGTTGAGGTCGAGCTGCTTCTGGTCCAGCGCCGGATTGGGCTGGTTGTAGTCGGAGAAGTTCTGGAACTCGACGGTGACGCCGGTCTGCTCTTTCACGGTGTGGGCGTAGACCTGCCAGTAGGGCTCCGCTCCATCGGAGACGCCGATCCTGACGGTCTTCAGGTCGGTGGGCAGGCCCGCGGACTTGGGTTCGGTGGCGTTCCCGGCGCTGCAGGCGGTGAGCAGCGCCAGGGACACAGCGACGACGGCGGCCTTCAGCAGGGCGATGGGCTGGGGCATTGTTCCTCTTCCTGTTCTTCCCGGGTGTTTCCCGGTAGGGGTGGGGTTTGGTCAGTTGCCGGCGTACGCGCCGCGGTAGCGGGCGGCCGGATGGCGATCGGGGAGCCGGTCGGTCCCGAAGATCCTGTGGCGCAGGGTGCCGGGCGCGTACGCCAGCTTGGCCAGGCCACGACGCTGGAGCGTGGGCAGTAGTAGACGGGTGAACTCCTCGTACGTGCCGGGGAGCCGCCAGTTGATGACGTTGATGCCGTCCACTCCGGCGTCGCGGTAGTCGGCGAGGACGTCGGCGATCTGCTCGGGCGTGCCGGCGACCAGTCCGCGGCGCACCCGGCTGTTCACCAGGTCGCCCAGGGTGGGTTCGCGACCATCGACGGTCGCGCTCACCCAGTCCACGTGCCCGCGCCCGCCGTTGTTGGCGATGGCCCGCAGTGGAGTGTCGTCGGGTAGGTGCGAGCCGTCCGGCAGTGTCCCGAGGGCGGTGTGCAGTTGGTAGCCGAGGATCGACGCGTACGCCTCGTAGTCGGCCAGCTTGGCCTCGACCTCGGACTGGTCCTCGCCCACGACGAAGGTCAGGCCCTGGAAGAACCGCAGGTCATCGGGCCGTCGGCCCAGCTCCGTGGCAAGGCGGCGCGTGGTGGCGATGTGCTCCCGGGCGACGTCCGGATCCGGAGTGGTGATGAAGACGGCCTCGGCATGGCGAGCCGCGAACGCGATGCCCCGAGCCGATCCGCCCGCCTGGAAGAGCAGTGGGGTGCGCTGCGGCGACGGTGCGACCAGATGCGGCCCCTCGACGCTGTATCGCGCACTGCGGTGGTGGATCTTGTGCACCTTTGCCGGGTCGGCGTACCGATTGCCCGCCCGATCCAGCACGACCGCGTCCTCGTCCCAGGAGCCCTCCCAGAGCTTGTAGAGCACATCGAGGTACTCGTCGGCCCAGTCATAGCGCGCGTCGTGGTCCAACAGGCCGGCAAGGTCGAAGTTGCGCGCCGCGTTCTCCTGGGTGGAGGTGACGATGTTCCAGGCCACCCGTCCGCCGGTGAGGTGGTCGAGGGTGGAGATCTGCCGGGCGAAGTTGAACGGCGGGTTCTGCATGATGTTCGAGGTGTAGGCCAGGCCGATGTGCTCGGTGGCCAGCGCCAGCGCGCTGAGGAGCACTGCCGGGTCGTTGGATGGGATCTGCAGACCCTCGGTCACGTTGTCCGCGAACCGGCCGTCCGGGGGTCCGTAGAGGCCGGTGACGTCGGCGAAGAACATTGCGTCGAAGAGCCCCTCCTCGAGCGTACGGGCCAGGTCGACCCAGAACCGCAGGCTGTTGAACTCGACCTGGTGCGCGTCGGGGTGACGCCACTGTCCGTGGTGGATGTGGCTGGGGGTGTTCATCAGGAAGGCGTTGAAGGCGAGAGGCTGGTCGGCCATCGGGAGGTCCTGTCGGCAAGTCCGGGCGGGCCGCACGGAGCGGGCGCGTCCGTGCGAGGGTGGGCCGGTGGCCGCCCACTGCGGTGCGGCCACCGGTGAGGTCAGGCGCTGGGCGCCGCGACCGTCGCGGCGGGCTGGATCGGGGCCAGCGCGTTGTGGATGAAGGTGCTCACCGGGACGCCGTTCAGCGCGTGGTCGCCCACGGCCAGGGTCTGGTGGAAGCTGGGGTTGTTCGACGCGATCGTGCGTGCGTTGCGCCACAACCGGTCCAGCTGCCGTCCGCTGGCCGTCGCCGAAGCCCCGCCGACCTCGAAGATCTCGGAGGTGATCCGCAGGACGTCTTCGATGACGACCGGCCACAACTGCGCGACGTACGCGTCGACGTCGTCGAAGTCGGATTCGTCCAGGTGCCCGGCCTGGTGCTGGTCGAGGGCCGCGCCGAGCCGACGGGCGGCGTCGACGACGGCGGCGCGCACCAGCCCGGTGCGGCCCCGGACGGAGCCCACGGCATACAGGGCGGCCGGGTCCTGGGTGGGGGCGACGGTCGGGTTCCAGGCGTTGCGGCCCTTCTGCCGGAGGAAGGCGATGATCTCGGCCGTCGCCGCTTCGGCGATGCCGACCAGGCTCGCCAGCAGGTCGAGCTGGTAGATCGGCCAGATGAGGGTCTGCTGGCTGCCGAGCGGCACGAAGAACCGGGGGTCGACCGGCACGTCGAGGAAGGTCGTGGTGCCCGAGGCGGTGAGCCGCTGCCCGAACCCGTCCCAGTCGTCGACGGTGGTGACACCAGGGTCGTCCGTTCTGGCCGCGAGATGGATCAGGGTGGCGTCGCCGTCCGCGCCGACCAGCTCCGCGGTGACCCGCGTCCAGTCGGAGTAGAGGGTCCCGGTGGTGTAGTACTTCGTGCCATTCAGCAGGAATCGGCCGTCGGTCTCGACCACCCGGGTGGCAGGGTTGCCGTAATTGCCGGCCTTCTCCGTCTCAGCGTTGCCGACCAGGGCTCCGGCCGCGATCTCCTGGATCCAGAACGCCCGGAAGTCCGCATCCGGCGAGACCAGCACGTCCTCGACGAAGCCGAGGTGGCCACGCAGTGCCTGGGCGATGTTGCTGTCGGCGGTCGCGACGTCGATCAGCACCTCGATGAGCTGCTCGAAGGAGGCCCCGAAGCCGCCCCGGTCGGTCGGGATCCTCAGTCGGCCGAAACCGGCGGCGGCCAGCTCGCGGATCTCGTCGAACGGCAGGATCCGGTCCCGTTCCCGGTCGACGGCGCCGGCGTGGATGCGCGCCAGTACCGGCGCGAAGTGCGCCCGCAGTTGGTCGGTGGTGGGCGGGGTCTGCAGGATCTCGGTCATCGGGGTCTCACTTTCGGGTGGAGCGCGGGCTTTGGTGGGGGCTTTGCGTGACGGGGGCTTTGAGTGACGGGTGCTTTGGGTGCGCCGGACTGCTGGTCAGCTGCCGACGGGGAATCCGCTGTCCGCGGCGGCACCGGCCGTGCTGCTGGTCGCGGCGGGAGCGCCAACCGCAGCGGGAGCGGTCCCGACCGTGTACTGGACGGCGCGATGGCCGCCGTTGAGCAGATGCGATCCGGCGAGCCGGGCACGAAAGATGAGCGGGTTGTGCTGGGCCAGGACCCGTGCGTTGCGCCAGTGCCGGTCGAGTCCGCGCGCCCTGCTGGTCTGGGAGGCGCCGCCGACCTCGAACAGCTGGGTGGCGGCGCGCAGCACACTCGGCGCGATGGCGAGCTGGGCCTGGTAGGCGCTGATGTCGATCGCTGTGTAGTCGTCGTCGGTCGCGACGCCCGCGGCCACCCGGTGCTGGACCTCGGCCAGCTCGTCGACGAACGTCAGGAAGATCGCCCGCGCGGCGTACGCGGTGGCCGACAGCTCACCGATGACCTGTTGCACCTGGGGATCGTGGCGCGGCAATGGGGTGTTGGCGTGGCTGTAGGAACGGGTCCGGCCGGCCACGTACGCTGTGGCGTCGCGGACGATCGACTGGGCGATCCCGGCGAGGTTGGCCAGGTGGACGGACTGGGCCAGCGCCTGGGCGTGGCTCGCCGCTGTGCTGTAGGGGCTCGACACGACCTCGTCGGCGGCCACCGGGACGCCGGTGAAGACTGTCGTGCCAGATGCCGTCAGTTGCTGGCCGAAGCCGTCCCAATCGTCCGTCATCGTGACGCCGGGGGCGTCCGACGGGACGAAAGCCCACACGCTGCGGCCCTCCTCGTCCTCGGCATGGACCTGGATCCAGTCGGCGTAGAGACTTCCGGTGCTGTAGTACTTCGTTCCGTCCAGCCGGAAAGCGTCGCCGTCGCGGGACACCCGGGTGGTGACCTGGCCGACCCGGTTGTCAACCTCGGTGACGGCGTTGCCGACCACCGCTCCGGCACCGATGCGCTGCAACCACCGGGCGCGTCGTTCGCCCTGCGGAGCGGCCAGCAGCTGTTCGACGCACAGCAGATGCGCCCGGAGGGCCTGCACCAGGTTGGGATCGGCGGCGCCGAGCTCGATGACGAAGGGGTAGAACTCGGCCAGTCCGAGTCCGGCGCCGCCGAACTCCGTCGGGATCCGCAGGGTGGTGTAGCCGGCGGCGCGGAGCCGGTCGATCGCGTCGTGGTCGATCACGTGGTCGGCCTCCCGGGCGACGGCGCCGGCGGCGAGCTCGTCGAACACCGGGATCAGGCGCTGTGCGGCGGCCAGCAGCGCGGGGCGAGCGGTGGGGCCGGTGAGGCGGCGGAGCTGTGCGGTGGTCATGGGGTTTCTCCAGGGGTGGGAAGAGGGTGGGAGCCTCAGCGGGGCGGACCCGCTGGTCGGGAGCGGACCGGGACAGGGTCAGGGCCGGGCGACCCCGGCGAGCTGGGAGGTGATCGACTCCAGGTGGTCCGAGGCGGTGGACAGGTCGCCGCCGATCCGGAACCGGCTGCCGCGATGGTCCGTCGGGAGCCGGTCGCCGCGTCCGAACAGCTTGTGGCGCAGCGTTCCGGGGGTGTAGGCCGTCTTGTAGCGCCCGAGATCCTGCAGCTGCGGCACCACGAACTCGACGATGTCCTCGAACGTGCCGGGCGTGATGGCGTACGCCAGGTTGAAGCCGTCGACGTCGGTCTCGTCCTGCAGCGCAGCCAGCTTGTGGGCCACCGTGGCCCCGAGCCGACGAGGATCGGCCCGAATCCGCCCACACCGATGTACTCGCTGAAGTCCCGGACCGTCCATGGACGGCCGTCCTCTCGCCGGGCGCCGAGGATGGTCTCCACCGCCGACCGGATGGCGTTGGATTCCACAGTGCCGACCGGCTCGTCCAGGCCGAACCGTGACAGGTCGACCCCGGTCCATCCGGACAGCAGCACCAGTGCACCCTCCGGATCGGCATAGTGGCGATACTCCTCGAACTTCGCCCACGCCTCCTCGTCGGTGGCGGCGGTGATGATCGTGTTCATGGCGAATACCCGGATGGCCTGCGGGTCCCGTCCGGCAGCAACGGCAGCGGCCCGGACCTTCCGGACGCTGTCACGCATGATGTCGACGGTGGGCGAGCTGATGAACACCGCCTCCGCGTTCTCGCCGGCGAACGTCACTCCCCGTGGCGAGGTGCCTGCCTGGTAGACCACTGGCATCCGCTGAGGGCTCGGTTCGGTGATCGCGATACCGGGCACGTCGAACCAGCGGCCGTGGTGGTTGATGGCGTGGACCTTCGCCGGGTCGACGAACCCCTTCACGCTGTCGTCGAGCACCGCGTCGTCCTCCCAGGAGCCCTCGAGCAGCTTGTACACCACCTCGAGGTACTCGTCGGCGTGGTCATAGCGCTCGTCGTGGGACATCTGGTCGCGGTGACCCAGGTTCTGCGCCGCGGATGGGAGGTAGCCGGTGACGACGTTCCAACCCACCCGGCCCTCGGTGAGATGGTCGAGGGTCGCCAGCCGCCGGGCGAACGGGTACGGGTGCTCGTACGCCGTGCCCGCTGTCACCCCGAAGCCGAGGTGCTCGGTGACCGCGGCCATGGCCGAAACCAGCAGGATCGGATCGTTGACGGGGACCTGGGCGCCGGTTCGCAGGGGCCCCTCGTTGCTCGCCCCGTAGACGTCGTACGTGCCGAGGACATCGGCGAGGAACAGGCCGTCGAACAGGCCACGCTCGAGGGTGCGGGCCAGGTCGGTCCAGTAGCCGAGCGTGGTGTACGTACGGGCCCGGTCGTCGGGATGACGCCACAGGCCGGGGGACTGGTGGGCGACGCAGTTCATGTCGAACGCGTTGAAGAGGATCTCGCGCCCGGGGGTCCGGGCGGGTCGGTCGGTCATCGGGGCCTCGGTCTTCCTGGATCAGGTCTCTGTGGATCGGGTGTCGGTCGGGCAGGTGCTTTTGGGCGGGGGGTGCCGTGCGGCGGGACCGATGGCCGGCTGCGGCGGGCGGACGCGATCACAGCGTCCCGGTACGTGGCGGTCGTTCGCCGGTAAGGCGGTATCGGCCGAGGTGCTGGTACTTCCAGCGCACCGGGTCGTGCAGCGTGTGGGTGCGGGCATTGCGCCAGTGCCGGTCGTAGTCGTACGTACGTCCTGCGGCGCGGGTGCCGGAGATCTCGAAGCCGCCCTCGGCCGCAGCCAGGGCCGCCTCGGTGGCGAGGATCTTGAGGGCCGCGACCGCCAGGGTCGCCTCCGTGGCCAGGTCCTCGTCCGGGGTCGTCTGCACGGCGTCGACTGCTCGGCGGCCACTCGCAGCTGGGCCGCGGCGGCACGGAGTCGCACCTCGAGCTCGCCCACGCGCTGGATGGTGAGGGGTCATCGACCGCGCGTCCCACCGCGGCCTCGTGATGCGGGCGCGCCGTCGTCCGGACGAACGCCGCGGCCTCGGCAAGTGCCCCCTCCGCGATCCCGGCGTCGATGGCACCGTGCAACAACTGGGCGTACGCCCCGTAGCCGTACGGTCCGGACACCGCCGCCCGGCGGCTGATCACCCGGTGGGCGGGCACCGCGACGTCATCGAGGTGAACCTGGCCGCTGGCGGTGGTGCGCTGGCCGATGCCGTCCCAGTCGTCGATCACGGTCACGCCCGGGGCGTCGCGAGGCACGAAGGCGACCACCTGGTCATCGGTGCCGGCCAGGCCTGCGAGAACCGGGATCCAGGTCGCGAACAACGCGCCGGTGGCGTAGCCCTTGCGGCCGGTCAGCCGGTAGCCGCCGGCGGCGTCCGGGCTGAGCCGGGTGGTGACCGAGAGAGCGGTCGGACCACCGAGCTCGGACTGGGCGTTGCCGAGCCGTGCTCCCTGCAACACGGCGGAGAAGATCTCCTCCTGCAGGTCTGGTGGCGCGGCGAGTCGCACCAGGTTGAGATACACGAAGTGGGAGTGGGGGATCTGGGCGATGTTCGGATCGGCGGTGGCCAGGATGCGGAGCACCTCGGCCACGGTCGCGGCGCCGGCGCCGGCGCCGCCGAAGGCGGTCGGGACTCCCAGCGCCAGGAGGCCGCTGGCGCTCAGGGACTCGATCTCCGGTGCCGGGAGCTCCCGGTGGAGATCACGGTGCGCTGCCCTGTCCGTGTACGTGGCCGCGAGCCCCCGGGCGATCATCCGTGCGCTGTCCGCATCGAGGACGGGAACGGTCGGCGCGTGCTGTCCGGTCCTCGCCGGGATGCCGGTTGTCGTCATGTCCCGGCTCAGATCGCCGCGGCGAACGGAACATGGCTGACCGGTGCGGCGCCGGGCCGTCCGGGGTGCTTCCACAGGCCACGCTCCTCGAGGATCGGCAGGACACCCTCGCCGAACCAATAGGCTTCCTCGAGATGCGGGTAACCGCTCAGCACGAACTTCGTCAGGCCCAGCTCGGCGTACTCCTCGAGCCGGTCCGCGACCTCGGTGTGCGACCCGACGAGCGCCGTGCCGGCGCCGCCGCGGACGAGTCCGACGCCTGCCCACAGGTTGGGGGAGACCTCGAGTCCGTCCTTGGTGCCCCGGTTGAGTTCCAGCATCCGTTGCTGTCCCTCGGACTCAGAGCGTCGGAGCCCTGCCTGCACCCGGGCGATCTGCTCGGGGGAGACACCGTCGAGCAGCCGCTGGGCCTCGGCCCAGGCCGCCGCGGAGGTGTCCCGGGTGATCACGTGCAGCCGGATGCCGAACTCGACGGTGCGACCGCGTTCCTCCGCCAGACCGCGGATCCACTCGACCTTGCGCCGGACCGCGGCCGGCGGTTCGCCCCAGGTCAGGTAGACGTCGCAGTTGTCGGCGAAGACCGGCCCCGCCGGTCCGGAGGATCCGCCGAAATAGAGCGGTGGCCGCGGGTCGGGCAGTCGTTGCAGGGTGGCGTCCTCGATGTCGAAGTACGCGCCCCGGAAGCTGACCGGCTTCTCGGACTGCCACAGCGCGTTGACGACCCGCAGGAACTCGTCACAGCGGGCGTACCGGCTCGCCTTGTCCTCGTGATCCCCGTACGCCCGCTGTTCGTGTGATTCGCCGCCGGTGACCACGTTGAGCAGCAGCCGGCCGCGGGACTGCCACTGGAAGGTGGAAGCCATCTGGGCGGCGAGGGTCGGGCTGATCGCCCCGGGCCTCAGCGCGATCAGGAACTTGATCCGCTCGGTGATGGCCGCGAGCATGGCGGCCGTCACCCAGGCGTCCTCGCACCAGGCTCCGGTCGGCACGAGCAGGCCCTCGAAGCCCAGGTCGTCGGCGGCGGTGGCGATCCGGGACAAGTAGCTGAGGGTGGCCGGGCGATCCTTCGAGGCGGTCCGGGCCGGTTGCCCGTGGCCGCCACCGACGATCCCGCGGGAGTCTCCGTAGGTCGGCAGGAACCAGTTGACGTCGAGCATGGTGGGGTCCTCTCGGTGTCACGCGGCGGCGGAGACGTACGGCAGGGCGGTGGAGAACGCCTCGACGGCGGCGTCGAGCCGTTCCACCGCCGATTCGTGGAGGCGTACGGTGCCGTCCGCCTGGACCGCGATCTGGGTGTCGGTGACGAGGTGGCTCTGCACGACGTGGCGGGCGCCGAGGGCCTGGAGCACCGGCCGCAGGGCGTAGTCGAGGGCGAGGGCGTGGGCGAGGGAGCCGCTGGTCGCCAGCGGTAGCACGGTCTTGCCGTCGAGCGCCGTCTGTGGCAGCAGGTCCAGCCATGCCTTGAGAGCCCCGGAGAAGGACGCCTTGTAGACCGGTGTCACGATGACCAGGCCTTCGGCGCTGGCGACTGCGTCCTGGCTGGCTCGGATGGCCGGATCAGCGAAGTCGGCGTGCAGCAGCGCGTCGGCCGGCAGGTCCCGGACGGCGAGGTGGTCCACGTAGTGTCCATTGCCGGTCAGCTGGGCGCCGACGAGCCGGGCGAGGGCGTTTCCCCGGGAGGTGGCCGATGGACTGCCGGAGACGGTGAGCAGTTGGGTCATGGGGCGGCCTTTCGAGGGAGGCGATGGGCTTCGTGGCCTCGACGTTAGCCAGAACAATAAGGCGAGTCAATACATCACTAAAGATGTAGGAATAAGGGGTATAAAGTGCCGCTCAGGTCGGTTGGCCGTGCCGAGTCATGGCACGCGGCGGGTAAGGGCAAAGCCTCAGTGGTTGGTCCAGGCGCCGTCATCGGCGGTCAGTGCCGTCACGCGATCGTTGAAATGCCCGCTGGCGAGCTGGGAGAGCGAGGTCGAATCCAACACCGCGCGCAGGGAGGCGCGCACCGCCACCCACAGGGTCGGCAGGTGCTGGGTGACGCCGCGATACTCGGTGTCCTGGGGGCGCAGCCCGCGCACCTCCCAGAGAGGCCCGTCGACGGCCCGCATGATGTCGCCGATGGTGATGGCGTCACCGCTACGGGCCAGGAAGTAGCCGCCGCGAGATCCCCGCAGGCTGGTGATCAGCCCGGCCCGCCGCAGGTCGGCGAAGATCGCCTCCATGAACTTGCGCGGCAGGTCCTCCTGCTGGGCGACGGAGTCCAAGGTCATCGGCTCGGCCGGATCGGCGGTCGCCAAGTGCACCATCGCGCGGACGGCGTACTCGGTGCGCGCTGAGAGGTTCACATCGTCATCCTACGGGCCGGGATGCGGCTTGTACGGCGTCGGCGCCACGGCCCGGCGAACCGGGCGCACCCTGGTGCTCGGAACCGTGGCCACGGTGAGTCGCTCCTCGTCGACCCAGGCCACCAGGGCCAGCCAGCCGCCGGGGGAGTGGGACCAGGACACCAGAACGCCCGGCAGCCACCTCCCGTCATCGACTTCGACCCAGCGGGTGCGGCCCTCCTCCGTGGCCGCGGCAGGTCCCCGCGCCGTCCCACCCGTGCGGTCCCCGAGGGAGCCGAAGTCGGACGAGATGCGCGAGGACATGGCCGCAGCCTAGGGGCCGCCTCTGACGCTGGGTGTGGGTCGCTGATGCCCCGCCTGGGACGCGCTTCAGTCCACCACCGGGAGGTAGACCCGGGCCCCCTGGTCGACGAACTCCGCCGACTTCTCCGCCATCCCCGCCTCGATCGCCTCCACCGAGGTCAGGCCGTGCGTTTCGGCGTAGTCACGGACGTCCTGGCTGATCCGCATCGAGCAGAACTTGGGCCCGCACATCGAGCAGAAGTGGGCGTTCTTGGCGGGTTCCGCGGGCAGGGTCTCGTCGTGGAAGGCGACAGCCGTGTCCGGGTCGAGTCCGAGGTTGAACTGGTCCTGCCACCGGAACTCGAACCGGGCCCTGGACAGGGCATCGTCGCGCAACTGGGCGCCGGGGTGGGCCTTGGCGAGGTCAGCCGAGTGGGCGGCGATCTTGTAGGTGATCACCCCAACCTTCACGTCGTCGCGGTCCGGCAGCCCCAGGTGCTCCTTGGGGGTGACGTAGCACAGCATCGCGGTGCCGGCCTGCGCGATCATCGCCGCCCCGATGGCGGAGGTGATGTGGTCGTAGCCGGGGGCGATGTCGGTGGCCAGCGGGCCGAGGGTGTAGAACGGCGCCTCGTCACACCACTCCTCCTCCAGGCGGACGTTCTCCACGATCTTGTGCATCGGCACGTGGCCCGGGCCCTCGATCATCACCTGGACCCCGCGACCCTTGGCGATCCGGGTGAGTTCACCCAGGGTGCGCAACTCGGCGAGCTGGGCCTCGTCGTTGGCGTCGGCGATGGAGCCCGGGCGCAGGCCGTCACCGAGCGAGAAGGTGATGTCGTACGCGGCGAGGATGTCGCAGAGTTCCGCGAAGTGGGTGTAGAGGAACGACTCGGTGTGGTGGGCCAGGCACCAGGCGGCCATGATCGAGCCACCCCGGGACACGATGCCCGTCACCCGGCGGGCCGCCAGCGGGACGTAGCGCAGCAGCACGCCGGCGTGCACCGTCATGTAGTCCACGCCCTGTTCGGCCTGCTCGATCACCGTGTCGCGGTAGATCTCCCAGGTCAGCGCGGTGGGGTCGCCGTCGACCTTCTCGAGCGCCTGGTAGATCGGGACCGTGCCGAGCGGCACGGGGGAGTTGCGCAGGATCCATTCCCGGGTCAGGTGGATGTCGCGGCCCGTCGACAGGTCCATGATCGTGTCGGCACCCCACCGGGTCGCCCACACCATCTTCTCCACCTCCTCCGCGATGGAACTGCGGACGACGGAGTTGCCGATGTTGGCGTTGACCTTCACGGCGAACTTCTTGCCGATCACCATCGGCTCCGCCTCCGGGTGGCGATGGTTGGCCGGGATGACGGCGCGGCCCGCCGCGACCTCGGCCCGGAGCACGTCGACGGACAAGCCCTCACGTGCCGCGATGAAGGCCATCTCCGGGGTGGTGACCCCGTTGCGGGCCCAGGCGAGTTGCGTACGCACCCGCGGGGACGACGGCTGGGCCGGGTCCGCGGGCACGGCGTGGGGCCGGGACCAGTCCTCGCGCAGCCGTGGTAGTCCGACGGCGAGGTCGTGCACCTCGGCGGCGGTGGTGTACGAGGTGTACGGACCGGAGGTGTCGTACACGTCGAGATGTTCCCCGTTGGTCAGCTCGATGCGACGCACCGGCACCCGGAGGGGCTCCCCGGCCGGACCGGTGGTCCCGACCCAGGCCTTGTGGCTCCCGCGGATGGGGCCGATGGTGATGTCGCTGGCGTCAGCAACGGTGGGATGGGTGTGACCCATGGTGTCTCCCTTCGCCGGCATTACCCGGGCAGGTTCCAGCGGTCGACGCCCGATGCCGGCGTCCTCTCAGCCCCTGCGACGACGGAGCTCCCGCACTGTGATGGTCCGATGACGCTAACCGATGGTGCTGAGAGGACGCGCAGTGGGGTCCGGTGACGCGGTCCCCGTCGGTGTGCCGTGCTTCGGTGTGGATCGGGGTGATGTTCCGGGGCGGGCTGCGCGGACGGCGGTGACGTGCTTGGATCGGGGAAGCACGGGAAAACCGTGGTATCTTGACGTCAAGAGAAAACTGTCGAGGGAGCTGTATTCATGAGCGTCAACAGCCTGGGTGCCAAAGCCGGCCTGGAGGTCAACGGCACGAACTACGAGATCTTCCGCCTGGATGCGGTCGAGGGCTCCGAGCACCTCCCGTACTCCCTGAAGGTCCTCCTGGAGAACCTGCTCCGTACGGAGGACGGCGCGAACATCACCGCCGACGACATCAAGGCCCTCGCCTCCTGGGATCCTGCTGCCGAGCCGAGCAAGGAGATCCAGTTCACCCCGGCCCGCGTGATCATGCAGGACTTCACCGGCGTGCCGTGCGTGGTCGACCTGGCCACCATGCGCGAGGCGATCACCGACCTCGGCGGGGACCCGACCAAGGTCAACCCGCTCTCCCCGGCCGAGATGGTCATCGACCACTCCGTGATCGTGGAGCACTTCGGCACCCCCGAGGCCTTCACCAAGAACGTGGACGTCGAGTACCAGCGCAACCAGGAGCGCTACCAGTTCCTGCGCTGGGGCCAGACCGCGTTCGACGACTTCAAGGTCGTCCCCCGGGCACCGGCATCGTCCACCAGGTCAACATCGAGAACCTGGCGCGCGTCGTCTTCCCGCGTGAGGTCAACGGTGTGCTGCAGGCCTACCCCGACACCTGCGTCGGCACCGACTCCCACACCACGATGGTCAACGGCCTCGGCGTCGTCGGCTGGGGCGTGGGCGGCATCGAGGCTGAGGCCGCGATGCTGGGCCAGCCGGTCTCCATGCTGATCCCGCGCGTCGTCGGCTTCAAGCTGACCGGCTCGCTCAACGAGGGTGTCACCGCCACCGACCTGGTGCTCACGATCACCGACATGCTGCGCAAGCACGGCGTCGTCGGCAAGTTCGTCGAGTTCTACGGCGAGGGCCTCGCCTCGATCCCGCTCGCCAACCGCGCCACCATCGGCAACATGTCGCCGGAGTACGGCTCGACCATCGCGGTGTTCCCGATCGACGACAAGACCATCGACTACCTGCGCCTGACCGGGCGCACCGAGGACCAGATCGCCCTCGTCGAGGCGTACGCCAAGACCCAGGGCCTGTGGCTGGACACCACCAAGGAGGCCAAGTACTCCGAGTACCTCGAGCTGGACCTGTCGACGGTCGTCCCGTCGATCTCTGGCCCGAAGCGCCCGCAGGACCGCATCCTGCTGTCCGAGGCCAAGGACAAGTTCGAGGCCACCGTGCCGTCCTACACCGAGGACTGGAAGGCCACCGCGCCGGTGACCCTGGCCGACGGCACCTCCTTCGAGCTGCCCAACGGTGCGGTGACGGTCGCGGCCATCACCTCCTGCACCAACACCTCGAACCCCTCGGTGATGCTGGGCGCCGCCCTGATCGCCAAGAAGGCCGTCGAGAAGGGTCTCTCGCCCAAGCCGTGGGTGAAGACCTCAGTCGCCCCGGGCTCCCAGGTCGTCACCGACTACTACGAGAAGGCCGGACTGCAGCAGTACCTCGACGACATCCGCTTCAACACCGTCGGCTACGGCTGCACCACCTGCATCGGCAACACCGGCCCGCTGATCCCCGAGGTCTCCCAGGCGGTCAACGAGAACGACATGGCGGTCACCGCCGTGCTGTCCGGTAACCGCAACTTCGAGGGCCGGATCAGCCCGGACGTGAAGATGAACTACCTCGCCTCGCCGATGCTCGTCATCATCTACGCGCTGGCCGGCACGATGGACATCGACCTGGCCACCGAGGCGCTCGGCAAGGACCAGGACGGCAACGACGTCTTCATGCGTGACCTCTGGCCCTCCCAGGCCGAGATCGACGAGGTGGTCAACTCTTCGATCTCCCCGGAGATGTTCACCAAGGACTACGCCGACGTCTTCAAGGGTGACGAGCGCTGGCGCTCGCTGCCCACCCCGGAGGGCAAGACCTTCACCTGGGACGAGGGTTCCACCTACGTCCGCAAGGCCCCCTACTTCGACGGCATGCCCGAGACCCCTGAGCCGGTCAGCGACATCAAGGGCGCCCGCGTCCTGCTGAAGCTGGGTGACTCGGTCACCACCGACCACATCTCGCCGGCCGGCAACATCAAGGCAGACTCCCCGGCCGGTCGTTACCTGGCCGGTCACGGTGTGGAGCGCAAGGACTTCAACTCGTACGGTTCCCGTCGTGGCAACCACGAGGTGATGATCCGCGGCACCTTCGCCAACATCCGCCTGCGCAACCAGGTCGCGCCGGGCACCGAGGGTGGCTTCACCCGCGACTTCACCCAGGCCGAGGGCCCGGTGACCACGGTGTTCGAAGCCTCCGAGGCCTACCGTGCGGCAGGCACCCCGCTGGTCGTCCTCGGTGGCAAGGAGTACGGCTCCGGTTCCTCGCGTGACTGGGCCGCCAAGGGCACCATGCTGCTGGGCGTCAAGGCCGTCATCGTCGAGTCGTACGAGCGGATCCACCGCTCGAACCTGATCGGCATGGGCGTCCTCCCGCTGCAGTTCCCCGCCGGCGAGTCGCACGAGTCCCTGGGCCTGACCGGTGAGGAGACCTTCGACATCTCCGGTGTCGAGGAGCTCAACAACGGCAACACCCCCAAGACGGTGCACGTCACCGCCACCCGTCCCGACGGCTCGGTCGTCGAGTTCGAGGCCGTCGTCCGCATCGACACCCCCGGTGAGGCCGACTACTACCGCAACGGCGGCATCCTGCAGTACGTGCTGCGTCACATGAAGGCTGCTGCCTGAAATCTGACCGATTGAGGTCGCTGCGTTGAACTGATCGGAGCCGGTCGGGTGGGACACCACCCGGCCGGCTCCGGCGTCCTCGACGCTCGGCACGGACGCCGACGTGGCTGGGCGCTACGGTGGTGGCGTGACGCCGCGCATGCCGAGCCACGACGCCGATCTGGCTCCCACCTTCCGTGACTTCGTCGCCGCCCTCGGTGCCGGCGATCCTCGCCTGGTCGAGCGCTTCTTCCTGCCCGGTGAGCAGACGCTGCTCGGTCGCGGGGGTGGCATGGTGGTGGGCTTCGCCGCGATCGTTGAGGCGGTCCGGGCCGACCCCCTCCCGGCGATCGCCGGACTGGTCCAGTCCCACCTGCGCGAGATCGGTCCCGACGGCACCCTGATCACGGTCACCCACCGCGCGCCGGGCGGCGGACGCGGGCTGATGACCCTCCTGTGGGAGAACACGGCGGAGGGCTGGCGCATCGCCTCGGCCCACGTCGATGCTCCCGTCCCCGCCCTCGACCCGAGGATCTGGCGCGAGGCCGGCACGCCGCTCGTCGCGCCCCAGGGGTCGGGAGTCCTCGACGGCCTCCGGCTTGCGGTCGCCGATGTCATCGGGGTCGCGGGACATCGCAGCGGGCTCGGCAGTGACGCCGTGCTCACCGAGGCCGCGACGGCCTCGGTCTCCGCTCCCGTCGTCGAGGCCACGCTGGAGGCGGGCGCCGCGCTGGTCGGGCTGGCCCAGCTCGACGAACTGGCCCTCGGCACCTCCGGCGCCGGGCCCGTGGGGATGCCGCTCAACATCCGGGCGGTGGACCGCATCCCGGGCGGGGCGATGTCCGGCGTGACCGCGGCGGTCGCCCACGGCCAGGCCGACATCGGCCTCGGCACGGACAGCGGTGGATCGCTCCTGGTACCCGCCTCCTACCAAGGACTCTTCGGGTTGCGGACGACCCACGGGCTTGTCTCCACCGACGGGGTCACCACCGTCGCGCCCTCCCTCGACGCCATCGGATGGGTCGGGCGCGACCTCGCAACGCTGGCTGCCGTCGCCGATGTCCTGCTTCCGGAAGCCGGCCACCGCGAGCCCGACGAGGTCCTGCTCGCCCGCAGTCTGCTGGAGCTGGCCGATCCTGATGTCGTCCGGGCGATCGAGACGATCACGGAGCGGTGGGACAGCGCGGTGCTGCCGATGCGGATGATCGACCTGCCCCGGACCACGGTGGAAGGCTGGGCGGACACGTTCCGCGACACCAGGCAGGTCGAGGCCGCGGCGCAGTACGGTCCCTGGGCCCTCGCCCACCAGGACGACCTCGGCCCCGAGGCCGGGGCGGTGCTGCGCGCCGGTCGAGCGGTGGGCGCCGACCGGGGGGACGCGGTGCGCCGGGCGCAGGCAGCAGCGCGGGCTGCCGTGGCAGAGCTCATCGGCAATGGGGTGTTGCTCGTCCCCACCACCGCGACGGTCGCGCCGACCCGCGATCTGGGCGGGGCGGCAGGACGACGCGGACGTCAACGGACGTCGCTCCTCACCGGGATCGCGGCACTCGGGGGACTTCCGACGCTCACCCTGCCACTCGCCACCCGGCGGCGGCTTCCGGTCGGCCTGAGCCTGATCGGTCCGGTCGGAGGCGACCACGCTCTGGTGGGGCTCACCCGTCGACTCCTGGCCGGCGGCGTTCCCGCGTTCGCCTAGACTTCGCGAGGTGCTGGCCTCCCCTCTGACGTCCCCCGCGGTGCGGCTGGGACTGTCGGTCTCGGCGGCGACGGGGCTCTATGGGATCTCCTTCGGGGCGCTCTCGGTGGCTTCCGGGTTGAGCCTCCTCCAGACCTGCGCGCTCTCGGTCCTGATGTTCACCGGAGGGTCGCAATTCGCCTTCATCGGCACGATCGCCGGTGGCGGTGCCGGCGGCACGGCTGCCCTCGCCGCGACCCTGCTGGGCGTGCGCAACGCCGTCTACGGGGTGTCGATGAATGCCTTGCTGCGGCCGCGGGGCTGGCGGCGGTACGTGGCCGCCCAGGTGACGATCGACGAGTCGACGGCGGTGGGATCCAGTCGGAGTGACCCGGGGGAGACGCGACGCGGGTTCTGGACCGCCGGTGTCGGTGTCTTCGTGCTGTGGAACGCCTTCACCCTCGTCGGTGCCCTGATCGGATCCTCGCTGGGGGATCCCCGGGCGTGGGGCCTCGACGGGGCCGCCGTCGCCGCCTTCCTGGGTCTGCTGTGGCCCCGTCTCCGCACCCGTGAGGCCGGCTCGATCGCCGTGGTGTGCGGGTTGGCGACCGCTGTGGCGACCCCTTTCGTGCCGGCGGGGATCCCGATCCTGGTTGCCGCCGTCGTGGCCGTGCTCTGGTCGCTGTGGGGGCCCGGCCGGCCCCGCGGGGCGAAGGAGGAGCGCAGATGACGGTGTGGGCCTGGATCCTGTTGGCCTGCGTCGCGGCGTACGCGCTGAAGTTGTCGGGCTACCTGGTGCCCGACCGGGTGCTGCAGCAGCCGGCGATGACCAGACTGACGATGGTGCTGACCGTCGGTCTGCTCGCGGCCCTGGTGGTGACGAACACCTTCGCCCACGGCCAGGGCCTGGTCCTGGACGCCCGGCTGGTCGCCCTCGGGGTCGCCGCGCTGGCCTTGTGGGTCCGAGCGCCCTTCCTGCTCGTGGTGGTCCTGGGCGCGCTCGCCGCGGCCATCACCCGGCTGCTGGGCTGGGGTTGATCGACCCGGCCCACCGGTCCACCCGCAACAGTTCAGCCCAGCCGGCCGAAGGCGCGTACCCCCCAGCCACGTAGCACCCCGAAGAGCAGCAGGGCCGTGACACCCGCGGCCAGCACCATCAGCACCAGTGCCCCGGTGGAGCCCACTGCAGGCGCCGCGACCAGCCCGACGCCGGTCAGTGCGACACAGCCGACGAATCCGCCGACCAGCGCGGCCAGCACACTCACGCTCTGCTTCACCACCACGGCATCACTGGGGGCATCGAGCACCGGCCAGACCAGGTTGGTGACCAGACCGAACTCCGCCACGGCCACGGTGACGAGGATGCCGATCAGCAGGATCAGCAGCCCGTCGAGTGGACCGGCGCCGCTCAACACCGCGAGCACCAGCCCCGCCGGGAGGAGCGCCGGGAGCACGACGAGAAGGTTGAGCGTGGCCTTGGCGGCCAGGACCTCCAGCGGGTCGAGCGGTGCGCCCCGAAGGATCCACAACCGGTCCCCCTCCAGGGAGATGCTGGGGGCCGTGGTGCAGGTCATCGACACGGGCAGGACCAAGGTGACCGCGGCGAGGATCGGCAGGGGGACCTCGAGGGCGACGGCCAGAGCGCGCAGCGGCTCTGGCAGACCGCCCGAGAAGAGCAGCCATCCGGCGCCGGCCAGCAGCATGACGACCCCGAAGCCGCTGTTCACCACATAGATCGTGCTGGTGAGGAAGCGATGGGCCTCCCGACGGAGCAGTGCCGCGAAGGGGGAGCGCACGTCCAGGGTCTCGATGCGTACCCGCCGGGCCGCGGGGGCGACATCGGTGCGCCCGGCGAGCAGCGGAACGTACGTCACCGACACCAGCCACGCGACGGCGACGAACGGGACGAGGCCGAGGGCCAGGAGCAGGGCCGCGGCACCGGGCGACCCGTCGACGGCGACATCCCGCAGGGCCATGAATCCCCAGGCCCACGGGCGCAGGGCTTCGCGGACCGCGGCCGGGTCGGATGCCAGCAGGGTGCGGACCCGCTGGGCGGCGGGGAACGGGGCCAGCGAGAGCGCCACCGTGGCGACGAGGATGACCACGTTGACCACCGTGCGTCCACGACGCCGGGGGCGACCAGGGTGATGAGCAGCGCCAGGGCCATCGACAGGCCAGTCACCCCGAGGGCGAGGACCAGTGCCCCGGCGAGCAGAACCGGCCAGAACCACCCCGGGACGGCGACCTGCCCTGCGTACGCCAATCCCGCGGGGACGGTGACGAGCACGAGCAGCAACGCGTTCTGCAGTGCCACGGCGGCCAGTTTCGCCAGGGCGATGGTGCGCGGGTGGAGCGGCAGGCTGAGCAACAGGGTGTCGTCCCGGCCGCCGAGGACGGACCTGCTGACCCCGAAAGTGCCGGCCGAGATGGCGCCGAAGGCGGCCAGGGCCGGCATGATCACCAGGACGAGATCGGCCGCGCCCACCCTGCCGAGCAGGGTCGCCAGGCCGAAGGAGTAGACGCCGCTGAGCCCCAGGGTGGCGAGGGAGACGATGGACACCAGAGCGGCCACCGACCAGCGGCGCCGGGTGCGCGTCCGCCCGCCCATCCCCACCAGCAGGCCCCACAACTGGATCCGGGTGAGAGCCACGATCGGGGTCATCGGGCGTTCTCCTGCAGCTCGAGGAACACGTCCTCGAGGGAAGCGTCCCGGGTCACCGTCGCGGTGGGGCCGCTCACCACCAGGCGCCCCTGACGGATGATGGCGATGTCGTCGCAGAGGGTCTGGGCGACCTCGAGGACGTGGGTGGAGAAGAGGACGGCGCCGCCGTCGCGGCACAGCGCGCGCAGGTGCTCCTTGAGCGTGTGGGATGCCAACGGGTCGAGCCCGACGAAGGGCTCGTCCAGCAACAGCAGGCGAGGGCGGCGCAGGAAGGCGCTGATCAGGGCGAGCTTCTGCTTCATGCCATGGCTGTAGCCCCCGATCACCCCGCCGAGGTTGCCCGTCATGTCGTACGCCTCGGCGTAGAAGCCGATGCGGTCGCGACGCTCGGCTCGCGGGATGCGATAGAGGTCGGCGATGAAGGCCAGGAAATCCAGACCGGTCATGAAGTCGTAGAGATCGGGGTTGTCCGGCAGGAAGGCACTGGCGCGCTTCGCCGCGATCGGATCGGTACGGACGTCGTGCCCGTCGACCGCGATGGCACCCGCGTTGAACGGCAGGATGCCGGCCGCCGCGCGCAGGGTGGTCGACTTCCCCGCGCCGTTGTGGCCGATGAACCCGGTGATCCGCCCGGCGGGGACGGTCAGGGTGAGATCGTCCACCGCCAGCGTGCTGCCGAAGCGGTGGGTGAGGTGTGAGATCTCCAGCATCGGAGCCTTCCTTGTCGTCCTCGAGGGTCGTTGGTCCCGGCCGGAGCCGGAGAGACGGGCGGGCGCTCCGAGAGTATCGGACAACCAGTTAGCTTGTGATGCATGATACCGCCTCGGAGTCGGGCGGGGGAAGTCGGGGCTGCGCTGTCGCGGTCCGCCCGTGCCACTGTCAGCGCCTTTGCCTACGCTACGAACATGCGTACGATTAATGGTGGAGGAGGAGTGGCCATGGGGTATCCGCGAGGTGACTACGTTTCGCCGCCGCCGGGGGATCGTCCGTCCGGGGCGCCGGGTCGCGATCCGCGCGCCGTCAGCCCGCAGTCGTCCGAGGCCTGGACGCAGCGGCGCTCAGGAGAAGAGGGACGTCACCCGGGCCGGGACAGGGCGGACGCCCGGGTGACCAGGGGTGTGGGGGAGGGACCTGCCCCGCGGGGCGGGGGTCCGGACGGCCCTTCCTCCCGGCAGGCTGGCCGGTCTCGGTGCTGCCACCTGGGGTGGACGACTGGGAGCGCAGTGCGATCGCCTTCCTCCTCGATTGCTGTCCGGCGGATTTCCGGGGGTACCCGGTGCTGCGGCGCCACCCTGTGGTGCTCGCGCAGTTCGCCGCCCAGGTCGTCGAGGCCCAGGTGCGGGCATCGGAGGAGGGACTGGCGCGCGCCCGGCTCAGTCTGCGGGACCAGGTCGAGCCGCAGGTGGTCGAGGAGGCGGTGCGCACGTGGCGGGAGGAGTTGGTGAGGCTGCGAACGATCCGTGACGGCATCGGTCTGGTGGACGACGCGCTGCGCGGTATGGCGTTCGTGCCGAGGCTGTGAGTATGCCGGTGGAACCGTGAATGTCGAGGATCCCAAGGGTCGCGCCTTAGACTGATCAGCATGCCATTGTTGGAGAGGATCCAGGGTCCTGAGGACCTGGGTGACCTGACCCGCACCGAGATGGACGAGTTGGCCGCGGAGATCCGTGACTTCCTCATCACCCACGTGAGCCGCACCGGCGGTCACCTGGGACCCAATCTCGGTGTGGTCGAGCTCACCCTGGCCGTACATCGCACCTTCACCTCTCCACACGACCCGATCGTCTTCGACACCGGTCACCAGAGTTACGTCCACAAGATCCTGACGGGTCGGCAGGGCGGTTTCGACGATCTGCGCCAGCGCGGCGGCCTGTCCGGCTATCCCAGCCGCCAGGAGTCGAAGCATGACTGGGTCGAGAACTCGCACGCCTCGGCCGCGCTGTCGTGGGCGGAGGGCATGGCCAAGGCACTCAAGATCCGCGGTGAGAAGGATCGTACGGTCGTCGCGTTCGTCGGTGACGGCGCGTTGACCGGAGGCATGGCCTGGGAGGCGCTCAACAACATCGCCGTCCAGGACGACCTGCCACTGGTCATCGTGGTGAACGACAACGGCCGCTCCTACACCCCGACCGTCGGCGGTCTGGCACAGCACCTCGCCGTGATGCGGACCGACCGGCGCTACGAGGATCTCCTCGACGTGATCAAGCGCAACGTCAGCCGGGCGCCCCTGGTCGGGCGACCGGCGTACGAACTGCTGCACGGCCTGAAGATCGGGCTCAAGGACGTCCTGGCGCCTCAAGGGCTCTTCGCCGATCTCGGCCTGAAGTACGTCGGGCCGATCGACGGCCACGACGAGCCGGCCGTGGAGCGGGCCCTGGCCCAGGCCAAGGACTTCGGCGGGCCCGTGATCGTCCACTGCCTCACCCAGAAGGGGCATGGCTTCCGGGCGGCCGAACAGAACGAGGAGGACCGCTTCCACGCCATCGGCCAGATCGACGCCCACACCGGGGAGCCGCTCTCCAGCATCGTCACGGCGACCTGGACCGATGTCTTCGCCGAGGAGCTCGTCCGGATCGGTGGCCGCCGGGACGATGTCGTGGCCATCACCGCGGCCATGCTGCATCCGACCGGCCTCAACCGGTTCGCCGCCACCTACCCTGACCGCACCTTCGACGTCGGCATCGCCGAGCAGCACGCGGTGACCTCAGCGGCAGGGATGGCCGCCATGGGACTCCATCCGGTGGTGGCGGTCTACTCCACGTTCCTCAACCGGGCGTTCGACCAGGTGCTGATGGATGTCGGTCTGCACCGGGCCGGTGTCACCTTCGTCCTGGACCGGGCGGGCGTCACCGGCAGCGACGGTCCCAGCCACAACGGCATGTGGGACATGTCGGTGTTCCAGGTCGTGCCAGGGCTGCACATCGCCGCCCCCCGCGATGGCCAGCGACTGCGCGACGCCCTGAACGCGGCGGTCGACATCGATGATGCCCCCTCACTCATCCGCTTCTCCAAGGACAAGTTGCCCGACGACATCGAAGCGATCACGCACCGCGGCGAGGTCGACGTCCTCTACTCCTCGGAAGGACGGCCGCGAGTGCTCGTCGTCGCGTACGGCCAGATGGTCGGCACCGGCCTCGACGTGGGCCGCCGCCTCACCCAGCAGGGCATCCCGGCCACCGTGGTCGACCCGGTCTGGGCCCTGCCGGTGGGGGAGGACCTCCTCGGCCTCGTCGCGGACCACGACCTCGTGGTCACCATCGAGGACAACTGCGTCGTCGGTGGAGTCGGCGCCCGGCTCGAGCAGGCGATGGCGGACCACGAGATCACCACACCCGTCCAGACCTTCGGGATCCCCGACCAGTACCTCGCGCAGGGCTCGAGAGGCGAGATCCTCACCGACCTGGGCCTCACCGGTCAGGACATCGCCCGTTCCGTGGTGGAGCACATGCTGCGACTGGATCGCCTGCCCGTACCTTCCCCGACCGAGGTCGTACGTCCCGAGCGGGACTGAGCCTGACGAGAGACTGAGCCGGACAAGAGGCTGAGTCGGACGGGATCGGCCGGCTCAGCCTCGGTCGCTCGCCAGGACGGCCGCGAGGGCCTCCCTGGTCAGTTCGCGCTGCCAGCGTCGTGCTCCGGCCTCGGTGAGGCGTTCGTCGATCGCGACGGGCGACGGTGAGGCCGGAGGGTCCCAGCAGAGCTGGTGCCAGGAGTCGGGACTGAGCAGGTTCTCCGGCGGGACGGAGTGCTCCTCGGCGATCCGGACGAGCACCTCCCGCGTCGCGACGAACCTGGCGTACGCCTCCGGGTTGTGTCCCTGCCAGGTCCGCGGGGCACCCGGTCCGCGCCGCGCGGCCCGGACCGACGGATAGTCCTCGGGCCGCATCGTCTCGACCCGGCGCACGGCATCGGACCAGACGTTGAGGTAGCGCTTCGCGACGCCCTTACGGAAGCCGGACAGTTCCGCGAGATTGCCGGCGGTCAGATCGGGACGTGAGGCGGCCGCGATGATCACGCGATCGTGGAGGATGCGCCCCGGTGCCTTGTCCCGGCGCGCCGCGAGGTCCTCGCGCGCCGTCCACAACTCGCGGACGATGGCCAGCTGGCGCCGTCCGCGGATGTCGTGGAGTCCGGAGACCCGCCGCCAGGGCTCCTCCCGCGGCGGTCTGGGTGTCCCGGCATCAGCGACCAGAGCCGCGAACTCCTCCTGCGCCCACCCGTCCTTCCCGGCGGCCACGAGCTCGGCGGCCATGGCGTCGCGCAACTCGCCGAGCAGCTCGACGTCGAGGGCGGCGTACACGAGCCATTCCTCCGGCAGCGGCCGGGTGGACCAATCGGCCGCGGAATGCTCCTTGAGCAGGCGCACCCCGCAGAACCGCTCGACCATAGCGCCCAAGGACACCCGCGGGTAGCCCAGCAGACGTCCCGCCAGCTCGGTGTCGAAAAGCCGGGTCGGCATCAGACCCACTTCGACCAGACACGGCAGGTCCTGCGTCGCGGCATGGATGATCCACTCGGCCTGGCCGATCGCGTCGCGCAGGCTGCTCAGGTCAGCCAGCTCGTCGTCCGGGGCAAGCGCCACCGGGTCGAGCAGGAAGGTGCCCCCGCCGTGGCGGCGTAGCTGGATCAGCCAAGCCTTCGGGTAGTAGCGGAAGCCGTGCGCCCGCTCGGTGTCGATACCGACCGGCCCGTCACCCTCGGCCAGGGCGGCGATCATCGCCTCGAAGCCCGCATCAGTGTCGATCAGGGGCGGGACCCCGTCGCGTGGGGTGAGCAGCGTGGGGAGATCCTCGTCGGGCTCGTCCACGGTCAGCGCTCCTGGCGGCGCTGCCGCAGCGGAGTCATCATCACGACACCCTCCGGCAGCGGCGGGATGCCGCACGTCGCGCAGAGCAACTCGGCGAAGGCGTCCAGGTGGGCATCGATCCCGGCGCCGTCCGCGTCGAGGACCGGGGTCCAGGAGGCCCGGACCTCCAGCTGGGCCTGCGGCGACTGCTGTTCCAGCCCCCCGAAGGAGCGGCTCCAGGTGCAGGCCACGTTCCCGCTCGGCGCGACGTACGCGGCGTGATGGGAGTCGAGCGCCTCCAAGAGCCAGGACCAGCCGACCTCGGCGGCCATCGTGTCGGTGACCATCTCGGGTTCCGCGTCGCCCTTGGCGTACGCGACGACGCGGAAGGTGCCCTGCCACGAGTCCACCCCCTCGGGGTCATGGAGGATGACGAGGCGTCCCGTTCCGAGTTCCTGGTCACGCAGGGTCAGGTCCGCCGAGAACGCCACGGCGTACGGAGCGACCCGCTGCGGGGAGGGAACCTCCTCGATCGACAGACCCGGACGCCACGAGTGCGCCCTCAAGTCGTCGACCACCCGCTGGAAGGGGTCGGAGTCGCCGTGGGGTCGGGATGCGCTGCCACCCCTGTAGGGTATTCTGAACGGTCGCCCAGCCCGGCTGCGACGCGCCGGGCCCTTGCGGGTGCCGCCGACCCGTACGGCGGAACGGCGAGTCGGACGCCTCGGGGACACCTTGCCCGACGTGCGAGGATGGCGGGGTGACCGACACTCCCAGCCTGCTGGCCGCCGCGCATCGCCGTCAGGGTACCGCCCTTCCCGTGTGGTTCATGCGCCAAGCCGGACGTTCGCTGCCGGAATACCGCGCCGTCCGTGAAGGCATCGCCATGCTGGATTCCTGCCGCCGGCCTGACCTGGTGACCGAGATCACCCTGCAGCCCGTCCGGCGCCATGACGTCGATGCGGCGATCTTCTTCTCCGACATCATGGTGCCGCTGGCGGCTGCCGGAGTCGATCTGGAGATCAAGTCCGGTGTCGGACCCGTGATCACCGAGCCGATCCGCACCGCCCGTCAGATCCACGAACTGCCGGAGCTCGACCCCGCGGCGATCCCGGACATCGCCGAGGCGATCCGTGCGATCCGGGCGGAGCTGCCGGCGCACAAGGCCCTGATCGGCTTCGCCGGGGCGCCGTTCACCCTCGCGTCCTACCTGGTGGAGGGCGGCCCGAGCAGGGACTATGCCCGGACCAAGGCCCTGATGGCCGGCGAGCCGATGCTGTGGGACGAGCTCTGCGCCAGGCTGGCTCGCATCTCCGCGACCTTCCTGCGGGTCCAGGTGGACGCGGGCGCCCAGGCTGTCCAACTCTTCGACTCCTGGGCCGGCAGCCTGGCCCCCTACGACTACGCGACCCGCGTCCAGCCCCACTCCACCGCGGTCCTCTCCCGGGTCGCCGACGTGCCGCGGATCCACTTCGGGGTCGGGACGGGCGAATTGCTCCGGTTGATGGGCGCGGCCGGCGCCGACGTCGTCGGCGTCGACTGGCGCGTGCCCCTCGACCACGCCACCAAGCGGATCGGCCCGGACCGCGCGGTGCAGGGCAATCTCGACCCGGCTCTCCTGTCGGCACCGTGGGAGGTCGTCGCCGAACGCGCCCGGGACGTCATCCGGGCCGGCGCCGCGGCGCCGGGTCACATCTTCAATCTCGGCCACGGAGTCCCGGCCACGGCCGACCCCGACGTGCTGACCCGCCTGGTGGCCCTCGTGCACGAGGAGGGCCCCGCCCTCCGCGCCGAGGCGCTGGGACACTGACCCCTCTCCCTCAGCAGAAAGGCATTGCCGTGAAGAAGGCACGCGAGATCAACGACACCATCCGCTACACCATGTGGTCGGTCTTCCGGCGGACCGACCCCGCCGTCGGTGCGGGGGCCGCCCACCAGGCGCTCGCCGCGCTCGACGGACTCCAGGACGAGGAGCACGACCTCGTCATCCGTGGCTGGTACGACGTCTCCGGGCTGCGCGCCGATGCCGATCTCCTGGTGTGGTGGCATGCCCCCACCGTCGAGACCGTGCAGGCCGCGTACCACACGCTGCGGGCCTCAGCACTCGGCCGTACGCTCGAACCGGTCTGGTCGCAGGTGGCCCTGCACCGTCCCGCCGAGTTCAACAAGGGGCACGTCCCGGCCTTCATGGCCGACGAGGAGACCCGCAACTACGTCGTCGTCTACCCCTTCGTGCGGTCGCTGGAGTGGTACCTGCTGCCCGATGACGACCGACGCCGGATGTTGTCCGAGCACGGGATGATGGCGCGCGAGTACCCGGACGTCCGGGCGAACACCGTCTCCTCGTTCGCGCTGGGGGACTATGAGTGGATCCTGGCTTTCGAGGCTGACAAACTGCACCGCATCGTCGACCTGATGCGCCACCTGCGTGGGGCGGAGGCCCGTCGGCACACCCGGTTGGAGGTGCCCTTCTACACCGGTCGGCGCTACGAACTCCCGGAGATCGTGAGCAGCTGGAATCCCACCACGGTCTGAACGACCGGGCTGACCTGCACGGCGCTGACGACCGCCCCTGCCGCGGCGACGGTCCGCCCCCTCCGTGGGAGCGGACCGTCGTGGCCGCCGGCCGTGAGGATCAGGCGGGTGCGTCGCCCGGCTCGAGCGTCAGACTGATCGAGTTGATGCAGTAGCGCAGGTCGGTGGGCGTGTCGAACCCCTCGCCCTCGAACACATGTCCGAGGTGGGAGCCGCAGTTCGCGCAGCGCACCTCCGTGCGTCGCATCCCGAGGCTGTCGTCGACCAGTTCGATGATCCGGTCTTTGGCCAGGGGGGACCAGAACGCCGGCCACCCGCAGTGGGCGTCGAACTTCTCCGTGCTGCGGAACAATTCCGCGCCACAGGCTCGGCAGCGGTACACGCCCGGCGTGGTGGTGGTCTCGTATTCACCGCTGAACGGACGTTCGGTGCCTGCGTCGCGCAGCACGTGATACTCGGCGGCCGTGAGCCGGGCGCGCCATTCCTGGTCCGACAGCTTCAGGGCCGGTTCCTGCGGGGGCTGATGGCGGGGGGACTTCATGCCGGCCAGTGTAATCCGGGCCACCGGGGTCACAGGGGATCGTGGCGGGGCCCAGGGCCGGGCGGCCGTCAGGCGCCGATGGCGTGCAACTGCGCGACCTCGTCCAGCCCGTCGGCGTCCTCGTCCACCGGCAGCAGGCTCCCGAAATCGATCAGGTCCATGGCGCCGACCACGTACCGGTGCATGGCGAGTTCGGCGACCTCCGGACCGGCCGTCATCGGCCTGCTCACCGCCACCGCACCGGCCGCCAGCGCGGACTCCGCCTGATGGGCCCAGAGGTCGGAGGTGCTGAGGAACCACGATCCTACGGCGACATGGCGGCGTCCCTGGTTCCAGAGGCTCTGGATGGCCTCCTCGACCGAAGGGCCGGTCTCGTCGACGTAGGCGGTCACGCAGGCCAGCTTGTGGTGCATGCCCCATTGACGCGTACGCCGGGCCAGGAGCGCCCTGCTGCGGATGTCCTCGGTTCCGGCGGTGGACAGGACCAACCCGTCGAGCTCCGTCACGTGGTGGTCGCTGAGGGCTTGGCGAAGCGTACGGTCGAGCATCGTGAGGAGCACCGGCTCGGGGCCGATCGGTCGCGACAACTGCACCCGCAGGTCCGGGACAGCGGCGGCGATCCGATCGATCGCGTCACGGGCGACGACGCTGGCCCGGTAGGCGCAGCCGACCTCGAGCGGGACGAAGACGGCCTCCTCGGTGCCCATGCGTGCGAGTTTGCTGGCCACCTGTACGGGGGAGGGGCCGGATCCGCCGAGATAGGCGGCGCGTACGACCAATTCGGGGCACCTGGCCATGAGCTCGTTCCGCATCGCATGGGTGATCTCGGCGATCTGCGGATCGCTGTGGCCATGGGCGAGCAGGACGAGGGCCGGGGCCGTCATTGCCGGTTCCTTTCCTCCCCAGCCGCGGACACGTCCGAAGATGTGGCGGGGGAGTATTGGTCAGGAGGGCCGTCCTGGGACGGCGTCTCAAAAAGTGGATAGGAGAACTTTCACCCGCCGGAAATGGCTAGTGCAAGTCGATGTCTCACGGACTGGGACCCTCTCCCAGAATGTGGCGGTGGTGTACGCGCCGTCGGGCCGTGTGCCGAGGCCTCGGCTGGCCCGCCGAAGAAGGCCTTCCTGTGCCGGCCTGGTGGGCATACGGCGAGCCTCCGGGAAAGGAGGAAGCCGCTCTGCGTGGTGTGTTTCACCTCGTCAGAGCGGCTTCCGCGGGTGGGCGGTACTGGATTCGAACCTGTACCACTCGCACGCAACCTGTGGACTCCGGTGTCCGCGTGATTGCTAGGGAAACCCGCCATTTCAGGCGACCTGACGCCCAATCTAGTCCCGTGATACGGTTGCGGCAAGTGGAGCCAAATGGAACGGTTCCAACCCGGTTACGGTGCACGGAGGTTGCAGGCAAATGGGCAAGCGTCGTGGATGGGGCACCATCAGGGTGCAACGCTCCGGCCGGTTGCAGGCCGAGTACACGGGGCCCGACCTGCTGAAGCACCACGCCAGCACCACATTCACCGCCCGCGTAGACGCGGAGACGTGGCTCGCTGGGGAACGCCGACTGGTCGAACGGGGCGCGTGGACCCCGCCCGAGACTCGCGGGGACGACGAGGAACCGCCCCTGACGCTGCGGATGTACGCCGAGCAGTGGCTCGCCGACCGGGACCTGAAGCCCAGGACGCGGGAGCACTACCGCAAGTTGCTCGACAAGCAGATCCTTCCGACCCTCGGGGACCGCGAGCTAGCTGCCATCACGCCGCTCGTCGTCCGGTCGTGGTGGTCCGGTCTGGGGTCGGACACCCCGACTCAACGGGCCCACGCCTACAGCCTGCTGCGGACGGTCATGAACACCGCGCTGGGGGAGCAGTTGATCATGTCTCAGCCCTGCCACGTCCGGGGGCGGGGTCGGCGAAGACAGTCCACAAGACCCGGCCAGCGACCGTGGACGAGCTGACGAAGATCGCGGAGGCGATGCCCTCGAAGTATCAGCTTGCGGTGATGCTGGCCGCCTGGTGCGCGCTGAGGTTCGGCGAGCTGACCGAACTCCGCCGCCGCGACATCGACGTGGAACGCGGTGTGATCCGGGTCCGCCGGGCCGTGACGTGGGTCCGGGGCGCCGATCCGGATCACCCGACGTCGGTCGTGCCCGTCGTCGGGACACCCAAGTCCGACAGCGGTATCCGGGACGTACACGTCCCGCCGCACCTGCTCCCGATACTCTCCTACCACCTGGACGCCTACGCCCAGCCTGGCCGCGATGGCCTGGTGTTCCCTGCCGCGGGGGCGGCCACCTTCGGCAGTCGGCTCTGTACAAGGTCTACGGCCTGGCGCGCGAGAAGGCCGGGCGCAGCGACTTGAGGTGGCATGACCTGCGTCACACTGGTGCGGTCCTTGCCGCGTCGACCGGGGCGACGCTGGCCGAGCTGATGGCCCGGTTGGGTCACTCCACCGCCGGGGCCGCGCTGCGCTACCAGCACGCCGCGAAGGGCCGTGACGCCGAGATCGCCGCGTCCCTGTCCGCCCTGATCGCCACCCCCCACGAAGGGAACAACCGCTGATGCCCGAGAACAACCCCTGGGCCGCCCGGCCGCTTGGCCACTGGGAACCGGGCACACCCCCGCCGGAAGCTCCCGAGGGGGCCCGCTGGACCACGGTGAACATCCTCTGCCCGGACAACCCGTCGCACGGGCCGGTCATGATCCTGCGGACGCATGACGGGATCAACGTCACCCACGAGTTCACCGCGGATGAGACGGCCGCCGAGCTGCTCACCCGCCCCCATGAGGACTCCGCGACCACGTTCACGCATTCCCGGTGGCGGGTCACCTGCTCCCGGCCGTCCTGTGGCCTCTACCTGCCGGTGCCACGAGAGACGATGGGGAGCTGGAGCGGTTCACGGGGCAACTGTGGCGGCTCAGGGTCGTGGAGTTCGACGTGCCGGACGTCCGCGCCCTGCTGGCCGACATTCGGGGCCGGGATGCCGAGATCGCCGTGGAGTCCTGGTCGCCGTCGTCGGGTGTGTCGCTGATGGAGTGGCTGCGGGGCGCGTAACCCCGCCTGACGGAGACACACCCCGCGCCGGGTTTCCACACGGCGCCAGCATGGTGTAGCGTAGGTGCCATCACGAACCTCTATGGAGGGTCGCTATCTTGCGACTCCTCATGGAGGTTTTTCATGGCCACGAAGGCCACTGCGCAGAGGGCTGGCCTCAAGGTCCCTCAGGATCACCTGCCGCCTGTACGCCGCTACGCCACCCTCGACCAGGCCTCTGAGTACCTGGTGTGTTCCACCCGCCACGTCCGCGACATGATCGCGCGGGGCGAGATCACGGGTTACCGGATGGGCTCGAAGTCCGTTCGCGTCGACTTGAACGAGATCGATGCCGCCTTGTCCGTCATCCCGACCGGGGGCCGGCTGGCCGCAACCCGCGGGGGTGCAGTCGCATGACCACATACGAAAGCCGCCCCGGTACAGGACCGGAGCGGCTCGAAGTCGTTACCCGCGACACCGCCAGCGTATCAGGCCCCGTCGTTACCGGTGTCCTGGTCGTCCACGTACCCGACGACAGCCGCCGCACCCGCAGCGACCTCTGGATGGCATGCGAGCAGGCGCCCGCCGGGACGCATGTCGTCATCCGTCTCGGGGCCCGGGTCCAGCCCTACGGCCTGTTGGACGGTGTGCCGCTGCTGCACCTGGGTCGGGTCCACGTAGAGGCCTCGGACCCCACCCAGTACACCCGGTGGGGCAACGCCGTCCGTGCCGAGATCGCCCGGCAGGCCCGGGAACGCGCCCGGGCTGAGGCCGAAAGGGCCCGCCGTGAGGCCGACCTCGAGCGGGCTGACCGGGCCGCTGCCGCCTGGTACGCCGCGCACCCCGAGTGCGGGGAGGTGGGCGCATGACCACCGAGCTGCTCTCAGGACTGCGGTCGGCCGTCTGGCTCGACCAGCAGACGTTCCCGCCGCTGCAGTGGATGATTCCGGGCATCGTTCCCGAAGGGTTCTCGCTGTTGGTCGGTGGCCCGAAGATGGGCAAGTCGTGGATGTCGTTGGACTTCGCCCTCGCGGTTGCGTCCGGCGGGAAGGCCCTGGGGAAGGTCCCTGTCGGACCGGCCCGGCCCGTGCTGCTGATGGCCCTCGAGGACGGCGACCGGCGACTGCAGGAACGGATGCGGAAGCTCACCCTCGGTCGGGCGCTGCCCAATGGCCTGGACTACCTCACCGACGTGAAGCCCGCCCTCGTCGTGGACACCATCGAAGCGTGGATGGAGCGGCTCCCGAACTGCGGCCCCGCACCCCTGGTCATTCTCGACACGTTGGGCAAGGCGATGCCCCCGACCCGGTCGGGGGAGTCCGGCTATGTGAATGACTACCTGTTCACAGCGTCGTTGAAGCGGATCGTGGACGACTGGCCCGGGTCCGCGCTGCTGGCACTCCACCACGACCGGAAGATGGGCGCCGACGACTTCGTGCAGCAGGTGTCCGGCACCAACGGCATCGCCGGGGCCGCCGACTCGATTCTGTTGCTCGCCCGGAAGCGGCAGGAGGCTGACGGGATCATTCGGGTCACGGGGCGTGACGTGGACGAAGACGAGTACGCGCTCCACTTCGACGGGCAGTGGACGGTCGTGGGGGATAACCTCGCCCAGGCCGCCCGGGAGGCCGCCACGCGCCGCGAGCAGGGCAACCTGGGGGACGATCAGGGCAACATCCTCCGCCACGTCAACGCCCACCCCGAGGGTGTCCGAGCCGCCGACGTGGCCGAGGCCCTCGACATCGACGCCGACAAGGCGGGTAAGTACCTGCGTCGCCTCGCGGAGTCCGGACGGATCACGAAGACTGGCCGAGGAATCTTCACCCCGTCCGAAACCACTGTCCGAAGTGTCCGAAGTGTCCGAACCGAGGAAGGGCGGAGTGCGCAAACGGACACAACGGACACTTCGGACACCTTCTTCTGCACGGGGTGCGGTGAACCCCTCCACCCGTCCCTTGTCGCTGCTGGCGACACCATGCACATGGGGTGTTCGGCGTGAGCCGCCGCCGCGCGCGCAAAGCCCCCGGGAACGCCGCCCTGGACGCCCTCGTCGGACGGTCGTTCCCCGGCGGTTGTGACGACTGCCACGCCTACCAGACCATGACCCGCGACAGCAGCGGCATCTACCGGGTGACGACCTACCACGACAACTCGTGCCCGTACTTTCGCGGGGTGACCCGATGACCGACCAGACCGGGCCCGTCGTCGTCACCGTCGGCCGGAACGTCGCCCTCATCGTCTCGCCCTACTCGGCACTGGAAAGGGTTCAGACGATCCCCGGCCGCCGCTGGGACCGCCGGGGGATGCGGTGGGTCGTCCCCGTCGCCGCGCTCGAAGCCGTCCGGGCCGCGTTCGTCGACTGGCCCGGCGGGGTCCGGTACGAGTCGCGCCCGACACCCCGAAACGCCCCCAGGACACCGCCGATCACGTCCCCGTTCCGCAGGTGACCCCATGGAGACCCCCGGAATGGCTGAACCCCATGGAGACCCCCCGCGCGCCTGAACCCCATGGAGACCCCCTTGGGATGACCGGGACCCAACCGCTACGCCAGACAGGAGACCACCCGTCATGATCGCCCCCGACTCGCCCGCGACCCGCGATGAGGACGACGCCCGCACCCTCGCCGACCTGGACCGGCTGTACGCCGACCTGGTTCGCCGCCAGGACGCCGGGCAGAACACCACCACCGACCAGCTCGCCGTCCTTGCGGCCCGCCGCCGCTACCAGCGGCCCGCCCCCGACCCGGCCGCCCGGGCCTTCCTCGCCGCGGTCGCCGCCTACCCCTACGAGCCCGACTAGACACACCCGACCTCATGGAGGCCCCCCGGAATGACAACACCTCATGGAGGCCCCCTACCGCCTACGAAAGGAACCCCGATGCCCGTCCCGAAGACAACGTTTGACCGCGCGACCGTCGAGAAGATGATCGACGCCGCCGTCCGGCAGGCAGCCGCCCGCCAGAAGGCCGAGCTGGCCCGGCTCCGCGCCGAGCTCGAGCAGGCCCGGAAGGGCGCCGTGGCCGCGGACACGGTACTGCTGAAGCGGGCGCCCAGGAACGCCGCCCGGCGGGCCAAGCAGACCCACCTCGAGCACCTCGAACGCATGGCCGCGTCCGTGTCCGACCGCCAGTTGCAGGCCGGATACCGGGAGCTTGGCGCGGCCGTCCGCGCCGAACTCGACACCACGACCAGCTGACCTACGAAAGGAACCCCATCATGATGACCCCGACCGCCGCCCTCGCAGCCGCCCGCGCCGCCGTCAAGAACTGGCGAGAGCAACTCACCGCCGCCGAAGCAGACGTGAACCGCCTCGCCGCGCCCGTCACCGACCCCGAGCAGGCGGCCCAGGTTGCCCGTGAGCGCGTCACGGCACGCGAACTCGTATCCATCTACCGCGACGGGCTGCAGGCCGCCCAGACGGCCGCTGAAGCCGCCGAGAAGGACGTGCTCACCGCCCGGCTGAACGCCGATGCCGCCGCCCTGGACCCGGCCATCACCGCCGCCCAGGAGGCCCACGACAAGCACGCCGCCCAGGTCGCCGACCTCCTCAATCGACTCGGCGAACTGGCAGGGACGGAGGTGACCCTCGAGGATCCCAACGGCGAGCAGCTCGCCGCGAACCTGGCCTACCTGACCGGCCAGCGGGACGCTCTCAGGGTCGCCGCCAACGGGGGTGACCCGACCACCGTGTGTCCGCTCGACCGCCTGCCCGCCGCCTTGCAGATCGACGGGTACGCGCCGTGCGTGGCTGCCCGGACCGCCGCCGCGAACGCGGCCTGGCGTGCCCGGGAGGATGCCGCCGAGCGGGACCGGGTCGAGCGGATGAGGGCCCGCGCCCTGGAGGACATCGACCGCGCCACGGCCGAATCCGAGGAACAGGCCCGGCGTAGCCCCTGGCTGGTCCGCCCGGCGTAACCCCGAGTGGTCCTCGACTGGCGTGACGCGTGACGGCAGCACCGCCGGACTCCGGTTCGTCTGACCGTTCAGGCATGAACAGTGCCCCCGCCCAGATACTCCCGGGCGGGGGCGTCTCGTCGTTCTCAGGGTGTCACCCGATGGCCTCGAGCCGGTCCGCCGCCTCGAGGACCACCCCAGCGAACTCCCGGAGCGCGTCCGGGGCGGCTGGACGCCTCTTCCATAGGGTTGAACGTTTCCGCGCTGTTCCATAGGGTCCCTGTCGCCTAGGCACGCCGATGCGCATAGCCTCTCGCTATATCATGAGCAGGGTGGGTGAGTGCACTCTTCAGGGGGAAGGCAATGCGCAGGTGCATCTGGTGTGGGGGCTGGCGGACTCAAAGGAGCATGTTTATCCCCAATGGTTACGCAAGTTTGATGCACCATCTAAGTACATCGCTGAGCATGGGGCGTACCAAGAATCTATCCCTCAACTAACCTGGGGGTTCACAGATGAAGATGAACTGGTCGAGTATGAGGTAACGCGCGGTAAGAAAACCCCGATCCTACATGAAGTGCAGGTGAAGGTTGTGTGCCGTTCCTGCAATTCTGGGTGGATGAGCACCCTGGAAAGGGGGATCAAGCCCTTAATTTATGAGATGTCCCGCAACGGGAGCAGGGAGTTTATAACCCCTGCGGAAATGTGCGACTTGGCGGTGTGGGCCCACAAGACGTTCATGATGTACGACCAATTTTGTGACCCGGGGGACCGTCGGTACCCTGCGAGCGAGTACCGCGACTTTTACGAGAAACGAGCGATAACCAGCGACACGCATATCTTCATCGCCAAGAGCAATAGCCCCTATGCAGGCTTCGGAATTTGGAGCGATTCCAGGACACTCGTACCGGCCGGGGTAGATGGCGCGAAGTATGTGCGGGAGCACGGAACTAACTGCGGCTCGGCATACTTGGCCATCGATGGTCTTGTGATATTTGAACAGTGGTTCGGGGCTAATTATCCTCTTCACGACCTTACTGCTGTAATGGTCAGGGAAATACCGCTGCGGAAGATGGTCGCCCCAGGGGTGCACTGCATCTGGCCACTCCCGGCCAAGCCGCTTGACTGGCGGCGCAGCAGAGTCATTGGGGCTGATCGGACCGAGCGGGCAAGGCTGGCGCTTCACGCCACCATGGCCTCGCTTTCGGTAGTGGCGAAAAGAGTGGAGGCCCCCTGACGAGCATGCAGGCTTCGCGGCCTCGTCTTCGACCCCCCCAGTGGGTTTCCCCTGTTGCCGCTCCCGCGTTGTCGACCCACGCCCGATGGCCCGCCGTCCCAGGGGCGGCAGGCTCATACGTCTGGTCTCTCCCGTCGCGTGGCCACGCTGGGGAGGGACGGGCGCCGCCGGTTCGGCGCCCAGGGGAGCAATACCGGGTGCATCCTTGTGTGCTCGACCTCGAGGGGGAGCGGGCGGGGAGCGCTGTCAGGCCGCCCAGGTGGACGGCTATACGGTCGGGGTGGCGTTGGCGGTGCCGAACAGGACGGCGAGGGACGCCTCGAGCTGGGTGACCGCTTCAGGGTCGTGCTCGAGCGTGCCTCGCAGCTCCCCGACGATGTTGTTCAGGGCGTCGATGGCCTGGTGGCCCGCTTCGATGCGGTCCCAGTCGCGGTCGGCAGGTACGGTTGTGCCCATGGTCAGCGTCCTCTGCTGTCCTAGGCCCCCGGTTGAAGCGGTTGCAACGCTCCCGGGGGCCGTCTTGTTGGTTGGCCCCTGGCCGGGAAGGTTGCACCGGTACGTGTCCTACGTCACGTCCTGGCCCCGCTTCGGAGGCCTTGCGTTGCGTAGAAGTTGCACCCGGGAAAACGACAACCGCCCTGACCGGTGAATCACCTAGTCAGAGCGGGTTTCGTATGGGTGGGCGGTACTGGATTCGAACCAGCGACCCCTTCGGTGTGAACGAAGTGCGCTACCACTGCGCCAACCGCCCGTGCGAGAGCCAACAATAGCCATGCTCAACGCGAATCAGCAAACCGGCCGCCGAGCGTGGGGAAAGTTGCATCGGTGTGACTTGCTCTGGTAGACCTCTCTCTCGCCGCACGGAAACGGGCGGCGATCGTCAGGAGCAAGGCTGGCGACGGGCAGGCTGATCCGGTTCGAGCGGATTTGGTGGCCTGTGGGAAGCCTGCTAGAGTTCCTGATCGCGCCTCGGGGTCCCGGGGGGCATGATGAAGAGGGTTGGCCCGCGGGTCATCCGGATTCATTGCGGACGTGGCTCAGCTGGTAGAGCATCACCTTGCCAAGGTGAGGGTCGCGGGTTCGAATCCCGTCGTCCGCTCGGAGAGGGTCTCGCCCTTGTGGAACCCGGTAGGAGCTTGTCTCCTGCATGCTGGCGGGTTCACCCGGATCGTGCAGGTGGTCCGGGTGGGGTCCTTCACGTGGTGGAGTGGCCGAGAGGCGAGGCAACGGACTGCAAATCCGTGTACACGGGTTCAAATCCCGTCTCCACCTCGGGCGGTTGGCGCAGCGGTAGCGCGCTTCCCTGACACGGAAGAGGTCGCTGGTTCGAACCCAGTACCGCCCACCAGAAAGACGCCCTCCGCGCAGCAGCGCGGAGGGCGTCTTTGTTGTCTGGGCCGGTCCCGTGACCGGGCCGTGTCACTTCACCAGCGCGAAGCCGCCGTTCCAGGAGATCGTCTCCTTGGCCGCGAGGGTCATTTGCAGGAAGGCGAGTGCCTCCAGTTCGCGTGCACGCTTGAGGCTGCCCGCGTCGACACCCTTCAGCCCGCCGGCCTCGACCAGGCGGATCAGGGTCTCCTTGGCGCCGTTGTCGTCACCGGCCACCAGCACCACGGCGTCGTTGCCGCCGAGCGAGCCAGCGCCGACAACTCCGGCGAACGTGGTGTTGAAGGCCTTCAGGACGTTGGCCTTCGGCAGGAGGCTCGCCAATTGGGCGGCCGCGGAGGAATCGGCCGGGACGACGAGGTCGTCGAAGGTCTCGAAGTCCACGGGGTTGGTCACGTCGACGACGGTCTTGCCGTCCAGGTCACCGGAGTAGATGCCGGCGATCTCGGCCAGGGCGGGGTAGGGAACAGCCAGCACCACGACATCGCCGGTGAGGGCCTCGCCGACGGTGCCCGCGGTGCCGTTCACCTGCCCCGCGAGCGCCGCGGCCTTCTCCTTGTCGCGGTCGAGGATCTGCAGCCCGGCGCCGGCCTTGGCCAGCATGCCGGCGACGGCCGAACCGACGTTTCCGGTCCCGATCACAGTGACGTTGTTCATGGAAATCTCCTCGTTCCAGGTGTCGGCAGGTTGTCGCCTGCCCTGCAAAGAACAGTAGCACTGAAACTTGAATCTTGAACTATTGACGAGGGGACTACTCAGGGAATACTCAGCGTGAGGTGGGCTGGCGCCTGATTTGCGCCATCCCGGGTGACCTCTGCTAGAGTTCCTGAACGCCTCACCAAGCGATTGTGGAGGCGGAGAATGGTTGAAGGTCGCCGGTCAAACGGTCGGCCGGAGGCAATGCGGACGTGGCTCAGCTGGTAGAGCATCACCTTGCCAAGGTGAGGGTCGCGGGTTCGAATCCCGTCGTCCGCTCGGAGCGGGTCCCGCCCCCAGGGGCGGACTCGTACGCCCTCCACCAGGGTGAGGTTCCCACCTGGTGGAGTGGCCGAGAGGCGAGGCAACGGACTGCAAATCCGTGCACGCGGGTTCAAATCCCGTCTCCACCTCGGGCGGTTGGCGCAGCGGTAGCGCGCTTCCCTGACACGGAAGAGGTCGCTGGTTCGAACCCAGTACCGCCCACCACGCGGCAATCATGGACTCCCCTGGTTCCGCCGCTTCGAGCCCTCCCCGACGGTGTGACGGGACAGACAGCGCGATGGACACGCGACCGTAACCTATGGGCCCCCTAATCGGTCACGATGGTCGAAACCTTCCCGGATCGAGGAGGACGACAGTGGCTCATTCAGTCATCGCCCTGCTGCACGGTGTAGCCCCCGGGAACGAGGACGGCGTCCTCGGGCATCTCACCGCTGCGTTTGCCCGATGCGGCCACGACATCGGCACGCATTCGTTCACGGGAGGACCACGACCCCGCATCAGTCTCGACGGAGTCCGCATGCTTGTCGTGATGGGCTCCCGCGACTCGAGTACCGACAGGAGCCTGCCCTGGCTCGACGACGAGAGTCGCTTCGTCGCCGCAGCGATCGCGCGCGGCGTACCGGTCATGGGGATCTGCTTCGGCGCCCAACTCCTCGCCGGCCTCACCGGCGGCAGGGTGCTGCCCGGAGCCGCGATGGAGCGGGGCATGGTCGACGTCAGCTCGGAACAGGTGGATCGCGTCCCGGCGGGTCCCTGGTACGCCCATCACCGCGATGAGATCGTCCCGCCGCCGGAGGCCGATGTCATCGCCACCAGTGCGGCGTCCGTCCAGGCCTTCGGCTACGGTCCGCACCTCGGGGTCCAGTTCCACCCGGAGGCCACGGAGGCGACCCTCGACGTATGGCGGACCTCGTTCAGCGCGACTGCCGGCGCGCCGACCGACGACGACGCCGAGTGGGAGGCGGATCGACGGGCCCTGCAGGAACACCGGATCGCCCTCGCCGCCCGGACCGGCACGCTGGTGCGCGGCTTCGTACGCTCCGCCCAGCGCCACCTCGCTGACGTCGGCTGACAGCGGGCCGGCTCCCGGCCCAGCCCCGTGGCGCTGGCGCGTCCCCCGGGCAGCGGTGAGGGGACGCGGTCGGTGGGCGCGGTAAGCTTCGGACGCGGCGCCGCCCGGTGCGCCGGCGAACACGAGCCCGTCCGGACGCATGCCAGGTATGTATGCGACACCCGTGCGGGGAGAGAGGAAACCGCCGTGTCCATCACCGTCACCCTGGTCCGGACGTCTGACACCTCGCAGGAGGTCCTCGACGACGGCACCACGGGTCTGGACCTGTTCGGCGAGGATCGTACGATCGTCGCCTGTCGCGTGGACGGGGAGATCAGGGATCTCCACCTCCCGGTGCCTGACGGCGCCACGCTGGAACCGGTCCTGATCGGCAGCCCTGAGGGCCTCAACATCCTGCGCCACTCCTGCGCCCACGTGGCCGCCCAGGCCGTGCAGAACCTGCACGAGGAGGCGAAGCTGGGCATCGGCCCGCCGATCACCGACGGCTTCTATTACGACTTCATGGTGGACGAGCCGTTCACCCCCGAGGGTCTCAAGGCGCTCGAGAAGCAGATGCAGCGGATCATCAAGGAGAAGCAGAGCTTCCGTCGCCGGGTGGTTTCCGACGAGGAGGCCCGCGCCGAGCTCGCGGACGAGCCGTTCAAGCTCGAGCTGATCATCGACAAGGGGTCGGCGAACGCCGAGGACGGGTCCGCGATGGAGGTGGGGTCGGGCGAGCTCACCATCTACGAGAACGTCCGGCGCAACGGAGAGCGCGCCTGGGAGGACCTCTGCCGCGGTCCGCACGTGCCGCACACCGGCTACATCCCGGCGTTCGCCCTGACCCGGTCATCGGCCGCGTACTGGCGTGGTGACCAGAAGAACCAGCAGCTCCAGCGCCTCTACGGCACCGCCTGGCCGTCCCGGGAGGAGCTCAAGGACTACCAGACTCGGATGGAGGAGGCCGCCAAGCGCGACCACCGCAAGCTGGGCAGCGAACTCGACCTGTTCTCCTTCCCCGACGAGATCGGCTCCGGCCTGCCGGTGTTCCACCCCAAGGGTGCGCTGATCAAGATGCAGATGGAGAACTACTCCCGCCAGCGCCACCTCGAGGCCGGGTACTCCTTCGTCTCCACCCCGCACATCACCAAGGGGCACCTGTTCGAGACCTCGAAGCACCTCGACTGGTACGCCGACGGCATGTACCCGCCGATGCGCGTCGACGAGGAGCGCGACGAGGACGGCAACGTCGTCAAGCCGGGCATCGACTACTACCTCAAGCCGATGAACTGCCCGATGCACAACCTGATCTTCTCCTCGCGCGGGCGCTCCTACCGGGAGCTGCCGCTGCGGCTGTTCGAGTTCGGGTCGGTCTACCGCTACGAGAAGTCCGGTGTCGTCCACGGACTCACCCGTGCCCGCGGCTTCACCCAGGACGACGCGCACATCTACTGCACCCGCGAGCAGATGAAGGACGAGCTGACCCGGCTGCTCACCTTCGTCCTCGACCTCCTCAAGGACTACGGCCTGGACGACTTCTACCTCGAGCTGTCGACCCGTGACCCCGAGAAGTCCGTCGGTGATGACGCGACCTGGGAGGAGGCGACGCGTACGCTCGCCGAGGTCGCCCAGGCCTCCGGTCTGGAGCTCGTCGACGACCCGGGCGGCGCCGCCTTCTACGGCCCGAAGATCTCGGTCCAGGCGAAGGATGCGATCGGGCGGACTTGGCAGCTGTCGACCATCCAACTGGACTTCTTCGAGCCGGAGCTGTTCGAGCTCGAGTACACCGCCGCGGACGGTTCCCGCCAGCAGCCGGTGATGATCCACCGGGCCCTCTTCGGCTCGATCGAGCGGTTCTTCGGCGTTCTGTTGGAGCACTACGCGGGCGCCTTCCCGGTCTGGCTGGCCCCTGTCCAGGTGGTCGGGATCCCGGTCGCCGGCGAGTTCACCGGCTACCTCGACGAGGTCGCCGAGAAGCTCCGCGCCCGGGGGTCCGCGTCGAGGTGGACTCCTCCGACGACCGGATGCAGAAGAAAATCCGCAACGCCCAGAAGCAGAAGGTCCCCTACATGCTGATCGCCGGTGGGGACGACCGGGCCGCCGGCGCGGTGTCGTTCCGCTATCGCGACGGGGAACAGAAGAACGGCGTGCCGATCGACGATGCGATCGACGAGATCGTCGCGGCGATCGCGTCGAAGGCCCAGGTCTGACCGCATGGGGGTGCAGCCTGAGCACACGGGCGGGCCGGACGAGGGGCTGCGGGACGGGCAGCCGGCAGGGGGCGAGGCATCGACCGAGCCGATCAGCGTCGATGCCTCGACGCTGGCCGGCGACCCCGACGTCTTCGATCGGCTCTGGGTCGCGCATCGGATGGCCTACGTCGGTGGGGACAAGCACCCCCGGACGGCCGCCGGCGACGCCTGCCCGTTCTGCACCGCACCGCTCGGCTCTGACGAGGACGGCCTGATCGTCCACCGCGGTGCCCTGGCCTATGTCCTGCTGAACCTGTACCCCTACAACGCGGGGCACCTGATGGTGTGCCCCTACCGGCACGTCCCCGACTACACCGAGTTGACCACCGACGAGGTGATCGAGGTCGCCGAGTTGACCCGCACGGCGATGACCGTGCTGCGGACGGTGAGCAGCGCCCAGGGCTTCAACCTCGGGATGAACCAGGGGGAGGTCGCCGGAGCCGGCATCGCGGCGCACCTTCATCAGCACGTGGTTCCGCGCTGGCGGGGCGACGCGAACTTCTTCCCGATCGTGGCCCGGACCAAGGCGATTCCCCAACTGCTCGGGCAGACCCGGGAACTGCTGGCGGCGGCCTGGCCGGTGGCACCCTCGGGACAGGATGCCTGATGCTCGAGCGCTTCCGCCACGGCTGGCGGGGTGTGATGACGCCCCCGGCCCGACTCCTGCTGCGCCTGGGGGTGCATCCGAACACGGTCACCTGGGTCGGGACGGTGCTCCTGGTCATCGTCGCCTTCCTCACCGTCCCGCTCGGGCTGCTCTGGCAGGGTGCCCTGGCGATGGGGGTGCTGGTGATGTCCGACTCGGTCGACGGGCAGATGGCGCGGCTCGGAGGCAAGGAGTCGCGGTACGGCGCGTTCCTCGACGCCACGCTGGACCGGGTCAGTGACGCCGCCGTGATGACCGCCGTGATGATCCATTTCGCCCGCACCGGAGCCTCCCCGTGGATGGTCGGGCTGGCGGGATGGGCCCTTGCGATGGGGCAGATCACGTCCTACGTCAAGGCCCGGGCCGAGGCGCAGGGCTTCCGGGCCGACGTCGGGATCGCCGCGCGGGCCGACCGTCTGGTCGTCATCCTGCTCGGGCTGCTGCTGGCGGGACTGGGCGTGCCGTGGGCCGCCGAGGGAGCCGTGGTGCTGCTGGCCCTCGCTGGCACGGTCACGGTCGGGCAACGACTGGCGGCCGTCGAGGCCCAGGCGGAAGTCCTGCAGGAGGGTTGATGGGTACCGTCGTCACCGGTCCCGCGCCGGTGCGTACACAACCGGCCCCCGACCAATGGACACCGTGGTGGGTCTCCGCCGCGATGGCCGTGGCCGGAGCCCTGGCGATGCGTCTCGCCTTCCCCCAGCCGGGATGGTGGCCGCTACTGCTGCCCGGCCTGGCCCTCGTCCTCGGCTCGGCTGCCGTGCCGATCAGACGTCGGCGTGCCGTCCTGCCGATCGGCCTGCTCAGTGGTCTGGCGTTCTACCTGCCCCTGGTGCATTGGGCCTCGCTCTTCCTGGGCTGGCTTCCCTGGCTGGCGCTGGGCACGGAGATGGCGTTGTGGTGGAGCCTCGGCTACCTGGCGATCTGGTGGCTGCATCGCTGGGCACGCACCGCCTGGCCGGGGCCGGTAGGGACGTGGCTGCTCACGCCACTGGTCACGGCTGGCGTGTGGACCGCTCGCGACGCCGCGTCGAGTTCCTGGCCCTACCGCGGCTTCGCCTGGGGGCGGCTTGCGCAGTCGCTCGCCTGGAGCCAGCTGCTCCACCTCGTGACCTGGCTCGGGCTGGCCGGCACCGGATTCGTCCTCTGCCTCGTCGCAGCCTGGACCGTCCCGGTGGCACGCCGACTCGTCCGTCCCGGGGCGCCGCCATCGCGACGTGTCCTGCCTCTCACCGCCCTGCTGGCCTTCGTCCTGGGACTCGTCGCGGTGCCCGCCTTCCCGGTGGCCACCCAGGGGACGATCCGGGTGGCCGGCATCCAGGGCGGAGACGAACGGGCCGGCTACTTCATGGGCGGCCAACCCGGCGACGTGCTCGCCGCACACCTGAGGGCCTCCAGGCTCATCGCTCCCGGCACGAACCCCGACGTGGTGGCCTGGCCCGAAGGCGCCGCGGAATGGGATCCGGCCGAGTGGCCGGAACTGCAGAGCCGCTTCGACAACCTGTCGGCGGCGCTCGGGGCGCCGCTGCTGCTCGGATCGTCGACGGAGCGGGGCGGCAAGACCTACCAGTCCGAATACGTCTGGCCGATGACCGGGGGACAGCGCGAGATCTACGACAAGCGGAATCCGGTGCCCTTCGGGGAGTACGTCCCCGACCGCGACACGTACGCGAAGATCGCCCCGGCCCTGATCGGGCTGATCGGTCGCGACGTGGTCCCTGGGACCGGGGATCCCGTGCTGTCGGTGACGACCCGTGACGGCCGCACCACCGGGGTGGGACTGGCCATCTGCTACGACATCATCGACGACGCACTGGCCCGCGAATCGGTCCACGACGGCGCCCAATGGCTGCTCTCGCCGACGAACAACGCCGATTTCGGCCGCACCGACGAACTCGACCAGCAGCTTGCCTTCGCCCGGCTGCGCGCAGTCGAGACCGGTCGCGCGTTGGTGCAGGTCTCCACCGTCGGTCACACCGCCGCCTTTGCGCCGGACGGGCGGGTGCTGGCACGGGTGCCGTGGTACACCCCGGAGGCGATGGTGGTCGATGTCCCGCTCTCGACGACGCTGACCCCGGCCGTACGCTTCGGTGCGCTCCTGCAGGGGATCGGCACCGGTGTCGGCCTCGTCGGACTGCTGTCCGCGGCGGCCGTCACCCAGGTCCGGCGGCATCGACTCCCGGGTTCCTCGACGGCATCGCCTAGGCTGTCGGTGTGAACGGGGAGCGGGGGGCCAGGCGTCGGTCCGGCCGCGCCTCGACAGCATGGACCTGCTGCGCGAGATCCAGGCGACCGCCGTCGACCCGGACTACACCAGGGAGCGGGCCTGGGTGCAGGGTGGGTACGGGCATCGGTGGGCCCAGTTGCCCGTGTTCGTGGTGGCGACCATGCTCTTCGCCATGTCGGCCGTGATGACCACGCGCGCCGCTCCACAGGTCGCCAAGGACCGGGCGGCGACGATCGCCGCCGTCCAGGCCGCCCAGGCGCAGCAGGACTCCCTGCGCAAGCAGATCGCCACCACCCAGTCCGAGGTGAACGCCCTGCAGCAACAAGGCCTCGCGAGCAACGCCGGCAACGCCAGGATCGCCGCCCAGCTGGACCAGCTGTCGGTGCCGACGGGGGCGACCGCCGTGACCGGCGCCGGGATCGTCTTCGTGGTCGACGACTCGCCGTCCGGTGCCGCCGACGCTCGGGTGATCGACACCGACCTGCAGCAGCTGACCAACGGGCTGTGGCAGGCGGGGGCCGAGGGGATCGCCGTCAACGGCCATCGCCTCACCACGCTCACCGCCATCCGGGGTGCCGGTGACGCCATCACCGTCGACTATCGTTCCTTGACCAGGCCGTACACCATCGAGGTGATCGGTGACCCCAACACCCTCCAGCAGAAGTTCATCAGCACCGACGGCGGCGTCTGGTGGAACTACCTGGAGAAGAACATCGGGATCCGGGTGACGGTCACCCGGCCGAAGAGCGTGTCGCTACCCGCAGCCACCAGGGTCACGCTCCGCCACGCGAAGGGAGGCACCTCGTGATCCCCATCATCGGGCTCATCGCCGGTATCGTCCTCGGGATCTTCTTCCAGCCCGACGTTCCCACGGCCCTCCAGCCGTACCTGCCGATCGCCATCATCGCGGCGATGGACGCGATGTTCGGGGCGTTCCGGGCCTGGCTCGAGGGTCGTTTCAGCGACCGGGTCTTCGTCGTCTCGTTCTTCTCCAACGTCCTGATCGCCGCGATGATCGTCTGGGTCGGCGATCAGATCGGTGTCGGGTCGCAGCTCTCGACCGGCGTGGTGGTCGTGCTCAGCATCCGTATCTTCACCAACGTCGCCTCGATCAGGCGGTCGATCTTCCATGCCTGACGAAGAGCTGCGCCGCCGCGACGAGGAGCCGCGTCCGGAGGACGAGCCGGCGGCCGCCGAGACGGTGCAGCCGGCGAACGACGACGCCGACACCCCGGCTGTGGAGAGCGTGGATGTCCCCGGCGATGCTGCGGCCGTCGAGGGCACTCAGTCGCGGGAGCCGGGGGAGCGTACGCCCGCCCAGCCCGCGGCTGAGGCATCCGACGTCCCTGCGGCCGAGGCGACGCGGCCCGACGATGCTCCCGCGGCAGGGCACAGCGAGCCGGAGCCCGTCAGCGCACCGGAGGACGACGTCCCTGCGGAGCTCGGTTCCGAGGAGCCGGTCGGGGAGCAGATCGGCGCGGAGGACGCCGTCGTGGGCGAGGTGCCCGAGGTCGCGGCCGAGGACTGGTCCGCGGACGACGATCACCGCTCCAGGGCGTCCGACTCCGAAGAGCCCGAGCCAGAGCCCGAGCCAGAGCAGTCCGAGCCCGAGCCGGTACCGCCTGCGGCCGGACCGAAGGGCAGCCGCCGTACCTTCCGCGACTGGTTGCGTCCGGAGCGGAGCCAGGTCGTCGTCGCACTCGTGCTCGCGGTCGTGGCGTTCGGGCTCGTCACCCAGGTCCGCGCCCGCAGTGCGGTCGACTCCTACAGCTCACTGCGTCAATCCGACCTGGTCGGCATGCTCGACGGGCTCAACCAGGAGTCCCAACGCTTGCAGAGCGAGCTGGAATCCCTGCAGACGGCGCGTAGCCAGCTGGAGTCGGGGAAGAACAACGAGGCGCTGGCTCGCGCGCAGGCCGAGGAGCGGCTGACCGCGCTCGGCATCCTCGCCGGGACCATTCCCGCCCAGGGGACCGGGATCACCATCACCATCACCGATCCGCAGGGGAAGGTGAAGGCCGGCATGATCCTCGACGCGCTCGAGGAGATGCGTGACGCCGGGGGCGAGGTCATGCAGATCAACGGCAGGATCCGTGTGGTGGCCAGCACCTGGGTCGCCAGCGGTTCCTCGGGCATCGTGGTCGACGGCCAAGCGGTGTCGACGCCCATCACCCTCGACGTGATCGGCGACCCGCACGCTCTGGAGGAGGCGGCACGGTTCCGCGGCGGACTGGTCAGTCAGATCACGGACCCGCGGGTGGGCGGGCAGGTGACCATCACCAAGTCCGACCACCTCACCGTCACCTCCCTGCACTCGACCGAGGCCCCTCGCTTCGCCCGTGCCGATCCGAGCGCCTCCGCGGGGACCGGATCGGGCGGCTGAGCCCACCCAGCGCCGCGTGTCAGGCGCCTCATCACCGCATGAGCGCGGCCGATCCCTCGGCGTTAGGCTAAGGTTCAGTGTTCAGCGACGATTGGTCATCCCAGACGCAGGAGGATGGATGGAGCTCCCCGAGGACCTCAAGTACAGCCAGGAACACCTCTGGGTCAGGTCGGGTAACGGCCGGTCCGTCCGGATCGGTTTCAGCGAGTACGCCGCCGACCAGCTGCGTGAAGTCGTGTCGATCGAGCTACCCACGGCGGGGGACGAGGTGACGGTCGGCGACGTGATCGGGGAGGTCGAGTCGGTCAAGAGCGCCGGTGACATCCTCAGCCCCGTCTCCGGCGTGGTGACTCACGTCAACCCCGACCTCGATGCGAACACCGAGCTGGTGAACGATGACCCGTACGGCGATGGCTGGCTGTTCGAGGTCGAACTGAGCGACGACGACGGCCTGGACGACCTCTTGGACGCCGACGCCTACGGCGACCTGATCGAGTCCTGAAAGCTCACCCCCCGAGAGCAAGGAATTGACTGACATGTTGTGCCCATCCTGCGGCTACGAGAACACCGAAGGCAGCAAGTTCTGCTCCCAGTGCGGCGAGCCCTTGGTCGCGCTGACCGATACCACCAAGGTCATTCCCGCCTTCAGCGATGACAACGACGTCGACGAGCTGAACTCGGAGGAGAAAGCGGCCGTCACCGCGCTGCCCTCCGGCTCGTCGCTGCTCGTGGTCCGGCGCGGCCCCAACGCCGGCGCGCGTTTCCTGCTCGACCGTGACGAGATCACCGCGGGACGCCATCCCCGCTCGGACATCTTCCTCGACGACATCACCGTGTCCCGCCACCATGTGACCTTCCTGCGCCGCCCCGAGGGCATCCTCCTTCGCGACGTCGGCAGCCTGAACGGGACGTACGTCAACCGGACCCTGGTCGACCGTGACGTCGTGCTCAAGGACGGCGACGAGGTGCAGATCGGCAAGTTCCGGATGATCTACTTCACCGGCGGACGCGGCTCCCGCTGATGGCCGAGGCCCGACACTCGATCGGGTGGGTGGTCAAGGAACTCACGCCCGAGTTCCCCGATCTGTCGATCTCCAAGATTCGTTACCTGGAGACCGAAGGACTGCTGAGCCCCGAGCGAGCTCCCTCCGGGTACCGCAAGTACACGGAGGGGGATGTCAAGCGCCTGCACTACATCCTGACCATGCAGCGGACGCATTACCTTCCGCTGAAGATCATCCGCGAGCATCTGGATCAGATCGATCGTGGCCTCACCCCGCCGCGGATCGACACGCCCAGCCCGGCCGTGCCCGATCCGCCGCCAGAGCCGGTCGCCGGGCCCCCGCGCCGCGTCAGGCCTGTCGATCCGCCGCCCGCCGGTGATCCACCACGTTCCCCGCAGGAGGAGCGCCGGCGCCGGCCTGTCCGGCTCAGCCGGGCCGAGTTGATCGAGAAGTCCGGCCTCGCCGAGCCGATCCTCGCCGAGCTGGAGAGGCTGTTGGTCATCACGCCACGTCGGGGGACGCACTACTACGACCAGGACGCCTTCGCGGTCGCAGTCGCCGCGAAGCAGCTCGCCAGCTACGGGATCGATCCTCGGCACCTGCGCCAGATCAAGATCGCCGCCGACAAGGAGGTCGGCCTGATCAACCAGGCGACCGCCGCGCACACCCGTCGGGGCAGCTCGCGCCAGACCATCGAGGAACTGACCCGGTTGATCAACGTCACCCACCTGGCGATGGTGCGCTCGGGGGTCCAGCGCGAACTCGGCTGAATCCCTGCGGAGCGGGCCGATGGGTCCACTCGGAGGGGCTGGCGCAACGGGCCGCCCCGGGTAGTGTGGGGGCATGCGTGAGATGGACGTCGTCGGTGTTCGGGCCCAGATGCCCAACAACGAGCCCATCGTGTTGCTGCGCGAGGTGGGCGGGCACCGGATGATCCCCATCTGGATCGGCTGGAACGAGGCCAACGCCATTGCGGAGGCCCTCGAAGGGCTGCGTCCGCCGCGCCCGCTGACCCACGACCTGATGGTCGACACTCTCGCCGGCCTGGGGCACACCCTCAAGGAAGTGCACATCACCGAACTCGAGGGCGGGACCTTCTACGCCGTGCTGCTGGTGGACGGTGTCGAGATCAGCGCCCGTCCCTCCGACGCCATCGCCCTGGCACTGCGCTGCCAGGCGCCCGTCTACTGCGCCGAAGACGTGCTCGAGGCCGCGGGCTTCGAGGAGGAGGAGGAAGCCGAGGAGGAGGTCGAGAAGTTCCGCGAATTCCTCGACCACGTGAGTGCCGACGACTTCAGCGACGAAGGTGAAGAAGGCGACGAGGGCCAGCAGCCCCCCGACGGGGGAGATGCCGACGGCGGGGAGGATGCCGACGATGACGGGCCGGCGTAGAGTCTGACCTGAACCCTCAACCCCTCCCTCAGCTTGAGGTGCGGCATGGGCGTGTCGTCCGTGGCCACCGGCCCAAGAGGGCCGAGATAGCTAGTGTCGACGTCGTCAGCAGACAGCGAGCAGGTCGTCGGAAGGCGGAGATCATGAGCAGCACGACGAGCACCCCGACACCCTCCGGCGAGCCCTCGGTGGCACAGGGCACGCTCTTCGACGGTGACTTCGCCCCGGTCCCCGAGGACGTGGGATTCCGCGGCCCGGTGGCAGCCAAGGCCGCCGACATCACCTATCGCCAGCTCGACTACTGGGCTCGGATCGGGCTCGTCATCCCCGGGGTACGCGACGCCAATGGTTCCGGGAGTGCCCGGCTCTACAGCTTCCGCGACATCCTGATGCTGAAGGTGATCAAGCGCCTGCTCAGCGCCGGCGTCTCCCTGCAGCAGATCCGCACGGCCGTGGAGTACCTGCGGGACCGCGGCGTGGAGGACCTGACCGAGGTTACCCTGATCAGCGACGGCGCGTCCGTCTACGAGTGCACGCGTGACGACGAGGTGATCGACCTCCTCAAGGGCGGCCAGGGGATGTTCGGCATCGCCATCGGATCCGTCTGGCGCGACGTGGAGGGTTCACTGTCCGAACTGCCCGCCGAACGCAACGCTGGGGAAAGCAGCCCCGCCGTCGCGGGCGACGAACTGGCGGTGCGGCGCCGGCGTCGGCAGGCCAGCTGAGCCGATCCACCCGCGCCGCTTCCTCCCGAAGGAGCAGCGATGAAGAAGTTGAAGGACCTCCTCGCCAGGGCGAAACGTACGCCCTGGATCGCCCACGTCCTGCGCATGCAGGACCGCTTCGGCACGAGACTCGGCACCCAGTTCGCCGGCGCGATCACCTACTTCTCGGTGCTGGCCCTGATCCCCCTGCTGATGGTCGCCTTCTCGGGGATCGGGTTCACCTTGACTGTCGTACGCCCCGAGCTCCTGCAGGTCGTGGATGCCGAGGTAGCGCGACGACTCGCGGGCATGGGCACCGCCTTGCAACAGCAGATCTCGGCCGTCGTCGCCCGGTTCCTCAATAACTGGGGTGCCATCGGCGTGGTCGGCCTGCTCTCCGGGCTCTACTCCGCGGCCGGGTGGGCCGGCAACCTCAAGAGCGCCATCCGCGCCCAGACCCGGGCGGAGTTCGACCTGGGGGAGTCCCGTCGCAACATCGTCCTGGAGACCCTGATCAACATCGCCCTCTTGCTGGGGCTGATCGTCCTCATCCCGGTCACGTTGGCCTTGGCGAACGCTTCCACCGTGCTCACGGGATGGGTGCTCGGCGTCCTCCACCTGGAGGCGGTCCCCGGTGCCGGCGTGGCTGTGCGGATCATCGGACCTGTGGCCTCCATCGCGGCGGGCTGGCTGTTGTTCGTCTACATCCTGACCGTCTTCCCGGAGAAGCGCTTCCCCTTCCGGGTGACGGCGTGGGCGGCCGTGATCGGGACGGTCGGCCTCACCCTGCTGGAGTATCTGGCAAGCTTCCTGGTCGGCGCCTTCACCGGCAACCCGGCGGCGGCGCTCTTCGGCCCGGTCATCGTCCTGATGCTCTTCTTCAACCTCTTCGCCCGGCTGATCCTCTACGTCGCAGCCTGGATGGCCACCGCCGTGCAACAGGCCAATCCGCTCAAGGTCCAGGACATCGACGCGCCCCTGGGCATCCTCCCGCCGGACGACGACTCGAGCGACCGGTCGGATGCGACGCAGGCGCCCAGCCAGGCACCGACGGAGCCCACGTCGGCACCCACGCAGCCCACTCCGGCAGGGGCGCAGCCTACTCCGGCAGTGGCGCAGCCCTCGGCCTCGCAGTCTGCCTCCGGGAGCCGCTATCAGGAGGCGATGGCCTCCCCGCCGGGCACGCCCGTTGTCGGTCGGAGCACAGCCGTTCGGGCGGCGCGGGCTGCCCTGCGGACCGGATGGGTCACCGGCGCCGCAGCCGGGATGGGGCTCGGAGCCCTCTTGACGGCAGGGACGCGGCGGATGTCGCGGCGCCGCTGAGGGCGCCTCGAACGCGGCGTGGGGCGGCCGCCGAAGCGACCGCCCCACGAGGCGAGTTGGTGCCCGGTGGCCCGGCTCAGTCCTCGAGCGGCTTGGTCGACTTCGGCATCGGCTGGCCGATCTGGCGCAGCATCTCGGTGAACCACTCGGTGGTCACGTCGAAGGGCTTGCCACCCTTGATTCGCTCGAACTCGATGGCGCGCAGTTCGTCGCCCTTCTCCTCGTCGTGGCCGATGACGCCGGGGACGTGTGCGATCGCCGACTCCACGGCGAGGTCGCACATCGAGGAGATGAGGTCGACGTCGTACTCGACCGGGGCCGCCGACCGCGAGTAGTAGCCGGACTTCTGGACCAGGACCTTCTCGGCGCCGATCAGCTCGGCGAACTGGCTGGCGAACCAGTTGCCCGGGTTGATCTTGTCGATCTTGACGTGACCGAAGGCGTCACGCGGCACGTCGGCGCCGCGGTCCTCCAACTCCTTGACGATCGCCTCGACGCCCGCACCCTCCGACAGGAAGATGGTCACGTTGCCGACCCGGTCCATGATCTCCTTGAGGCGGACGGCCTCGTCCTCGATGCTGAATTCGTCCTCGGGGACGTAGACGGCGTGGATCTCCCAGGCGTCCCGGCTCAGGCCGATCTCCGGCAGCCAGGCCCGAGTGTCCAGCCAGTTGCGGTACTCGCGTGCGGTGGCGGCGGTGAGCCACCCACAGTGGCGCCCCATCACCTCGTGCACGATCAGCTCGCGCCCGACGGAGTTGTGTTCGGCGACGATGTTCTGCGCGAACCGGGCGCCCATCTCGGCGGCGGTCTGGGCTCCCAGGGACTGGCGGATCGGGATCACGTCGTTGTCGATGGTCTTGGGCAGCCCGACGACCGTCAGCTCGTAGTCGTGCTCGTGGAGGTAGGCGGCGAGATCGGCGGCGGTGGTGTTGGTGTCGTCGCCACCGATGGTGTGCAGGATCTCGACCCCGTCGGCGACCAGCCGGTCGGCCGCGACCTGGAGGGCGTTCTGACCCGGCTGGATCAGTCCGCGCTGGAGCAGGTCCTTCTCATTGGTCAGCTTCACCCGGGAGTTGCCGATCGGGGAACCGCCGAAGGTGTGCAGCAGGCCGGCGCTCTCGCGGACGTTCTGGGTGATGGTGAGGTAATCACCCTGCAGGAGACCCTGGTAACCGTGCTTGTACGCGATGATCTCGCGCTCAGGGGCGATCTCCGTGTAGCGCTGGATGAGACCGCCGATGGCGGAGGACAGGCACGGGGCGAAGCCGCCGGCCGTCAACAGAGCTACCTTGCCCGGCATGTGGATACCTTTCGTTCGTGAAGGAGGACGGCACCAGCCTAAGTGGCCTCCCTTCGCCGCTCGGCGGCGGGGTGCATCCGCGGGCTCGCCTGCCACCCTCCGGGCGGCCCGGCGCCGTGCCATCATGCCCATGGCCGTCACGGGAGACACGAGGGGGAGCCCGATGACCAGGAACACGCCGACCACGCCCGCAGGGCCCGACACGACGACCACGCTGCCGGCACCGGCCGGGGCGGCGCGCCGGCCCCGGGACCAGCGGGGGCACGCACTGTCGGCCATGGTGCTGGTGGTCACGACCGCGTTGGGGCTGATGGCCGGTCTCGTCGTCGATGGGGGACGTCAGGTCGCCGCCTCCCGGCGGGCAACGGCCGTGGCCGAGCAGGCCGCGCGGGCCGCCACCGATGCCGCCGCGGCATCGGCGCTCGAAGGGTCACCGGATCCGCGAGCCGCGGGCTCGGCGGCCCGCGCCGTGCTGGCGTCGGACCCGGAGGTCAGAGGCAGTGTCACCGTCCTGCCCGGTCTGCGCGTCCGGGTCGAGACCAGTGCGGAGGCCCCCACCGTCTTCCTCTCGGTGATCGGCATCGGCAGCGTACGGGCCCACGCATCGGCCACGGCCGACCTGGTCCGGGTCCCGTGAGCGCACCCCCAACCCGGTCAGCCGGGTGAGTGGGCGGTTCAGCGGAGCGAGGCCGCCATCCGGGTGATCGCTTCGGTGAGGATCTGCGGGGACGTCGCCAGGTTGAGGCGTACGTGCCCACGGCCGACGGAGCCGAAGGCGGGGCCCGGGTTGAGTGCGATCCGCGCGGTGTCCAGGAAGTGCTGCTGCGGATCGTCCAGTCCCAGCGCGGAGCAGTCCAGCCAAGCCAGGTAGGTCGCATCGGCAGGCAGTTGGGTGACGTTCGGGAGGTGCTCGGCGAGCAGTCGATCGAGCAGGCCCCGGTTGGCGGCGATCTCGGAGCGCAGTTGCTCGAGCCAGGACCGGCCCTCGTCGAGGGCCACGGTGTGGCTGAGCACCGCCAGGTGGCTCGCTGCGCCGCGGGCCGCGTCGTACGGGACGGCCGCCAGGTCCTTCGCCGCAGCCGGGCCGGCGACCATCACCGCGGCCTTGAGCCCGGCGAGGTTCCAGGCCTTCGACGCGCTGAACAGCACCAGGGCATCCTCAGCCCCCGATCGGGACAGGTACGGCACGTACGGCACGCCCGGGTCGGTCAGCGGGGCGTGGATCGCGTCCACGATGACCCGGATGTGGTGCTCGTGGGCGAGATGCGCCACGGTGCTCAGTTCCTCGGCCGTGTGCGCGCGCCCCGTCGGGTTGTGCGGGCTGGAGAGCAGATACGCGGTCGGGCGTACGCCCATTCGGCCGGAGAAGGCGGCCTCCAGGGCGGGCAGGTCCAGATGCCCGTTCGGCGCCATCGGGACCTCGAGCAGCGCGCGGCCGGTCCCGGTGACGGCGGCGAAGAACGGGGGGTAGACCGGCGGATTGACCACCACGTGGTCGCCGGGGTGCGTGGTGACGAGGATGGCGTTGCGGATGCCCCCATGACGTCGGGCATCAGGCCCATCAGGGCGGGGTCCAGCGACAGGCCCCAACGGTCCAGCGCGAAGCGTGCCACCGCCTCCTCATAGACCGGGCCGGCCGGGTAGCCGGTGTCCCCGCGGTCGATGGCGGCGTGGAGGGCGGCGGCCACCGGTGGTGCGATGTGACAGTCCATCTCGGCCACCCACAGCGGCAGCACGTCCTCCGGGTAGCGGCGCCACTTCATCGATGTGCGGGTGCGCAGCTCGGCCAGGGGAACGGTGAGGATCTCGTACGTCACCCCTGCAGACTAGTGCGCCTCCTGCCCTCCCGAGGGGCCCGGCGGTAGGCTGTCCGGTCATGGCGAAGTATTTCGACGTCCATCCGGTCAACCCGCAGTCGCGGTCCATCCAGCAGGCGGTCGACATCCTGCGCGGCGGGGGACTGGTCGCCTACCCGACCGACTCCTGCTACGCCCTCGGATGCCTGCTGGGGAACAAAGACGGTCTCGACCGGATCCGGCAGATCCGCAAGCTCGACGACAAGCACCACTTCACCCTGGTGTGTTCGAATTTCGCCCAGCTCGGTCAGTACGTCCAGATGGACAATGCGGTCTTCCGGGCCGTCAAGGCCGCCACCCCGGGCCCGTACACGTTCATCCTGCCGGCCACCCGTGAGGTGCCGAAGGCGATGGTGCACCCGAAGAAGCGGACCGTGGGTGTCCGGGTCCCGCACCACATCACCGCGCTGGCGCTGCTCGACGCCCTCGGCGAGCCGCTGATGTCCAGCACGTTGCTGCTGCCCGGCTTCGTCGATCCGCTCACCGACGGCTGGCAGATCAAGGAGGAGCTCGACCACCAGGTCGACGCCGTGATCGACTCCGGCGACTGCGGCGTGGAGCCGACCACAGTGGTCAACTTCACCGGGGACGAGGTCAGTGTCGACCGCGTGGGGGCGGGGGACCCGACGCCCTTCCAGTGAGCCGCCTCGGTTCCTAGACTGACCACGCCCTGCTCTCAGGGCCGTACGACCGAGCCATCAAGCCAGCGCAGGAGGACCCATGGCCTTCAGGACCCCGCACCAGAACGTGAGCTTCCCGAGCACCGAGGGGGAGGCACACGGCTATCTGGCCCGCCCCTCGACCGGGGAAGGACCCGGCGTGATCGTGGTCCAGGAGTGGTGGGGCATCGCTGACCACATCCGTGACATCTGCGACCGGCTGGCGGCCGAGGGATTCGTGGCGCTGGCACCGGATCTCTTCGGTGGGTGGGTGACGCACGATTCCGCCGAGGCGGGGCAGATGATGGCCGATCTTCCCGCGGAGGAGGGGGCGCGCCTGCTCGGCGGTGCGGTCGACTACCTGCTGGGCCAGGACTTCGTCACCAGCGACACCGTCGGAGTGATCGGCTTCTGCATGGGCGGCGGTTTCGTCCTGGCGATGGCCGTCCAGCAGGGCGACAAGGTCAGCGCCGCGGTGCCGTTCTATGGCGTCGGCCAAGCCGTGCCCGGCTCGTTCACCGGCCTGACGGCTGCGGTGCAGGGTCACTACGCGGAGAAGGACACGATGTTCCCGGTGGCCGACGCACGCCGGCAGGAGCAGCAGATCCGCGACGAGGCGGGCGTCGACGTGGAGTACTTCTACTATCCGGCCGGGCACGCCTTCCACAACGACGAGAACCTCGCCGGCAACTACGACCCGGAGCAGGCGAAGCTCGCCTGGGAACGCGCCGTCGCGTTCCTCAAGGACCGGGTCCACTGAACTGACCAGGAAAGACCAGCGCCGGGTGGCGGTGTCGGCCCCGCCGCCCGTCGCACGTCCGGCTGCCGGGCCTCAGTGCCTGGTCTGCTCGATGTAGCGCAGGGAGTTGGGCTCGCAGAGTGCCTCGGTGGCGATCCGCATGTTCGCGATCCGGCCACGGTCGCGCAGTTCGTAGAGCTTGGGGACCACGCGGTCACGTACGGTGACCGGCGACAGCGTGTTGAGATAGATCTTGGTGCCGCCCTCGAAGCCCGCCAGGTTGGACACCCGCCACTTCAGCATGATCCGCCACGGCATCGGCTCCAGCACGTCGATCGGACGGTGGTACCACTCCTCATTGGTGGGCACGTCGGCGCCGGTGGCGGCGTGGCAGGCATGCAGCAGGTCCGACATCGCGCGGACCTCCTCGTCGGTCGCCTTCCACGGGACCGCCGCCGCGCTCTTGGAGTACACCTCGAGCGTCGGGTAGCGGTGCCCGAAACCGGCGAAGGCGACAGCATGCTCGTTCTCGGCGATCACCAGGTTGTGATACCCGGCGTAATTCACGGCAGCCTCGTTGTAGAGGTTCGGGTTGGCCCTGATCCTCTCGATCTCCAGCTCATTGTTGACGCCGCGTTCGTCGATGGCCACCAGCTGTTTGTGCAGATGGTCGAAGGATGCGCCGGCGGGCTTCAGCCAATTCTGGAAGGCCGCCACGTAGCGGACGTAACGGTTGGCCTTGTAGAGCTGCTTCATCGCGTCCACGCTGAAGGCCATGTACTGGTAGTGCTCCTCCGGGCTGAGCGTGCCCGAGGAGGCCAGCATCGAGTCGTCGTAGGCCCCCTCGACGAAGTGACGCCGGGCCACGATCACGTCGTGGCCGCCACCGAAGAAGCCGGCCGCCTGGGACCGCCGCTCCTCCTCGGTGAGGGCCGCCCACTCGCTGTTGGTGTGCCCGGCGGCCCGCAGCTTCGCCTGGAGGATCCGCAGCACGTGGTCGCGCCCGATGGTGGTGGCGAGGTAGTCGTCCATCCGGCGCTGCGCGTCGGGGGGCATGGCGTAGCCGTAGTTCTGGTGCCAGTAGTCGTAGGAGACGATCTCGAACAGATTGGGGATCCGGCGGAACTCGGCGATCGAGTCGTGGATGTGGTCGGCGCCCAGCCCGTCGAGACGGAGCCAGCGCTCACCCTCCCGGATCACCCGTGACTTCTCCGGCGGGGTCTCCAGGTAGCGGTTCTCACAGAAGGCACACCAACGACCCTCGTCCTCGGTACGGAGAGGCTGTGGATCGGGGTAGCTGATCCCGAGGGGGCGATGCCCACGACCGGGGACGGTCCACACCTCGGTGCCGCTGAACGGGTTGACCTGCTTGATGGTGCCGTCGGCCATCTCCTGCATGAGCTGCGCCATCGGAATGAGCACTGCCGAGGACATCGTCATCCCCCTCCTGTTGCCTGCCTGCCGCACTGGCGTCAGCCTAGCCATCGGGGGACACGACGGTCCGTTGAGGGTGACATGGGCGCGCCGCCGCGCCGACGGGCACCCCAGGCCGGGGTCGGCTAGCTAGCTGTATTGACCCGGGACGTTAGGTACGGCTTCGGCCTGTCGGCGTGACATGGGGAAGGCCTCCGGGTGAGGTGTGGAGCAACCACGCACCCACTCGCTCGTCCCGGAGGCCTTCATGTCCCACGCTAACGCTTTGCTGACCCCGCGAGGGCGGCTGTTACTCGCTCGCTGTGTCGTCGAGGACGGCTGGCCGTTGCGCCGTGCCGCTGAGCGGTTCTCGGTCTCGGTCACCACGGCGAAACGGTGGGCCGACCGGTACCGGGCGTCCGGACCCGCCGGCATGGTCGACCGGTCCAGTCGTCCCCGATCGTGTCCGCACCAGACCAGCCAACGACGCGAACGACGCGTGGTCGGGCTCCGCGTCACCCACCGGTGGGGCCCAGCCCGGATCGCCTACCACCTGGGCATGAACCCGGCCACGGTCCAGCGGATCCTGACCCGCTACGGCTGCCTGTTGCTGCGCTGGACCGACCCGGCCACCGGAGCGCCCGTGCGCGCCCGTCGCCGCCAGGTCGTGCGCTACGAGCGCGACGCGCCCGGCGACCTCATCCACGTCGACATCAAGAAACTCGGCCGGATCCCCGACGGCGGCGGCCACCGTGCCGTGGGCCGCGCGCAAGGCGTGCGGAACTCCGGCGCCCACCGTGACCCCAACAGGAAACGAAAGGCCCCCGGACGCCCGAACCTCGGCTACGCCTACCTCCACCACGCGGTCGATGACTACTCCCGGTACGCCTACTCCGAGATCTTGACCGACGAGACGAAACAGACCGCGACCGCGTTCATGGCCCGGGCACTTGACCACTTCGCCGCGATCGGGATCACCACCGCCCGGGTAATGACCGACAACGGGTCCTGCTACCGCTCACACCTGTTCGCCCAACTGCTGGCCGACAACGGGATCGTCCACAAGAAGACCCGTCCCTACACGCCTAAGACCAACGGCAAGGTCGAACGGTTCAACCGGACCCTCCAAGAGGAATGGGCCTACGCCCGCCCCTACACCAGCGAGTCCGAACGTGTCGCCGCGTTCCCCGCCTTCCTCCACGCCTACAATCACGACCGCGGCCACACCGCACTCAAAGGCGCCTCACCAGCCGACCGCGTACCCAACCTGGCGGGTCAATACAGCTAGCCGGTGGCCAGACCAGGGACCCGCCGGCCGCGGATCTTGCGCAGTTGGTGGGCGTGCTCGGCGAGGGCCCGGTCCTCGTCCGAGACCGGCTGCCACTGCGGGATGTCGACGAGGCGGCCGTCGGAGCCGCGGACACCGTAGGTGATGGCGCAGTGCGTGGTCAGATCGCGCTGGTCGCTGCGTGGGTCGCCGGAGCGTACGTGCACCGAGATGTCCATCGTCTTGCGGTTCGTCCGCAGCAGCCGGGCCTCGAGCTCGACCACGTGGCCGATGTGGATCGGACGGTAGAAGCGGACCCCGCCGGAGTAGACGACGGTGGGCGTCATGCCCGACCAGCGGCTCGCGCACAGCCAGGCCGCCTGGTCGATCCATTCCATGGCCGTGCCACCGTGGACCTTGCCGCCCCAATTGACGTCAGTGGGCTGGGCCAGGAACCGGGTGACGACCTTCGGGGCGGTGCCCGCATCGGTGTACACCTGCTCGGCCATCTGTTCTTCGATCTCCCGGCGGATCCCGGCGCGGCCGACCGCGCCCTTGGCGTGCGCCCGCTCCTTCGCGGTGATCGGGTCGAACTCGTGGACGGGCACCGAATGTCCCTGTCCGTCCGTGGCGACGAAGATGACCAAGCAGTTGGTCGCTTCGGTCCAGTGCAGAGTCTTGGGGTCGGAGTTACGTACGGTGCAGTGGATGTGCATCGAGGTGCGGCCGGTGTACACGATCCGGGCCTCGACCTCGACGAGGTGGCCTGAGGGGATCCCGTGCCGGAAGGAGACGTGCCCGACGTAGGCGGTGACACAGTAGTGGCCGCTCCACCCGGCGGCCACGGCGTACGCCGCCTTGTCGATCCACTCCAGGATCCTGCCCCCGTTGACGATGTCCTCCCCGTCGAAGAGAACGTCGGTGGGTGCGGCGAGGAACCGCAGGGTCTCCACGGGGGATCGGGTGGGCACAGGACTGCTCCGTTCAGCTCGGTCGTCGCCCACTATCTCAAGGACGCTCGCGGGAAGGGGCCTTATCGTGCCGACGCGGGAAACATGGCCGCCCGCCGGGCGACAACGTCACCCATGGCGGAACAGTTCGGCGGAGCGCCCGTCCGATCGGAGGCTCAGTTGCTGGTCCGGGCCCGGAGCCGGCGCCGGGACAGATAGATGCCGACCAGCCCCACGAGGTAGATGGGTGCCTGGGTGCTCAGGGCCAGGGTGAAGGACCGGCGGTCGTAGCCGGCTCCGCCAGTGAGTGCGTCCAAGGCCAGACCGACGAGAAGGATGCTCACCAGGCAGGCGATGAAGCCCCCCATGATGACCATGCCGGTGCCGGTCCCGACGCGCTGGAGCGGCTGGGACGTACGGATGTAGTCGAAGCCGATGTTGGATCCCGGGCCGCCCATGGCGATCGCGACGATGAGCACGACGAGCAGCCAGACCGGCGGGGTGGCGGGCCACAGCAGGGTCACCGCCCAGGCGGCCACCTGGATCCAGACCAGGATGAGCGCCAACCTGCTGCGGTCCCGCGGGTAGCGAGCGGTCAGCCGCCCCACGACCGGGCCGGCCGGGACGGCCACGGCGGCGAAGAAGGTCAGCAGTCCGCTGGCGAGCGCGGGGGGTACCCGAGGCCGGCCGTCATGTACGGATAGCCCCACATCAGCGGGAACATCATCGTGGAGAAGCAGACGGTGAAGTGGATCCAGAACGCGAGGGAGGTGGCTGGCTCGGCTCCGATCCCGCGGATGCTGGCGACGATGGCGCCCAAGGAGCCGGAGGTGTCGGGCTGCCACCGGCCAGGCGGGGCGTTGCGGGTGAACGTCCCCATCAGGGTTGCCGCCAGCAGTGAGGCACCGGCGGCTGCGAGGAAGGCCGGCTGCCATCCATAGCTCGCGAGGGCGGCCCGGAACGGGATCGCGCTGAGGATCTGTCCCAGTTGTCCGAGCAGGCCGGTGAGCTGCGTGACCACGGGCACGACGTGAGGGGGGAACCAAGCGGGCACCAGCCGGATCACGGAGTTGAACGTCATCGCGTCGCCGAGTCCGACGAGGACTCGGCCGATGATGGCGACGGTGATCGAATGGGTGGTGGCGACCAGGAGCTGGCCGACAGCCATCACCAGCGCGCCGGCGGTGACCACCGAGCGCGACCCGAGCCGGTCGAGTGCGAGGCCGACGGGCACCTGGGCCGCTGCATAGACCGCGAGCTGGAGCACGACGAACATCGAGACCAGGCCCGCCCCGACCCCGAAGTGCCGGGACGCCTCGATCCCGGCGACCCCGAAGCTGGAGCGTTGCAGGACAGCCATGCCGTACACGAAAACCCCGACACTCCACACGGACCACGCACGACGACTCACACGCTTCATCGTCGCATCTCCCCGACGACCGACCGGGTGTGGACAATGCCGCGTGTCGGTGTGGGGTGTGCGTCCGGAGGGCTGTCAGTAGCTGATGTCGAAGCTGTGGTAGCGCTGCGTCGGGGTGCGGATCTCACGATCGAGGAACTCGACGGCGCCCGGGGTCATCGGCGACTTGAGCTTGCGCAGCAGCTCGACCACCTGCTCGTGCGTACCCTGCGCGAGGATCTCGACGGTCCCGTTCGACCTATTGGCGACCCAGCCGACGAGCCCGAGCTGGGCCGCCTGTCGTTCGGTCCAGAACCGGAACCCGACGCCCTGCACGTGGCCGTGCACCACCGCGTGCAGCTCCTCGAGCGACGTATCAGTCATGCGACGAGCCTAGGCCGAGGGTGGCCCGGCGGTCTTCCGTACCGACGAGGTCGAAGGGGAGTGGTGTCGTGGGAGCTGCTGAATCACTGGAGCAGGCCGATACTGGCCGGGTAGCGGTAGACCTCGCCGCGGGTGGCCTTGAGTGCGCCGCGGATGTGGCACCAGAGCGTCAGGAACCCGGCGATCACCCACAGAATCACGGCGAAGGGCAGCAGGATGACGGTGAACGCCATGATCCAGGCGACGACGCTCATCACCCAGGCCCAGACGTTGAAGTTGAACGAACCGGCGGCAGCGTTGCGGACGTACGGGCTGCGGTCCTTGTAGAGGAACCAGACGATCAGGGGTCCCACGAAGCTGAGCCAGCCGGCGCTCAGGACCATGGCGATGATGGCGGACAGGTGGGCCAGGGCGGCGACGGAACGCTCCTCGCCATCGGTCATGCTCGACGCGTGACCGAGACGAGGATCGTACGGTCGATTGGCGTACGGATCGGACTGCATGTCTCCATGGTGACGCCTGCCGGGTCCACCGGTGCCGTGCCGAGGGAGGAATGGGGGAGAGCCGGGGTCGCCTCCGGAGCTCGGCCGACCCGGCCGCCAGATCGTCGGCGCGGCCATCGACCGGCCTCCTGGCGGCGCCCGGGGATAGAGTGGTCGGGTAGGGCGGAGGGCCGGGTCGCCGGGCCTTCCGCCCAGGGAGTGGCGAGATGGACGCGACGCGATCCAGGACGGCCACGGTTGATGGCGTTCACCGCCTCACCGCGGACGAGGCCCTGCATGCCTTGGGGTCCGCGGAGACGGGACTCACGGCCGCGCGGGCGGACGAGCTGCTGAGCACCCACGGGCCGAACCTCCTGCGCGAGCCGGCCCGACGTCCCCTGGCACTGGCTTTCCTGTCCGAGTTCACCAGTTCGATGGCGCTGCTGTTGTGGGCGGCCGGACTCGTCGCGCTCGTGGCCGGCATCGCCGAGCTCGGCGTCGCGATCTTCGCGGTCAACGTGATCAACGGGGTGTTCGGCTTCTGGCAGGAATACCGCGCCGAGCGAGCCACCGAGGAGCTCAAGAAGATGCTGTCGACGCACGCGTGCGTCGTCCGCGACGGCGAGATCCTCGAGGTGCCGACGCAGGATCTGGTCCCCGGTGATCTTCTCGTTATCGCTGAGGGGGACAGGATCGGCGCCGATGCCCGGGTGATCGTGGCCAACGATCTGCAGATCGACCAGTCGACCCTGAGCGGCGAGTCCCGGGCGGTGCACAAGACCTCGTGGGCCGAGGATGCGGACCTTCCCGCACCCCAGTTGCACAACATGGTCTTCGCCGGCACCAACGTCGTGAACGGCGATGGGCGCGCCGTCGTGACCGCCACGGGAATGGCCACCGAGTTCGGGCGGATCGCCGACCTCACCCAGGCGGTGCAGGACGACCGCAGCCCCTTGCAGAAGGAGCTGGGGCGGCTGACCCGCCAACTCTCGGCGCTGTCGCTGGGCCTGGGGGCGGTCTTCGTCGGGGTGGCGGTCCTCTTCGTCGGTGAACCATGGGCCAAGGCCTTCATCTTCGGACTCGCCATGGTCGTCGCGTTCATCCCCGAGGGCCTGCTGCCGACGGTCACCCTGTCACTCGCCTTGGCGGTACAGCGGATGGCGAAGCAGAACGCTCTGGTGAAGAAGCTGTCCTCGGTGGAAACGCTCGGCTGCACGACCGTGATCTGCTCCGACAAGACCGGCACGCTGACCCAGAACCAGATGACCGTGACCCGTCTCTGGCTCCCCGGCGTCACCTACGAGGTCGAAGGACGCGGGTACGCACCCGTGGGGGAGATCCGTCGGAGCGGGGACCCAGGGTCCGGGCCCCGGGGCGCTGCCGCCGGCGATCCGGGGGTGCGGGCGCTCCTCACCTCGGCAGGCCTGTGCAACAACAGTGCGGTGTACCCGCCGCAGACCGACCAGACAGAATGGACCGTCCACGGCGACCCGACGGAGGCCTGTCTCCTCGTGGCCGCAGCCAAAGCGGGACTCGACCTCCGCGACCTCGATCGGGACAATCCTCGGGTCCGTGAGGTGCCGTTCGACTCGCGCCGCAAGCGGATGGCGACGATCAACCGGGTGGACGGCCGATACGTCGCCCACGTGAAAGGGGCCCCGCAGTCGCTGCCGGCGCGGTGCACCTCGCTCGTCCGCGACGGGATGCGGCGTGAGATGACAGCCGACGACCGGGCGGAGATCACCGCGGCGAACGACCGGCTCGCCCGACTGGGGCTGCGGGTGCTGGCCGTCGCCGTCCGTACGCTCGACGGCGACCAGGATCCCGCCGTACTGAGCGCCGACGAGGTCGAGCAGGACCTGACCTTCCTGGGCCTGGTGGCGATGGAGGACCCGCCCCGGGAAGGGATCGCCGAGGCGGTCGCCACCTGCCACCGCGCCAGGATCCGGATCATCATGATCACCGGCGACTACGGCCTGACGGCCGAGTCGATCGCACGCAGTATCGGCATCGTGCGCGGGGACACGCTGTGCGTGATCTCCGGGTCCCGCCTCGAACTGATGCCCGACGACGAGCTGGTCGAGGCCCTGCGGGGAGAGGTGATCTTCGCCAGGGTGGCGCCCGAACAGAAGTACCGCGTCGTCGCCACACTGCAGTCGATGGGGGAGATCGTCGCGGTCACCGGCGACGGTGTGAACGATGCCCCCGCCCTCAAGAAGGCCGACATCGGCATCGCGATGGGGCGGACCGGCACGGACGTGTCCAAGGAGGCGGCGGATGTCATCCTGACCGACGACCATTTCGGCTCGATCGTGCGGGCCATCGACGAGGGGCGAGGCGTCTACGACAACATCAGGAAGTTCCTGATCTACGTGCTGACGAGCAACGTGGCGGAGGCTGTCCCGTCGGCGGTCTTCCTGATGTCGCGAGGGCTGGTACCGCTGCCCCTGACCGTGATGCAGATCCTGACCATCGATCTGGGCACCGATCTGCTGCCGGCCCTCGGCCTGGGGACCGAGAAACCGGAGCCGGGGGTGATGGAGCGTCCGCCCCGGCCCCGCAGCGAGCGGCTGATGGATCGGCGGATCCTGGCACTGGCGTTCGGGTGGTACGGCCTGCTGGAGGCGGCGTTCTCGATGGCGGCGTACGTCCTGGTGAACGTGGAGCACGGCTGGCCGGCGGTGCCGCTGGCCAGTTCGGGGGAGTTGTACGCGCGCGCCACGACGATGACGCTGGGCGCGATCATCTTCGGACAGATCGGGGCGGTACTCGGCTGCCGGACGAGAGCCGACTCGTTGGGCCGGATCGGCTTCTTCTCCAACCGGCGGATCATGGTCGGGATCGGGGTCGAGATCATCCTGCTGGCGGCCCTCAGCTACGTCCCGATGCTTCAGGGCGTCTTCGGCACCGCGCCGCTCAGGATGAGGGACTGGGCAGCGCTGAGCGTACTGCCGGTGGTGATGGTGGCGCTGGACGAGGCGCGCCGGTGGGTCGTACGACGCGGAATCGGACCACACAGCGGCGGGGCCGCCGACCACGGGCGAGGACCCGTGGCGGCGACCCGGTCGCGGTGATTCACGCGGTTGTGGGATGGGTCACTCGACGATGACGTCGCCGACCATGCCCATGGTGTCGTGGAACATGCAGATGTAGTGGTACGTCCCGGGCTTGGTGAAGGTGACCGTGAAGGTGGACGGGACGTGGGCGAAGGTGTTGTAGGGCGGCGGGAGCATCATGCCGGAGGACAGATCGCCGCCGGAGTAGGCGGTCGGCGTGCCGTAGGGGGCGAAGTCAGGTCCGTTCGGCCCGATCTTCTCTTGCCCGAAGGTGACGGTGTGCGGGACCGGAAGCCCCGTGTTCATCCCCATGTCGAAGGTCACCGACTCGTGGGCGCGGACACGGACGGTCGGACGGATGAAGCGCATCACCAGAGCCTTGTCGTTCGCGGCCCCGACGTAGACGTGGTGGGAGTCGGAGGTCGCCTGAGCCTTGGCACGGAGCTGGTAGCCGGCCGACAGGGCGGCTGCCTTCGCCTGGTTGGCCTGCGCGTTGTACTGCTGCTGGGAGTAGGGATACGGGGTGCCCGCCGACCGTACGTGGACGATGCCCGTCATCATCTGCCCGTGCACGTAGCAGATGTAGTGGTAGTCCCCGGTGACCCCGGTGAACTGCAGGTCATACGAGGTGATGCCCCCGGCGTCGGTCGACATGATGCCGGAGTTCCGGAACTGACCGGGCGCGGTGATGGTGGTCTCCGGAGTCGGAGCAACCATGTAGGGCGCACCGAACGGTCCCAGGGGATGCGTGGCGTCGACGAAGCTGACGGTGTGGATCTCCATGGAATTGGCGACCCAGTGGACGGTGTCACCGACGTCGATCCAGATGTCCTGGGGGCGAAGGCCATCCCTTGGATCGCCCCGTCGGTCGATTGCTGGCCGACCATCACATTCCAGGTCCTGCCGGTGGCGGCCTGGGCTGGCGCGGCGCCGAGGGCCACGAGCGTCGCCGTGATCAGGACCGCCAGCAGCCTCACGAGCCGTACGCGGGCGCGTCGGTGGGTGTGGATGAGCATCTGATGCTCCTTCCGAGAGCGGCACATCGTTGTGCCTGTGGACATCCGCCCGGTACCTGGCGAGGCCTCCCCAGGTGCCTGGCGGCCGCCAGCTCACACGTCAGACGCCCACGTGAGCTGCGTCACAACCCTTCACCCTGGACTCCATCCTGTCCATAGCAATGGATCGGCATTCCAGTGAGCTTGCCCAGGGCGCCTCAGCCATCTCTCAGTGACGCGCTGTGTCACGGCTGTACGGGCGGGCTCGGCGATGTCATGCAGGGCGTTGCTGCGCGTTGGTGCATTGTTCACCGGGGACGGCGCGAACGGTTACCCAGCCGTGTGAGAGCGGTCACTCGGATCGGCGAGCATCGCGCCCATGAACTCGTCCTCCTCCCAGGAAGCCGTCCGCCCCGTTCCGAACGAGACGGATGGTGCGCTCTTCCGTGCCAGCCTCGGTCGGCGCGGATTCCTTGCCGCCGCCGGCCTCGTCGGCGCGGCGGTGTCCGCCCCGTTCGGCGCCGCCGCCGCGTTCGCTGCTCCGTCCTCCGGCCCGGCATCCGACCTCGCCGGTCTTGATCCGGTCACCACGCCGCCCGTCGAGGGCCTCCACACCCAGTTCGGCCTGGACGCGTCCAGCCAGATGACGGTGTCGTGGCACACGATGCAGCCCGTCTCGAACGCCCGCGTGCTGGTCGGCACGGAGAACTCCGGCTACCACGGCTCTGTCGCCGCGGCCACCCGCAGCTACCGCGACGCCAAGTCGGGCAAGACCGTGTACGCGCACCATGCGCGGGTCGGCGCGCTCAAGGACGCGCAGGAGTACGTCTACCTGGCCGTTCATGACGGCGCGACGGCGCAGTCCGGCACCTTCCGGACCGCGCCCCGGGGTCGTCAGGCGTTCCGGTTCACCAGCTTCGGTGACCAGGCCACGCCGACCATCGGCAAGCGCTACACCCCGCCGGCCGGCGTCACGCTGCCCAATCCGCCGTACGTCAATGACAATCTGGGCTCGCCCTTCGCCGCCGATACGGTGGCGGGGGTCGAGCGGGCCGAGCCGCTGTTCCACCTCTTCAACGGCGACCTCTGTTACGCGAACCTGGCCCAGGACAGGGTCCGCACCTGGTGGGACTTCTGGAACAACAACACGCGCTCCGCGCGCAACCGCCCGTGGATGCCGTCCGCCGGCAACCACGAGAACGAGAAGGGCAACGGCTTCGGCTTCCTGGCCTACCAGACGTACTTCGACCTGCCGCCGGTCGCCGACCAGGCCGAGGAGTTCCGTGGCCTCTGGTACGCGTTCACCGCCGGCTCGGTGCGGGTGATCTCGATCAACAACGACGACGTCTGCTACCAGGACGGCGGCGACTCGTACGTCCGGGGCTACAGCCACGGGGCGCAGAAGGCGTGGCTCGAGGCCGAGCTGAAGGCCACCCGCGCCAACAATGAGATCGACTGGATCGTCGTGACCATGCACCAGGTCGTGATCTCCACCGCGGACAAGTTCAACGGAGCGGATCTCGGTATCCGCCAGGAGTTCGTCCCGCTCTTCGACGAGTACGGTGTCGACCTCGTCGTCTGCGGTCACGAGCACCACTACGAACGCTCGCACCCCCTGCGTGGCGCCCAGCAGAACCAGACGCTGACGCCTGTCCCCGCCGGCACGGACACCCACGTCGTGGACACCAGCAAGGGCACCGTGCACATGGTCATCGGCAGCGGCGGTACCGGCGTGCCGAGCAACCAGCTGTTCTTCACCCCGCCGGCCTGCCGCGTGATCACGAGCGTGGGTGCTCCGGGGGCCAACGGCAAGCGCCCGCCGGTGTACGTGCAGGAGGATGCCCCGTGGTCGGCCGTGCGTGATGCCGAGAACGCCTATGGCTTCGCGGCGTTCGACGTCGACCCCGGCCAGCCCGGTGGCACGACGTCGATCCGGGTGACGTACTACGCCGTGACCGGAGTGGGCGGGGAGTGCAAGGTCTCGGACACCTTCACCCTGCAGCGGCCGCGGCGCGATGCGGAGCAGGGCAAGGGGCAGGGCAAGAACTGAGCGGCGCGATCTGGGACCTCGATCGGCAGGAGGTGTCGGGGTCCCAGGTCCGTGGCAGTGCCGTGGGTGGCGACCAGCCCACGTGTGATCGTTGAAGATCGCGGACACCGCGACCTACGGTGGACGTACGCCCGGTCGAGCCGAAGGCCGGGATGACGGTCACATCCGAGTGAAGGGACCCGACACATGACGGCCAAGAAGATCCTCATCCTGTCGACGGAGTACGGCACCGAGCGTGACGAGCTGATCGTCCCATTGGAGAGACTGAAGGAGTTGGGACACCAAGTGACGCTCGCGACCCCGAACGGGGGAGCGGTCCAGACCCTGAAGAGCGACAAGCACCCCACCGACCGGGTCCCGGCTGACACCAAGGTCGCCGACGTCACTGACGACTATGACGTCATCGTCCTGCCCGGTGGGGCGTTGAACGCTGACAAGGGGCGGATGGACGCGGACATCTGCCGCCTTGTGAAGGCCCAGGCCGACGCCGGCCGTCCGATCGCCGCGATCTGTCATGCCCCCTGGGTGCTCGTCGAGACCGGACTGGCCCGCGGCAAGGACCTGACCTCGTACGTCTCGATCCGCACCGACACCGTGAATGCCGGGGCCACCTGGCACGACGAGCCGGTGGTGACCAGCGATGCGAACGGCTGGACCTTGGTCACCTCGCGCAATCCGCACGACCTGGACGCGTTCGTGAGGGCCATCGACGCACTCTGATGTGATGGGCATTGACTGTCATCGGAGCCGCGTGTTGATGCGCTGGTATCCGGAGTCCTCGCGGGTGCCTCCTGCATGGACTCCGTACATATGGACTCCGTACATCCGGTGCAGGGGAGCCTCGTTCAGCCCCACGCAAGGATGATCTCGACGTCCTGGGCGACATCCGGGGGAGTGCGGTGTAGTAGGGCTCCAGCGGCCCGCCGTGGGGCCACGTCCACGTCCGTGGAGACGTGGACACCTAGAATATTTACAATTGCTCCGTGTAATTTAGGGATGTCCTGAGACACGTTCATACGGTTGGCGTGTTGTGTGGAGCGGTGCTGCTACTCGAACCCGTGCGCTCGAGGTCGAAGGTCAGGTACAGGATGCACGATCCACGGAGGTTGATCAATGGTTGAGCGGACGATCGTCCCGATCCTCGAAGCCGAGCACCAGCTCATCGACGAGGACATCGAGCGCTTCGCCAGCGGATCGATATCCGTCGAGGAGTTCCGGCGTTCGATGGACCTGCTGCGTCGCCACATCTACGTCGAGGAGGCGATGATGTTTCCACAGTTGCGCGAGGCCGGCCTCATGATGCCCATCATGGTGATGGAGCGGGAACACGGGGAGATCTGGGGCCTGTTGGATGCGCTGGATGCTGAGATCGCAGACGACTCGGCCAGTACTGACGTCTCCAAGAACCTGGAGGCGTTGACGACACTGCTGGCGAGCCACAACGCCAAGGAGGAGCCCATCGTCTATCCGGTGACCACGACGGCGCTGTCGGACTTCGACGCCCAGGTGGTCAAGGACTTCCTGGCCTCGGGAACCATGCCATACGGCTGGACGTGCGCGAAGGCGACCTGACTGTTGTCGGCGGTAGGTGGGGGCCCGTCGGTGGTCTGATGGGCCCTGGCCGCCCCTCGAGCGGATGACCGATAATGCACATTATGTCAGAACAGGCTGACGGGGTGGACCCCACATGCCTGGTGCCACAGACTGTGTAGCGGAGCCTGAAGGGACTGACGCGTGATGGCTGACTACGTCTTGGTCCATGGTGCGTGGCACGGTGCCTGGTGCTGGGACAAGCTGGTCCCCCTCCTGGAAGCCGCCGGTCATCGCGCCTACACGCCCACACTCACCGGAGTGGGCGAAAGAGCGGCGCTCCTGGCTCCTGGGATCGGGCTCGACACCCACATCCAGGACGTGACGGACCTCATCGAGGAGAACGATCTGCGGCAGGTGATCCTCGTGGGCCACAGCTACTCGGGGATGGTCATCACCGGCGTCGCCGACAGTCTCCCGGACCGGATCGCTCGTCTGGTCTACTTGGATGCAGTCGTCCCCCGCGACGGGCAGTCCATGGCCAGTGCTGCACACCTCGGAGCGCTCCTCCGCTATGCGGCGAGAAGGCATGGCGATGGCTGGCGCGTGAACCCGCCGGGGGAACGGCGTCCCGGCAAGGGCGGGCTCTTCGATGTCACGCGGGAACCGGACCTGGGTCTCGTACGCTCCAGAGTGACGCCCCAGCCGCTGAAGACCTTCCTCCAGACCTTGCACCTTTCTCACCCGGAAGCCCTCGCCGCGATCCCGCGTACCTTCATCGAGTGCACGGACCGTGGGGCGGCAGTCGCGCTGATGCGCAGGATCATGCGTCGAGCCCTCCCCCAGTACGGGCCGGGCTGGGAACGACGCACACTCCGCTCGGGCCATGACGCCATGATCATCGCACCGCAGGAATTGGCGCTCCTGCTCCTTGAGGTCAGCCCGACGCGGTGATTGACACTTCTGCCTACGGGAAGGCACCGTCCGCTCAGGAGGGGGTGTGCTGGGTGTGTCAGATAAACGGTGTGTGGGGGCCGGGCGTTTTCAGTGAGTGGTTCTCTCGAACCGGCCTGCGAAGGTGATCGCGAACGCGTTCAGCGCGGGCTTCCACCTGATTACCCAGCGTGCCTTTCCTCCGCCGGTGGGGTCAAGTGATCGGGTGACGAGATACAGACACTTCAGGGCGGCCGCCTCGTTGGGGAAGTGGCCCCTGGCGCGGACCGCCCGCCGGTAGCGGGCGTTGATCGACTCGATCGCATTCGTCGTGCAGATCACCCGCCGGATCTCCACGTCGTACTCCAGGAAGGGCACGAACTCGGCCCACGCGCTCTCCCACAGCTTGATGATCGCCGGGTACCGGTCACCCCACTCGGCCGCGAAGTCGGCGAAGCGGTCCTTCGCGGCCTGCTCCGACGGGGCGGTGTAAACGGGCTTGAGGGCCTTCACGATCCCGTCGCGGTGCTGGCGGCCGGCGTAGCGGAAGCTGTTGCGGATCAGGTGCACGATGCACTGCTGGACGACCGTGTGCTCCCAGGCCGTGGTGATCGCCTCCGGTAGGCCCTTCAACCCGTCACAGACCGCGATGAGCACATCCTGGATGCCGCGGTTCTTCAGCTCCGAGAAGACCTGGAGCCAGAACCTGGCGCCCTCGGCCCCGTCACCGGCCCAGATCCCCAAGATCTCGCGTTCCCCGGACACGGTGACGCCCATGACGACATAGAACGGGGTGTTGCGGACCTGTCCGTCGCGGACCTTGACCACGATCGCATCGACGAAGATCACCGGGTAGAGCGGATCGAGCGGGCGCGACGACCACTCGGCCAGTTCGCCCGCGACCTTCTCGCTGATCCTGGAGATCGTGTCCTTGGAGACCCTGGCGCCGTAGACCTCCTCGAAATGCGCCGCGATCTCCCCGGTCGTCAGCCCCCGCGCGGACAGCGACAACACGATCTGGTCGATCCCGTCCAGGCGTCGCTTCCGCTTGGGGACGATCACCGGCTCGAAGGAGCCGTCGCGGTCGCGGGGAACCTCGATTTGGACCGGGCCGATCTCGGTCAACACGGTCTTCGACCGGGTCCCGTTACGCACGTTGGCCCCGAGCGGGGTCTGTCCGTGTTCGTGGCCGAGATGCTCGGTCAGTTCAGCCTCCAGAGCCGTCTCCAGCACCTGCTTCGTCAGCCCGGACAGGAGGCCTCCTGGCCCGACCAGGCTGATGCCCTGCTCCTTGGCCTGGGCGAGCAGCAGCTCGGCCAGGCCCTTCTGATCGATGATCTCCCCGGTCACGGGATCGATCATCACCTCCGGTGTTGCTCCGGTCGTGTCCGACACGGCCATCTCCTCTCGGATCAGACCGGTCCCCTACACACCGTTAATCTGACAGTCTCGGTGTGCTGAACGTCGACCTGCGGATAGGGCGAGTGGCCGGTCAGCAGTGGTTCGGGCTGCCCTTGGCTCACGTGGTCGACGAATGCGCTCAGATAGGCGTTGGTGATGGTGAGCGCTTTGGTGCCGTTGATAGGACCGAGCGGGACCTGGGACCGGATCGGTGCAGCGAGGTAGTAGGAGCCGTAGTCGCTGAAACTGAAGTGCTCGGTGCCCCTGATTTGGTAGCACCAGGCCTCCCCCGTGCTAGCAGCCAGCAGAGTCTGGGCGGTGTCCCGGCTGGCTTGTTCGCCGTCGTCGGCGGGTCGGCAGGTACCGGTGATGCAGGAGTTCTGGCTGCCGATGAGCATCATCGGCTTGGCGAGCCCGGTGTGGACGACCGCGCCGTACTGGGTGCCGTCGAGGTCCGCCGCGCCTACGCAGTGTGGGTCGGTGCGGCACGCCTCCAATGCGGCTGCCCCGCCGAAGGAGTGACCGGCATAGACGATCGTGCTGGCGTTGATGTGGCCAGCGAAGCGGCCGCTGGCGTTCAGCGCCGCGAGCTGGGTGGCGGCGAACTGGTCGTCGGCGGCCCAGATGGCGACGAGCCGATCGCCCGAGGCCTGGGCTTCGCCCGCGTGCTCGTTCGCGGTGTCGGTCGCCCGTGGTTTACCGGCCTCTGTTGCCGATATCGTCTGTCCGTTGAGGACGGTGAGGTTCGCACTGTAGGTAGGGGTGACGCCGGCGACCAGGTAGCCATGGCTGGCCAGGTCTTCCGCGAGCGTCGTGTATTGGGCGGCTGCCAGGCCCATGCCCGGTTCCAGCACGACAATGGGGAAACTGCCCTCGGCGACCGGGACGTCGGCGTATGAGTGGACGTGAATGTCCGCGAAGCTGGTTTCGCCAAGACCGGCCGGACCGCTCAGATGCAATCCCGCCCAAGCGCCCGGGGTATAGGCCGCCTGCTGCGCGCCGGGGCCGGGGACACCCGGGTACCACAGCCAGACCGACAGCTCCCGTGGCTCACCCGGTCGCGGGGCGAGCGGATCGGTACGGGTGCTACCGGTCCATTCGACGAGGGTCCGACCGACTGTGTAGGAGCCGGTCGGAACGGGCAGCGTGACCGGCTGCGCAGTCTGGGTCGCCACGTATCCGATGTAGCCGCTGAGGACGAGAACGAGTACGAGCGCCATCCAGAGGACCCACCGCACCCACCGGCGCTTTCCCTTGACTGCGGGTTCACCCATGCCTGGATCGTACGGACACGGGCCTGTGATCCGGATAACGGAGCGTGAGGCTGTCTGCGACGGTCAACACCGCGGTGATCTCGCACTGCCGCGGACCTTGGTCCTTTCCCGCGGATACCGGGGTATCCGCGGGAACCAAGCAACGTCCGCGGCGAGGTCGGGAGGTTGCACCTCAGTCCTGGGCGCGCTTCCTGCCCGGGCTGGGGCGCTGCGGAGCTGTCGGCTCAGACGGCCACCGGCGGGGCCCGGTCCACAAGGCCGGCGGGGCGTCGAGTTCGCGGCACAGTGCGAGGGCGGCCCGGTCGTAGTTCTGGCGCCAACCGGTGAAGTGGGGCCAGGCATCCTCGTCGGTCTCGGTCACCGGATAGCCGACCGAGCGCAGGGATGCCGCCGCTTGGGAGAATTCTTCGAAGGTCACCGAGATGGGCAGCGGGTGGGTGGCCAAGCGGGCGAGGTCCGGGACGGCCAATTTCGAGGCCTTGGCCATCTCGTTCAGGGTTTCGAAGCCCATGCGCAGCATCAGGCGTGCCGTGATCTTGGGGTCCGAGTGCGGAGCCAGCGCGAGGTGCAGGGCGGCGGCGTCCATGACGGCGATCAGCGAGGTCAGCCAGTGGGAGTTGGTCCTCGGCGACCGCAGACGCAGCAGAGTCGGGTACGTGTTGTGCGATTCGGCAACCTCGGCGGTCCAGCGTTCCCAGCGTACGAAGAGGTCGCTGAGGACGGGTCCGGAGTCGCTGGTGCCAGTCCCCCAGTGCGTACGCAGCAGGATCTCGGGCCCCCAGGCGGGGGCCCCTGCCCGCGCGACGAGGAGGCTGACCTCCGTCTCGCGCCGGTTGAAGGCCGCGTACACCGTTGGCAGGTAGCCGATCTGGAGGCCGATGACGGCCATGCCGGTGAAGCCCGCGAGGTAGGCGGTGAACTGTCCCCCGCCGCCGTGCGGGACGGCGAAGCCGAGCGTGAACACCGATGACCCGGCGTCCTGGAGTGCGGCCCCGAAGTTCCCGCCGGTATCGGGAAGCATCACCAGCGCGTAGCCGACAACGAGCATCCCCATCCAGAGCGTCAGGCGGACCACGAGCGTCAGGGGCGCCTGCCAGCCGAGGATCCGGTCGCGTCGGTCGAACGAGGCGATGGGGCGCAGTGCCAGCAGGAAGGCGCGGTCGATCGACGTGTCGAGGACCGCGGTCACCCACGAATCGACGCGCCGCGGAACGACGAGGGCCCCGATGATGCTCATCGAGGTTCCTGCCACCACAGCGAGACCCGCCACGACGGCGAGCCAGGCCAGCACCTCAGACACGGGGCATCACCAGCGAGGTGGACGCCGTGCGATTCCGCGCGTTCCTCAGCAAGGTCACCTTCTTCGCCGAAAGCCGTGAACGTCCGAATGCTAACGCGCAGGTGCGGCCCGTCGGGCTAGCCTCGGAGAGGTGAGCGCCGACGATCCGGACGAACCACCCTGGGGTCTGTTCACGATCATTGTCACCGCGTCATTCATGGCGCTGCTCGACACCTCGATCGTCAACGTGGCCCTGCCGACGTTGAGTCGTGACCTCGGGGCGAATCCGACCCACGAGCAGTGGATCGTCGCCGGGTATTCCCTGTCGTTCGCCCTCGCCCTCGCCGCTGCCGGGAGGGCGTCGGACGTCTACGGACGCAAGCGTATGTACGTGATCGGCATCGGCGGATTCGGCCTGGTCTCGTTGCTCTGTGGCCTGTCCCCCACCCCGGCGATGCTCATCGCGATGCGGTTGGTCCAGGGGGTGTTCGGTGCCGTCCTGATTCCCACGGTGTCGGGGTTCATCCAGCAGCTGTTCACCGGCCCGCCCCGGAGCCGTGCGTTCGGCTATCTCGGCATGGTCGTGGGCGTGTCCACCGCCGTCGGACCGGTGCTGGGCGGGTTCCTCGTCTCCGCCCTGCCGGACTATCTCGGCTGGCGGTCGATCTTCTTCATCAACGTCCCGATCGCCGCGGTGATCGTGCCGCTGGCCTTGCGCCGACTGCCTCAGGACCGGCGCGAGGATCGCCAGAACCTCCGCCTCGATGTCCCCGGCATCCTGCTGGTCTCGGTGATCACCGTCGCGGTCATGCTGCCGTTCGTGCTCGCCACGTCGATGGCACGTGTATCGGACGCGCCCTGGTGGCTGATCGTCGTCGCCCTGGTCGGCATCGTCCTGTTCGTCCTGTGGGAGCGTCGCGAGGACAGCGCGGGCCGCTCCGTCATCGCTCCCGGGGAACTCGTCCGGACTCAGTCGTACGTCTACGGCACCGTCATCGGGATGTTCTACTTCCTCGGCTTCGCTGGGTTCTTCCTCTCCCTCGCCCTCTACCTCCAGGCCGGGCTCGGGCTGCCCGCCTGGCAAGCGGGCCTGATCCAGATGCCGTTCGCGGTCAGCTCCGCCGCTGCCGCTGCCCGCGCCGGCCATTGGGTCAACACCTGGGGACGCCGACTGGTGACGACGAGTCTGGCCGGGGTCCTGCTCGGGTTCGCCAGTGTCGACCTCATGACGAACCTGCACCCGGACTCGGTGAATCCGTGGCTGCTCGCGGCGCTGTTGTTGGTCACGGGCGGGTTCTCCGGCGCCGTCATCACACCGAACGTCGCCCTGACCCTGGAGGAGGTCCCGGTCTCACGGTCATCGACGGCCGCCGCCCTTCAGCAAACCATGGGGCGTATCGGCGCGACGATCTCGATCACCGCGATGACGCTGGCCTTCTATGCGTCGCTGCCGGCCGTCGCGCGCCAAGGCGGCCATGCGGGCGGCATCGAGAACGCGACCTACTCGGGTGCCTTCTCGATGTCCCTCCACGTCACGGAGGTCTGCTTCCTCGTGGCTTTCACCATCGCCGTACTGGACGGCAGGCGGCGGAGACTCCAGCAGGCGTGAGAGCCGCGGCCCGACGCGTCGGCGGACAGCTGCTCCCGCCCCCGTTGGCCTGTCCGCACTCGTGTCGACGTCCCTCGGCGTTGTGCCTGCCGGGGCTGATCCTCAGACGGACGGTGACGAGAGGACCGGGGTCCTGGGGTGCAGGCCACGTACGAGTGGGCGCATCGCCACCCCCAGCAGGAACGCCACCAGGTGACCGGCATTGGTGGTCTGCGGGGCCAGCACGAAGATCATCATCCAGATCAGGGTGAGAACCGCCGCCCACAACCACTGGGTACGGCCGCCGAACCAGTAGCCGGCGAGTCCGAGGAGGGCGGCGAAGCCGTAGCTGGCGCCGACGTCGACGACGAACGCGACATCCGTCGGTAGCCTTCCCACCCCGACGCCCCAGGCGACCGCGACCGCGGTGACCAGCGTTGCGCCGATGTGACCCGCCCAGAACACGATCAGCCATCGCTTCACCCCAATCCAGCGCTCCAGCGGGGCCAGAACGACGGTGAACGCCACGACCCACATGGCGAACTCGAGTGGCGTCACGTAGAACACACTGCGGAGCAGCACGGGGATGGGGTTGATGCTCAGCTCGTGGAGATTCGTGCTCTGAGCGGCCAGGAAGGCCGTACGAAGCCCGGTGTCCGTCCGTACGAGGAGCCAGGTGGTGAACGCGAGCAGCCCCAGATAGGAATAGGTCAACGGTGCGGTGCGGACCCACGTCCACACGGGCGGTCGAAGCCGATGCCACTGCTCGACGAGCCCGACGCTCCAGCGCCATCGCCGGCGTTGTCCCAACCTCCCCAGCACCCCTACGACGATCAACAGCAGCAGGATCACAGGCACAGCGTAGGGGGACCGGGAGCGGATACCGGCTGTCCGGCCCAGCTGGTCCGGTCCCTGCTCGTCCGGTCCCCGCAGGCCCGTCGGTCGACGGACGCGACGTCCAGAGGATTTCGCCGCAGGCTATGGTCATCCACCGCCACCCCGCCCTAGGCTGACACCACCAGCGTGAGTTGCCTCTCATGGAGGGATGCCGAGATGGGCATGGGCAAGACGTTTCTGGAATGGCCGATCGTGCGCCAGTTGCGCACCGGTGATCTGCTCGGCCGCGGTCCTGCGGTTACCAGCGAAAAGACGCGGAATATCGTTCCGCGGACGCAGACCGCGGACAGCGTGGCCCGCAGTGTCTGCCCCTACTGCGCTGTCGGCTGCGGACAGCGCGTCTTCGTCCAGGACGGCAAGGTCACCCAGATCGAGGGAGACCCCGAGTCCCCCATCAGCCGCGGCAGGTTGTGCCCGAAGGGGGCGGCCAGCGAACAGTTGGTCAACTCCCCCAGCCGGATCACGAAGGTGATGTACCGGCGACCGCACGGCACCGAGTGGGAACACCTCGACCCGGACACCGCGATCGACATGATCGCCGACCGCTTCCTCGCCGCCCGCCACGACTACTGGCAGGAGCACGACGACAAGGGTCATGCCCTGCACCGCACGATGGGCATCGCCGCCCTCGGCGGGGCCACTCTCGACAACGAAGAGAACTACCTGATCAAGAAGCTCTTCACCGCCGCAGGGGCGTTGCAGATCGAGAACCAGGCGCGTATTTGACACTCCGCCACGGTCCCCAGTCTGGGGACCTCGTTCGGGCGCGGTGGCGCCACGCAGTACCTGCAGGACCTGTCGAACTCCGACTGCATCGTCATCCAGGGCTCCAACATGGCCGAGTGCCATCCGGTCGGTTTCCAGTGGGTGACCGAGGCCAAGCTGCGGGGGGCGAAGATCATCCACGTCGACCCACGCTTCACCCGTACGTCGGCGCAGGCGGATCGGCACCTGCCGATCCGGGCGGGCAGTGACATCGTTCTCCTCGGTGCCCTGATCAACCATGTGCTGAGCAACGATCTGTGGTTCCACGAGTACGTGCTCAACTACACCAATGCCGCGACGATCGTGAACGACGACTTCCGCGACACGGAGGACCTGGATGGCGTGTTCAGCGGCTTCAACGAGGACCGCCACTCGTACGACCTGACCAGCTGGGCGTACAAGTCGGAGGGTGACGTGGAGTCCCTCGAGGGCGGCAAGCTGGGCGGTGTCGCCGGGCCGTCCGGGGGTCATCCTCATGGCAGCGACCTCAGCACCAGCTCCGCGGGCGAGAGCCACGGGTCCGGTGGACCGTCCCTGGAGCACGCCGAACTGGAGCGCGACGAGACGCTGACCGACCCCCAGTGCGTCTTCCAACTGCTGAAGAAGCACTACCGGCGCTACACCCCCGAGATGGTGCAGCAGGCGTGTGGCATCTCCCCGGAGGACTTCGCCTATCTGGCCGACGCGATCACCAGCAACTCGGGGCGCGAGCGCACGACCGCCTTCTGCTACGCGGTCGGTTGGACCCAGCACAGTATGGGGGCCCAGATCATCCGTACGGCGGCGATCCTGCAGTTGCTGCTCGGCAACATGGGCCGTCCCGGCGGCGGGATCATGGCGCTGCGTGGTCATGCCTCGATCCAGGGGTCCACGGACATCCCCACCCTGTACAACCTGCTGCCCGGCTACCTGCCGATGCCGGTGGCCGGTCAGCAGGACACCTTCGAGGAGTACCTCGCCAACATCGCGTCCAAGCAGCAGAAGGGCTTTTGGGCGAACGCCGACGCCTACATGGTCAGTCTGATGAAGTCCTACTGGGGTGACGCCGCCACCAAGGAGAACGACTGGTGCTTCGACCATCTCCCTCGGTTGACCGGTGCCCACGGCACCTATCAGACGGTGATGTCGATGCTGCGCGACGAGATCGCCGGCTACTTCGTGATCGGGCAGAACCCCGCGGTGGGCTCGGCCAACGCCAAGATGCAGCGGCTCGGCCTCGCCCACCTGAAGTGGTTGGTCGTCCGGGACTTCCAGCTGATCGAGACCGCGGATTTCTGGAGGGCCAGCCCCGAGATCGAGAGCGGTGAGCTCGTCACCGAGGACATCGGCACCGAGGTGTTCTTCCTGCCCGCAGCCACCCACGTGGAGAAGGCCGGCAGCTTCACCCAGACCCAGCGCCTGCTGCAGTGGCGGGAGAAGGCGGTGTCGCCGCCGGGCGAGGCGATGAGCGACCTGCAGTTCTTCTACCTGCTCGGCAAGAAGCTGCGGGAGAAGGTGGCCGGTTCGGGTGACCCACGGGACCGCGCCCTGCTCGACGTCACCTGGGACTACCCGGTCGACGAGCATGGTGAGATCGTCCCGGAGTCCGTCCTGATGGAGGTCAACGGCCGCCACCTCAGTGGGGAGAAGGCGGGTCAACTGCTCAACGCCTACACCGAGATGGCAGCGGACGGTTCGACGAGTGGCGGCTGCTGGATCTACACCGGCGTCTATGCCGACGGCACCAACCATGCCGCGAACCGGGTGCCCGCCGACGAGCAGGACTTGGTGGCCTCCAAGTGGGGCTGGGCCTGGCCCGCCAATCGGCGCATCCTCTACAACCGTGCCTCCGCCGATCCGGACGGGAAGCCCTGGAGCGAGCGCAAGAAGTATGTCTGGTGGGACGAGGAGACTGGCAAGTGGACCGGCAAGGACGTACCCGACTTCCCGCCCCAGACCGCGCCCTCCTACCGTGCACCGGACGGCACGGGAGGACCGAAGGGCCTGGACGGCATCGATCCGTTCATCATGCAGGCCGACGGCAAGGGCTGGCTCTTCGCCCCGAAGGGCCTGGTGGACGGGCCGTTCCCCACCCACTACGAGGCGAATGAGTCGCCGATCGTCAATCCGCTCTACACCCAGCAGTCCAATCCGGCGCGGGGGACGTTCCGGCGTCCCGACAACCTGTTCGCTCCGTCCGGTAACGCACCGGGGGCCGAAGTGTATCCGTACGTCTTCTCGACCTTCCGACTCACCGAACACCACACAGCCGGCGGGATGAGCCGTTGGTTGCCCTACCTCGCTGAGCTCCAACCGGAGATGTTCTGCGAGGTGTCGCCCGAACTGGCCGCCGAAAGGGGCCTGGAGGACCGGGGGTGGGCCACCATCATCTCGGCTCGGGCCGCGATCGAGGCCCGGGTGATGGTGACGGACCGGATATCGGCCCTGACCATCGAGGGTCGTACGGTGCACCAGATCGCCATGCCGTACCACTGGGCAACGGGTAACCAGGCCATCGTCAGCGGGGACGCGGCCAACGACCTGTTCGGTGTCGTCCTCGACCCGAACGTCCAGATCCAGGAGTCCAAGGTCGCCTCCTGCGACATCCGTCCGGGTCGACGGCCGCGGGGCCCTGCCCTGCTGGAGCTGGTCGAGGAGTATCGCCGCCGGGCGGGCATCACCCCCCAGACCAGCAACGCGGCACTCGGGAGCGCCCTCGCGGGGACACCCGGCGATGCCGAGGAGAGCGCCCCGGGCACCGACGTCCACGAAGCGGAGGAGGAGTGATGGGATTCTGGCGCAGGCAACTCACGGGCCCCACCGATCCCGCCGCCGATGCGAACTGGGAGCCGCATCGGCCGAGGAAGGGTTTCTTCACCGACACTTCGATCTGCATCGGCTGCAAGGCCTGCGAAGTGGCCTGCAAGGAATGGAACCACGTCCCCGGTCGTCCGGTCGACGAGGGGGGCCTGCAGATGCTCGGCTCGTCGTACGACAACACCGGCCATCTGGGCGCCAATACCTGGCGACACGTCGCTTTCGTCGAACAGGACGCCGAGCAGTTGGCCAGGGCCCGCCGCTCGGGCGCGGTTTCGCTGGGGATGCCGACGATCGGGCAGCCCGCCGCGGCTGCGACGTCCACTCCCCCTGGACCCTCCGACGGCGCGGCGGTCGGGGCCGAGGCGGAGTTGCCTGACGTCCGCTGGCTGATGAGTTCGGACGTCTGCAAGCACTGCACGCACGCCGGGTGCCTCGACGTGTGCCCGACCGGGGCGCTGTTCCGTACCGAGTTCGGCACCGTCGTGGTCCAGGACGACGTCTGCAACGGCTGTGGCTACTGCGTGGCGGCCTGCCCCTTCGGTGTGATCGGCCGCCGTGAGGCCGGCACCGTCGAAGTCGGCAACGGGCAACGTGAAGCGATCCCCAAGGCCGGCGTCGCGCAGAAGTGCACCCTCTGCTACGACCGGATCGGCGTCGGCGGCACCCCCGCCTGCGCCCAGACCTGCCCCACCACCAGCATCAAGTACGGCGACCACGACGAGATGGTGAAGCTCGCGCGGGAGCGACTCGCGACGCTCCATGCCCAGGGCCACACCGAGGCCCGGCTGTACGGCGCGAACCCCGAGGACGGCGTCGGTGGCACCGGATCGGTGTTCCTGTTGATGGACGAACCCGAGGCGTACGGCCTGCCGCCGGACCCGGTGGTGCCGACCGCTGACCTGGGGGCGATGTTCACCCGGGCCGGGATCGCCGGCACCGCCATGCTCGGCGCCGTGATCGCGATCTTCGCGGGGACCGGAAGGATGAGATGAGCACGAGCCCGTTCGACCAGGACCGCCCACCCGAGCCGCCGCGTCGCCCGGCCTCACCGGGTCAGGACGCCCGGCGCCGGCGCAGGGCGGATCCGAACGCCACTGTCCCGGAGGCTGACTTCACCAGTTACTACGGGCGGAACGTCGTGAAGCCGGCGCCGTGGGGTAACCCCATCCCGACGTACCTGTTCATCGGCGGTCTCGCGGCCGGCTCCGGGCTGCTGGCGGCGGGGGGACATGCGACGGGGCGGCCTCGCTTGCGGCGGCGGGCCCGGATCGCCGCCATCCTCGGCGCCGCAGCGAGCGGTCTGACCCTGATGAAGGATCTGGGTCGCCCCGAGCGGGCGATCAACATGATCCGCACGGTGAAGCTCACCTCGCCGATGTCCGTCGGCACCTGGATCCTGACCGGATTCAGCGCCGCCGCGGGAACGGGGATCGCGACCGAGGTGGCCTGCGCGATGGTGCCGCGCGGCTCGACGTTGCGTTCAGCGATAGGTCTCGTCGACGGCCTGGCCAGTGCCGGGACGGCGTTCTTCGCCCCGCCGTTGGCGGCCTACACGGCGGTGCTGCTGGCGGACACCGCGTCGCCCACCTGGCACGAGGCCTACCCGAAGCTGCCCTTCGTGTTCGTCGCCTCCGCCCTTGCCGCCGGGAGCGGGCTGGCGCTGGTCACCACTCCCCGGCCGAAACCGGTCCCGTACGTACGACGGCAGTCCTCGCCGTCGCCGCGGACCTGGCCGCGGACGCCTTGATGAAGCGCGACCTCGGCGATCTCGCCCAGCCCCTGCATGAGGGCGACGCCGGCAGGCTGAACGCGGCGGCCCGCGCCCTGTCCGTTGCCGGAGCGCTGGGGGCGGCCGTGCTGGGCCGCCATCGTGCGGGGGCCGCCATCAGCGGTCTGGCGCTGATGGCCGGCTCGGTCTGCACCCGCTTCGCGATCTTCCGCGCTGGGATCGAGTCCGCGAAGGATCCGCGCTACACGGTCCAGCCGCAGCGGGCCCGCGCCGAGCGCGTGGCGGCCGAGGGACACGGGATCACCCAGCCGGGCGGTGACTGGCCGCGAGCAACGACGTCGTCGGGGGTGGCGCCGGGGCCAGCCGCGGTCCCGGGGACATGCCTCTGGGGGACGAGGTGCGATCGCCCTCGGCCTGAGCGGACCGGCCGCGGTCAGCGGACGACCACGGCCGCCGGACCGGCCGGGACGAACTCTCCGATCACCGGCGCTCCGGCGATCTCCCCGCCGAGCAGCAGGCCGCCGGAGGTCTGCGCGTCAGCCAGCAGCAGCAACTCGTCCTCGCCCACTCGGCTGTCGAGACACGGCCTGACCCACTCCAGGTTCCGGCGACTGCCGCCCGGGATGAACCCGGCGGCCAACGACTCACGGGCATCGGCCAGGTACGGGACGGCGGCCGCGTCCACGACCGCCGTGACCCCGGAGGCCCGGGCCATCTTGTACAGGTGCCCCAGCAGCCCGAACCCGGTGACGTCGGTGGCCGCGGTGATCCTGGCGGCAAGGGCGGCCGCCGAAGCAGCGGCGTTGAGGGCGACCATCGACTCCACGGCGTGCGCGAAGACCTCGCCGGTGGCCTTGTGACGGTTGTTCAGCACCCCGACGCCGAGCGGCTTTGTCAGGCTGATCGGTGTCCCCGCCCGGGCCGCATCGTTGCGCAGGAGGCGATCGGCACGTCCCACCCCCGTCACGGCGAGACCATAGGTCGGTTCCGGGGAGTCGATACTGTGGCCGCCGACCAGGGGGTGTCCGCCTGGTCGCAGACGTCCAGCGCGCCCCGCAGCACTTCCCTGGCCAGTTCCGTCGGGAGCACGCCGCGCGGCCATCCGAGCAGGTTGATCGCCATCGTCGGCAGGCCGCCCATCGCGTAGATGTCGCTGAGGGCATTCGCGGCGGCGATCCGGCCCCAGTCGTACGCGTCGTCCACCACGGGGGTGAAGAAGTCAGCTGTGGAGATGACCACCTCGTCACCGGCGTCCCGGAGCCGGACGACGGCGGCGTCGTCGCCGTCATCGAGTCCGACGACGAGTCGGGGATCGCGGCGGCCCACCAGACCGCCGACCATCTCCTCCAACTCACCGGGCGGGATCTTGCAGGCGCACCCTCCCCCATGGGCGAACTGGGTCAGCCGGGTCTCACTCATGTGACGAGCCTAACGATCGGCATGGCCCCGGGACAGGGGAAGCGCGGAGTGCCGGGCGCGACAGGGGCGCGGCATGGGTTCTCGCCGATCGACACGTGTGCACGCATTTCCCCCTGGCCGAGCCGCGCCCTCCGGCTAGACTCCTGGCCGAGGGAGGCGTATGGGTACCTGGTGGTCCCCCGGTCTTCAAAACCGGTGAGGCCGGGTATCTCGGCCTGGCGGGTTCGATTCCCGTCCGCCTCCGCCATCACCACGAAGGGATGCCGGTGGCCGGTGATCCGCGGCGTGCCATACCCCGCACGGATGTGCTCATGGACGAGCCCGGCTTCCGCGCGGCGATCGACCGGCTGGGACCCGCCAGGGTCAAGGCCGCGATCGTCCAGGCGCAACAGCGTGCCCGCGCCGGCGAGATCCCTCCCGAGTCCGTCCGTGGCCATGCCCTGGCCGCCCTGCCGACCAGGGCGACGAGCCTGCGACCAGTGATCAATGCCACCGGGGTCGTGATCCACACCAACATCGGACGGGCACCGCTGTCCCCCGCCGCGGTGGAGGCGTTGGTCATCGCTGCCGGGTACGTCGACGTCGAACTCGACCTGGCCAGCGGGCAGCGCTCTCGGCGAGGTCGTGGCGTCCTCGACGCCTTGCTGTCCGCCGTTGTGCCGGCCGAGGCGGCTCTGGTGGTCAACAACGGTGCCGCCGCCCTGGTGCTGGCGACGACAGCTCTCGCCGCGGGGCGGGAGGTGGTGGTGTCGCGGGGGGAGATGGTGGAGATCGGGGACGGCTTCCGGCTGCCCGACCTGATCGCCTCGACCGGCGCACGGCTCCGCGAGGTCGGGACGACGAACCGTACGCATCTGGACGACTACCGCGCTGCGATCGGTCCCGAGACCGGCTGCCTCCTCAAAATCCATCCGAGCAACTTCCGCATCGAGGGCTTCACCAGCGGTGTGGAGATCGCGCAGCTGGCCGGGCTCGGCGTGCCCGTGATCGCCGACATCGGTTCGGGCCTGTTGGGACCCGACCCGGCCCTGCCGGACGAGCCCGATGCCACCACGACGCTGCGGCAGGGGGCGGCGTTGGTCACGGCCAGCGGCGACAAGCTCCTCGGGGGCCCGCAGGCCGGCATCGTCCTCGGCGCCGCCCCGTTCGTCGAGCGGCTGCGCAGGCATCCGCTCGCCCGGGCGCTGAGGGTGGACAAGCTCACCCTGGCCGCACTGGAGGCGACCCTGACGGGCCCCGAACCGCCCGTCACCCGGATGCGGCACCTGCGCCCCGAGGATCTGCGTGGCCGGACCTGGAAGCTGGCCGAAGCGGTGGGCGGGGAGATCGTCGAATCGGCCGGCCGGGTCGGCGGTGGCGGTGCCCCTGGCGTCGCGCTCAGCGGCTACGCCGTGGCCCTCCCGAGCAGGGTGGCGGAGCTCCTGCGTCGAGGCGAGCCGGCGGTCCTCGCCCGGGTGGATGCGGGGCGGTGTCTGGTCGACCTGCGCTGTGTCCCCACCGCCGATGACGACGCCCTGCGCGACGCGATCCTGGCCGCCCTCACCACCACGGGAGATGCCGGATGAGGGTGATCGCCACCGCCGGCCACGTCGACCACGGCAAGTCGACCCTGGTCAGGGCGCTGACCGGGATCGAGCCCGATCGCTGGGCCGAGGAGCGGGCGCGTGGTCTCACCATCGACCTCGGCTTCGCCTGGACGCGACTCGCGTCCGGCGAGGAGGTGGCGTTCGTCGACGTGCCGGGTCATGAGCGTTTCATCGCCAACATGCTGGCCGGGCTCGGACCCGTCCCCGCGGTGATGCTGGTCGTCGCGGCCGACGAGGGCTGGCGTGCCCAGAGCCAGGAGCACCTCGACGCCATCACCGCCCTCGGCATCTCCCACGGGCTCCTGGTCATCACGCGCAAGGATCTGGCCGACCCCGCCCCAGCGCTCGGGCAGGCCCGCGAGCGACTCCGGTCCACCCCGCTGGCCGGCTGCGAGGCGGTCAGTGTGTCGGCAATGACCGGCGACGGGGTCGAGGAGCTGCGTGGCGCGCTGACGCGGCTCATCGCAAGCCTGCCCGCACCGGCCCCGTCGAGCAGGGTCCGGTTGTGGATCGATCGTTCGTTCACCATCCGGGGTGCCGGCACTGTTGTCACCGGCACTCTGGAATCCGGCACCCTGCGGGTCGGGGACCGCGTCCAGCTGCCCGGTCGTACGGTCGGCATCCGCGCTCTCGAGAGCCTTGGCCAGGACCATCCGCAGGTGTCGGCTCCGGCGCGCGTGGCGGTGAACCTGCGCGACGTCGCCGCAGACGAGGTGGTGCGCGGCGACACGCTGCTCACGGGGGCCTGGCATCACAGCGAGGTCGTCGACGTGGCCCTGAATCCCGTCCCCGACCGGCTTCCCGGCCACCTGATGGCCCACGTCGGCACGACCTCCCGGGCGGTGCACGTCCGTCTGCTGGGGACCCGCTTCGCCCGGATCAGTTGGCGGGCGGCGCTGCCGCTGCAGGCAGGTGACCGTCTGGTGCTCCGCGACCCGGGGCAGCAGCGCGTGCTGGCCGGTGCTGTGGTCCTCGACGCCGACCCGCCGGACCTCGACCGGCGCGGCGCCGCCCGGCAGCGGGCAGCGGAGCTGGAAGACGCCTCCCACCACCTGGATCCCGCGCGGGAGGTGCATCGGCGCGGCTGGATGACCCGCCACGATCTGCAGCTCCTCGGCGGATCCCCGGACGAGGTACTGGCCGGCGTTCACCGCAGCGGTCACTACCTGATCGACGGAGAGGTCTGGGAGGGCTGGGCTGAGGCCCTGCGCCAGAGCGTCGCCGCGTACGCCGCGACCAACCCGTTGCGTCCCCGGATGCCGATGGCTGCCGCCGCCGGTGTCCTCGGCCTGCCCGACCGTGCCCTGCTGGCACCCTTGGCAGAGGACGCGGGCCTGGAGCTGTGTGAGGGCCACGTCGCCCGGCCCGGCACCCGGCCCACCCTGGGGCCGGCCGAACCCGGATTGGTGGAGATCGAGCGCAGGCTGGCTCGACAGCCGTTCCTGGCCCCGGAGCGGCAGGAGCTGACGGAGCTGGGGCTGGGCCCGCGCCAGATCGCTGCGGCGGTGAGCCTGGGCAGGTTACTCGACCTCGGCGATCAGATCGTGCTGGCCCCGACGGCCCCCGCACTCGCCATGCGGCGACTCGCGAGCCTGCCCCAGCCCTTCACCACCAGCGAGGCCCGGCAGGCTCTCGATACGACGCGCCGGGTCGTCATCCCGCTGCTGGAGCACCTCGATCATCGTGGCTGGACCCGGCGCCTCGACGCCGGGCACCGCGAGGTGGTCCGCTGAAGGTCGCGTCGCCGGGACTCGCCGTTGCGTCTCTCCGGTAGATTTGAGGTAGCCCTCAGAGGGGAGGCCCAAGCCATGCCGTGGTTCCTGTGGTTGATCGCGGCTGGAGCGCTCGGTGTCCTGGAGGTGTTCACCCTCACCTTCGCGTTCGGACTGCTCGCCGCCGCCGCGCTGGTCGCCGCCGTGGTGTCCGGGCTCGGAGGCGGACTGCTGGCACAGGTCCTCGCCTTCTCGATCTCCGGGGCCCTCGGCCTGCTGGTCATCCGTCCCATCGCCCAGCGGCAGTTGAACACTCCCCCGTTGTCGCGTGAGGGCACCGAGGCACTGATCGGCCGCTCCGCGGTGGTGCTGCAGCAGGTCGGCGCGACGCAGGGCCTGGTCAAGATCGCGGGCGAGGAATGGTCCGCCCGCTCCTTCGACGAGTCGCAGGTCATCCCTGAGGGCACGACCGTCGAGGTCCTGGAGATCGACGGCGCTCGGGTGGTCGTCTACCCCCGCGAACTTCTACCGTGACACCCACATTGAACGGAGATGAGTGGCGATGAATCTGGTCCTGGTGCCGATCATTGTCGTGGCGATCCTGGTCGCCTTCCTCGTCCTGGGGAGCGTACGCGTGGTCCCCCAGGCCCGCCGGTACATCATCGAGCGGTTCGGGCGCTACCGAACGACCCTGCAACCGGGGCTGAATTTCATCGTGCCGCTGGCGGATCGGATCAACAGCCGCCTCGACATCCGGGAGCAGGTCTTCACCTCGGCACCCCAACCGGTGATCACCCAGGACAACCTGGTCGTCAACATCGACACCGTCCTGTACTACCAGATCACCGATCCGCGCGCCGCGGTCTACGAGGTGGCCAACTACCTTCAGGCCATCGACCAGTTGACGGTGACGACGCTGCGCAACGTGATCGGCAGCATGGACCTGGAGCGGACCTTGACGTCGCGTGAGGAGATCAACGCGCAGCTCCGGACGGTCCTCGACGACGCCACCGGCAAGTGGGGCATCCGGATGAACCGCGTCGAGATCAAGGCGATCGATCCCCCGGCCACCATCAAGGAGGCGATGGAGAAGCAGATGCGCGCCGAGCGTGACAAGCGCGCCACGATCCTGCACGCCGAAGGTGAACGGCAGGCGAAGATCCTGACAGCCGAAGGCACCAGGCAGCAGTCGATCCTCGAGGCGCAGGGCGACCAGCAGGCGGCGATCCTGCGGGCCGACGGCGAGGCGAAGGCCATCGACCTGGTCTTCCGAGCCGTTCATCGCAACGACGCCGACCCGAAGGTGTTGGCCTACAAGTATCTCGAGATGCTGCCGCAACTGGCCGAGGGTGAGAACAACACCCTCTGGGTCATCCCTGGCGAACTCACCCGGGCGATCCAGACCGTCACCGAGGCCTTCTCCGATCGGTCCCGTACGGAGGTGCACCCGCCGGCGCCCGAGCGCCCGGTCGAGGACGACGGACCCCAGGGGGAGGAACCGGAGGAGGACGAGGGGCCGACCGGGCTCGACGACACCACCACCCCTGCGCTGACCACCGGTGGCCTGCCGGTGGAGGATCTGGTCGCCCCGGTCGAGGCTCCCGTCCCGGTCGCCGACCTCTCCGAGGAACCGCGGTGACGCAGGCAGCGACGACGCCGGCGCTGGCCGAGGTGATGGCGGAGTTGGCAGGCCTCGCCGATCCGAGGATCGGCGAGGTCAACGCCAGACACGGTGACGACCATGCCGTGAACCTCACGGCCCTACGCGCCCTCGCCAAGCGGCTGAAGACCCAGCAGGACCTGGCCCGCCTACTCTGGGCGACCGGGGACTCGGCGGCGCGCCTACTGGCGATCCTGGTCTGCCGCCCGAAGGCGTACGAGCGCGACGAACTGGATGCGATGGTGCGCGGATCGCGTACGCCCAAGGTGCAGGACTGGCTCGTCGGCTACGTGGTGAAGAAGAGCCCCCACGCCGAATCCCTGCGGCAGGCGTGGCTTGCCGATCCTGATCCGTCGGTCGCCAGCGCCGGGTGGGCCCTGACCTCGGAGCGGGTGCGCAAGTCGTCAGCGGGGCTCGACCTGGTGGCCCTGCTCGACGTCATCGAGGCAGGAATGAAGGACGCCCCGGTACGGCTGCAATGGGCGATGAACGAGTGCCTCGGCCACATCGGGATCGAGCACGCCGAACATCGCGCCCGCGTGGTCGCCATCGGGGAGCGCCTGGCGGTGCTCAAGGACTACCCGACTCCCCCGGGCTGCACGTCTCCGTACGTGCCCCTCTGGGTCACCGAGATGGTCCGTCGGCGGGCCGTCCCGGAAAGCACTGCCTCGTCGAGCTGACCAGCGCGGACAGCGACAGCGCGAATCACGACGCATCATCGGCAGGGCTTGCCATCAAGCTACCTAGCGCTACTATGTACTTGTAGTCAGTATTGCTTAGTAGCGCAGGAGGTGTTCCGTGGGCAAGCAGCTGACGGAAATGCTCAAGGGGACCCTGGAGGGCATCGTCCTCGCCCTCCTGTCCGTACGTCCCGCGTACGGGTACGAGATCACCGCCTGGTTGCGGGAACAGGGCTTCACCGAGATCGCCGAGGGCACGATCTACGCCCTGCTGGTCCGGATCGAGCAGCGTGGCTACGTCGACGTCGAGAAGGTCCCGTCAGAGAAGGGGCCACCGCGGAAGGTGTATTCGCTCAACGGCCGGGGACGGGATTACCTCGATGAGTTCTGGGGGACGTGGAGCTTCCTTGCAGAACGACTGGAACAGCTCCGCCAAGGAGGCAACTGACATGGCAGCCAAATGGATCGAGCAGCTGACGGGATCGCTCGAGCAGAAGAAGCAGTACCGGGCCTACCGGGCCCGCCTCGATGCGCTTCCCGAGCCGTACCTCACGGTCGCGAAGGCCCTGTACCGGTACTTCATGTACAGCGCGGGCACCACCGACGGTGACGTCGCCGTGACGATGCTGGGAGATTTCACGGAACTCTGGGAGCGTGCGGCCATCGACGCGACACCCGTGCGCGACATCGTCGGCGAGGACCCGGTCGAGTTCGCCGAGGCTTTCGTCCAGGCCTACGTCGGAAAGCGATGGATCGACAAGGAACGGGCCCGGCTCACCGAGACGATCGAGCGGGCCGAACGAGGGGACAAGAAATGACTGCCATGGCCGCCATCCACGCGCAGGGCCTGACGAAGTCGTACAAGAAGCTGGCGGTGCTGCAGGGTGTCGACGTCGAGGTGGCGCCCGGCACCATCTTCGCGCTGCTCGGCTCGAACGGCGCCGGCAAGACCACGGTGGTGAAGATCCTCGCCACCCTGCTGAGGCCCGATGCGGGGAGCGCCGCCGTCAACGGCTTCGACGTGGTCACGCAGTCCGCGCAGGTGCGCGAGTTGATCAGCCTCACCGGACAGTTCGCCGCGGTCGACGACGTGCTCACTGGGCGGGAGAACCTTGTCCTGGTTGCTCGTCTGCGCCATGTCAAGGATCCGGTGGCCATCGCCGATGCGCTGCTGGAACGTTTCGCGTTGACGGATGCGGCGGCGCGGAAGGTGTCGACGTACTCGGGCGGTATGCGCCGACGGCTCGACATCGCCATGAGCCTGATCGGGGCTCCGCCGGTCGTCTTCCTCGACGAGCCGACGACCGGGCTCGATCCGCAGGCGCGTCAGGAGGTGTGGCGGGCCGTCAAGAGCCTCGCTGCCGGCGGCACCACGGTGTTGCTCACCACGCAGTATCTCGACGAGGCCGAGCAGCTCGCCGACCGGATCGCCATCCTCCACGAGGGACGGATCATCGTGAACGGCACGCTGGCCGAGCTCCGGCGACTGCTGCCGCCCGCCACGGTCGAGTACGTCGAGAAGCAGCCGACGCTCGAGGACGTCTTCCTCGCCCTCGTCGGCGAGACCACTGCCGACGGCAGCGCGGCGACCCAGAGCAAGGAACTCCGATGACCACACACGTCGCCAGCGACACCGCGGTGTTGCTCGGGCGGTCCCTGCGTCACATCACGCGCAGCCTGGACACCATCATCACCACGACCATCATGCCCATCGCCTTCCTGCTGCTGTTCGTCTACGTGTTCGGCGGCGCGATCACCACCGGGGCGGACCGCTACGTCAACTACCTGCTGCCGGGCATCCTGCTGATCACGATCGCCTCGGGCATCTCCTACACCGCCTTCCGGCTCTTCCTGGACATGAAGGGCGGGATCGTCGAGCGGTTCCGGTCCATGCCGATCACCCGATCATCCGTCTTGTGGGCCCACGTGCTGACGTCCCTGGTCGCCAATCTGGTCTCGGTCGGGATCGTCATCCTCGTGGGGCTCCTGATCGGCTTCCGCTCCGGAGCGGGGGTGCTGGCCTGGCTCGCGGTGGTCGGCATCCTGGTGCTCTTCACCCTGGCACTGACCTGGATCGCCGTCATCGCCGGGCTCACGGCGACGTCGGTGGACGGCGCGAGTGCGTTCTCCTACCCGCTGATCTTCCTGCCGTTCATCAGCTCGGCCTTCGTGCCCACCGCCACCATGCCCGGTCCGGTGCGTGCCTTCGCCGAGCACCAGCCGGTGACCTCCATCGTCAACGCGATCCGCGACCTGTTCACCCAGCAGCCCGTCGGCAGCGACCTCTGGGTCGCCCTCGCCTGGTGCGTCGGGATCCTCGTCGTCGCGTACGTCCTGGCCGGCATGGCCTATCGGGCGAAGTTCTCCTGACTCACTCCCGGAACTTCAGCACCTCGGTCACCGGCACCGATCGGGTGTCGTGCGAGGTGGCCAGCCGGACCACCGCGTACGCCCCGAGGGCCAACCCAGCCATCACCGCGACGTCGCGCAACGTGACGAAGAACGGGATGCCGAGGGGCAAGTGGACGATCATCAGCCGCCAGACCTGGCTCATGATCGCGAGCGACACCGGGATGGACACGGTCATCGCGCCGACCACCAGCCACAGGTAGTTGTCGAGGTAGAGCCGGCTCACCTGCCGGTCGGAGTAGCCGAGGGCCTTCAGCAGAGAGATCGAGTAGCGCTGCCGGGCGACGACCAGACGGACGAGCACGTAGAGCACGACGACCATGATCAACATCGACGACCAGGTGACCAGCGACACGATGCGCGAGAGCAACGCATTGAACTTGACCACCCCCCGAGCATCTCCTCCCGGGTGGCGTGGCTCAGCACCCGATCGGGGTCGAGATCCAGCGGTTGGTCCGACAACAGGGCGTTGTAGTACGGGACCACCACTCCCCCGTCCGGCGCGCTCATCCGCCGCGCGGCGACCGGGATGGCCGGGTCCAGCAACTCCTCCGCACGGGCCGGTGTGGTGAAGCCGAAGGCGATGGCGTCGTAGTCGGCCACCCCGACGACCCGGAACGCCCAGTTGAGCGTGGAGCCGTCACTCAACGCCAGGGTGTCCCCCACGTCCAGCCGGTACTTCTGCGCCGCAGCCTTCGAGAGGACCAGTTCGTGCGGCCCGAGTCGGCTGACGTCGATCGGGAAGTACGGATCGCCCGGCGCTATCCCCAGCACGGTCAGTGACTTGCCCGCTCGCCCGTCCCGGTCGAGCACCTGCATCGGTACGGCAACGGCCGGATGGGCGCCGGCGGGGACCTTCGTCAGGTCGGGGAAGCGCAACGTGTAGTAGTCGTGGAAGGTGAGGTCGGCCTCGGCCCGGGCGAGATAGGCGTCCATCGAGCTGCGCATCCCCAGCCCGAACACCATCAGCAGGCTGCACAGGAACAACCCTGCGGCGATGAGCAGGTAGCTGCCCAGGGTGCGCAGGGCCTGGCGTAGGCGGAACATCGTCACGAACGGCAGCCGATCCAGTCGCAGCGGCAGGCTCGGGCCCGCCGAGACCTGGCGGCGCAGCAACTCCTGGGTCGGTCGGTCCAGAGCGCGGTGGATGACCAGGATGTTGACCAGCGCCACCGCCAGGGCGGGGACCGCGATAGTGGCGACCACGATGAGTGGGGTCGGCTCGACCGAGATCGCGGGGAACGAGTAGTAGCCGGTGACCAGACCCAGGGACGGGGCCATCAATCGGCCGAGGATGGTCCCCATCCCGGCACCGACCACGGTCACGACGAGCGGCAGGATCAGGTAGTAGCGCAGCAACGCGGCCTCTCCCGTCCCCAGCGCCGACTGGGTGCCGATCACCACGGCATCGCGCAGGATCCGGTCCCGGGAGAACTCGGCGAGGACGTACGCCACCAGCAGGGTCACCAGCACGGTCGTCACCAGCGTCACGACCATCGTCGTGCGGGCGTCCGAGATGGCTCCGGTGATGCGTGGGTTGTCCCCCGACGGCAGGAACAACGACATCGCCGGGTAGCTGAGTGGCACCCCACCCTGCCGGGCCGCCTCGATCGCCCGGGTGACGTACGGGTCGCGGGCCCGGTCGGGATCGAGCGGGATCTGTTGCAGGTGCTGGCGCAGTCGGTCCTGGCTGGCGCCGGTGAGGACGTAGCCGTAGGCGTAGACCTCGTCGCGGGGGTGGGAGGCGGCGAGCTGCTCGTACGTACGGGGATCAACCACCATCAGGGCGAACGTGGCGGGGTCGCTCGTCTGCCCCAGCCGGGGGCTGGCCAGCGTGTAGTCGGGCAGGCTGCCGATCCCGCTGATCCGCAGCTGCCGCCCGCCGACCATCACCGTGTCCCCCACCCGCAGATCGTGGGCGGCGGCATGCTTCTTCTCGACCATCACCTCGTCGGTGCGGCCCGGCAGGGCCCCGACATCGAGCGTGGGTCGGCTGACCTTCTGGTCGGCCCGGAAGGCCCGTACCGTCGTGTCCTGGTCCCCCGAGCGGCCGGGCACGTCCACGTACGGCGTGGGCTCGATCCTCGCCCCGACGGCTTGGGCGTCGGCGAGCTGGGCGGGCGTGAGCGGGACCTCGGTGATCACCATGCCATCGGCGAGCCGGCCCTCCCGGGCTCCTCGCTCGATCCCCTGGAGTGTCGACGTGGCCGAGGCGAGCAGGCCGACCACGACGCCCAGACCGACGGTGAGCAGCACGACGATGGCGCTCCAGCGTGCCCAGGTGGTCCGGAATCCGCGCCAATTGCGCACCGCGGTGAGGCGGACGGCAGAGGTGGTCACCAGTCGAGCTCTTCCGCGGCGCGCGGGTGGGTGTTCATCTCATCCCGGACGATCCGGCCGTCGCGCAGCTCGATCACCTGATCCGCCAGCGCGGTGATCGCCTCGTTGTGGGTGACCATGACCAGCGTGGTCCCGTAGCGCCGGTGCACGTCCTCGAGCACCTCCAGCATCTGCTGGGAGGTGTGGCGGTCAAGGGCCCCGGTCGGTTCGTCGCACAACAGCAGGTCGGATCCCTTGACCAGGGCCCGGGCGATCGCGCAGCGCTGCTGCTGACCTCCGGACAGCTGGGCGGGGAACTTGTGGCGATGCTCGTCCAGACCGAGGTGGTGCAGCAGGTCGTCGATGTCCAAGGGCCGGCGGACGAGTTGGGCGGTGACCTGGACGTTCTCCCGGACGGTCAGGTCGGGCACCAGGTTGTAGAACTGGAAGACGAAGCCGACGTGGTCACGCCGGTAGCGCGTCAGCCCTCGAGGGGACAGCGCGGTGATCTCCTGGCCGGCGACGTGGATGCTCCCGGCGTCGGGGCTGTCCAGCCCTCCGATGGCGTTGAGCAGCGTGGACTTGCCCGATCCGGAAGCCCCCACGATCACGCAGCGGCCTCCGGGCGCGACGGAGAAGGACACGTCGTGCAGCACCTCGACGCGTGACTCTCCCGTGCCGAAGTGACGCGACAGTCCCTCGACACGGACATGGGCCGGTGTGGCGTGCGCACTCATCCAGACCAGTGTTCCATTCCGGACCAGCGTTCCCGCCCTCCCTCGCCCGCCGGATGCGCTGGCTCGCCGGCCCGGTCCACCTTGTGACGTTCCTCACGGCTTCGTACGCTGGAAGTCGGGGACGCAGGAATCTCGATCGGAGAGAACCATGAATGACAGCGCTGAGCACCACCCCGACCCCAACCCCGTACGCCCTTCGTCGGCGGAGGGTGACCCGGACGAGGTCATGGACGAACCGTTCGACGTGACGAACGATCCGGACGACGAGGGCACCGCCGATCCGCATACGAACAGGCCTTCCCAGGCCGAAGGCGAATAGGAGCCCGTCAGACCCACCGGTCGGGTGGCTGGTCCGGTGCCCCTTCGCCCGACCCGGGCCCCGATTCACCGGCGGTGCCGTACGTGACACGGAGCTGTCACGACTGCAGCAGCTTGGGGCCTGGGAGAGGCGCAGCGCCTCGAGTTGGTTCTCCTGGGTCTCGGCACGTTCCACGAGTTCGTTGAGTCGGCCGTGATCCAGACGCGGGTCGCCCACAGCCAGCAACGACTTCCAGAGGAGACGCTTTCCGCGTACGCCCAGGACCAGGGCCTCCAGTTCCACGAGGTCGGACAAGGGCGATCGCTGGGCAAGGTGTTCGTTGGGCTTCAGCCTGGTCACCTTCTCCCCCAGGCTGCTCGCCGTGTCCTTGAGGAGTGAGGGTTCGACTCCCAGGGTCTGCATGATGTCCTCGAGACTCTGCCGATCCTCCCGGACTTCTCGGGCGATGGCCGCCACGGCTTCGCGGACCTGCAGGTCGCTGTGGGAGGAGGCGACGCGGTCGAAGACCTCCAGACCTGCGGTGACTCCGGCGTGGTGGTCCTTCAGATACGTGGTGATGACTGCGGACACGATGCTCCTCGGCGACGGATTCCAGGTTCGAGGTCGGGCGGGATGGTTACGTGTCGAATACCCAGGAACGACCTCGATCCACGTCGCCACCCGGGACCTGCCGCGAGGGGCTCAGCCGCGCTCCGCGGCCCCGCGCAGTCCGGTGATCGGATGGTTGGCCACGAACAGGCCGTCGGGGTCCACCCGGGACCGCAGCGCCCGCAGCCGCAGCCAGTCCTCGGTGGCGTACGCGTCCCGCACTTCCACGGTGGTGTCGGCGAAGTTGAGGTAGTGGCCGCCCGTCGACCATCCGGACACGGCGTCGACGACCCGGGCCGCGTCGGCGCTCCCCTGCGCGGCCATCTCGGGCGTGACGGCCATGCCGAGGAAGAACCCCGCGTACGACCCGTCCAGATGGTCGAGGGCACCTCCTCCGGCAGCCGGACGGTTCACCGCCCCGCCGAGCTGGCGCAGTTCGATCGCCAGCAGCGACGTGTCCGCCTGCGGTCCCCCTACCTGCAGCAAGGCGTTGATGGCGTCCTCGTCGAGTTCGTCGAGCAGGGTGCTCGAGGTGACCGCGGGGTGGGCCCCTCAGGGTCCATGTGCAGGCGTGACAGCGCGGCCGCGGGCGTCCGGCCGAACGTGTCCATCTCCGGGCCCAATTCCCGCAGTGGCGCGATGATGTCGGCGCCGTACGCGTCGTCGCCGAGCACCGCGCCGTCGATCACCACGAGCCGGCGTCCGCGGAGGAAGTCGGGCAGGTCGGGCAGCGGAGGGAACCGCAGGAACCGCAGCGAGGTGGTGACCTCGTCGGGCGCCGCGGCCGACCACGCGGCCCAGCGGCGCAGCACCGGCTCGGCCCGGGCCAGATCCCACAGCAGCATGCCGGCGTACGCGTCGGCGATCGGGAACAGCCGGAACTCCAGCGCGGTCACCACACCGAAGTTGCCGCCGCCGCCACGGACGCCCCAGAAGAGATCGGCATGGTGGTGCGCGTCAGCCCGGACCAGGTCGCCGCCGGCGGTGACCAGTTCCACCGCCGTCAGGGCGTTGCACGCCAGCCCGAGCTTGCGTGCGTACCAGCCGAGACCGCCGCCGAGGGAGAACCCGCAGACACCGACGTCCGGAGAGGATCCGTGCAGTGCGGCGAGTCCGTGAGGTGCGGCCGCCTCGACGACGTCCTGCCATTGCGTTCCGGCTGCTACCCGCGCCAGTCTGTTCGCCGGGTCGATCGAGACCTCCCGCAGGGTGTCGGTGCGGAGCAGGACCACGTCGGACAGGGAACGGCCGTCGAACGGACCCGCACCGTGCCCGGTCCCCTGCGGCGCGACGCGCAGGCCCAGGGCTGCGGCGGCGCGGACCACGGACACGACATCGTCGACGCTGCGGACGCTTGCCACGGCGGCCGGCCGTTGGTCGACGGCGGCGTTCCACGGCTGCCTGGCGGCCTCGTACGCCGGTTCTCCGGGCAGGTGGACGAAGTCGCCGCAGCGGGCCCGCAGCGCCCGGGCCACTGCGCCGTCGATGCCGGCCCGTTGGCCGCCGGCGGGTCGAGGTGTGGAGGTGTCGATCTCGATGGTCATCGGAGTGCCTTTCGGTGTGAGGTGGCTGTGCTGGGATCAGCGCCTGACACGAATGTGCTCGCCCGCCACCGGCCCGACCATCCCCGAACCACGCCGTCTTCCGGGTCGTCCGGTGAGGGGGTCCGGGTCCCCAGAAGTCTGGGATGGCCACGCGCTGTGGTGCGCGTCACACTGGTGCTATGCATCGGGGGCTGATGGCGCAACGGGTGGTCCGGGACGTCGACGTGATCGCGCATGCCGGTCTGGACGTCGACACGTTCCTGGAGGAGGCGATGGCCTCGATCTCGCGTGCGGTCCCGTCCGTCGCCGCCTGTGTCGCCACGGTCGATCCGGGCACCCTGCTGCTCACGGCCACCCGGAAGTACGGCGACCTCAAGGGCCGGGACGAGCAGGATCGCGAATGGGGAATGCTCGAGTACGGGGAAGTCGAGTCCTCCTCGTTCCGGGAGCTGGCCCGACAGGACGTCCCCGCCGTCGCCATGAGCGAACTCACGGCACGCGAGGGCCGGCCGTCGCGGCGGATCGAGGGCTTCATGGTCCCCTACTTCGGCTTCACCGACGAACTGCGGGTGGCGTTGCGCGACCACGGCCAGGTGTGGGGCGCCGCGTCCCTGTTCCGGGGTGCGGACTCACCGACCTTCGACGCCGACGACCTCGCCCTGATGGCCTCGCTGTCGGAGCTGATGTCGACGGGCGTACGGACCGGGCTGCTGACGCGCGTCGCGTCCGGTGCGGTGCCGACCCCGACCGGACCCGCGGTGATCATCGTCGACGGTGCCGGGAACATCCAGCAGATCAGCACCGGGGCCGAGGAACGCCTGCTGGACCTGGTCGGCAACGAGACGTCGGCGGAGGCGACCGGCGTGATCGGGGCCCTCGTCGGTGCAGCCCTCCGTTTCGCCGCCGGACTCACCGACCTGCCGCCACGCGCCCGGGTGCGGTCGCGATCGGGGCAGTGGCTCGTCCTGCATGCCGCTCGGCTCAGCCCGCGCAGCGACGGCGGCGGTGGCGAGGTGGTGGTGACGATCGACGAGGCCAGGCCCCCGGAGATCGTGCCGATCGTCGTCGCAGCCTTCGACCTCACCGTCCGCGAGCGCGACGTCACCCAGCTCGTCCTCCAGGGTGTGGACACCAAGGAGATCGCGGCCACACTGCACGTCTCCAGCTACACGGTCCAGGACCATCTCAAGTCGATCTTCGAGAAGGCCGACGTCCGCAGCCGCCGCGAACTCATCGCGCGGATCTACTTCGACCAGTACGTGCCGCGCCTCAACACGGCGATCGGCCCCGACGGCTGGTTCGCGTCCGTGTGAGGACGCGGCCGACGGCGGACGATTAGGCTGCCGCAGTGACCGAGAGAAACATCCGGACCGTGGCCATTGTCGGCGCCGGCGCGATGGGCGCTATGTACGCGCAGCATTTCGCCAGTGGAGGTCTCGACACCTGGCTCGTCGCCCGTGGGGAGCGCGCCGAGCGGCTACGGACGGCCGCTCTCACGGTGAACGGGGACCCGCTCCGTGCGGAGGTCGTCGACACCGGGACGGACTCCGGTGGCCGGACCGCCGATCTCGTGCTCATCGCCGTCAAGCACCACCAGCTCGCCGACGCCGTCGCGGAGGTGGCGCCGCTGGTCGGTGAGCAGACGACGTTCCTCTCCGTCCTGAACGGCCTCGACAGCGAGGAGGTCATCGCCGCGGCGTACGGGGCCGACCGCGTGCTGCTCGCTATCGCGCTGGCCATGGATGCGCAGCGGGACGGGACGGCGATCAGGTACCGGCAGCCGGGTCGGCTCGCGCTCGGGGTCGGGCCCGGCATGGGCACGACCGAACGCCTGGCCGCCGTGCAGGAGGCCCTGGACCGGGCGGGGCTGGCCTGGGTGGCACCGGCGGACATGCCGCATGAGATGTGGTGGAAATTCATGGTCAACGTGGGGATCAACCAGGCCTCCGCGGTGCTGCGAGCCCCGTACGGTGCGTTCCAGCACGACGGACCCGCCCGGTCGCTGATGCTCGCGCTGATGGCCGAGGTGATCGCCGTGGCGGAGCCGGAGGGCGTCGAGCTGGGCGAGGCCGACCTGGCGGCCTGGGACCGGGTCCTGGCCGGGCAGCCCGCGCAGGGGCAGACGTCGATGTACCAGGACGTGCTGGCCGGACGTCCCACGGAGGTCGACATCTTCGCCGGCCGGGTGGTCGCGCTGGGTGCCCGTCACGGTGTACCGACGCCCTACAACCAGACGATGCAGTGGATCCTCGGATCGTCCGCACAGTAAATGGTCCGGCGGAAAAGAGTAGGGGCCGGCGCTCCTGTCGGAGACCGGCCCCTACGGCATGCTGATCGGGATCATCCGGCACGTCTCGGCTCGGAGCGCTTGCCCAGCTCCTCAAGCAGTGGCCGGACATCCTCGGGGATCTCGGCGTCGCTCCAGCTGAACGTCCGGTGCTCTTCCCTACGGGTCACCTCGAGGACGTACGTGAAGCGATCGGCACCCTGGGGAGGACCGGATCCCGGCCCTGCCGTGTCCGCATCGCGGGCCAGCAGACCATCGGCGATCCGGGCCACCTCGCCCGACAGCTCCGGTCCCTCGGCCTCGGCCGCCATCTCGAGCCCGGCGAAACCGCCCGTACGCCGGTAGCTGACGTGGAGATCGTCGGTCATCTCGGGCTCAACGCACCTTGACCTTGACGCCGTCCCAGGCGTTCTGCACAGCCGTGGCTTCCGCGCTCGTGCTGCCGAAGCGGGAGCGGGCCGCGCGCAGCGTGAGTGAGCCGAAGGCGCTGAACGTGGCGTTGGGTCGCAGTCGCGGGTCGGTGAGGGTGTCGTACCAGATCTGCCCCGCCGTTTCCCAGGCATTGCCGTCGATGGCGACAGCGGCGAGGTAGAAGGCGTGGTTCGGGATGCCGGAATTGGTGTGGACGCCGCCGTTGTCGGACGTCGTCTTCACGTACTGGTCCATCGTGGCGGGCTGGTTGTCGTACTGGTTCGCCGTGCCTGGCGCCTTCATCGAGCGCAGCGCGGGGGCGAGCTGCTGCCCGACGATGTCTGCACCGATCAACCAGTTGGCCTGACTCGCCGTCTGGCCGAGGTGGTACTGCTTCACGAGTGAACCGAAGACGTCGGAGACGGACTCGTTGAGCGCACCCGATTGGCCCGAGTAGGTGAGGTTCGCCTCGTGCTGCGTCACGCCATGGGTCAGTTCATGGCCGACGACGTCGATCCCCTTGGTCGTGTCGGTGAGCATCTTGCCGTCACCGTCGCCGAAGAACATGTGACCGGCGCCGTCCCAGAAGGCGTTGTCGTAGTCGGTGCCGAAGTGGACGAGTCCCTCGATGGCCAGGCCCCGGTCGTCGATCGAGTCGCGGTGGAAGATGTCCCAGTAGAGCGTGTAGGTGTAGCCGAAGTTGTCATAGGCCTGGTTCACCGAGACGTCGGCGACAGCGGCTTGGCCCTCCGAGCGGACGAGCGTGCCCGGGGTGCTGTCGGTGGAATGCTTCTGGTCGTAGATGCTGCGGTTGGGGGTGCCCGCCCCTACCCGGGGCGCGAGGGCTCCGGGTGCCACCAGGGTGCGAGCGGCGATCTCGGCGCGAGCGACGCGGACCCCTTGGTCGATGGACAGGGTGGACAGCAGCGCGTCGCGCTGGTCGGGTTCGGCCGTGCGGGCCAGGACGACCAGCAGGTCGGGTGGGATGATGCAGGCGAGCGAGTGTCGAGTCATTGCCGGCTCCGATCCGTGATGCGAGTCACACATTGACCCGCAGCTCTCACGGTAGGCCACTTGAGGGGCACAGGCCATCGCCCTTTGTCGCCTTCCGCGTCCAGCAGTCAACGCGCCTGGGGGAGCCGTGTCCTGCCGCCCCGCTTGGGGTTGGAGGGCGGCGGGACGACGGGCCCGATGTCGCCGTCCGGAGCCTCGTCCAGGTCCACGATGACCGGGGCATGATCACTGGGACCGGTCCCCTTGCGGGCGGCGCGATCGACCCAGGCGGCCGCGACGCGATCGGCGACGGAGGTGGACGTGAGGACGAGGTCGATCCGCATCCCGAGGTCCTGGTGGAACATCCCCGCCCGATAGTCCCAGTAGGAGAAGACCCGCTCGGCCGGCCACCGCTTCCGCACCACATCGGTCAGGCCCAGCGCCGCGAGCCGCTCCCGCTCCGGCGCGGTCACGTGGGTCTGGCCCACGTACGCGGCCGGATCGAACACATCCGCGTCACTCGGGGCGATGTTCATGTCACCGCACAACGCGAGCTCGGCCGGTCCCGCTGCCACATCGGCCGCGAGTGCGTCGAGCCAGTCCAACTTGTAGGCGTAGTGGTCGGAGCCGACCACCCGCCCGTTCGGCACGTACAGGCTGTAGACGCGGATTCCGCCACAGGTCGCGCTCACCGCCCGCGCCTCGCTCCGGCCACCGAAATCCGGCTGTCCCGGGAATCCGGGGCGTACGTCGACGAGGCCGACCCGGGACAGCAGCGCCACCCCGTTCCACTGGCCCTCGCCGTGGTGGGCGAACTCATAACCCAGAGCCGCCAAGGGCTCGCCGAACAGTTCGCCGAAGGCGACGTCGGAGAGCTTGGTCTCCTGGAGACAGACGACATCAGGCTTGCGTTCGGCCAGCCAGGGCATCATGCGGGGCAGGCGCTGTTTGGCCGAGTTCACATTCCAGGTGGCGATCCTCACAGTCGTGAGGCTAGCCCGGCTCGGGCCCGGCGACCACACCACACCAGACACTCCACACCAGACACTGCCCCCGTCGGAGCTACGGCGCGGCGAGGTGCGCAACCGCTGACCCTCAACGTGGCGTGAGGACGGTCCCGTCAGGGTAGCGGGCGAAACGACCGGTGTCCAGGGGCTGCACAGGGTCATCCACCGGCAGCGTCCACCGTCCGAACCGGCCGGCGCGATAGTCGGCGTACGCGACGACGACCTGCTCGCGGGTGTTGGTCACAAACGGTCCGCGCTGCACGACAGGTGCTCCGATCGGACGTCCCTGCAGCACCAGGAACCGCGCGCCGCCCGCCCCAGCGGTGAGGTCGAGCGTCGAGTCGGCGGTCACGACGGCTCCCTCGGTGCGCAGCGTCGTGTCGTTCGCCGTCACCTCGCCGTCGTACACATAGAGCGTACGAACGGCCTCGGGGACGCTCGCGGGCGGCAGCGTCAGCTCAGCGCCGGGCTCCATCGTCACGTGCCAGACGGCTACTCCGGCGTCGGTCCGGGCGGCCCACGAGTGCGGAGGTGGCGTCAGCGGGCGGGTGGAGCGGTAGTCCCCCGCGACCACCTTGACCCGGCTCGTACGCCCCGCAGGGTCTGTCTCGACCACGACCGGGGTGTCCTCGGCCCAGAACATCGCGAAATGTGGCTCTGCGCTCTTGTCCTCCGGCGCCAGGTTGATCCAGATCTGGAACAGGTGCAACGGGTTCGGGGCGTCGTCGTGGATCAGCGGGAACATCTCCGCGTGGGCGACCCCGCGTCCCGCCGTGAGCCACTGGGTGTCGCCACCGCCGTAACGCGCCACCGCGCCCTCCGAGTCGGTGTGGTCGACGAGGCCCTCCTCGACGATGGTGATCGTCTCGAAACCCTGGTGCGGATGCTGGGGGAACCCGGGGACGCGGCGGCCGTGGTACATGCTCCAGCCGTCCTGACCGGAGAAATCCATGCCGAGGTCGCGCCCCTCGACGCCGGTGGCGGGACGCATCGTGTCGCCGTCCGCCGCGGGGTAGACATCGCGATGGTGCGCCGTGAACAGGAAGGGATCCATCCCCGGCCACGGACCGCCCTCGAGGGAGAAGGTCTGGACGATGCGACTCATAACGGCTCCTCTGGCTGGGCTGGCATCCACCCAGCGTCCAGGACCCCGCGACTATTCCCGACCCTCCACGTCAGTCGTCCGCATCCCCCTGCTGCTCGCGGCGAGCCAGCGCCAGCTCGTGGTCATGCTTGCCGAAGTACATCAACTCCCAGATGGCCGGCGCGCTCCCCTCGTACGTCAAGGTGTCACCCTCGTACACCTCGAGGCGCGCCTCCCCGACGAAGCGTTGGTGGCAGGCGTCGAAGCCGGCCAGACGGGCAGCGGTCCGCTGCGGCTCCTTGAGAAGTTCGATGAAGCGGTTGCGCAGGATCGTGTCGGCACGCCTGTACGTGAGCACGTAGCGGTGCGCGCCGTCCCGGTAGCAGTAGGTGGTGACCCCAGCGACCGGCTTGCCGGTGATCTCGTCGGTGAAAATGTCCTCCTTGCTGAAGGAGACGCGAGACCCGTCGTCGGCGATCACCTTCCCGTCGCGCGCCAGCATGAACACCGGGACGCTGTCGTAGTCGTACGCCTTCTCGGCGACGATCCAGGAGGAGATGAAGGTGTAGGGCCCGATGCTCCCCCGGCCCCAGTACCAGTTGTTGACCACGCGCGGCAGCGGCACGTTGCCCCAGTTGTGGTCGTGGTAGCCGGTGCCGGCCGAGACGTGGCTCTCCCCGTCGACGGTGTAGCGCACGTCGACGGTGCCGTGGGGAACCGATGGGAGCCAGGCGAAGACCTTGTCAGTCCCCTCACCGAAGGCCATGTGGCCTGCCCCGGGGCGCCACGGCTCGGTGGTCCCGTGCAGCCGGACGTCGACGAGCAGGTCGTCCAGCGCCACGTGGATCGCGTAGTCGTGCAGGTCTCCCTGGAAGGTGTTGTCGCCCATCCGGACGTCGCAGCGATCAGTCGCCGCGGAGAAGACCTGCGGATCGAACCAGACCATCTTGTTGATCTTCCGCCCGTCCGGCAGATCGAGGTCGACGATGATGAGTGGCTTCACCCCGGTGTTGGGATGGGTCATGTCCTTGGATGAGAAGGAGATGACGAGCGTGGCCCCGTCGTCGAGGCGGGCGTCGAAGTACCACCATTCGTACTGTCCGTGCTGGCGCGGGTCGGTGCGCAACCCGTCCTCCCAGGACTGGATCGTGTCGGACAGACCGAGGCTGGCGATCCGTGCCGGGTCCGCGACCATCTGCGCGTGCTTGTGAGCCATGGTTCTCCGTCCCATCAAATCCTTCAGGGTCCCCAGTGTGACACGCCTCACAGAGGGTGTCACGGGGGCGGGACGAGGTCCTTGAGCCGTCGCGCGTTTCGGTAGCTGCCGCGCGACTACACGTGTTCGTCGATGGCCCGCAGGGTCTCGGTCGCGCCGGAGACGATCAGGTGCTCACCCGGCTCGATGAGACGGTCGTCCTGGGGACGATGGTCGTACTGCGAGGACTCCATCAGGATCGCCAGCGTGAAGATCCCTCGTGCCCGCAGATCGCCGACGGTCATTCCCACGAGTCGGCTCCCCTCCAGGACAGGGATCTCCTCCATCGAGAAGTCGAGCTCGGTGTTGGACATGGCGGCGTCGATGAAATCCACCACGCCGGGGCGGACGGCGAGCTGGGCCATCCGCCGGCCGCCCATCACGTAGGGGGACACGGCGCGGTTGGCTCCCGCTTGGCGGAGCTTCCTCACCACTTCCTTCGAGCCGGCCCGTCCGACGATGAAAAGGTCGGGGTTGAGGGAGCGCGCTGTCAGCACCACGTAGACGTTGTCGGGATCGGAGTCGACGCAGGTGACCAGCCCTCGGGCCCGCTGGACGCCGGCGTTCACCAGCGTTTCGTCCTCGGTGGCCGTCCCGGGGACGGTCAGGATGCCGTCCTCGGCCGCGCGGGCCGTCGAGGTCTGGTCGATGTCGATCACCACGACGTCGTGGCCCTCGGCGGTGAGCTCCCGAGCGACCATCGACCCCACCCGGCCATAGCCGCAGATGATGAAGTGACCTGTGAGCTGGTCGATCTGCTTCTGCATGCGTCTACGCTTCCTGTTCCCGCTCGAGGCCCGTTGCAGGAGTGCCTCGGCCATCACACCGACGGTGCCGAAGACGAAGGCCACCGAGATGAACGACAGCAGCATCGTCCAGAGTTTGCCGAGGGTGTCCAGCGGGTGGTCGCCGCTGAAGCCGACGGTCGCCAGCACGTTCACGGCCATGAAGAGACCGTCGAAGAAGGACCAGCCGTCCTCGATCCAGGTGAAGCCGAGGGCACCGACGAGGGTGATCAGGGCCATGATGGCTATCCAGCCGAGGATCATCCTCAACGCGGGGTCGTGGACCAAGGTCTGCACCCGGTGGGCCGCACCCCGGGGCCGCGTCGTCATGCGTACGATCCTAGGCCACCGGTGGCGGCTGGGAAGGTGACGGCGGTCACGGCGGGACGACCGGCCGGGGCGTGCCGGGTCAGGGTGCCAGTCGCAGCGGGACGGGTGGGCTTCGCTACCCCTCAGCTGTGCGTCCGGGCCGGGACCCACAGGGACGCGGCGTCGTGTCTCCCGTCGATCCTGGGGCGGGGTGCCATGCTGAACGAGGAGATCGACGTCGTCCCCCCACGGTCGGCGTTGTCGTAGTCGTTGTCGCAGACGCTGTCATAGGGGACATCGCCATGAGTACTGAAGGTCGGATCCGTGGTGGGCTGGTGGGTCTGGTCACCGCCCTCGTTCTGCTGGTGTCCGCCTGTGCCCCACCCACGATGACGGGATCGGCCGCGACCCCCGGCCCGGACGCCGTGTCGTCGGTCACGTCCTCCTCCACGCCCGAGCCCGAGTCGACGGCCACGCCTTCTCCGGCCACGGCGACTCCTTCTCAGGACGCCACGCCTTCTCCGACCCCCACGCAGAGTCCCAGCCCCGCCGCACCGGCGGCCGGGCCGGCGCTGATGTCGCGCGGCTCGTCCGGCAGCGGAGTCAAGGACCTGCAGGCGCGGCTCAAGCAGATCGGCTGGTTCTCCGGCAACGTCACCGGCTTCTACGGTGATGCCACGGTCACGGCGGTGAGCGGCTTCCAGGCCAGGCGGGGCCTGCCCGTCACGGGGAACGTCGACCAGGCGACTCTCGATCGGCTCCGCTCGATGACGCGGACGCCGACGGCGGCCGAGTTGAGCAACACCACCACGACCACCAGCAGCACCGCCGGTCTCGACCCGCGTTGCCTCACCGGCCGGGCCATCTGCATCAGCAAGAGCCGGCGGCAGTTGGTGTGGGTCGTCGACGGCGTGCCCCGGATGCGGATGGACGTACGGTTCGGGTCGGAGCTGACGCCGACCCGTGAAGGATCCTTCCAGGTCGAGTGGAAGGCGCGCGACTGGGTCTCGACGATCTACCACACGCCGATGCCGTTCTCGATGTTCTTCTCGGGTGGTCAGGCGGTGCACTACTCGGCGGACTTCGCCGCCCGCGGCTACAACGGCTCCTCGCACGGCTGTGTGAACGTACGTGACTACATCGGCATTGCCGCCTTGTTCGACCAGGTCCAGGTCGGGGACGCGGTGATCGTCTACCAGTAGTCCGATCGGGCGGTCAAGGTTTCCGTTCGTCGAGGGCGGAAACCTGGGCGGTGACGGCGCCCCAGTCCTAACGTCTGCACAGGCGGACTCGTCACGTCGGGTTTCGCCCTCTGCATCGCCCCCTTCGGCCGGCGGCCACCGCGTCATCGGTGCCGCCAAGAAACGGAGACCTCCATGCCCGGTTCCCCCGACATCACTGCCAGTGGTCGCTCCTCGTCCGATCGGGCGCCCGAGCAGGTTGCGTCCGACAGCCGCTCCCCGATGCTACGCAGCGAGGACTGGTGGTCCGTATGGGTGGGCCTGTTCCTCGTCGCCCTCGCGCTGCTGGCCTGGGCGGCTGGGGGCAGCCTCGCCGCCGTCGCCCCGCAGCTCCCGAAATGGGGCTCCTTCGGCACCCTCGGGACCCAACTGGGTGCCCGGCTGGTGCCGATCATCGCCCTGTTCGTCGTACTCGGGGCCCTCTTCACCGTCGTCGCCCGCTTCCTGCGGCTCCGGCTGCTTGCGTTCGTCGCCGGATTCGCCGCCCTCTTCGTGGCCGCTGTGGTCATCAACATCGTGGCTACCTGGACCTGGGCGGCCGCCTACAACCTCGAGGCGCCCCTCGTCGCGCTGGCCCTGGGCCTGTTGGTCGGCAATGTCGCTCCCCTGCCTGCCTGGCTCGATTCGGCATTGCGGACCGAGCTCTACGTGAAGGTCGGCATCGTGCTCCTCGGCGCCACCCTGCCGCTCACCCTGATCGTCAAAGCCGGTCCGGTGGCCTTCGCGCAAGCCACGGTGATCGCCTTGGCGACGTTCCTCGTCATCTACTTCGTCGGCACCAGGCTGCTCGGCCTCGACCGGCGCTTCGCCGCCACTCTGGGTGCCGGCGGCTCGATCTGCGGCGTTTCGGCGTCGATAGCGGTCGGCTCGTCGGTCAAGGCGAAGAAGGAGCACGTCTCGGTCTCCATCTCGCTGGTCGTCGTCTGGGCGGTGGCGGCGATCTTCCTGCTCACCGCGGTGGCCAAGGCCCTGGGCCTGCCGGCGGGAGTGGCCGGCGCCTGGATCGGCTCGTCCGAGTTCGCCGATGCTGCCGGCATCACCGCCGCCAGCGCCTTCGGCGACCAGGGACTGGCCGCCTTCACGCTGGTCAAGGTCGTCGGCCGCGACATCTTCATCGGGATCTGGAGCCTGGTCCTGGCCCTCATCGCCATCACCTATTGGGAGCACCGAGCCGAGCCCGACGCCGCGGATGCCCCGGCCGGACGTCCCCGGGTGGATGTCGCCCAGATATGGCACCGGTTCCCCAAGTTCGTCCTCGGCTTCTTCGTCGCCTCCATCGCTGTCACCGCGCTCATCCTCCTGGCGGGACCTCCCAGTCGAAGGCGATCACCACCGACGTGGTCAATCCGATCAAGGACATCCGCACCTGGGTCTTCACGTTCACCTTCCTCTCCATCGGCCTCACCACACGTTTTCGTGCCCTGACCTCGGTCGGGTGGCGTCCGCTGGCGGCCTTCAGCGCCGGTGCGGTCGTCAACATCGTGCTCGGGTTCGTCCTCTCGGCCGGCCTGCTGGCCGGCTTCTGGTCCTCCCTCTGAGCCGGGTATGCGACCCGAGAACACCGTCTGCCTGGCCCGCACCATCGTCACTCTCGACCTCGTCATCGACGGAGAACGCGGCGAGGCCGACGCAGCCGGGCTCGTCGCCGACCTGGCGGCGACGCGATCGCGATTCGCGGGCATCGAGGACGTCGTGACCCGACTCGCGCAGGCCGTCCCCGACCTGCGGATCCGCCGTACCCGGGGGCTGTCGAACTCTCGACGTATGTCGCCGACGTCGCCGACGTCGAGGCGATCCTCCTCGCGTCCGGGATCGGTCCGCGCGCAGCTCGGGTGGACGTCGAGTACGCCAGGAAATGGGGCCTCCTGTAGATGGCACCGCATGCACGGTCCCCCCACGGCAGGCTCGTCGGCCGACGTGGGGGGACCGTGCAGCTAGGCGGCGCCGGGTGCGCTCAGGCGCGGCCTGCCCGCGCCCGGCGGCGCCGGGTGGTCGAGTCGATGATGACCGCGAGCAGGGTGACCAGGCCGGTGATGATGAACCGGATGGCGGAGTTGAGGTTCAACAGGTCGAGGCCGTTGCTGATCGACTGGATCACGAAGATGCCCAGCAGCGCCGAGTAGGCCGAGCCACGCCCACCGAAGAGGCTGGTGCCGCCGATGACCGCTGCCGCGATGGCGTTCAGGTTGACGTCACCGGCGCCGGTGCTCTGGTTGGCCGCCGACAGACGGGACGCGAGGAGGACGCCCCCCAGTCCGGCGAAGGTCGAGCAGGTCACGAACACCGTCAGGTAGACCCGGCGCACGTTGATGCCGGACCGACGGGCGGCCTCGATGTTGCCACCGACAGCCATGATGGTGCGCCCCCACTTCGTCCGCCTGATCACGAAGTCCATCACCGCGACCACCAGGACGAACAGGACGAACATCAGCGGGACCCCGCGGTCACGGTTCAGCACGAAGGCGACGATCGCCAGGCCGAGCGCAAGGAGCACCGCCCGCCCGTAGATGATGCTCCCGGGCAGCGTCGACAGCCCGGCGCTCGCGCGCGTCCGGTTGTTCGTCAGGCCGGCCGCCAGGACAACCACCGCGGACACCAGGGCGACGACATAGCCGCCCCAGGAGGGGAGGAACGTGCCGTTGGCGAACTGGACGAGGCCGGAGTTGAACGGGAGATTCACCGTGCCCTCATTGCCGAGGACGAGCAACTGCACGCCCAGGAACGCGAGCAGGCCCGCCAGGGTGATGACGAAACTCGGCACCCCGAACCTGTTGAACACCACGCCGTAGACCAGGCCGATGACCGTCCCGCACAGCACCGCGAACAGGGCGGCGACCAGCATCGGCCAGCCCTTGTTGACGAAGGTGACGGCGACAACCGCCGCGGTCAGCCCGGAGACGGATCCGACCGACAGGTCGATCTCGCCCAGCAGCAGGACGAAGACGATGCCGAGGGAGAGGATCCCGATCGGAACCAGCTGGATCGTCAGGTTGACCAGGTTCTGCGGCGAGATGAAGACAGGAGCCTTGATCGAGAAGATGATCCAGATCAGGACCAGGCCGATCACCACCGGCATGGACCCGAGATCGCCGGCACGTAGCCGCACACCTTGGGCCTTCACCCACCCCTTCAGGCCCTCTTCCTGGATCAACCGTTCGTCCTGCAGGTCAGCGGACAACACGGCCGGTGGAAGTTCCCCCGGCATCTCGCCGACGTCTTTGCGAGGGACCTGCCGCGCGGCTCGCCTCGCCTGCCCGGGTTTGTCGATGCTCATTGCCCACTCCCTTCCTGGGTGGGTGCGGAGGGCCGGCGGGTGTTGTCGACGGCTCCGGTGATGGCGGCGATGATCTGCTCCACGTTCGTGTCGGCGACCCGGTACTCTCCGTTGTTCCGCCCGAGCCGCAGGACGACGACCCGGTCGGCGACGGCCATCACGTCGGCCATGTTGTGGCTGATCAGGATCACTGCCAGCCCGCGCTCGCGGAGCCGGCGGATCAGGTTGAGCACCTCGGCGGTCTGCGCCACACCCAGGGCGGCGGTCGGCTCGTCGAGGATGACGAGATGCGGCTCGCCGAGGAGAGCGCGGGCGATGGCGACTGTCTGGCGCTGGCCGCCGGACATGCTCGCGACGGCGATGCGTACGGAGGGGATCTTCGCGCTCAGTTCCCGGAGCAGGCCCCAGGACCGCTTCTCCATCGTCACCTCGTCCAGCACAGTGCCACGGGTGACTTCGCTGCCGAGGAAAAGGTTGGACACCACGTCGAGGTTGTCGCACAGCGCGAGGTCCTGGTACACGGTGGCGATCCCCAGCGCCTGCGCCTGGGCCGGGGAGGTGATGTGCACCTCCTTGCCGTTGATCAGGATGTGGCCCGTGTCGGCGGTGTGGACGCCGGCGACCGCCTTGATCAGCGTCGACTTGCCGGCGCCGTTGTCACCCACGAGGGCCACCACCTCCCCCGCCCGGACATGGAGTTCGATGTCGCTCAGCACCTGAACGGCGCCGAATCGCTTGGAGATTCCCGTCATCGACAGGACATCGGGAGGGGAGGTGGTGGTCATGGTCGTCTGGCTCCTCTGGCCGTGGGGTCGGCTACTGGAGGCCGGCGGCCTTGCAGGCGTCGGCGTACTGCGGCGTGCAGATCTGCGGGATAGTCTCGAAGCCGTCCTTGACCACGGTGTCCTTGATGTTGGTCTTGGTCACCACGACCGGGGTGAGCAGAGTGGCAGGCACGCTGTCCTTGGTGGTCGCTGACGCCGGGGCCTTGCCGTTGGCGAGCAGCACCGCGTTCTTCGCGGCGTCGGATGCCTCGGGCTTGATCGCCTTGTAGACGGTCATCGCCTGGTCGCCCGCGACGATCCGCTGGATGCCGGTCAGTTCGGCGTCCTGACCGGTCACCGGGACCATCGGGTTCACACCGCCGGACTTGAGCGCGGTGATCACACCGCCCGCCGTGCCGTCGTTGGCCGCGTACACCCCGACGAGGTTCGGCTTCACCGAGGAGAGTTGGCTCTCCATGAAGGACTGGGCCTTGTCCGGGCTCCAGTCGGGGGTGTCGTACTCGGCCTTGATGGTGAAGCCGGAGGAGTCGAGCACGCTGTGCGCGCCCTTCTTGAAGTCAGCCGCATTGGCATCGGTGGGCGAGCCGTTGACCATCACCAGATCGCCGGAGGTCTTCCCCGACTTCTTGAGAATGTCGACCAGCGTCGTTCCCTGCAGTTGGCCGACCTTCTGGTTGTCGAACGACACGTAGTAATCGGCACCTGCGACGAAGCGGTCGTAGGCCAGGACCTTGACGCCCTTGGCCTTGGCCTCGTTGACGATGGTCACCGCGGACTTGCCGTCGACGGCATCGAGGACGAGGACCTTGGCGCCCTGGGTCATCGCCGACTCGGCCTGCTGCTGCTGCTTCGCGGCATCCTGGTTGGCGTTGTTGTAGATCAGGGTGCAGCCGGAGCACTCGCCCTTGAGCGCCTCCTCGAAGTACGGCTTGTCGAAGGTCTCGTAACGTGTCGTCTTCGTCTCCGGCAGGAGGAGCGCGATCTTCGCCCCGCCGCCGGCGCCCGGGGAACTCCCGCCTCCCGACGTGGACTGATTGCCGCCACAGCCGGCGAGTGTTACCAGCGACAGCCCGGCGGCCATTCCCAAGGCCGCCAGTCGGGTCATCCGAGTGTTCATTCGAACTCCTCTATCCGGGAAGAGCGAGCGGCCCCGTTGCCGACGCTCCGTACCATTCAAGAACGTTTGTGCCCATTGCGTGTGGCGGTTGACACAATCGATGCCCGATTGTCAGTACTTCGGTGAATTGGGCGCGGCAGAGACGGCGAAAAGCGGGCGTGATTAGGCTGGCCTTATGAGCGAGACGACCGTCCTGTCGGTCCCCGGTCCCCACGGTGTCCGCAAGGTGACACTGACGAACCCTGGCAAGGTGCTCTGGCCCGCCACCGGGTTCCCCAGTGGTGCCGGGCTGACCAAGCGGGAGTTGGCCGACTACCTGCTGACCGTGGCCGAGCCCTTCCTCCGGCTCAACGGCGACCGGCCGATGACCCTTCAGCGGTTTCCGGAAGGGATCGATGGCGAGGAGTTCTTCTCCAAGAGGCCACCGCAGGGCACCCCCGACTTCTTCCGTACGGTCACCTGCACCTACCCGTCACGACGTCGTCACGACCAGTTGGTGTTCGACGAGCCGGCCGCGCTCGCCTGGGCCGCGCAGATGAGCACGATCACCTTCCACCCCTGGCCGGTGCGGACGGCTGACCTGAACAACCCCGACGAACTGCGCATCGACCTCGACCCCCAGCCGGGGCGGAACTTCCGTGATGCCGTCGAGGCGGCGACCGCGTTGCGGGAGGTGATGGCCGAGGTCGGCCTCACGGCGTACGCCAAGAGTTCGGGCAACCGCGGCGTGCACGTCTATGCCCGCATCCGCCCAGACCACGAGTTCCAGGTGGTCCGGCACGGCGTCATCGGCATCGCCCGGGAGTTGGAGCGTCGGCTGCCCGACCTGGTCACCACCTCCTGGTGGAAGGAAGAGCGTGGCGAGCGCATCTTCGTCGACTTCAACCAGGCCAACCGCGATCGTACGATCGCCGCTGCCTACAGCCCGCGGCCGTTGCCGACGGCAACCGTCTCGACCCCGCTGACCTGGCCGGAACTGGTGGACGCCGCGCCGACAGACTTCACGGTGCGGACGGTCCCGGACCTGCTGGCGGACCGACCCTGCCCGTGGGCGTCCATGGACGAGCACGTCGGTGATCTCGGGCCGGCTCTGGCGCTCTGGGAGGCCGACCTGGAACGCGGGCTGGGCGAGCTCAACTTCCCGCCCGACTACCCGAAGATGCCGGGTGAGCCGCCACGCGTCCCGCCCAGCAAGCGCCGTGCCGACCGGGCGGACGCCGACTACCTCGCCCCGAAGGCGGAGCGTGACGCCGAGTGGGGAACGCCGATCACGCCGCCGTACGGTCCGATGCTGGCGAAGCCCGTGAAGGACCTGCCGAAGGGCGAGATGATCTTCGAACCCAAGTGGGACGGCTTCCGGTCGATCATCTGGCGCTCCGGCGACCGGGTGGAGATCGGCAGCCGCAACGAACGGCCGATGACGCGCTACTTCCCCGAGGTGGTCGAGGCCGTGCTGGCGAACTTCCCCGACCACTCCTGCCTGGACGGCGAGATCATCATGGTCGATCCCGCCACAGGTGACCGGCTCAACTTCGACCTCCTGCAGCAGCGGATCCACCCGGCCGCCTCCCGGATCCGCAAGCTCGCCAAGGAGACGCCCGCCAGCTTCGTCGCCTTCGATCTGCTGGCGCTGGGGCCCGTCGACTACACGGTGAGACCGTTCGCCGAGCGTCGGGCCGCCCTGGAGGAGGCGTTGCGGGACGCGGCCCCGCCGATCCACCTCACCGCCGCGACGCGGGACCGGGACCTGGCCCGCCAGTGGTTCACCACCTTCGAGGGGGCCGGTCTCGACGGTGTGATGGCCAAGCCGGTCGACCTGCTCTACCAGGAGGACAAGCGGGTCATGTTCAAGATCAAGCACGAACGGACGGCCGACTGCGTCGTCGCCGGCTACCGGCTCTACAAGGATCGCCAGGACGCGGTGGGGTCGCTGCTCCTCGGCCTCTACGACGACGAAGGGTCCCTCCACCACGTCGGCGTCATCGGCGCCTTCCCGCTCGCACGACGCGAGGAGCTCTTCGCGGAACTCCAACCGCTGGTGACCACCTTCGAGGGCCATCCCTGGGCCTGGCAACAACCGGAGGAGAATCTGCCGGACAATCGCGACGCGGAGACTCCCCGCTCGCCCATGGCGGCCATGGGGTCACGCTGGAACGCGCGCAAGGATCTGTCCTTCACTCCGCTGCGACCCGAACGGGTGGTCGAGGTGCGCTACGACCACATGGAGGGCCCGCGCTTCCGCCACACCGCCCAGTGGGTGCGCTGGCGCGAGGATCGTACGCCGGAGTCGTGCACGTACGCCCAGCTGGAGGAGCCGGTGAGCTACGACCTCGCTGACGTCCTGGGCAGTTGACCCCCGCCGGTCACGGCCGACACGAACCGGGCCACCGGCTCCACGATCGCAGCGGCGCGGGCCGTGGGGTCGTCAGCCTTGCGGGTGGGACCGAGGCCGTGGACGGCACCAGCCACGTTCACGACGTCACGCCCCGGGAACGCTCGCCGCACTTCGTCGCTGGTGCCGAAAGGATCACGTTCGCCCTGGACGATGAGTACCGGGCCCTCGACCGCGTCCAGCTCGGCGGCTCGCGACGAGGCGGGACGGCCCGGCGGGTGCAGCGGGAAGGCCAGGGCCACGACCCCGCGCGCCGGCGACGCGAAGCATCGGCAGGCGACCCGGGCCCCTGCACTGCGCCCGCCCACCACCAGCGGGATGTCGGGCCAGCGGTCGGTGATCGTTTTCAGTGCCGACTGCCATGCCGAGTCGAGTTGCTTGGCCGGTCCGGCGACTCGTCGTCCCGCTGTGCGCCAGGGCTGCTCGAAACGGAGCACCGTGACGCCGAGTGGGGCAGGGTGGCGGCCAGGGCAGCGAGGTCGAACGCCTCCACGCCACCCCCCGCTCCGTGGCCGAGAAGGAGCAGCGCCCGCGGGGTGGGGCCGGGTCGACCACAAGGCGTCCGAGTCCGACGGGCGTGTCCACGTCGAGCGTCGCCGGTCGAGGTGCCATGTCGCTCACCTCCGCCTTTCGCTGACTTCACCGGGCAGCGCCGGTCGGCCGCCCGTGAGTGCCACGATAGAACCAGGTGCGCGGCGGGCGTTTCCTGAGCCGGCACTCAGGGATGGGCAACCGAAAGCAAGTGAGGTTAGGTTAACCTCACCTCATTGTCATCGTCCTCGACATCGGAGAGTTCCATGAGCACCACTGACGTGGTCATCCTCGGGCTGGTCGCCGGAGTGACCATCTTCCTGGGTCTGCCGCTCGGCCGGATCAAGGCCGCACTGCCTCGCACCAGGGTCCTGCTCAACGCACTGGCGACCGGCATCCTGCTCTTCCTGCTGTGGGACGTGTTGACCCATGCCTGGGAACCCATCGACAATGGCCTCGGCGACAAGGACGTCGCGGCGGTTGTCGGTGCGGGCACCGTCTTCGTGGTCGGATTGGTCGTCGGCCTTCTGGGCCTGGTCTACTTCGACCGATGGATGGGCTCGCGCTCGTCGAGGGTGGTGGCCCGTCCTGACGGCCCGGGGGCGGCGACTGCCGGATCGGCGACGACCCTCGGTCATGCCTCCGGAGCGCAGACCCTCTCACTGATGATCGCCACGGGTATCGGTCTGCACAACTTCGCCGAAGGGCTTGCCATCGGCAACAGCGCCGCCACCGGGGCTACGGAGCTCGCCGTCCTGCTGGTGATCGGGTTCGCTCTGCACAACGGCACTGAAGGGTTCGGGATCGTCGCCCCGATGGCCGCCGCCTCCGAACGTCCTTCCTGGGGCTACCTCGGGCTCCTCGGTCTCATCGGCGGTGGCCCCACCTTCCTCGGCACCCTGGTCGGCCAGCAGTTCACCAACGACCTGGTCAGCGTCGCCTTCCTCACCCTGGCCGGAGGCTCGATCCTGTACGTGGTGATCGAGCTGCTCGCCGTCGCACGTCGGCAGAAGATGAAGGTGCTCACCACCTGGGGCGTGGTCATCGGGCTGCTGTTCGGGTTCGCGACCGACGCAGTCGTCACCCTCGCCGGTGCCTGATCGTCCGCAGCGTCACCTCGTCGTACGACCCCATCGGTCGGGCCTCCGGTAGCCCGATCGGTGGGGTCTTCCGTCGTCAGGACAAGCTGCGGTCAACGGCTCGGCGGTCGCAGGCCGTACGCCGCCTCGATCACCAGGGAGGCGACGAGCCGCTCGACCGCCTTGCTGAGTTCTTCGGCGGGATCGCCGGAGCGGCTGGTTCCGGTGAGTTCGGCCGTCACCGGTGCCGTACGTTCCGCGGCGGCCGACCACCAGGTCGGAGGATTCTGGGGTGCGGTGACCGACGCTACCGCGGCGTACCCCGGACCAGGAGGTCCAGCTGGCACGCGATGCCGAGCGGGTCCGCCACCCCCGCTCCTGCCAGACCCGCGACGAGTGACTCCTGCCAGGCGATCCCGTCGGGCCCGCGTGGTGTCGTTCGGAGCCCGACATCCGTCAGCCACGGATGGCTGCGCACTGAGCGCCAGCGAGCCTCCACCCACGTACGGACGAGGTCGGCCAGGGTCCCGGTCAGGTGCGGCGCCGGGCCGATGGCGACGTCGACCATCAACTCGAGCAGGGTGTCCTTGGCGTCGACGTAGCGATAGAGAGCTGTGGTTGTCAGGCCCAGATCCTTCGCCACCGCCTGCAGGGTCACCCGCTCCAGGCCCTGCTCGTCCGCGAGCCGGATGCCGGCGCGCGCCACCTCGACGAGGCTGAAGCGAGGTTTCGGGCCGGGGGAATCGGCCGTCATCCCCCACAAGGTGGCGAGTGCGGCCCATGATCGATCCTGACCACTGTGCACGACGTTCACCCTAGCGGAGACCATCTGTGAACATGATTCACGGAGGTCGCTCAAACAGTGAATGAGGTTCACCACTGGATCGCATGGGTGTGAATGTCATTCACTCAAAGGGTTCGGTCGGGCTCCTCAGCCCGAGCCGGCATGGCCCGCCTGCTCAGGCTTCGCTGCCCGGCACTCCCCCACGGGACCGTCCCGAGGCCCGGCCCAGCCCGAACCAACTGACCAGTCCGCCGAGGACGAGCAGTGCAGCGGTGATGTATGTCGCCCGTCGATAGCCGGCGGTGAGCAACACCGGATTCCGGTAGTCGCCACCGGTCAGCCCCACGATGGCGGGAAGGGCGGCGACGGCCAGGAGCGTCCCGGTACGGGCGACGGCGTTGTTGATGGCACTCGCCGCCCCGGCGAGCCGGTCGGGGGCCGCGGCCAGGACGGCCGCAGTGAGTGGTGAGACCAACAGGGCCAGACCGAGCCCGAAGACCGTGGTGGCCGAGAGGACCAGTGCCCACCCGGATCCCTCGCCGACGAGGGAGAGCAGCAGGACGCCGACGGCACAGACCATCGGACCGAGCGTCATCGGCAGGCGTGGCCCGATGCGCTGGGCGAGCACGGCCGCCCGCGAGGACAGTGCCAGGAGGACCGCAGTGATCGGCAGGGTCGCCAGGCCGGAATCACGCGGTGAGAAGCGGGCGCTGGTCTGCAACTGCAGCACGAGGAAGAACATCGTCACCCCCAGTGCGCCGTAGACGAGGAACGTCATCAGGTTGGCCGCCGAGAAGACGCGGGACCGGAAGAGCGAGAAGGGCACCAGGGGGTACGCCGCGCGTCGTTCGACGGCCACGAAGGCGAGCGTGCCGCCGAGCACGATGCCGGCGGCGAGCAGGACCATCGCCACCGGGGCCTGCCCTCCGTCGATCAGCGCCCAGGTGAGTGCGGCCAGGACCACGGCCGTGAGCACGGTGCCGGCCAGGTCGAAGGCCTCGCCCGCCTCCTCGTCGCGGCTTTCGGGCACCACGGCCAGGCCGCCGGCCACGACGACCACGCACAAGGGGACGTTGATGAGGAATACCACCGGCCAGCCGAAGCGGGCCAGCACCCAGCCACCGATGAACGGCCCGGCGGCGCCGGCGATGCCCGAGACTCCCGCCCAGGTGCCGATGGCGGAGGCTCGGTCGTCCCGGTGGAACGAGCTCTGGATGATCGCCAGGCCACCCGGCGTGAGCAGGGCGCCGCCCATCCCCTGGAGGATCCGTGCGGCGACCAGCCAGGCCGTCGTGGGAGCCAACGCACACCCGAGTGAGGCGAGGGCGAACCAGGTGACGCCGATCAGGTAGAACCGGCGTCGCCCATACCGGTCCCCCAGACTCCCACCGACGAGGATCAGCGAGGCCAGCGCGAGGATGTAGCCGTTGCTGACCCACTGGAGGCCGCCCAGTGAACTGCCGAGTTGCCGGCCGATGGTCGGCAGCGCGATGTTGACGACGGTGACGTCGAGCAGGGCGACGCCCGATCCGAGAGTCACGGTGGCGAGGGTGAGTAACCCGCGCCGGGATCGCCGGCGGAGCGGCTCAGCGGCTCCGACCGTTTCCCCGCGTCCCTGGGGCTGCGCCACGGACCCAGTCTTCGCCGTCGGGGCAGCGCTGGCAAGGTCAGGTGGGTGCCCCTCAGCAGATGCAGTGGGTCACCGCGATGTCGGATCCTCGTGCGGCGGGTCGTGGTGGGGGCCCCGCTCACGTTCGATGTCCAGATGGACCTGGGCCAGGGTGCCCCCGATGGCCGCGACGGCTGCCAGCACCGGGGCGGTGAACACCGTCAGGGCGCCGCCGGCGAGGCCGATGGTGAGCGGGACGCTGAGGAGCTCGCGGCCCTCCGCGTTGCGGATGACGACGCGGCGAGCGTCGGCATCGGCGTAGAGCTTCTTGATGGTGAGGACCAGTTGGTCGCCGGTGACCTCGATCTGCTCGATGAACGTACGTGCGAGTCTGTCCATGAGGGGAACCTACCAAGGCGGGCCCGCTCCGGCTGGGGATCGGGAGAGGGCCTACGATTCCGGTGTGTTGCCCGATGCCCTTGCCCCCCTCGACGAGGCAGCAGCCCCTGAGGTCCACGACCACCTGCGGCGCAATCTGTCGAATCGCCACATCCAGCTGATCGCGATCGGCGGTGCGATCGGAACAGGGCTCTTCATGGGCTCCGGACGCACCATCGCCCTGGCCGGTCCGTCCATCCTGCTGGTGTACCTGGTCATCGGCATCATGCTCTTCTTCGTCATGCGGGCGATGGGTGAGCTGCTGTTGCACAACCTGGAGTACAAGTCCTTCCAGGACTTCGCCGGTGACCTCCTGGGTCCGTGGGCGGCGTTCGTCGTCGGCTGGACCTACTGGTTGTGCTGGATCTTCACCGGTATGGCGGACATCATCGCGGTCACCGGCTATTGGAAGTTCTGGGTGGGAGACCTGCCGACCGCCCTGGGCCTGACCGTCGCCACGCTCGGCGGTCTCCTCGTGCTCAATCTGCTGACGGTGAAGCTGTTCGGCGAGATCGAGTTCTGGTTCGCGCTGATCAAGGTCATCGCCATCGTGTCGCTCGTGGGCGCCGGGGCGCTGATGCTCACGACGGGCTTCACCTCACCCTCGGGGATCCAGGCCTCGCTCGCCAACCTGTGGCAGCACGGCGGCATGATGCCGACCGGATGGTCCGGGTTCTTCGCGGGCTTCCAGATCGCCACGTTCGCCTTCGTCGGCATCGAACTCGTCGGGGCCACCGCCGCCGAGACCCGCGACCCGCGGCGTACGTTGCCCCACGCCATCAACTCGATCCCGATCCGGGTGCTGCTGTTCTACGTCCTCGCCCTGGCGGCCATCATGATCGTCACGCCCTGGAGTATGGTCGACCCGGGGACGTCGCCCTTCGTGAACCTCTTCTCGCTGCTCGGCCTGGCCGGGGCCGCTGGGGTGATGAACTTCGTCGTCCTCACCTCCGCCGCCTCGGCCTGCAACAGCGGTATCTACTCGAGCTCCCGGATGCTCTACGGCCTCGCCCAGAAGGGTATGGCCCCCCGTCGGCTGGGTACGCTCAACCTGCGTGATGTCCCGGCGACGGGGCTGTGGGTGTCCGTCGTGCTCATCGGTGCCTCGATGGTGCTGACCGCCAACGAGTCGGTGATGGCGGCCTTCACGGTGGTGACGTCGGTCGCGGCGGTGCTGTTCATTGTGATCTGGAGCCTGATCATGGTCTGCTACCTGCGCTACCGCAGGGTGCGCCCGGAGGCGCACGCAACCTCGACGTTCCCGATGCCCGGGGGCCGGGTGATGCCCTGGGTCGTGCTCGCCTTCTTCGTGGTGGTCGTGGTGCTACTGATGCTGCGGCCCGAGACGCGTCAACCCCTGTTGGTCGCCCCGGTGTGGTTCGCGGCACTGGCGCTCGGCTGGCGGATCGTACGACGCCGCGGTGCGGCGAGACTCTGACTCGCACATACACCGGGTAGTGCCGGCCGGCGGTGGGAGGAGAAGTCGTGGTGCACGACGGCATCGGTCGCCTCGATCCAGGCGAGCAGCGGGCTCGGCGGGCCCGGCGTGGCACGGACACGTTCCGGCTGAGCCGCTGGGTCGGGTATGCGACCGCCGGTGAGGGCATCGGTTTCCTGGCTCCGACCGCCGGCTTCGCCCTCACCACCGGCCTGGGGACCGGCACCTGGGCGACGTTCGTGATCATGGTGGCCGCCGGGACCGTCGAGGGGGCGTGCCTGGGCGTCGGGCAGTCCCTGTCATTGCGCGGCACTGCCGTGGACCCGGGGCGACGGCGATGGACCGTCGCGACCGCGGTGGCTGCCGCTGTGGCCTGGATGATCGGGATGCTGCCGTCCACGCTGGCCGATCTGGGAGTGCGGTGGGATCCCGGCAGTCCTGGCGGTATCGCGGGGATCGGTGCCGGCGGGCTCCTGCTGCTGGCGTCCATTCCGACGGGCCAATGGATCGTGCTGCGCCGGACTCTCGGTCGGGCCTGGCGTTGGATCCCCCTCACCATGGCGGCCTGGCTCATCGGGCTGGTGTTCACCGTGTTGCCGTCCCCGTTCATCGATGCCGAGACCCCGGCTGCCGTCCTGTGGGTGGCGTACGCCGCCGCCGGAGTCGCGATGGCGGTGACGGTGGCAACGCTGACCGGGCTGGGCCTACGACGTCTGCTGCGCTGACGCCGCGATCAGCCGAGCAACGCCGTCAACCCGTACCGCAGCCAGGTGCCGTACGCATCCAGGGTCCAACCCCGGACGAGCACGAGTGCCCGATAGGCGTCCGGGTGGCCGAGAGCCCAGATGGCCGCTGCCGCTTCCTCATCCGTCACGGAGGACGTGAGACCGCCCAACTCCCTCGCCCGCGCGGCAGCCCCGACGTAGTTGGACAACCGTCGGTCGGCGCGGCGTCGCTCGAGGTCGGCGACCTCCTCATCGACCGCGGCGGCCTGCCGGATCACCGCCCACAAGGACGCCGTCCGCGGGTGGACGTCGATGAACCACTCCACCAGTAGGTCCACCATCGCCGGGACGTCCGGCGCATGGCGCGATCGTTCCTCCAGGAATTCCGGCACGAGTCGTGGCGATTCCGGGCCGGCGGCGACCAGATCGAGTACGGCGGACAGGACTGCGGCCTTGTTGCCCACCACGTTGTAGATCGTCTGGACCGACACTCCCGCGGCTGCGGCGATCGCGCTCACTGAGGTGGCCACGTAACCCGCGTCGAGGAAGAGTGTCCGCGCCGCGTCGGCGATCCGGGACCGGGTCAGGGCCGCTTGTGCCTGGCGGAGCGTTGAGGACTGTCTGGGAAGCACATTCTTAGACTATCACTCTATAGATTGGAATGCTATTCTGGTCACATCCACGAGGAGTGATCATGAACGACATCCAGCAGTTCGAAGCGATCGTCGTCGGCGGCGGGCAGGCAGGGTTGGCCACCAGCCACGAACTCACCGGGAGGGGCGTCCAGCACATCGTGCTGGAGGCTGACGAGAGGGTCGGTGACACCTGGCGCCGTCGGTACGACAGCCTGCGGCTGTTCACCCCCGTGCAGTACTCGGCACTGCCGGGGATGCCCCACCTGATGCCGCGTGGTGCACTGTTGACGAGGGGCGAATTCGCCGCCTACCTCGAGCGCTATGCCGAAACGCTGGGGCTCCCGCTCCGCACCGGGGTGAGGGTGCGGAGGGTCACGCGCACCCGGGACGGGTTCGACCTCGAGACCACTGCCGGACAGATGGCGGCTCGTTCCGTGGTCGTCGCCACTGGCTCCACCACCTCGCCGCGCATTCCCAGCGGTGCGGCCATGCTGGATCCGGCCATCGTGCAGGTGCACACCTCCGATTACCGCAACCCCGACACGGTGCCGTCCGGCGACGTGATCGTCGTGGGAGCCGGCACCTCGGGCGTCGACATCGCCGTGGAACTGGCCGGCGCCGGGCACCGCACCTGGCTGGCAGGGAATCCCACTCTGCAGATCCCTGAGGCGGCCCGACGCTTCGCCGGCCCCTTGCTGTGGGGCTTCCTCTACCACGTCATGACGTTGGACACTCCGGTGGGGCGGAGGGCGGCCGGACAGGCCGTGGCACACGGGGCTCCGCTGATGCGTCTGGGGATGAAGGACGTCGCCGAGGCGGGCATCGGCCGGCTTCCCCGATTCAGCGGCGTCCGGGACGGCCTGCCGTGGTTCGGCACGGACGAGGTCCTCACTCCTTCCAGCATCGTCTGGGCCACGGGATTCCGCATCGATGTCAGCTGGCTGCCGCCGCTGGAGACGGATCTGCACGGGAATCCCGTGACGGTACGAGGCATCGTCGAGGGCGTGCCGGGACTGACCTTCGTCGGATTGCCCTTCCAGTACTCGATCACGTCGCCGCTGATCGGCGGGGTCGGGCGGGATGCCGCCTACGTCGCCGATCGGGTGGCGGCACGACGGGGGTAACGGTGTCGGTGGGTCGGATGGGACTGACCTTCGTCGTCAGATCAGGCCGGTGCAGTCAGTCCGCCGGCGAGAACCCATGGTGTCCGGACTCGGCCAGCCCGAGGATCTTCAGGGTCTTCGGGTCACGGACGCCCTTGAAGTAGCGCTCGAGCACCTGACGGAAGACGGGGCCACCCGGGTTGGCCAGTTCGAAGAGTGTCATCGACGACCTGAGCTTCATGGCGTCGACCCGGCCCAGGAGGTGCTCGGCCGTGGTCGCCGGGCCGTCCTCGACGGCGCGCGCCGCTTCAATGAGTCGGTGTTCGAGGAGCGGGTGCTGGAGGTACGCACGGGCCTCGTCCAGGCCTGAGATGGCGTATTCCATTGCCGTCGGACTGTGGCCCAGGCCGGCGATCTGGGGGAACACGAACCACATCCAGTGGGTCGCCTTCTGGCCGTTGCGCAGCTCGGCCAGGGCCCGTTCGTACGTCCCGCCGGCCTGGGCGCGGACGAAGCGATCCAGGTCGTACGGATCAGTGGCAGCCATGAGGCAATTCTGCCTGCCGCAGCCGCTTCGCACCGGCGATGCGGCCGGTCCCCGGAGCACCAGGAGAGGACGATACCCGCGGGGGTATCATGTCGGCGTGGCCACTCCCCCGCACATTCGCTCGGCCGCGGGCGCCATCGACGAGGTGCTCACCCGCGTCCGGGCCGCCCGCGAATCGGCTGCCGAGACCATGGCCCGGCTCGGCGGTGGCACCTCCGCCTGCGCCCTGGCCCGCGACGGCCAGTCGTTCCCAGCCTACAAATACCACGAGGGTCGTGCTGCCGCGTACGGCACGATCATCCGACGGTTGCGGCTCGTCAATGCCCCCGGTGCCCGGGTCGTGCTCGAGGCGCTGTGCGGTGAGTGGCGTGACGAGGTCGAGCGGCGTGACGGTCAGGACCCGGACTGGCGGGCGTACGCCGCCGGCGGCCTGGATGCCGCAGAGACCGCCCTGGGGTGGCTGTCCAGCGCTGAGTGACGCCCGCGATCAGGCTGTTGGGTCGCTTCCGCTGAATTGGGCCCGGGTTCTGGGGCGACGCACCTGCCGGATCCCCCCGGCGGTCCACGCCGCGGCGTACGCGACGACCACCAGGAGCGGCACCGTCCACCAGGGGGCGGCGGTGAGCTCCCAGGCCATTGCCGCCGCGAACAGCGGGGCCCGCTGGGTGACGGCCAGCACGCCGGCCGCTGCGACTAGCCCCCAGACCGGGACCGATGCCTCTCCGCCCCAGGCCCGGACCACGGCGGCGGCGCATCCCCCAGCGGCCGCCCCGGTCGCCAGCGCCGGCGTGAGCAGGCCACCCACGGCCCCGGATCGTACGTAGAGAGTGGTGACCAGGGGCTTCAGCACCAGCAGGAACGCGAGGGTGAGGATCGATCCCTGGCCGGCGAAGACCAGTTCCATGATGTCCTTCCCGTTGCCGGGCAACGCCGGCAGTGGCACCGACAGCAGGCCGAGCACCGCCCCGGCGATCGCGATGGCGACGGGCAGCCGCCAGCCGACTCCTGGTCGCAGCCACTCAGCCATCGCCCGCAGGGCCTCGAAGCCCAGCCCGATCAAGGCTGTCAGGGGGATAGCGGCCAGGGCCCACGCCGCCGCGGGCAGGTCCGGCGGGGCCGAGGGGAAGACGTACGTTGCCCGGAGCCCGACCACGGGCCACGCCACCACGGTGGCGATCAGCGACATCACGGCGGCGATCAGCATTCCGGCCGGTCGGCGGACCCGCAGGATCTCCACCGAGAACAGCGCTCCGGCGAGTGGGACGTTGTAGACCGCGGCCAGCCCGGCACCCGCCGCGGTGGCGAGCAGCGTACGGGCCAGGGTGGCGTCCACGCCGAGTCGCCGGCTGATGAACTGCGCCAGTACGGCAGCGGTCTGACGCGGTGCTCCCTCCCGACCGATGGACCCGCCGGAGCCGACCAGCAGCACCTGCAGGAGCGCATCGGCGGTGGTCCGCAGCACCCCCATCCGGCGGCCGGGGTCGCTGAGCGCGGCACGGACCCGCACGATCGCCCCGCCGCGTCGCAGCCCCCACCACCCCAGGCCGGCCAGGAGTCCCCCGGCCGTCGGGGCGACGACGCGCCGCCAGGCGGGGACTCGCAGGATCTGCTCCGCCGAGGCGGCGCCGGGGCCGTACGCGAGGGCCCCGACACCGTTGAGGAGCAGCACCATGGCGGCACCGACGAGGCCTGCCGCAACGCCGGAGAGCACCACTGCCGTTGCCGCGATGCCCACCCTGCGAGCCGGGTGCGGCGCGCCGACGGGATCTGCGGCGGCGCCCCCGTCCTGGGTCATCAGCCACGTCCCTTCCGTCCCGGAGTCCCTCAGGACGTGGCCGGGCTGTTCATTCCTTCACGTACTCGCGGGCGACCGCCACCGCCCCGACGGCGGCACCATCGGCTCCGTTGATGACCGCAAAGGTCATCGTGACATACACCTTGCCGCCATCGGCGGTCACGCCGCGGGTGCGGCGCGGCTTGCCGTCCGACGCCAGGTGACCGGTCGCCATCGCCGCGTCGAAGCCGTGCTCGTGAGCCTCCCGCAGCCGCTCGGGGATGATGATCTCCACGTTCTGCCCGATGGCCTGCTCGGCGGTGAAGCCGAACAGTGCGGTGGCCTGCTCGTTCCACAGCTGGATGATGCCGGCAGGGTCGATGACGATAATCCCGTCACCGGCCTGGTCCAGGGCGGCGGCGGCCAGTTCGGTCATCGTCTCGGTCGACTCGCTCATCAGTGGTCCTCTCGTCGCCCGGTGCCGGGCGGTGGTGTGGTCGCGACGGTGTCCTGGGCCAGGCCACGTTCCGCGGTGACCTGGGCATGCCATAACAACGGCAGCAGTGTATTAATCACGGTGGTCGTCGGGTCAAGGCCTATCCCGCGGACAGGCTCTGCGGGCATGGAGGTCGTGGGCGGCTCAGCGGTCCAGGACGCAGTTGGCGCAGCCGCTCCCACAGCAGTCCCGGTCCGGCGACGAGAGGTCGTAGACGAGCCGGGCGAGGCGGCGTTCGAGGTTCTTGCGGAGGCCCTTCACCCGGTGCCACTCGTCTGGGGCGTCCTCGGGAGTCTCGATCGGCCAGACTTCCACGGAGGGCCGGATCCCGACCGGCAAGGGCACGAACCCCTGGGCGTTGCGGAATCCGAGCACGATCACCCGCCCGTGGTGGTCGAACTCCTCCGGCTCCATCGGCCGGGGAGCCAGCAGGGGCACGGGTCGGCGCGACGTGTCCATCGCCTCACGGACCTCCGGACTGACCTCGTCGCAGGGGTAGAAGCAGGCGGCATCGGAGGAGAAGAGGCCCTCGGAGCGGCTGCGCGCCAACCCCTCGGCGAGTTGGGCGACTCCCAGTGAGTCCAGACCCACGAAACACACGGTGGCCATCGCTGGCACCTCCTCCCTCCCCAGCTTAGGTCCGGCCGGGAGGACACTGGTCGCATGGAAGACCTTGTCGTGGCGCCCGGGCCGGGCCTGCCCCGAGGCCTGGTCATCCCCGGCGACCTGCTCCGCGAACGCTTCTCGCACGCCTCCGGACCAGGCGGACAAGGGGTGAACACCGCTGATTCACGCGTGCAACTGGGCCTGGACCTTGCTGACCTTCAGGCACTCGGCGTGGCCGAGGCCCAATTGGAGCGGGCCCTCACACGACTCGAGGGACGGGTCACCGGGACGATCGTGGCGGTGGATGCGGCGGAGTTCCGCTCCCAGTACCGCAATCGCAAGGCGGCCCGGGAGCGTCTGGCCGGTCTGCTGCGCTCTGCCCTGCTCGCGCCGCCGCCACCCCGGCGCCCCACTCGCCCGACCAAGGCGTCGAAGCGCCGCCGGCTCGAGGCCAAGCAGCGGCGCGCAGACGTGAAACGCGGTCGCGCGCGTCCCTCGACGGACGACTGAGCCTGACGTGCCTGCCTCCTTCACAGCCTGGGCACAGGGATGCCGGGGCTAGGCTGGCGATGCTCGTCCTCCCCAATGCAGATCGGAGTCCCTGATGGGAAACGCCCTTGCCCGCGTGGTCCTGCGACTGGCCAGCCCCGTCCTGATCAGCGCCGGTGGTGCCGCCTGGTACGTCATCACCGAGCAGCTCAAGGCCCAGAAGATTGAGGTACATCCCGACTCGCCGCAGTTCAAGGGCAAGCCGGTCGCCGACCCGATCACCGCCTTCGCCCAGGCCGCGGTGATCGAGAAGCACGCGCTCCACATGGGTGGCGGCCGCACCTTCGCCGAGATCAGCGAGGAGTGGATGGAGGCCAACGCCGCCGGTGACACCGAGCGTGCCGAGGAACTGGCCGGGACCCGGGAGACCGTCATGCAGGCCAACCTGCTGCGCGCGTCGCTGTTCACCTCGGTGATCGCCTACGGCGTGTCCGCCCTGACGATGGGCATCGGCGTCCTCGCCTGGGCGACCGCCAGCGCCACCCGCACCACGAAGTGAGCCTCGGCCGGGCACGGCTCCGCCGAGGGCCGTGCCCGGCGACCACGGGACGGGCGGTCATCGTCCCGTCACGAGTCCGACGAACACATCCTCCAACGTCGGCTCAACAGCCCGGACAACCGCGTCGCCGTAACCGGCGTCCCGCAGGCGGTCCGCCAGGGCCTGCGGGTCGGTCCCGGGGCTGGTGACGCGCAGGGCACCCTCGGCAAGATGCACGTCGCGGACGTCGGCGGCGTCGTCCAGCCAGTCCTCCGCACCGTCCAGGTCGGCGCACCGCACCTCCAGGACGTCCGTCCCACCGGCGACCAGGTCGCGCGGTGGCCCATCGGCGACGATCCGCCCTCGATACATGAACGCGAGCCGGGTGCAGTTCGCCGCCTCATCCATGTAGTGGGTGGTGACGAACAACGTCACCCCGCGTCCGGCCAGGTCGTGGAGCAGGTCCCAGAACTGTCGTCTGGCGACCGGATCGACCCCGGAGGTCGGTTCGTCGAGGAAGAGCAGTTCCGGTTCGTGGATCGTCGCGGTGCCCAGGGCCAGCCGCTGGCGCCATCCGACCGACAGGTCCGCAGTGAGTTCTCCTTCCCGCCCGCGCAGATCCGCCATGTCGAGGACGTACTCGCGGCGTCGGGCGTACGTTTCCTTGGACAGACCGTGGACACCGGCGTAGAAGCGCATGTTCTCCTCGACGGTCAGGTCCTCGAACAGGCTGAAGCGCTGCGACATGTACCCGATCCTGCGGTGGATCGCGTCCGGATCACGCGCGACGTCGGTGCCGAGCACCCGGACCTGCCCGCCGCTGGGTGCCAAGGAACCGGTGAGGATCCTGATCGTCGTGGTCTTGCCCGAGCCGTTGGGGCCGAGGAACCCGAAGACCTCGCCGCGGCGGACCGCGAAGCTGATTCCGTCGACCGCGGTGAACGACCCGAAGTCGCGGCGCAGGTCGTCGACCCGTACGGCGACGGCGGGATCCTCGACGGGCTGAGGAGGCCGGCTGCGGCGGAACAGGGACATCAGGCCCCCGTAGCCGGCGGCGCACCGTGACCAGGGCCGCCCCGAAGATGAGCACGGCGAACCCGGCCAGCGCGAGGAGCGGGACCGCCAGCGCGGAGAACCCGGCGCCGTGGACGAACGCCCCCCGCATGACGGCCAGCACGTGGGTGAGCGGGATCGCGTACGCCACGGGCAGCAGGACCTTCGGCATGGACTCCAAGGGGAAGATGTAGCCGGACAGCAGCATGGCCGGCAGCAACAGGAACATCACCGTCTGCTGGGCCTGGTGACGGGTGCGGGAGACGACCGAGATCAGCAGGCCGAGTCCCAGGGCCGTCAGCATGAACAGCAGCAGACCCACCACCACGGCCAGCACCGCCACGACGTCGCCGTTGAACGGCACGCGGAACCAGGTCACCCCCACCACCGCTACGAGGCTGGCCTGGGCGAGCGCGACCAGGGTGTACGGGATCACCTTGCCGACCAGGTACTCGGTATGGGTGATCGGGGTGACGAACATCTGCTCCAGGGTGCCGGACTCACGTTCCTTGACCACGGCCTGGCTCATCACCACGGTGATGGAGATCATGCAGATGATGCCGATGAGGCCCGGCAGCATGCTGTTGAGGGCCCGGATCGAGGGGTTGTACTCCACACGGATCCGGGCGTCCAGGCCGGAGGCGGTCGTCGTGTCGACACCAGTGCCGGCGAGGCGACGGGCGTTGACCTGCTGGACGATCTGGGTCGCGTAGCTGAGTGCCACCCCGGAAGTCTGGCCGTCGGCACCGTCGACGATGACTCCGATCGGGGCGGTCTCGCCGCGGTCGAGGGCGGCCTGGGTGCCCTCGGGGACCACCACGGCGACCGCGATCGTTGCGCTGTCCATCAGGGGCCGGACTCCTGACTCGGTCATCGGGTGGGCGTCGATGGTGAAGTAGCCCGACGCGGTGAACGCGTCCTCGACCTGGCGCGACACGGCGCTGTGGTCAAGGTCGACCACCGCCGTGGGCAGATGGTTGACGTCGGCGGCGACCACGTAGCCGAACATGATGAGCTGGACCACCGGCATGGCGAAGATGATCCGCAGCAGCAGTGGGTCGCGGCGCAGCTGCTTGAACTCCTTCCAGACCAGCAGCCGGATCCGGGCCGGGCTCACGAGGTCCTCCGTCGGGAGAGGACCGTCGCCACCGTACCGACGAGGAGGGCGTAGCCGGCGAGCTGGACCAGCGGCTGCCACAGCTCGGCGAAGCCGGCGCCGCGCAGGAACACGCCGTGCGAGATCGACACCATGTAGCGGCCGGGGAAGGCATAGCTCAGCCAGCGCAGCCAGACCGGGATCGAGCCGAGCGGGAACGCCAGGCCCGAGAGCAGGAACGACGGCAGGAAGGCGATCATCAGCGCCAGCACGTTCGCGGTCTCCATCGAGGGACTGACCGCGGAGACGATCAGTCCCAGCGCGAGGCAGGCGAGGATGAAGACCGCCGACGCCACGCCGAGCAGCAGCACGCTGCCCCTCAGCGGAACCCCGAACACGCCCAGACCCAGCGCGACGATGATCGACAGGTCGAGGAAGGCCAGTAGCGTCCAGGGCAGCATCTTGCCGACCAGGAGTTCGGCGGGACGCAGCGGACTGACCTGCATCTGCTCGTAGGTGTGCAGGTCCCGCTCGCGGACCAGGCTGGTGGCCGTCTGCTGGACCGTCACGATCATGATGATCACCACCACCAGACCCGGGATCAGGAACAGCGAGGAGCGGCGCTCGGGGTTGTACCAGGTGCGGCTGCGTGGCTCCAGCAGCCCGATTCCCCCGGTCGTCGCGATGCCCTGCCGGTCGGCCCAGGCGGCCGTGAGCTGGGCGCCGTACCGGGCGTTCAGGGCGATCGCGTAGGCCTGTCCGATCCGGGCCGCCTGGACGTCCGCGCCGTCGACGAGCACGGCCACCTGCGCCTTCTCCCCGGCGGCCACGGCCCGGCCGAACCCCGCCGGGACGACGACAGCGGCTCGCACCCTGTTCTCCCGGAACAGGTCGTCGACCTGGGCCAGGCCGGTCGCTGACCCCTGCACGTCGAAGAAGCTGGACGCGCTGTAGGTGCGTACGTACGCCTGGCTGGCCGCCGAGTGGTCCTGGTCGACCACCACCGTCGGCAGGTTGTCCACGTCGAAGCTGATGGCGTACGCGAACAGCACCAGTTCGATGACCGGCAGCAACAGGACCACCGCCAGCGATCGTGGGTCGCGCACCAGGTGCCGGAACTCCTTGCGGGTGATGGCGCCCACCCTCGTCAGGCCCCCCGTCATCGTCCCGGCTCCGGGCCGCTCGAGCCGTCACCTGTCGCGGGGCCGTCGTCCCGCGGTGAGCGGGCCGCCTCGGCCAGCACCACGAAGGCGGCCTCCATGTCCGGGCGGACGACGGTGACGCCAGTGACGGTGACGCCGGCCGCCGCCAACGGCGGGTCGAGGGCCTCGGGGTCGAGACCGGGGTCGAGCAGCACACGGGCGACGTCCCCCCGCAGGTGGGCGGAGCGTACGCCGGGATGGCCGGTCAGCGCGGCGACCACCTCGCGAGGCGCACCCGCTCTGACCTCGCAGAGGGTGCCCGGGACGCGGGAGGTGATCTCTGCCGGTGTCCCGCGGGTGGTGATCCTCCCCGCGGCCATGAACGCCACGTCGGTGCAGCGTTCCGCCTCGTCCATGTACGGGGTGGCGACCAGGATGGTGGTGCCGGTGCGATGCAGGTCGGTGAGGATCCGCCAGAACTCCCGGCGCGAGACCGGGTCGACACCGGTCGTGGGTTCGTCGAGCAGCAACAGTTCGGGCTCGTGCATCAGGGTGGAGGCGAGCATGCACTTCTGCTTCATCCCACCGGACAGCTTGCCGAAGGCCCGCCCGGCGAACTCCCCCATGCCCATGCCCTCCAACAGGCGGGTACCCCGTTCCTTACGGCGCCGGGCGTCCACGCCGCGCAGCGTGGCGAAGAAGTCGAGGTTCTCCCGCACGCTGAGGTCGGGGTACATGAACGTCTGCTGCGACATGTAGCCGATCCGCGGCGTGACATCCCGCGGCCGGCGGGTCACCGAGGCGCCGCAGACCACCGCGTCACCGGCGTCGGGACGCAGCACCGTGGCCAGCAGGCGGAGCAACGTCGACTTGCCCGCACCGTCGGGACCCAGCAGGCCGAAGACGGACCCGGCGGCGATCTCGAGGTCCACCCCGTCGACGGCCGTGACGTCGCCGAACCTCCTGGTCAGCCCCTGTGCACTGATGGTGGCCAGGTCTGCGGGCCGAGCAGCGTCCGGCTGGTCCGGCCCGTCGCCAGCCCGCCGTCGTCCGCCGGGGCGGCGTGGTTCGGCGGCGCGGCGCGGCCCACTCTCCTCCCGAGGGTCGTACGAGCGGCGGGGCTCCTTCGTGTGCCGCGGATCGGGCGACTCGTGGGCCCTCGACAGGGCGTACGCCGGAGCGGCCCTTCGGGGGGCTCCGCCGGCGTGTCGGGGGACTGTCATCGGAGGGCCACGTCCACCGGCAGCCCGGCCTTGAGCGCGCCCGAGGTGTCGTCGATCCGGACCCGCACCTCGTACACCAGGGAGATGCGCTGGCTCTTGGTGACGATGTTGTGCGGGCTGAACTCGGGGTCGGTCGCGATCGTCGTGACGGTGCCGTGCCGCGTCGTCGCGTCGATGTCGGAGGTGATGTCGACCTGCTGACCGATGTGGGCCTCGCCCAGACGTGGTTCGGGCAGATAGATCCGCACGTACGGCTGGGTCGGGTCGACGACAGTCACCAACGTGCGTCCAGGAGCGGCGCTCTGCCCCACGTTGGTGCTCACCGTCGTGACGGTTCCGGCATGCGGCGCACGGACCGTGGTCTGGTCCCGCTGGACCTCGGCCAGGGAACGGGCGGCCTCGGCCTGCGTCTGTCGGGCCCTGGCGGCCTCGAGATCCGCGGCCGACACCTTGTCGTCCACCGCCTGGCGGACCGCGGCCTTGGCGGCCGTCACCGCCGCCTCGGCTTGGGTCACCTGCAGTGCCGAGGTCCGGTCATCCAGGCGAACCATCACGTCGCCCTCGGCGACGCGATCCCCCTCGGCGACCTTCACCTCGGTGACGCGACCCGCGGCCAGGGCGGCCACCTGGTAGGTGGTGGTCTCCACGATGCCGGTGAGGGCCTCGGAGGTGGTGGTCGACCGGCTGCGGCCCTGCCACCAGTACCAGCCGCCGACGCCGGCGGCGACGAGGACCAGGACCAGCACCAGCGGGATGAGGGCTTTCGGGGGTCGAGGCGAGCGCGCCATGTCATCGGTCCTTTGTCCAGGTGGGGCACTGCCCCATGACGATGTCGAGGGGTGCTCCGGCGGGCAGCGCATCGCCGTCCGTGGAGAGCCGGACGAGCACCGCTCGGGTGAGGTGGATGTCCGCCCCGGCGAATGAGGACGGCGGCAGCTGCGGGGCGTCGGCCACCGTGGTGACGGTGGCCGTGCGGTCGTCGGCCAGCCAGTCGGCGCGCACGATCGCCCTGGTCCCCGCACAGACGTCGCGCGCGGCGGCGGGTGCCACCCAAGTGGTGATGGTGCTCGGGCCCTCCGGTCGCAGCTCGACCAGGGTCGCTCCGGGGGCCAGCACGTCGCCGACGCTCGCGGCACGGGTGACGGTGCCCGCCTCCGGAGCGGTGACGGTGGCGGAGCGGAGGGCCTCCTCGGACAGTTGCACCGCCACGTCACTGGCATCGGCGGCGAGTCGGGTGAGCTCCGCGGCGTTGTCGAGTTGGTGCTCGGCGTCGGCCAGCCGGGCGTCGGCGTCCACGAGTCGGGAGCGGGCGCTACGGGCCCGGGCCAGCCCGGCGTCCAGCTTGTCCAGCGTGGCCGCCAAGGTGCCAAGAGCCGCCGTCAGGGCGGCTGGAGAGGTCGGGGCAGCCGTGCTGCCACTCGGCTGGAGACCGGACGCCTGACTCCCGTCCGGCGAGCTCGCCGGGTGCTGCACGGGTGTCGGTCCCGCCGTGGCCGCTGCTGCCTGACCCCCTACCCTCGCCCGGGTGGCGGCTTGCTGGGCCAGCAGGGCCTGCTGGGCAGCGACCATCGCGCGGAAGCGGGTCAGCTGCTGGGCCAATCTGTCGCGGCTGGCAGTCAGCTCCCGGATCGTCGCATCCAGGGTCGCTCGTCGAGTTGCCAGATCATCGCGGGTCACCGCGGCATCGTTACGGCGTGACTCGAGCATGGTGATCCGGGACCGGGCCACCGCCGCATCGGACCGCGCGAGCGCCAGGGACGCCGCCGGGAGGGCGTCGTCGAGGCGGGCCACGGTGTCGCCGGCCGCCACCCTGTCACCGGTGCTGACGACCTGCACGACGCGCACCGGCGTGACCGTTGCGCCCGCGCTCGTCCCGATGGCGGTGCCGGAGGCGGAGTCAGCGGAGGGGCTCGCTGCGGTGGTCGGGGCGGTCGATCCTGTCGACGGACCGGCGCCCGCCGAGGGGATGGTGGGGGCGCCCGCCCGCACGGGGGGAAGCGCGGGTGCGACGACGCTCACCACGCCCACCTCGACGGTCCCCGCCAAGGTGGGGGCGGGCGACGTGCACGCCGCCAGGAGGGGCGCCAGCGCTCCCACCAGCCCCGCGCGTACGCCCGTCCTGACCACGGGACAAGCGTCCTCGCGGCCGGAGGTCTCCGCAAGGGGAACGCTGATTTCGGATGGGACACTGGATCCATGACGATGCGCGATCGTGATGCCTCCGGACGACCGGTGAACGCCCGTCCGAGGGACGCCCTCGGCCGCCCCCTCGCGCGAGGCCTCGAGGATGTCGCCGAGCGGGTGCCGCAGCGGACGCGTACGCCGTTCGAGGCCCTCGAGGACGCCCAGGACTACCTGGACCGGGGCCTGCCCTTCCAGGCCCACGAGGTGCTCGAGGACCAGTGGAAAGCGGCCGACGACCCCTGGCGCGGATTGTGGCAGGGGCTGGCGCAACTCGCCGTGGCCCTCACCCATCAACGGCGCGGGAACCTGCGTGGCGCGCGGTCGGTGGCCTCCCGGGCCGCCCAGCGCCTCGAGCCGTACGCGTCGATGGCGCCGTACGGGATCGACGTCACCGCACTCGTGAGCTGGTCCCACGCGCTGGTCGCCGATCCGGACGGCGACGTGCCGGTCCCACGGATCCGCGACTGACCACGTCGATGGAGTGGCGGAGCGGGAAGGCCCTTTTACGGCATGGTCCTCGCTGCACCAGCGGGCCCGACGACGGTCGGCCCGTGGCCCGACCAGAGCGTGTGACCGGCTGCCACCCATCCGAGACCGACGACCACGGCGCTGAGGCTGACGGCGATCCACAGCGACCGGAGGACCAGCAGGCTCAGCAGGCTGCAGACCAGGTACAGCGGCACACCGACGGCCAACAGGACTCCCACCCTGCGCGGAAAGACGTGCGAGCGCTCGACCGCGATGCCGAGTATGACGAAGCCCGGGACGAAGGTCGCGACGAACAACGCGTTCATGATGGCCACCGGTGGATAGGCGTTCACCTCCTGCAGGAGCCGTGGGTCGGCTCGTGCCAGTACCGGCGCCGTGAATCCGTAATCGTTCGACACGGCGAAGAGGACGGCTCCGAGGAAGGCCAGCAGGAAACCGGTCAGACCCAGCCGTCCTGACCGGCCGGAGCAGGTGACGTACAGGCCCGGCAGCCCCAGCAAGAGGAACGCCAGGCTGAAGGTGGACAACCAGTGCCCGGCAATCAGGCGGGATGACTGGGACAGGATCGTCTGGGGCGTTTCCGTGGAGGGGTGGACAACCGTGGCCAGCACGAACAGGACACCGGCCATGATCCAGGCGAACCCACTCCAGCGGATCAATGATCGTGCAGACATCTCGCTCCCCTGTGCTCATGGATTCCCGCTCGGGGCGTGCCGGCGGATCGTGCGCCTCCGGAGGCCGTGGGCGGAACCGGGCATGACCATTCACCGATCGGCCGGGTCCCGCCCGTCGGGCCCCTGAGGTGGGGAAACCCTCCCTCAGGCGGTCATCACCACCTTGAGCGCCTTCGTCCGCGCCGCGTTGCCGAAGGTCTCGTACGCCTCGTCGATCTCCGCCAGGGAGAACCGGTGCGTGGCCAGCTTGTCGACCGGGAGCTTGCCCTCGGCGATCATCTTCAGGAGCATGTCGCCGGTCACCGCGTTCACCAGGCCCATGGAGATGCGGATGTTGTCGATCCACTTGTCCTGGATCGGCAGCTCGACAGATTTGCCGTGCACACCGACGTTGGCGACCTGGCCGCCGGGCCGGACGACCGACAGAGCGGCCGCGAAGGTGGCCGGGAGGCCGACCGCCTCGATCGCCACGTCCACCCCGAGTCCGTCGGTCAGCGCCCGCACCTGGTCGGCCCAGTCGGGAGACCCGGAGTTGACGGTGTGGGTGGCGCCGAACTCACGACCGGCCAGCTCCAGGCGGTTGTCGTCCAGGTCGACGGCGATCACCCGGGAGGCTCCGTGCAGGCCCGCGGTCATGATGGCCGACAGCCCCACCGGGCCCGTACCGATGACCGCGACCACGTCGCCCGGCTTGACCCCGCCGTCGCGGACACCGATCTCGTAGCCCGTGGGGACGATGTCGGAGACGAAGAGTGCCTGCTCGTCGCTGACGCCTTCGGGCAGGTGGTAGAGCGAGGTGTCCGCGAAGGGGATCCGGACGTACTCGGCCTGGGTGCCGTCGATCAGGTGCCCGAGGATCCACCCGATCCCCCCGACGGTCTGGCAGTGGCTGGGCAGGCCCTTGCGGCAGTAACTGCAGGTCCCGCAGCTGGTGATGCAGGAGATGATGACGCGGTCACCGACGGCGAAGTTGCCGACGGCGGTGCCGACCTCGGTGATCGTTCCGACGCCCTCGTGACCGAGGATGCGGCCGTCGGTGACGGCCGGGACGTCGCCCTTCATGATGTGCAGATCGGTGCCACAGATGGTCGTGGCCTCGACCTTGACGATGCAGTCCGTCGGCTCCTGGATGCTGGGGTCGGGGACGTCCTCCCACGCCTTCACATTCGGACCGTGGTACACCAGAGCCTTCATCGTCCCCGCTCCTTTGCGAGAGACGCCGGCGCCGATCGCCGGCGATGACGTCACTCTAGACCGCGCACCGATACCCCAGGGGGTTATTGGTGAAGCCTGTGGGAAGGTCTCACCGGACTCTCAGGAAGACAGTCCGAGGCTCACTTGCCCTGGCGCTTCTGGATGGCAGCCCACTCGTCCTTGAGCCCGACCGTGCGGTGGAACAGCATCGGCGTCCGCGGGTCGTGGGCGAAGTAGCCCAGACGCTCGAACTGGACCACGGTGCCGGGGACGGTCTCGGCCAGTGCCGCCTCGACCTTGCAGCCGCTCAGCAGTTCCCGGGAATCGGCGTTGAGATCGTCCAGCGGTTCACCGGTCGCCGCGCCGGGTGCCTCGGTGGAGAACAGCCGATCGTAGAGGACGGCCGTCGCGTCAACGGCATGCTGCGCCGAGACCCAGTGCATCGTCGACTTCACCTTGCGGCCGTCCGGGGCGGTACCGCCCCGGGTCTGCGGATCGTACGTGCAGTGCACCTCGACGACGTTGCCCTCGGCGTCCTTCACGACATCGGTGGCGGTGACGAAATAGGCACCCCGGAGCCGCACCTCGCGACCCGGCGACAGCCGGAAGTACTTGGGCGGGGGGACCTCCGCGAAGTCGTCGCGCTCGATGTAGAGCTCGCCGCTGAAGGCCACCTCACGGGAGCCGTCCGCCTCGTTCTCGGGGTTGTTCACCACCGAGAAGTGCTCGACGACGGGGCTGCCGTCCGCGGAGGTCGGCCAGTTCGTGATGACCAGCTTGAGTGGCCGGATGACGGCCATCCGGCGCTGGGCGGTCCGGTTGAGTTCCCTCCGAACGAACGACTCCAGCAACTCGATGCTGGGTCGGCTGTTGGTCCGGTTCACCCCGACGTAGCGGCAGAAATCGCGGATGGCGGCGGCCGGGTAGCCGCGTCGCCGCAGCCCGCTGATAGTGGGCATCCGCGGATCGTCCCAGCCCTCGACCAAGCCCTCGTGCACGAGCTTCGCCAGGCGCCGCTTGGACGTCACCGTGTGGGTGAGCTCGAGGCGGGCGAACTCCAACTGCTTGGGGGTGTCACCGGGCAGCGGCAGCTGCTCGAGGAACCAGTTGTAGAGCGGTCGGTGGGACTCGAACTCCAGGGTGCACAGCGAGTGCGTCACGCCCTCGATCGCGTCGCTCTGGCCGTGGGCCCAGTCGTACGTGGGGTAGATGCACCAGGCGTCGCCGGTCCGGTGGTGGTGGCCGCGACGGATGCGGTACATGATCGGGTCACGCAGCTGCATGTTCTCGTGCTGCATGTCGATCTTCGCCCGCAGCACCCGCGACCCGTCGGCGAACTCCCCCGCACGCATGGCCCGCAGCTTGGCCAGGTTGTCCTCCGGTGCGGTGTCGCGGAAGGGGCTCTCCACGCCGGGCTGTCCGTAGCCGCCGCGCTGCGCGGAGATGGTCTCGCTGTCCTGCTCGTCGACGTAGGCCAGTCCCCGCTCGACCATCAGCTCCGCCCACGCGTACAGCTGCTCGAAGTAGTCCGAGGCGTAGACGATGTCATCGGGGGTGTATCCGAGCCAGCGGATGTCATCGATGATGGACTGGACGAACTCCTCGTCCTCGGTCTCCGGATTGGTGTCGTCGAACCGGAGCTTGCAGGTGCCGCCGAAGTCCTCCGCTACCCCGAAGTCGACGGTGATCGCCTTCGCGTGCCCGATGTGGAGGTAGCCGTTGGGCTCCGGCGGGAAGCGGGTCTGCACCCGGCTGCCGTACGTCCCCTGCTCGTTGTCGCGCCGTACGGTGTCGCGGACGAAATCGCTGGCGGGAACGACGGGCTCGGGGGAGGTCATGGCGGCAAAACTACCATGACGGGCCCGTCCGCCCCCGCCCCCGGGGGCGGCGGCCGGAGCGGCCGAAAGCCCTCTAGGAGGGCGTCCTGCCGCGGATCTCGCGGGTCCTGCCGCGGATCTCGCGGGTCCTGCGGGCCGGCGACGGAGACTGCTGGCGGGGGTGCGGCTCGCGGGCCGGGGGCTTGACCGGGGGCACCGGGGTGCCGGGGCGGCGCCACTCGGCCAGGCCCGCCTCGACGAGTGTGGTGCAGATGGTCTGCACGGTGATCTCGCGTCCGGTCCGACCGTCCGGCAACGTGGTGCCGTTCGACAGGTAACTGCCGCGCCCGAGGTGCTTCAGTGGTCCGATGCTGCGGACGGTGACCCGGCCCTCGGCAACAGCACGGTTCCACGAACTCTGCCGATTGACGGACCAGCGTCCGGGGAAGACCACGGCCGCCACGCCCTGTACCCAGTCCCGGCTGCCCTTGAAGTGCCACAGGTGGGTGAGCTTGTCGAGGCCGGGGTCGGCATCCATGAAGCCGCCGACCGACAGCAGGTGCACCGGTGCCCCTGTGGCGGCGAGGTACCAGCTCGCACCGAGCGCGATCTGCGCACCGCCGCTCCATGACAGCAGCACGATCGGGCGCTTGTCGGCGGGGTGGTAGCCGGCGTCGAGCAGCTCGTCCCAGATCACGTTCGCGATTCCCAGCGAGTACAGCGGGCCGTACCGGCGGTCGAGCGAGACGCCCACCTGCAGCGCGTTGCGCGCGTTGATGATGATCCGGGCCAGGGGCGCCATCGGGCCCCCGTCGGTGTGGCGCTGGACGATCCGCCACCACCAACTGCTGAGCCGCGCCTCCAACAGCCCCTGGTTCGTCATCGAGTAGGGATAGATCTGGCTCACCAGGCCGATCCCGCTGAGCCTGGCCCTGACCGCGTCGAGGAGTGGGCGTTCCCCCGCGAGGCTCGCCTCCGGTTCGAAGGCGCCCACGCCGGAGATGTAGACGATGTAACTCGTCCGCGAGTCCTTGCCGCCCCGCTCCGCGGCGATCAGGTCATGGACGCGCTCCGCGCGGCGCTCCGCCTCGGCACGACTCTGGGTGGCCCACCAGCGCATCGACTCGGTCGGGGCCAGCACCGCGAAGAACAGCAGCAGCATCAGACCGCCCAGCAGCGCGTACCCGATCATGGGCGCTCGCCGTTCCGGCGTCGGTGTGGCTCGGCGAGCCAGTCGCTCCCGCCGAGACTGGCCTCGCTGCCCTCGATGCTCGCCTGGTCCAGTACATAGCGGGCCGAGTCGTACAGCGGCCGTCCGGTGGCGCGTCGCCAGATATGGTCGCGGGCCCGGGCGAGGAGGGGGAGGTAGATCCCGGACAGCAGCCATACGACAAGGAACGCGCCGAGGGCGATGCCGCCACTGTGCAGCAGGGTCGTCGCGTAGAGGTCGCGGATGATGCTCCACAGGATCAGCAAGGACCAGAGGGTCAGCGCCCGGTCGATCGCTGAGCCGAGCACGGGGATGGCGATGGCGAAGCCGAGCACGAGCGGTGAGCAGGCCCACAGGACGGCCCAGGCGACCTGCTCGGCCGGCACCTGGACGCGGATCAGGAGGGTGCCGGCCACCCAGACCAGCAGGCCGAGGACGGCATAGGTCAGGACGAGGGTGACGAAGTTGAGGATCATCACGAAGACCAGGCCGCCACGCCGCATCCGATTCACCGCGAGCACGACCGAGCGTCCCACCAGGATCGAGGCGCACGCCCCGACGGCGACCAGGATCGCCGCGGTGTGGCCCACGGGTCCTGCGGAGGCCTGGGCGAGGTCGAGGTGCAGGCGGAGCGCCTCGAGCCAGCCCGCCGTGGTGTGGGAGAGGATCGCGGTCAGCGTCTCGATGGCCGTCCCCTTGTCTCCCGCCGTTCCGTACGCCCGCCACGGGCGACACCTTTGTATCGTACTGACCGGTCGGTCGTACCGAACCGGGGTGGTGGCCGACAGCAGTGGTCGGCTCCAGCGCGGTCGGCTCCCCCACGTCGACTCCCGAGGACGAGCGGCCACGGGTGCGTGCCAACAGATGGTGCCGGCTGCCCGACGGCCCGGTGACCGGGCAGACTAACGACATGCGCCCCTTCCTCCTGCTGGCCACCCGGGCCGAGGATGCCATCGCCGACGACGAGTTCGCGGCCGTCGTCCGTCATGGCGGGCTCCAGCCCGGCCAGGTCGTCCGGCTGCGGGTCGACCGGGAACCCATCGGTGAGCTCGACCTGGATGCCTGGTCGGGGATCCTGCTGGGCGGCAGCCCGTTCAACTCCTCCGATCCGGTCGAGACCAAATCCGCGGTGCAGCTGGAGGTGGAAGCCGAGCTGGCCCGGGTCCTCGACCTGGTCGTCGAGCAGGACTTCCCCTTCCTCGGCGCCTGCTACGGGATCGGAACGCTCGGCACCCACGAGGGCGCGGTGGTGGATCGTACGTTCGCCGAGCCGGTGGGGCCGGTCAGTGTCGAACTCACCCTGGCCGGACGCAAGGATCCCCTCTGCGCCGGGCTCCCGACCCGGTTCGACGCCTTCGTCGGGCACAAGGAGGCTGTCAGGGAGCTCCCTTCCGGTGCGGTCCTGCTGGCCACCTCGGATCCCTGCCCGGTGCAGATGTTCCGGATCAAGAAGAACCTGTACGCGACGCAGTTCCACCCCGAGCTGGACGCGGACGGTCTGTCGCGTCGGATCGAGGAGTACAAGCACCACGGCTACTTCGCACCGCACGAGACGGAGGAGCTGAAAGCCGTCGCACGCCGCTCGGCGGTCCCGCACCCCCCACGGCTGCTCCGCAACTTCTTCCGGCTCTACGCCCGGGACTGAGGCTCGCAGCCTCGCCCTGCTGCGGACGTGGCGCAACGGGCGGATCACCAGGGGCGGCGCCGGCCCGATTCGGCGAGGTAGGCCTCCAGGCGACCGGCGTACGGGGAGAGGTCGGGCCCGACGAAGGCGCCCGGGGGACATCGCGCTGCACCAGCGCCCACGCGGTGCCCCGAACCTTCGCCTCGGCCGCCTCCAGCGACCGGACCGCCTCGACCAAGGCTCGGTGGTTCTCGTTCTCCTCGACCAGGGCCCGCCGTCCCACGGTCAATGCCTCCTGGGCGACCACGTCCCCGACCGTCGGCCAATAGGCACGCCGCCAGCGTTCCCCACGCGACACCGGCCGGAACTCGCGTTCGAAACGCCCCAGGCACGCGGTGACATGCTCGACCGCCTCGTCGCTGCGCTCCACCAGTTGGTGGAGGTAGGCCGGTGAGACCTGCTGGCCGAGATCGTCCATCGCCGCCAGCAGCCGGATGCCCTCAGGACTCGCGCCCGCCGTGAGGCCGGGCGTGACGCCGAACGTGCCCAGCAGGTCGCGCGCGACCGATCCCAGCCGGGAGCCCACGCTCCCGGCGATGGACTTCGCGTCGACAGCGAAGGACGAGAGGCCAGGCACCTTGCCGAGGAATCGATCGATGGCCTGGCTCGTCGCCGTGGCGATGGCGTTGCTGTCGTACGGCGCCGACTCGAGCGCTCCGGCGATCAGCGGATGGCCGGGGAGCGCCTTTCCGGACAGGCCGGTGAGGAGACCCTCGGAAACACCCGAGGCCAGGGCACGCGAGTTGCCTCCGCGAGCCTGCTCACACGCCTGCACCGCCGAGGCGCGAGCGGCGCGAGCAGTGAGCAGCAGTTCCTGCTGGCGCCTGGCATCCTCGCGGTGGGCCGGCGGGAGGGCGACCATCGTTTCCTGGACGGTGAGCACCGCCTCGTCGCGCGAGGTCACCGTACGGGCGGCGATCGCCCGCACGTGGGGGGACTCCGTCAGTTCCCGGGCGTCCCAGAGCACCTGGGCCGCCGTCGTGGTGCGCTCCCCCAGCGGCAGCGAGCGGCGGGCCGCCGCAGTGACCCGGGCCCGATGCACCACCATGGTGATCCAGGAGACGGCGCCGATCACGAGAACGGCCGCCAGCACGGCGAGGATGACCAGCGTGATGTCCACATGTCCTCCGATAGCGGGCGATGGTCCCTGAGCCAAGGGTAGGTGGCCCCGGCGTCAGTCCTGGGACTCGATCCCGACCAGGTCGCAGACGAAGACGAGGCTCTCGCCGGGGCGGATCTCGGGGCCGGCGCCGCGGTCGCCGTAGGCGAGGAAGGCGGGGATGACCAGTCGGCGGCGCCCGCCGACCCGCATTCCCTTCACCCCATGTCCCAACCACGGATCACCTGGCGACCACCGAGGGTGAACGAGAGTGGCTCGCCCCGCTCCCAGGAGGAGTCGAACTCATGTCCGGTGCTGAGGGCGACGCCGACGTAGTGGACCCGGACAGTGTCCCCCTTCGCGGCGACGGGCCCCTCGCCCACGGTCAGGTCCTTGATCTCGAGATTGACCGGGGGACGGCCCTGCGGGAGCTCGACGGCGGGCTTCTCGTTGTTCATCTCAGCCATGACCCGACCCTAGCGGTGGTGGGCGGCCCAACTCACGACGGGCATACTGGGGAGACACTCCCAGGAGGTCACCGGCGCATGCTGCACCAGATCACCGAGTTCATCCTCGGCGCGACGACATCCGTCTGGGCCTACCTGCTGCTGGTCGTGCTGATCCTCGGCGACGCGCTGGTCCCGGTGGTCCCCAGCGAGTCGATCGTGATCTCGATGGCGTCCCTGCTCGTGCATGCGCACCCCTGGCTGCTGGTCGTGCTCCTCCTGGTCACGGCCCTCTCGGCCTGGTGCGGGGACAACATCGCCTACTCGATCGGCCGATCGCGCTGGCTCGCGGGTAGTGCACTGTGGCGCCGGCCGAGGCTCGCCCGCGCCGTCAACTGGGCCCGCGCCGAACTCTTCCGGCGAGGAGCCACCTTCATCATCGTCGGGCGGTTCATCCCTGGGGTGCGGATCGCCATCAACCTCGTCTGTGGCGTGGTCGGTTACTCCCGACGCCGCTACATGGAGGTCGTGGTCGTGAGTTCCTCCCTGTGGGCGCTCTACTGTGTGCTGGTCGGTGCGCTGGCCGGAGCATGGTTCAAGAGCAACCCGCTGATCGGCATCGTGGTCGCCATCGGCGCCGGCATGGTCCTCGGGCCTCTCGTCGACTGGCTGCTGCGCCGTACGATCCTGCGCGGCCCCGTGGCCTCCGCCGAGGAGACACCCGACGCGCCCGAAGGCTCGCAGATGCCCTGATCGCTGGCCTCGAGGCCGGCGCTCAGAGCATCTTCTCGAGGGTGTTCAGGTTGCGACTCGTGGTGGTGGCGCGGAAGCGCCGTTGGCCGAGCACCTTGGCGAAGGGCGTCGTGAGGGTCGATCCCTTGGGGCAGGACCAGTAGACGACCCGGGTGCCGCCGGCCACCCGCTCCGTGTCCCCGCCCGATTCGTGGGCGGCCGTCAGCGCCAGGTCGACGAGGTCCGCGGCCACCTGGTCGCTGGCACAGAGGACCGCATAGCGGTGGTGGTCCTCGCTGGGCGGGAACGGGTAGCCGGACACGACGGCGTCCAGCTCCGTGCGTGGGAGCAGCAGGACGTGGGCCTCGTAGGAGAAGGTGGACGTCAGGGCCTCCTCGATCGTCGGCCACAGGTTCCGTAGTGGCTCACCCGAGCTGAAGGTCACATTGCCCGTCTGCTGGTAGGTCCGGACATTCTCCAGACCGATGTCCGCCAGGCAGTCCTTGAGAGCCGCCATCGGCACCCGGATCCCACCCACATTGATGCCCCGCAGGAACATCGCGTAGTCCATCCCTCGACCTCCTGGCTCGTCCTGGCGTCAGCTGCGTACGCGCACCGGATCCGGCTCGGCGACGGGGGCCGAGGAGTGCGCGGGGCGGGTGTCACCGCGAAAGACGATCCAGCGCATGCCGATGTAGGTCCAGATGCCCTCACAGACCGCGGCGATCAGCCGAGCCAGTTGGAACTGGACGCCGAGCAGCTCCAGCCCGGTGCCGACCCCTTGGAGGAGGACGAAGTAGTTGATCAGCACCACGAAGGCGTAGCGGACGGTCTGGGGACCGACCGGAGCGCGGGAGTGGAAGTTGAGCCACCGGTTGAGCAGGTAGGACAGGACGAGAGCGGTGCCGTAGCCGACCGTCGTCGACACCGGATAGGGCGCGTGGAAGACGCGGAAGAACAGCGTCAGTACGGACATGTCGACCAGGAAGCAGAACAGGTTCAGGATCGCGTAGCCGATGAGATCCGGCGGGATGATGTGGCTGAGCCGGCCCGGAAGGCGGGTCCACAGCCCGTGGCGCATCGCCAGGAAACGGTCGGCGGCGGTACGACGGGACGTCGCGGACGGATCGGGCTCGGGAGTGACCTGCACAGGAGTAGCCTACGCGCTGCCCCGCGGAACCGCGCCCCGCACGTTCCGGACACCAGCGACGCCCCGGGGTCCCTCAGAGAGGGTCCGGGGCCTCGCGCCACGTGCGACCAGCGAGGGCTTGGTCAGGACAGCTCGAGCCGGCGCCCCATGTCGGACATGAAGAGTCCGTTCGGATCGACGCGGCGGCGGGTGGCGATCCACTGGTCGATCCCGGGGTACATCCGGTGGAAGTTCTCGGCGCTGGTCCGGGAGTCCTTGGCCGTGTAGAGGCGCCCACCGAACTCCAGCACCCGGGCGTCGAGGTTGTTGAGGAACGTGTCCAGGCCACGACGGATCGGGAAGTCGACGCAGACGTTCCAGCCGGACATGGGGTAGCTCAGCGGTGCCCGGTTGCCCTCGCCGAAGAGCTTGAACACGTTGAGGAAGGAGTAGTGGCCTGACCGCTGGATGTCGCCGATGATGCTCTTGAACTCCTCGACGGCGGCCGGCGGGACCACGAACTGGTACTGCAGGAAGCCCTCGGTGCCGTACGCCCGGTTCCACTCCCCGAACAGGTCAAGCGGATGGTAGAACTGCGTGAGGTTCTGCACCTTCCCGGTGTAGTTCCCGCTCTTCAGGTACCAAGCGGTGCCCAGCGCGGAGAAGGTGTACTTGTTCGCCAACCCGTTCGGGAAGACGTCGGGCAGGGTCACCAGCGTCGGTGCGTCGAAGGCCAGGGGGTCCTTGCGCAGCTTCTCGGGCAGCTCGTCGAGCTTCGCCAGCGAGCCGCGGGAGATAGCCGCCCGCCCCAGCTTGGGCGGGCCGCTGATCGCGTCGAACCAGGCGCTCGAGTATTCGTACTTCGACTCGGAGCCGTCGGAATGCACCGCGATGGTCTCGTCCAGGTCATGGGTGACGACACCGTCGGCGATGAAGTAGGCCGTCTCCGTACGCGTCATTGACAGGCGGACGCGTAGGATGATGCCGGTGAGCCCGATCCCTCCGATCGTCGCCCAGAAGATCGAGGCGTCCGGGTCGTCAGGGGTGCCGTCCGGGGTGAGCTCGAGGACCCGTCCGTCCGCCACCAACAGCTGCATCCACCGGACATGGTCGCCGAAGGAGCCGGCACTGTGGTGGTTCTTGCCGTGCACGTCGTTGCCGATCGCGCCCCCCACGGTGACCTGACGTGTGCCGGGCAGCACCGAGACCCACAGGCCGTGCGGCAGGGCTGCCTTCATCAGGGCGTCCAGGCTCACGCCGGCGTCGACGTCGACCATCGCCGTGTCGGGGTCGATCGAGTGGATCGTGGTCAGGCCGGTCATGTCGATGACGACGCCACCGGCATTCTGGGCGACGTCACCGTACGAACGTCCCAGGCCGCGGGCCAGTAGGCCACGTCCCCCAGTTGCCTGGCGATCCGCGGCGTCCCGGACCGCCTCGATGACGGACTCGGCGTCGCGCGGATGCAGGACGTCGGCACGGGTCGGGGCGGTGCGGCCCCACCCGGACAGGAGCTCGGAGGTGGTCGGGACGCTGGGGCTGACTGAGGTGCTCATCGTGGCCCAGCCTACGACCATGACGCGCTGTCATCGCTCCCGCCCCCGTGACGAACCACCCGGCGCGTGACCCTGAGGAGGGGATGACGCTCCCTGGGCGGTCACTCCCCCTGCGGGGGCTCCTCACCGTTGTGCGGGGGCTCGCCATCGTTGTGCGGGGGCTCGCCATCGCCCGCGGGCCGGTCCAGACTGCGGAGGAACTTCTCCGCTTCGGCGGCGATCTCGTCGGCGCTGGGCAGATCGGCCGGCTCCGGGGCGGCGGCCTCGAGGCGGTTCTCCGTCATGAACCGGTCGTACTGGTGCTCCAGCTCGGCGACCATCTCGCGCGTCTCTTCGGAAGAGGCCACCTGCTCGTCGATCTCGGCCCGGACCGCGGAGCGGACGAGCTCGAGGGGAGAAGTGGGCAGGGCGACGTCGCTGGTCCGCTGCAGCTGCTCGATGACCGCCAACGCCGCATCCGGGTAGTCGCCCGGCGCCAGGTAGTGGGGCACGTGGGCCGCCAGACCGACCACGTCATGACCGGCGTCGCCCAGTCGGAGGGCGAGCATCGCGGGGAAGGAGGCGTGCATCCGGACGGTGCCGAAGAGTGGCCGGTTGCCCGGGATCAGCTCGGGGCGGGAGGCCCACCGCGTGACGTAGACAGGCCTGGTGTGAGGGGTGGACATCGGAATGCCCTGCACAAAGACAGTGGTTCGCACGGCGTGGTCGTCGACCAGGCGCTCGATGGTGGCGGCGAGCTCCTCCCAACGGAAGTCCGGTTCGGGCCCCGGAGCAACAGGAACGGCACCCCGTTGATGTCCGTGGCCTGGAGCAGTGTCAGCTGTGGCGGCTCGTAGTCGGTGAAACGATCACCGGCGAAGGTGATGCCCGGGCGCTCGGCCCGGTGATCAACCAGGACGTCCGCGTCGAAGGCGCCGACCCGGTGACTCTCCAGACCCTCCAGGACCTGGTGGTCCACCAGCCGCTGGGTGTGGCCGGCATCGACGAACCCCCCGAGCGTGACCACGAGCGTGGCTGCCCGCACTCGGCGTGGATCGATGTGGGATTCGTACGTGAAAAGCGGCGTGGACTGCGACACGGTGGCCTTCCCTGGAGTGAGACGACGAAATCACCAGCACAACGCCGCCGACCGGCCAATCATTCCGGCTCCCGTCGCTCCCCGACCGACCACCGGCGAGCCGACAGACACATTTGCTCAGCTCTACCTTTCGCCCGTGCAAAGGTGCTGAATGACGCGCACCTTTGCACGGGCGGGGGTGCTCACTCCACAGAGGTCTCCACACCTGGGTTCCCAGGGTCTCCACACCTGGGTCCCCAGGGGGTCTCCACGCCTGGGTTGCCGTGCAGTACCCGTGAACCCACCCGGGCTTGCCCGGGCCAGCACCCGGGTCAATGCCGAGGTTGGTCCGGATCGTTCCCCCAGGCGGAATAGTGATCCGAATCACAGTCGTAATCGGACTAGCTTCGGCCCAACAGGTCGCCTCGGACCCGGGCTCACCCGCCCGTGCCAGGGCACGACCTCCGCCAGCATCACAAAGGAGTCAGCATGGCAATCCTGCGCATGGGCTACGCACACGTCAGGGTCACCGACCTGGCGGAAGCCCGTCAGCACTACACGCAGACGATGGGCCTGAACGAGGTCGCCGCCGACGGCAACAAGGTCTACTTCAGGGGCTGGGACGAATGGGACCACCATTCCGTCGTCCTCGAGGAGGGCGGCGTCGGCCTGGTGAAGTTCGGTTGGAAGGCCCAGTACGCCGAGGACCTCGACCAGATCGAGAACCGGGCCCGCACCTTCGGTCTCCAGACCGAACGCTTCAGTAAGGGCGAGAACCTCGAGGTCGGCGACGGCGTGCGCCTGCACACCCCGTCGGGCCACGTCTTCGAGGTCTACCACGACATCACCTCCGGCCAGGTCGACGTCGGCAACGTCAACCCCGAGGCCTTCCCGCGCGACCTGCGCGGCGTCGGCGCTCCGGCCCTCGACCATGCCCTCATCACCACCCCGGACGTGGCGCTGATGGAGCGGATGATGAAGGACGTCTTCGGCTTCTGGACCGCCGAGCAGGTCGCCACCTCGCTCGACGACGACGCGCACAAGATCGGCTGCTGGATGACCGGGTCCAACCAGATCCACCAGCTCGCCTTCATCGAGGGTCCCCAGTCCAAGCTGCACCACTTCGCCTTCCGACTCGAGGAAGGCTGGGAGGTCACCCGCGCCGCCGACCTGTTCGCCATGGACGACGTGCCGATCGACGTCGGCCCGACCCGCCACGGCATCACCCGTGGCAAGACCGTCTACTTCTTCGACCCGTCGGGCAACCGCAACGAGGTCTTCGCCGGCGGCTACCTGTCCTTCGCCGACCGCCCGACGGTCACCTGGACGGTGGACCAGCTGGGCAAGGGCATCTTCTACCACGCCCGCGAGCTGAACGAGCGGTTCACCACCGTTCTGACCTAGTCCCACCAGTCCGTCCCGGCACGTCCTGGGACCTACCAGGCCTGCCGGCGTGCGTCGACTGGGGACGTACGCCGGCGCGGCGCATCTCGCTCCCTGAGCGCGCCGAGAACGGAAAGGGCGGCGGACCTCACGGTCCGCCGCCCTTTCCGCCGTTCTCTGTCCTGCCGACGCACTCCCCGCCGCCGCGCCGCGTCGGCGGGGTGCGGTGTCACTTCCAGTCGATGCCGGCGACCTCGTGCCGACGCTGGTACTCCTCGACCTTGTCGAGGTGGTGGTACGCATCCACGTAGCGGATGGTGCCGGAGGCCGAGCGCATGACGATCGAGTGGGTACGGGCGCCCCCGTCGGGCAGGTAGGTGACTCCCTCGACCAGGTCTCCGGGGGTGATGCCGGTGGCCACGAACAGGGTGTGGTCGCTGGTCACCAGATCGTTGGTGTCCAGGACCTTGTCCAGGTCGTGCCCGGCGTCCAGGGTGCGCTGGCGCTCCTCGTCGGAGGTGGGCCACAGCCTCGCGAGGATCCGCCCGCCCAGGGCCTTCATCGCACACGCGGTGACGACGCCCTCGGGGCTGCCGCCGATGCCGGCCATCATGTCGAGACGCGGCATGTCGGGGTGGGCCGCCATCACGGCGGCGGCCACATCGCCGTCGGTGAAGAGCCTGGTCGCTGCTCCCGCTTCGCGGATCGCCGCGATCAGGTCCTGGTGGCGGTCACGGTTGAGTACGCCGACGGTGATCTGGTCGACCGTCTTCCCCTTGGCCGCCGCGACATTGCGGATGTTCTCCCCGATCGGGGCCTCGAGGTCGATGACGTCGGCCGCATCCGCCCCGACGGCGAGCTTCTCCATGTAGAAGCACTCCTTCGGGTTGTACATCGACCCGCCCTCCGCGCCGGCGAGCAGCGCGATGGAGTTCCGCATGCCCCAGGCGAGCAGCCGGGTGCCATCCACGGGGTCGACCGCGATGTCCATCGCCGGGCCGTCGCCGTTGCCGACCTTCTCGCCGTTCGCGAGCATCGGTGCCTCGTCCTTCTCACCCTCGCCGATGACGATGGTGCCGTCGATACGGACGTGGGACAGCACCTCACGCATGGCGCCGACGGCCGCGCCGTCACCGGTCTCCTTCTGGCCCCGACCTGCCCAGCGGGCGGCGGCCAGGGCGGCCGCCTCGGTCGCCCGCATCAGGTCGAGTCCGAGGTTGTGGTTGGAGAGCATGTATTTCTGGGGCGTCGCGTCCGACACGTGATCCTCCTGGCGTGGGCGAGTGGTGCAAGGTCCGTTGCCAGCCTGTCGTGCGAGTGGGTGCAGGCGCCAGCCGAACGGGGAGAATTGCTTCCCTGCGGAACAAGAGCGCCTGACCCCTCGACAGGATTTCAGGGTTGAGACTAAATTCGACCTCATGAAGGATGTGGACTTCAGTCGCGTGTTTGCCATCACGGCGGACCAGCGACACAGCCGACGCGGCAGCGACCTGGTGCCAGAGGCCTTGGACGCACTCGCGACCGTGGCGGACGCTCACGTCCTGCTGCCCTTCGAGCGGACGGCGGGTGACGAGATCCAGGGGCTGGTCGGAACGGTCGAGGGCGTCGTCGGCGTCGTCCGGCACCTGGTCCGCCTGCGGAACTGGCGCATCGGCGTGGGCCTCGGTGCGGTGGACCAGCCCCTGACGGACTCCACTCGGGCGGCGCGCGGCACGGCCTATCTCGCCGCCCGAGCCGCGGTCGAGCAGGCCCGGGGGGTCTCCGTGGGGATCGCCCTGCGGGACGGACGTGAGGAGGCGGAGGTGTCCGCCTCGGCGCGACGGGCCGTCTGGTTGGCCGAGTCCGGCCTGCTGCTCTGGGCGGCGGTGCTGACCCGTCGCACCGCTGAAGGGTGGGAGATGGCCGATCTGCTCGACAGTGGGTTGTCGAACAACGCGGCGGCGGCGGCTCTCAGGATCACCCCGTCCGCCGCCAGCCAGCGGGCGGGTCGGGCGGCGTACGCCGAGGCCGACCGAGGGGCGTGGCTGGTGGCCGCCCTGCTCGAACAAGCCGCGGTCGAAGGGACACGGCGATGACTGAATGGCTGCACGTCCTGGTCCACGCTGTGGTGGTCGTCCTCTGTGCGCTGCTGGCCGTCGGGCCCGGCGGCCGGGTGGTCACGGCGGTGTTCCGGCGGGTCGATCGCTCCGAGGCGCCCTCCCGCCCACGTGTCACTCGGTCCGGGGAGGGCGACCACCCCGAAGACCAGGGTCCCGCCACCGTCGAGGAGGCTGCTGCCGTGCTCCGCGGTGGGCTGTGGATCGGGCGCCTGGAGCGACTCGCCGTCTTCGCCACCCTGGCAGCCGGCTACCCCAACGGGCTCGCCGTGGCGGTCGCCGTGAAGGCACTGGCCCGCTACCCGGAGTTGCGGTCCACCACCGGTGCCGCCGCCGAGCGGTTCATCATCGGCACCTTCGTCTCGGTCCTCTGGGCGGCGGGCTGGGCTGGTCTGGCTCGGTGGATCCTCACCCTCTGGTGAGCGCCGGGCGACGCGGTGGCGCCCCCGCTGGGCTGCTCACCCGCCGGGGGCCGGTGAGTTGCTAGGGTCCTGCCATGCGCTTGGGCATCGATTTCGGCACCACTCGGACGACAGTCGCCAATGTCGATCGTGGCAACTATCCCGTGGTGAGCTTCCTCGATTCCAGGGGCGATCCACAGGAGTTCTACCCCTCCGTCGTCGCCCTGGTTGGCGACGAGTTGCGCTACGGCTTCGAGGCCCTGGCCGCCGCCGAGCAGGGCGCTCCCCTGCTGCGCTCCTTCAAGCGCGCGCTCGGGCCGGGGACGTCAACGCCGATTCGGTGATCGTCGTCGGGGATCGCGAGGTCCCGCTGCTCGAAGTGCTGACCGGCTTCCTGAGCGCCGTCCGGGAGGCACTTTCCAGCTCCTCCAGCATCAGCGACTCGTACGATCCGCAGACCGCCGCGGCCACCGTGGTGGCGGTGCCCGCCCACGCCCACGGTGCCCAGCGCTTCCTCACCCTGGAGGCCTTCCGGCGCGCCGGCTTCCGGGTGACCGCGATGATCAACGAGCCGTCCGCTGCCGGCTTCGAGTACACGCACCGGCAAGGTCGTACGCTCAACTCCAAGCGCACCCGGGTCATCGTCTACGACCTCGGCGGGGGCACCTTCGATGCGTCCTTGGTCAACGTCGACGGCGTCGACCACGAGATCATCGGCTCCCTCGGCCTGAACATGCTCGGCGGCGACGACTTCGACGCCGTCCTGGCCGACTGCGCGCTGGATGAGGCGGGTGTCGGTCTCGACGACCTCGACCTTCCCTCCTACGTCCGGCTCCTCGACGTCTGCCGTGATGCCAAGGAACACCTCTCACCGCAGTCGCGACGGATCCCGGTCGAGGTGGCCGGCATACCGGTGACCGTGCAGGTTGAGGACTTCTACACGCGGGCGACGCCACTGGTGGAGGCATCGATCCGGGCGATGGAACCGCTGGTGGAGGACCTCGACGGCGACGCTCCGCTCGCCGCCGACATCGCCGGGATCTACCTTGTCGGGGGTGCCTCGGGGCTGCCGCTCGTGCCGCGGCTGCTGCGCGACCACTTCGGCCGCCGCGTGCACCGCTCCCCCTACCCGGCGGCATCGACCGCGATCGGGCTGGCCATCTCCGCCGATGACGAGGCGGGCTACTCCCTCGCCGACCGGCTGTCCCGATGGTTCGGGGTTTTCCGTGAGGGTGACGCCGGCTCGACAGTGAGTTTCGACCCGATCCTGGGTCGTGACCAACTGATCCCCGACCATGGCGAGCTCGTCATCACCCGGCGCTACCGGGCGGCGCACAACGTCGGTTGGTACCGCTTCGTGGAGTACACCGAGGTCGACCGGTCAGGGGAGCCCCGCGGCGACATCGCGCCGTTCGCCCAGATCGTGTTCCCGTTCGACGCCGCTCTCCAGACACCGGGCACCGACGTCGAGTCCGTTCCCGTAACGCGGGAGGCCGGCCCGATGGTCGAGGAGCGCTACGCGATCGACGAGAACGGCATCGTCCAGGTCCGGATCACCGACCTGGACACCGGTTTCAGCAGGACCCACGCCCTGAGCCGCCCCGCTGTCGAGGCCGCCTGAAGATCGATCAGTAGCCGGTCGAGCCGGTCGAGCCGGACGAGGAGGCAGAGGCCGAAGAGGACGCAGCGGCCGATGGGGAGCCGGAGGCCGACGCTGACGCCGATGGGGACCACGGCGCGGTCGGCGTGGTGAGGGCCGGCGTCAGCACCCGGAGTTTGCCGTTGTTGACCGACACCGGATACTCGGCAAGGGCCCGGACCGTCGGGCCATGCTCCGGATGCCCGTCCGTGATCGAGTAGCGGCTGCCATGGCAGTCGCACTGGATCTGGTTGTCCTTGACCCGGGCGACCTGACAGCCGGCGTGGGCACAGACGTTGGTGAAGGCGTGGAACTGGCCCGGCGTCGGTTGGGTGATCACATATTTGCCCTTGGTGAGGACGAGGCCGCCGCCCACCGGGATCTCGCTGGTGGGGATGTTGTCGCCGGTCTCCTGGCCGGGCGTCGAGCACCCGGCGAGAAGGGATGATCCGGCCACCGCGGCGGCGGCAAGACCGGTTGCACCGAGGACACTGCGACGAGTGAAGGATGACACAGCCATGGTGTGCTCCAAGGACGAGGGAAGCTCCGAGGCGCCGAGGTCCGGACCCGGGCGACAACCTGTGGTCCATGCTAGGACAGGTGAGAATGAACGTGTGGGAACTCACAGCATCATCTGGGACATGGGGGGAACCCTCATCGACACGTACCCCTCGGTGGATCGTACGCTGGCCAGCGTCGTCACCGGTCGCGGATATGCGGTGACCCAGGCCGAGGTCGCCCGGATGACCCGGCGCGCGATCGCGTCGGCGATGGACGAGTTGGCGCAGCGTTTCGACATCCCCCATGAGGAGTTCGACGCGGCCTACAGCGCCCTGAAGCGGTCCTGGGCCAGCACTCCGCCACCGTTGATGGCCGGTGCCCGGGAGGTCATCGCCCACGTACGCTCCGTCGGTGGTCTGAACATCGTCGTCACCAATCGCGATCGGGCCAGCGCGAGTGCGCTGCTCGCCGCCACGGGCCTTGCGATCGATGACCTTGTGTGCCCCGGGGACGGCTTCCCTCGTAAGCCCGACCCCGGCATGTACCGGGCGGTGCTGGAGCGCAACGGCCTTGATCCCGGCGACTGTCTGGCGGTCGGCGACCGGGCAATCGACGCTGTCGCCTCGGAACAGGTGGGGATCCGCTGCGTGATCCTGGAGACCCCAGGGATCCCCGTGGCCGGCGACGGTGACCGGATCACCGAGCTCGGCGCGTTGATCCCCGCCCTGGCTCAGAAGCCTTCCAGATAGAGCCAGACCCCGCCCACCCGCGTGAAGCGGCTGCGTTCCCGCAGGACACCTCGCTCGCCGCCGACCCGGTAGTGCGCCGCGAACGTCACCCAGGCCTCGTCGTCCTCGGGTCCCCCGCCACTCACCTCGAAGACCTCCAGGCGTCGCCAGGTCAGGTCCGGGTCGGGGGCGAGGTCGCTCGGTCTGGTGCGGGGGGACCAGGTCCGGGAGACGTAGTCCATGTCCCCTCGGGCATAGGCGCTGTAGCGAGCGCGCATCAACGCCTCGGCCGTCTCAGCGGGTCTGGTCCCGTCGTGGCGGGGTCCGCAGCAGTCGGCGTAGCGGCGCCCGCTCTGGCAGGGACAGAAGTCGCCGGCCACGCCTCACTCCTTCGGTCGATGGCGAATGCGGTGATGGCGAAACCGTTCGGGTCGTACGTCCGGCTCCGGGAGCCGACGTACGACCCGAACGACCGGCCCACCGGCCGGTGGGGAGGGATCAGGCCAGGGTGGCCAGGGCGGCGTCGTAGTCGGGCTCGGAGGCGATCTCCGGGACCAGCTGGGAGTGCAGCACCGTGCCGTCGGCGTCGATGACGACCACGGAACGGGCGAGCAGGCCCTTCATGCCGCTCTCGACGAGTTCGACACCGAAGGCGGTGCCGAAGTCGGAGCGGAACGACGAACCGACCACGACGTTGTCGAGACCTTCGGCACCGCAGAACCTGCTGGCCGCGAACGGCAGGTCCGCCGACGCGCACACCACCACGGTGTTGTCGAGGCCGGAGGCCAGCTCGTTGAACTTGCGCACCGAGGTGGCGCACACCTTGGTGTCGATGCTCGGGAAGATGTTGAGGATCACCCGGCGGCCCGCGAAGGTCTCCGGGGTCAGGTCGGACAGGTCAGCGCCGGTGAGGAAGGAAGCGGGTGCCTTGCTCCCGACGGCGGGGAGCTCTCCCACGGTGTTGACAGGGGTGCCCTTGAGTGCAGTCGTAGCCATGCTCTATGGCCTATCACGGGTGAGGCCCGCTGTGCCAGGGTCGCGTGCCGCTCCGTCACGCCCTGGACGGACCGCGGCGGGCGTCACTCCATGACGGCGTCGAGGTCAGCCAGCGACATCCCCCACTCGTGGGCGCGCTGCAGCTCCCCGTCGGCCAGCGCGCTGGTCCGCGGATCCACCTGGAAGGACTCCCCCGTCTTGGCCCCGTGGAACCCGTTCGACTTCAGTGCGCGGGTGGCGTCGCGGGCGGCGCTGGGGAGGAAACGTCCCGTCGTACGGGTATCGAAGGTCCGGACCAACAGGGTCCGCTTCGGAGTGACCTGATCGATCCACTCGTGGATGCCGATGGACGGGGACGAGGGCGCGCCCTCCGCGACGGCACGGGCCCGCGTCTCGGCGGTCGTCATCGCCATGTTGTGCGTCGGGGTCCCGACGAGCAGCAGCGTGACGTCGTCCGGGATCTCGCGCGGTGCCTTCTCGACCGGGTAGAGCTCGAAGTGATGGCCCTTCTTGGCGAGTCCAGCGCCGATGGCCTCGGCGACGTGCCTGGTGTTGCCGAAACTCGACTCGCACACAATGAGTACGCCCACCACTGCCCTCCTCGGCCGGTTCACAGGATGATCAACCAGTATCGCCGAAATGAGCCGATGGTGACAGGCGCCACGCGTGATCCAGTGGTTCTTCGCGCGTGGGCCGCGCCCTCGACGGACGAGGGTGCACTCCCGGCTCTCCCGGATGTACACCCTCGTGCCGAGATCAGTCGAGCGGGCGGCGCGCCGCGCCTTTGTCCGCGGACTGTGCCAGGGCGCCGAAGATCTTCAGCGCCTCGGACACCTCCCGGTCCCGATCGGCGGGCCGCCAGCCCTGCGCGTCCCGGGCGACGCGCCGAGCGGCCAGCTCGTCGTCGGAGAGCCGGACGTTGATCGTACGGTCCGGGATGGAGATCTCGATGATGTCGCCGTCCTCGATCAGGCCAATGGCGCCGCCGGACGCCGCCTCGGGAGACACGTGCCCGATCGACAACCCGGACGAGCCGCCGGAGAAGCGGCCATCGGTGATCAGCGCGCACTGGGGACCCAGACCGATGCCCTTGAGGTAGGACGTCGGGTAGAGCATCTCCTGCATGCCCGGGCCACCCTTCGGGCCCTCGTACCGGACCACGACGACGTCACCGGCGACGATCCGCCCGCCGAGGATGGCCTCGACGGCCTCCTCCTGGGACTCGGTGACCTTCGCCGGACCGCAGAAGGTCCATTGGTCCTCGGGCACGCCGGCCGTCTTCACCACGCAGCCGTCCTCGGCGATGTTGCCCTTGAGGATCGCCAACCCGCCGTCGGCGGTGTACGCGTGCTCGACGGACCGGATGCATCCGTTCTCGGCGTCGGTGTCCAGGGTCTTCCATCGGTTCGTCGAGGAGAAGGGCTCGGTCGTCCGGACCCCTCCCGGCGCGGCGTGGAAGAGCTCGATGGCCTCGTCGGACGCCTTGCCGCTGCGGATGTCCCAGGTGTCGAGCCAGCCGGCGAGGTCGGCGCTGTGCACCGAGTGGACCGAGGTGTCCAGCATGCCCGCGCGGGCGAACTCACCCATGATGGCGGGGATGCCACCGGCACGGTGGACGTCCTCCATGTAGTAGTTGTGCGTGTTCGGAGCGACCTTGCAGATGCAGGGGGTGTGCCGGGACAAGGCGTCGATGTCGTCCTGGTCGAAGTCCACGCCTGCCTGCTGGGCCGCGGCGAGCAGGTGGAGGATCGTGTTCGTCGACCCACCCATGCCGATGTCGAGGGTCATCGCGTTGGCGAACGCCTCCTTGGTGGCGATGCTTCGCGGCAGCACCGACGCGTCCCCCTCGTGGTAGTACCGGTTCGCCAGCTCGACAGCCAGGGCGCCCGCCCGCTCGAAGAGACCCTTGCGGGCGGCCGCCGTGGCCAGCGTCGAGCCGTTGCCGGGCAGCGAGAGCCCGATCACCTCGGTGAGGCAGTTCATCGAGTTCGCGGTGAACATGCCGGAGCAGGAACCGCAGGTCGGGCAGGCGGACTCCTCGATCCGGGTGATCTCGTCGTCGGTCACGGAGGGATCGACCGCGGAGACCATCGCGTCGATCAGGTCGAGTCGGGTCTCGGCGGTGCCGTCCGCGTGGATGACGGCCTTGCCGGCTTCCATCGGGCCGCCGGAGACGAAGACGGTGGGGATGTTGAGCCGGAGGGCCGCGAGCAGCATGCCGGGGGTGATCTTGTCGCAGTTCGAGATGCAGACCAAGGCATCGGCCTTGTGCGCGTTGACCATGTACTCGACCGAATCGGCGATCAGCTCGCGGCTGGGCAGGCTGTAGAGCATGCCGTCGTGACCCATCGCGATGCCGTCGTCGACGGCGATGGTGTTGAACTCCCGGCCGACGCCACCGGCCTCCTTGACCGCCTCGGCGACCAGCTGGCCCATGTCCTTGAGGTGGACGTGGCCCGGGACGAACTGCGTGAACGAGTTGGCGATGGCGATGATCGGCTTGCCGAAGTCGTCGTTGGTCATGCCGGTGGCGCGCCACAGCGCACGGGCACCCGCCATGTTGCGACCGTGGGTCGTCGTCCGGGAACGCAGTTCGGGCACTTCTTCCTCCGAGGGGCTGGCACGGTGATACGGATCACCAGACTATCCCTGGGCCGCCACCCCCCGGTGGGGACGCCACCCAGTGACCGCAGCGCCGCGGACGCGGGCGTCTCAGGCTCGCTAGAGGTGCCGGGAGCCCGCCGACCCCGACCGGGAGACCGACCGTAGGTGCCGCAGCACCACCGACACGGGGGCGAGACCCGGCTGGGGGATCTCCTTGAGCTGCAGCAGCGAACGGTGGGCGCGCTGCGCCGCCGCGGCGTTGTCCTGGATCCACTGGCGCAGCCGCTGCTCGACTTCGCTCCCGCCGGCCGTGGTGTCGATGACGGAGGCGGTGAGGGCCTTGGCGGCGGCGTACACATCGGCACGGACGGCGCTGCGGGCCAGCGAGTCCCACAGCTCGTCGCGCGGCAGGCTACTGATCGTGGTGAGCAGTTCGTCGACGTCGAACTGCTCGGTGACGGAGAAGTAGAGCTCGGCGACGTCAGTCAGGTCCTCCTGCGCTCCCCGGGCGAGGTCGGTGATGTCGAGCAGGGCGAATGCGTCGAGCAGTCCGACGGCCCACCGGGCGAGGTCCTCCGGGACGCCCTGGCGGGTGAATTCGGCGGCGTCGGTGGCGAACCGTTCGCGCTCCTCCCCGTGCAACAGCTCGTCCATCCGCTGTTCGAAGGCGGCCACCGCGGGCCGGTAGCGGTCGATGTCCGCGCCCACGTCACTGGTCGCCGGCCGCTCCAGCAGGATCCACCGGGTGGCCCGGTCGAGGAGCCGACGCGACTCACGGTGCAGCCGCGCCTGCACGTCGGTGCCGACGATGTTGTCCAGGGCGCGTACCCGGTGCATGAAGCGTTCGATGTCGAAGACCTCCCGGGCCAGCACCATCGCCCGGGCGATCTCCGGCATGGTCGCGCCGGTCTCCTCCTGCGCCCGCTGGGCGAAGGTCATCCCGCCCAGGTTGACCACGGAGTTGGCCACGACGTTGGTGATGATCTCCCGGCGCAGCGGGTGGGTGTCGGGGATCTTCGGGAACCTGTCCAGGATCTGGTGCGGAAAATACTGGTGGAGCTCGTGGGCGAACCACGGGTCGTCGGGCAGACCGCTGGCGTTGATGTCCTGCTTGAGGGCGAGCTTGACGTACGCGAGCAGAACCGCCCGCTCCGGGCTGGTCAGCCCCTCGTCGGCCCGCTCCCGGGCGTGCAGGTCCCGGTCGGCCGGCAGGAACTCGAGCTCCCGGTCGAGCAGGCCGCGCTCCTCGAGGTGGTGGATGACCCTCAGGTAGGCGCCGAGCCGCTTCCCGCTGCGTTCCCGCGAGTGGCCGAGTAGCAGGTTCTGTTCGTAGTTGTCCTCGATCACCAAGCGGGCGACCTCGTCGGTCATCTCGACCAACAGCCGGTTGCGCTGTTTGTAGGTGAGTTCGCCGATCTGGACCAGGCCGCTCAGCGGGATCTTGAGGTTCACCTCGTGGTCGGAGGTGTCCACGCCCGCAGAATTGTCGATGGCGTCGGTGTTGAGATGGATGCCTCGCCGGGCCGCCTCGATCCGGCCGAGCTGACTGAACCCGAGGTTGCCCCCCTCCCCCACGGCCCGGACGCGGAGCTCGCGCCCGGTGATCCGGACGGGATCGTTCGCCCGGTCCCCGATCTCGGCGTCCGATTCGTCGGTGGCCTTGACGTACGTTCCGACGCCGCCGTTCCACAGCAGGTCGACCGGCGCCTGCAGCACCGATCGGATCAGCTCGTGGGGTGACAGTTGCTCGACACCGGCGGGAAGACCGAGCGCGCTCCGCATCGGATCGCTGATCTCGATGCTCTTCAGTGACCGCGAGAACACCCCGCCTCCTGAGGAGATCAGGGCACGGTCATAGTCCTGCCAGGAGGAGGGGGTCAGCTCGAACAGCCGCCGGCGCTCTGCCAGCGAGGCGACCGGGTCGGGATCGGGGTCGACGAAGATGTCGCGGTGGTCGAACGCCGCGACCAGCCGGATGTGGGGCGAGAGGAGCATGCCATTGCCGAAGACGTCACCGGACATGTCGCCGATGCCGACAACGGTGAAGTCGTCGTGCTGGATGTCGCGTCCCATTTCGCGGAAATGCCGCTTCACCGATTCCCAGGCGCCCTTGGCGGTGATCCCCATCGCCTTGTGGTCGTAACCGGTCGACCCTCCGGACGCGAAGGCATCGTCGAGCCAGTAGCCGTACGTGCTGGCGATGGCGTTCGCGACGTCGGAGAACCGCGCGGTCCCCTTGTCCGCGGCGACGACGAGATAGGTGTCGTCGCTGTCGTGGCGGACGACCCGCGGTGGCGGCACGGCCGCGCCGTCGAGGAAGTTGTCGGTGAGGTCGAGCAGTGCCGCGATGAAGAGCTGATAGGCCTCCCGGCCCCGGGACGCCCATCCTTCGCGGTCCACCGCCGGATCCGGCAGCCCCTTCGGATAGAAACCACCTTTCGCCCCGGTCGGCACGATGACCGCGTTCTTCACGGTCTGCGCCTTCACCAGCCCGAGGATCTCGGTGCGGAAGTCCTCACGTCGCTCCGACCAGCGCAGACCACCCCGCGCGACCTTGCCGAAGCGCAGATGGGCGCCCTCGACCCGCGGGCTGTAGACCCAGATCTCGTACAGCGGGTGCGGCTCGGGCATCCCGGGAATCGTCGCGGGGGCCAGTTTGAGGGCCACGGTGGGCTGGGTCGTCGAGGCGTCGTGCGGCGACTCGTGGGCACGTTGGTAGTAGTTCGTCCGCAAGGTACCGCGGATCACGCCGAGGTAGCGGCGCAGGATCCGGTCCTCCTCGAGTGAGGGCACCGCACCGACGAGTTCGTCGAGTCGGGCGATGATGCCGTCCTCCGACTTCCGGCGCTGGGCGTCCACCGACCGGCTCGGGAAGAGGTCCGGATCGAACCGCACCCGGAACAACTCGATCATCAGCGCGGCGATGTCCGGATGCGCGAGCAGTACCGAGCGCAGGTAGGTCTGCGAGTAGCTGATCCCGATCTGGCGTAGGTACGCCGTCACGGCGCGCAGGATCACGACCTGGCGTGAGGTGAGGCCGGCCAGCAGCACCAGGCCGTCCAGCTCGTCGGCCTCCGTGCGACCCTCCCACGCGGCGGCGAAGGCCTCCTGGAAGCGGGCCCTGGTGTCCTCCCCCTGCCAGGTGGCGGCACCGAGCGGGCGCAGACCGAAGTCGTAGACGTGGAAGATCACCCCGTCGGAGCGCTCGAGAACGTACGGCCGTTCGCCGGTCACCTCGGTGCCCAGGTGGGTGAAGATCGGCAGGACGGCACTGAGGGAGAGCGGCCCGCGGCTGTACACCTTGAGCCGGCGCTCCGACTCCGGGCTCGTCGGGGTGCGATACAGGTTGAGCCGCAGCTCGTCGGCACCGATCCCCTCCAGCTCCCGCAGGTCCGCCGCTCCGACCCTGGGCGGGAACACCTCCTTGTAGGCGGTCGGGAAGGCCCCGCGGAACGTCTCGGTGTACCGGTCGCCGAGTCCCTCGCCGAACTCGTCGATCATGGCGGCGGCCAGGTCCTCGTCCCAGTCCCGCGTCGCCTCGACGATCTGGTTCTCCAGATCCGCCGGATCGATCTCGGGGACCGTACGCCCGGGAGCCATGTGCACGATGAAGTGCAGGGTCGCCAGGGACGACTCCGAGGCCCGGGTGGTGTAGTCCACCGTGTCCGCGTCGAGCCTCTCCTTCAGGATGTGTGACACCTCGAGCCGGGCCGCGGTGTTGTAGCGGTCGCGGGGAAGGTAGACCAGGCAGGACATGAACCGGCCGTACGGGTCGCGGCTGAGGAACAAGCGGGTGCGGATCTGTTCGCGCAGTTGGACGATGGCCAGCGTGTTGCGGGCGAGTTCAGCGACGTCACAGCGGAACAACTCGTCGCGGGGGTAGTTCTCGAGCTCGTTGAGCAACGCCTTGCCGCTGTGCGAGTCGGCGGGGAATCCGGCCGCCTCGAGCACCGCCTCCGCCTTGTCCATCAGGTAGGGAACCTGGGTGAGGGACTCGTGGTAGGCGCTGGAGGTGAAGAGCCCGATGAACCGGTGGCTGCCGGTCTCCGTCCCGTCGTCGTCGTAGGCCTTGACGACGACGAGGTCCATGAAGGTCCGCCGGTGCACGGTGGCCCGGGCGTTGGCCTTCGTGACGATCAGCAGCGCCGAGTCCCACGCCTCCCGGGCCTCGGCAGTGTCCAGGGGAAGCTCGGTGACGCCCGCCAGATGGTCGAGGATGCCCAGTCGGGCCTCGGCGACCTCCTCGGGGTCGCCACTCGTACCGGGGCGGTACAGCGTGTACCCCAGGAAGACGAACTGGTCGGCCATCAGCCACTCGAGCAGCGCGGTGGCCTCGTGGGCATCCGCTCGTCCGCTGGTGGCGAGCTCTGCGGTCTCGTCGGCGACCTCCTGGGCGCGCCGCCTCATCGCCGGCCAGCCCTGGTACGCGCTGCGGATGTCGTCGAGGGTGGACCTGACGGTGTCCTCCAGGCGGTGCATCGCCCGGCGGTCGGTCGTCCGGGGGACCTCGAAGTGCATCCACGACTCGTCGACGCCCGCCCGCGGGTCGGGGTCCCGGGGGAAGACGGCGAGCAGGTGCCCCTCGTCGTCGCGCTCGACGGTCATCTGCGGGTGGGTGACGAAGCGGACACTGGCGCCGGCGTCCTGGAGGGCGGCCGAGACGGAGTCGACCAGGAACGGCATGTCCTCGATGACGACCTGGACGACTGTGTTGCGCGTGCCCCAGCCGTCGGTCTCGACCGTCGGGGTGAACACCCGGACGTGGGTCTCGTCCGACCGGCGCCGTTCGGCCAGCTGGCGGTGGGACAGTGCCGCCCCCAGCACGTCCTCGGGGCGCAGCGTGGCCAGTGTCTCGGTGCTCAGGTCCCGCCAGAACGTCGCCAGCAGGGCGGCGACCTCCCCTTGGTCCATCCCCTCGGCGCGCTCGGCGCCGGCGGCGAGCAGCGCCTCGCGTTGTTCGTGGGGAACAGTCATGGTCCGCACCGACCTCCCAGACGTGGCGATGCCGGCCGCGTCGGGCGACCGGGACAGCCTGAATGGCCGGGAGTCTACGCGGCTCGCACCCTCGGGGTCGGTGGAATCGCCGCGGCCGCTTCGGTCACGCGGCGCACGACCAGGTCGACCACCCCCGGGTGTTCCCCGAGGACCTCGGCGACCGTCGCACCGCTGTCCTGCGCGGCGGTCCTGATCCGGTCGGCGAAGAATCCCGGTGCCAGGAGGTAGGGAGCGACAGTGACCCGTCGGCCACCGGCCTCGCGCAGGTCCCGGACCGCCTCGGTGACCGTGGGGCCCGCTCCGCTGGCGTACGCCACCCGGACCGGGATCCCGAGGTCGTGGGACAACATGTCGGCGGCCTGGCGGGTTTCACTGCGTCCGACCGGGTGGGAGGTTCCCGCCGCGGCCAGCACGACGGCGACGGGGTCGGGATCGACCTTGTGGATGCGGTCCCTGAGGGCCCGGATGATCTCCCGGGCGGGACCGAGGTGGGGAGTCACCACGCTGGTCCGGCCGTGGGCGGCGAGGACCGCCGGGATGTCCACCTGGACGTGGTAGCCGGTCCCCAGCAGGAGCGGGACCACGATGTCGGCGGCGAGGCCTGCGGTGAGGTCGTCGAACGAGGGGTCGCCGGCGGACAGCCAGCCCACCTCGAGCCGGGTCGCCAGACGATCCCGGGCGGCCGCGGCGATGGCCCGGACCACCGGGGCTCCGCTGGGCTCTTGGGTGCCGTGGGCGGCGAGCACGACCACGGGGTGGACCCCGGCCCCGTCGCCGCCGACTGCTGCGCGGACATCACGCGCTCTTCCGCAGCGACCCGCGACGGGGCCGCGGCAGCAGACCGAAGCGCGCCAGCGGTAGGCGTCCGACGAGCCAGTCCCGCACAGCCATCGACCGGCGGGGATCGCCCGAGGTGACGGCGACGGTGACGCGACCGGCGTGGGTCTCCACCGTCGCCCGGGCGGGCACCGCCGCGGTGCCTCGGTGAGCCCGGCCCGCGTTGACGCACCAGATCCGCGACTCGGCCGCGGCCGCCGCGACCCGGGCATCGGCGAGGGGATCCCCCGTCGCCGTGTGCACCAGCCAGGCGCCGGTCAGGTCGCCGTCGCGGTAGCGGTGGGGGTGCCAGGTGAGGTCGCCCAGCATCGCCTCGAGCTCGGGGCACAGTTCCGGCGACACGACGTGGACGTCCGCGCCGGCCGCCAGGAAGTCCCGCACCCGCCTGGCGGACACGGGTCCGCCGCCGACGGCGACCACCCTGCGGCCCGCCAGGTCGAGTGCGAGGGGGAACATCAGATCACCCAGTCCGTGTCGTCACCCGAATCCGGGTCCGCGCTGACGACCATGCCGGCGGCCAGCGTGCCGGCCTGCTGCGGATCGACCAGCAGGAAGGCGCCGGTGTGGCGCCCACGGGCGTACGGCTCGGTCGGGAGGTCGGCGGCCAGGTGCAGCCGGACCCGGCCGATGTCGTTCAGCTCGAGCCGCTCGGCCGGCTGGCCGACGAGGGTGTCGAGGTCCAGCTTGGCGTCCAGGGACCGGACGATCGCCTGGACCGTACGGGCGCCGTTCTTGACCAGGACGCGGGCGCCCTCGTGCAGGGGACGCTCGGCGAGCCAGCAGACCAGCGCGTCGACGTCACGCGTCGGCCGTGGGCTGTCCTCCGCGGTGGCGATCAGGTCACCACGGGCGATGTCGATCTCGTCGATCAAGCGCAGCGTCACCGACTGCGGCGCGTACGCCTCGTCGAGCTCCTTGTCGGCCAGGTCGATGCCGGCCACCCGGCTGCGCTTGCCGGAGGGCAGGACGATGATCTCGTCGCCGGGGCGCACGACTCCGGCGGCGATCCGGCCGGCGTAGCCGCGGTACTCCCGGTAACGCTCGTCGACGGCACCCGACTGCGGGCGGATGACGTACTGCACCGGGAAGCGCAGCGGCTGGTGGCTGGGATCGTCACCGGTCGGCAGCTCCTCCAGCACCTCAAGGAGCGCGGGCCCGCTGTACCAGGGGGTCAGGTCGGAACGATCGGCGATGTTGTCGCCGATCAGCGCGGAGACGGGGATGACCGTGACGTCGATGAGGCCGAGTCCGTCGGCGACGTGGCGGATCTCCGTCTCCACGGCGCGGAAGGTGGCCTCGTCGTAGTCGACCAGGTCGATCTTGTTCACCGCGATCACGACGTGCGGGACCCGAAGCAGTGAGGCCACGGCCAGGTGGCGGCGGGTCTGCTCGAGCACCCCGTGCCGGACGTCGACCAGCAGGACGATCACGTCGGCGGTGCTGGAGCCGGTCACGGTGTTGCGGGTGTACTGCACGTGGCCGGGGCAGTCGGCGAGGATGAACGAGCGGCGCGGCGTCGCGAAGTAGCGGTAGGCCACGTCGATGGTGATGCCCTGTTCCCGCTCGGCACGCAGACCGTCGGTGAGCAGGGCCAGATCCGCGCCGGTGAGTCCGCGCTCGCGGCTGACGCGCTCCACTGCGTCCATCTGGTCGGCCAGGATCGACTTGGTGTCGTGCAGCAGACGACCCACCAGGGTCGACTTGCCGTCGTCCACCGAGCCGGCGGTGGCCAGGCGAAGCAGGGTGCTCATCAGAAGTAGCCTTCCTTCTTGCGGTCCTCCATGGCCGCCTCGGAGAGGCGGTCATCGGCGCGGGTGGCGCCACGTTCGGTCAGGGTGGTGGCGGCGACCTCGGCGATGACCTTCGCGACGCTGTCGGCGTCGGACTCGACGGCGCCCGTGCAGGACATGTCGCCGACGGTGCGGTAACGCACGACCTTGCGGACCACCGGCTCGTCCTCGCGGGGACGGGAGACCGGGCTGTCCGACAGCCACATCCCGTCGCGACGGAACACGTCGCGCTCGTGGGCGTAATAGAGGCTGGGCAGCTCGATGTTCTCGCGCTCGATGTAGCGCCAGATCTCCAGTTCGGTCCAGTTGCTCAGCGGGAAGACCCGGACGTGCTCACCGGGGCGGTGGCGGGCGTTGTAGAGGTCCCACAGCTCGGGGCGCTGGTTGCGCGGGTCCCACTGGCCGAACTCGTCGCGCAGGCTGACGATACGCTCCTTGGCCCGGGCCTTCTCCTCGTCGCGGCGGCCACCGCCGTACACGGCGTCGTAGCGACCCGCCGCGATCGCGTCGAGCAGCGGCTGGGTCTGCAGCGGGTTGCGCGTGCCGTCGGCACGCTCCGCCAGCCGGCCGTCGTCGATGTAGTCCTGCACCTTGGCCACCACCAGGGTGAGGCCGAGACGCTCGACCGTACGGTCGCGGTAGTCCAGGACCTCCGGAAAGTTGTGGCCGGTGTCGACGTGCAGCACCGGGAAGGGCACCTTGCCGGGCCAGAAGGCCTTGGCGGCCAGGTGCAGCATCACCACGGAGTCCTTGCCGCCGCTGAACAGGAGCACGGGGCGCTCGAGTTCCGCGGTGACCTCGCGGAAGATGTGGATGGCCTCGCTCTCCAGCACGTCGAGCTGGCTGAGTTCGTACGGCCGGGTCGGGGCATCGTCCAGGTAGGGGGCGAAGTCGGTGCTCACAGGTGGATCCCGCATTCTGTCTTGGCCAGTCCGGCCCAGCGGCCGGCTCGGGGGTCTTCACCGGGCTCGACCCGGCGGGTGCAGGGTTCGCAGCCGATCGAGGGGTAGCCGTCGGTCAGCAGTGGGTTGATCGGGACGCCGTGCTGGCCGGCGTAGTCGATCACGTCATCGAAGGTCCAGGCGGCGATCGGGTTCAGCTTCACCATGTGGTGGGTGGTGTCCCACTCGACCAGCTTCGCGTTGCGGCGCAGGACGTTGTCCTCGCGACGCAGACCGGTCACCCAGGCCTCGTAGCCGCCCAGCTCACGGTTCAGCGGCTCGACCTTGCGCATGGCGCAGCAGGCGCCGGGATCGCGGGCGAACAGGTCCTTGCCGTACTCGGCGTCCTGCTCGGCGACGGTCAACCTCGGCAGCACGTCGATCACGTTCACCGGCAGGACGGTGGCGATCTCGGCGCGGGTGCCGAGGGTCTCGGCGAAGTGGTAGCCGGTCTCCAGGAACAGCACGTCCACGCCCGGGTGCAGGCTGGACACCAGGTGCGGCAACACCGTGTCGCCGGCCATCGAGCAGGCGACGGCGAGGGCGTCACCGAACTCCTCGGCCGCCCAGGCGAGCACCTCCTCGGCGGAGGCCTCGGCGAACCGCTCACCCGCCTCCTCGGCGATGGTCCTCAGTTCGTCCTCGGAGCGTCGGCGTCCCGGCCCGTGGCTGGCGGGGATGTCGGATGCGGTCGTCACAGGAACTCCTTGTCATCACTGCGTGCCACCCAGGCGGAGAAGCTCTCCCCGGCCAGGCGCTGGTCCAGGAAACGTCGAACCACGCGCTCAACGTAACCCGGAAGGTCGTCCGCGCTCACCTTGAGCCCACGGACGGTGTGCCCCAGGCCGGCCTCGTCCCGGTCCGCGGAGGCGAGGCCGCCACCCAGGTGCACCTGGAAGCCGAACTCCGTCCCGCCCAGCAACTGCCCCTTGAGCCCGATGTCGGCGGTCTGGATGCGGGCGCAGGAGTTGGGGCAGCCGTTGAGGTGCAGGCTGATGGGTGTGTCGAGGTCCACACCCTCGAAGCGCTGCTCGAGGTCGTCGATCACCCGGGAGGCGAGCCCCTTGGTCTCGACGAAGGCGAGCTTGCAGTACTCGATGCCGGTGCAGGCCATCGTCGCGCGGCGGAAGGGGCTCGGCTTGGCCTTCAGGCCGAGCTCATCCATCGCGGTGACGAGCTCGTCGACCTTGTCGGGGTCGACGTCGAGGATGAGGAGCTTCTGGTGCGGGGTGAAGCTGATCCGCTGCGAGCCGGCGGCTTCGGCGAGGTCGGCGACCCGGGCCAGCGTGGTGCCGCCGACGCGGCCGACGGTCGGCGCGAAACCGATGTACTTGCGGCCGTCCTTCTGGTCGTGGATGCCGACGTGGTCACCCGCGGTCCCGTTGGAGACCGGGGCGGGGCCGTCCGGCAGCGCCCGGTGGAGGTACTCGTCCTGGAGCACCTGACGGAACTTCTCGGGGCCCCAGTCTGCTACGAGGAACTTCAGCCGGGCCTTGTTGCGCGACCGGCGGTAGCCGTAGTCGCGGAAGATCGCGATCACTCCGGCCCACACCTCCGCAGCCTCCTCGGGGCGGACGAACACGCCGACCCGCTCGGCGAAGCGCGGTGCGGTGGACAGCCCGCCACCGACCCACAGGTCGTAGCCGGCGCCGTACTCCGGGTGCTGGACACCGACGAAGGAGATGTCGTTGATCTCGTGGCACACGTCCAGGCTCGGGTGGCCGGTGATCGCCGTCTTGAACTTCCGGGGGAGGTTCGTGAAGTGGGGGTCATTGATGTAGCGCTCGCGGATCTCCTCGATCAGCGGGGTGGGGTCGATGATCTCGTCTGCGGCGATGCCGGCGACGGGGCTGCCGAGGAAGCCGCGGGGGGTGTCACCACAGGCGGTGATGGTGTTGAGGCCGACGGCGTCCAGCCGGCCCCACAGCTCCGGGACGTCCTCGATCCGGACCCAGTGCAGTTGGATGTTCTGCCGGTCGGTGATGTCGAGGCTGTTCCGGGCGAAGTCCTGGGAGATGCCCGCGATGACGCGCACCTGCTCGGTGCTGAGGATCTGCCCGTCGACCCGGATGCGCTGCATGAAGTAGCGGTCGGAGAGCTCGGCGTCGGTCAGCTTCCCGGTCCGGGTGGCGTCGAAGGACTGGTCGCGCTGGGTGTAGAGGCCCCACCATCGCATCCGGCCGAAGAGGTCGTCGGTCGGGATGGAGTCGAATCCCTGCTTGGCGTAAACGTCGAGGATGCGCTGGCGGACGTTCAGCCCGTCGTCCTCCTGCTTGAACTCCTCGTTGTGGTTGAGGGGTGCACGCCCGTCGATCGCCCACTGACCGTTGGAACGGTCCTTCTTGGGTCCTCGGACACGCTCCCCTGCGGGTGCATGACCGGGAACGGTCGGGGTCGTCGTGCGGTCGTAGGACACGGGGCCTCCTCGGCATCGGGCAGGTGGTGAGCCGCCGCGTCCGCCCGGCGGCGGACGCGCACCGAGAGGGAGGCGGGCCTCTCCATCGGTATTACGCGAGGTTAACCATCCCATAGCGAAAAGTAAAACCCAGTGGTCCATTCCCCAGCCCTCTCCCAGCCGGCCGGCCACTCCGCGCCGACGGGGGTTCGCGGGCCACCCGCATCACCGCGACAGGGGCGTCTCCATCGTGCTCGACTCGAGCCTGTGGGTCCGCCACTCGACCACCGCCACCGGCTCCTTGCCGCAGGATTCCGGTCGTCGACGGTCCGTGGTTGCCCGCGAGACCACGATGGTCATCCCCCGCTCCCCGCTCCCCACCGGCACTGTCCAGGTCCCCTCCTGGGGGTCCGCTCCGTCCACGAGAGTCGCCGGGCCGACGTACGGTCCGGGAACGCTCCAGTCGCCGGTCGCGAGGCGGTAGGCGTGTTCCGCGGCCTGCTGTGGCCGGAGGAGGTGGCTGCGGCCCCGGTGGTGTGTCGCGTCCGCGAGGGAAGAGGGGATCCGCCGCTCGTCGGCGGCGTGCAACGCCTCCACCACCGTGACCTCGTCGAGGCGGGCGTAGGTCTGGCCGTACGGAAGGATCACGGCGGTCGGGGCGAACCGGTGACCCCCCAGATGGGTGGTCTCGACCACGCGCCCGGGGAACGCGGCGTCGGCTGCCTCGGCGAGCGGCCGGGCCCGGATGGCGCAACAGCGGTCGCGCTTGCCGTTGGTGCAGACCAGCAGGATCGGGTCCACGGTCGGGGTCATCTCGGGCAGCGCCGCGAGCAGGCGCTGCGGGGAGGTATCCGCCAGGGCCTCCCACGGCACCTCGAGCAGCCGTTCAGGTCGGGCCACGATGCCGCGGACGAGCCACGGGTCCTCGGCCGGTCCCCCACTGATGACCACGTGCCGCTCGGTGGCCCGCCGGTCGGGGTGGGCGCCGGGCCGGCGCATCAGGGCGAAACGCCCGCCCACCGCCGCCGTCTCGACATCCAGCCGGCGCCCGATTCCGGGGTCGAGCCGTGACTGCGTCGCTGCCTTGGCACCCCAGGGCCCGTCCTGTTCGAGCACCACCCAGCAGGACGCCTCTGCTGCCGTCCCGATGGCCGGCTCACCCACGTCCTGGGACAGGGACGAGCACTGGGTGGTGGATCCCGCGCCAGGCTGTGCCATCTCAGGAGCCGGCCGAGACCGGGGCCATCAGGGAGCGGATGACGGAGACGATCGCGTCGTCGGCCGGGAGCCAGCCGACGCTGTCCAGCTCGCCGGCGCTGAGCCAGCGCAACCGGTCGTGGGCCGGCCCGGGCCGGACGTCCGTACGGGCTGGGACGGCGAACCAGACGCGGATCCGCCACCCCTCGACGATCGGCCAGGCACCGTCCGGCATCGGGCCGGTGACCTCAGGGCCGACGGTGATCGCCAGGTCGAGTTCCTCGTCGAGTTCGCGGTGCAGGGCGGCGATCGGATCCTCGCCGGGCTCGACCTTGCCGCCGGGGAACTCCCAGCCCCCGCATGGGTCGTGGCGTGGCGACGGGCCGCCAGCAGCCTGGTCGGCCGGGCGAGATCGTCCACCAGGGCGGCTCCGACCACCAGGTGCCGGTCGCGCAGGAAGCTCATGTTCCCACTCTTTCATGAGGGTCGGCACGGGCCGGGACCAGGTCGGTGGTCGGCGCCTCCCCCTGGACGTCGAGCGGCGGTGCCCCGGGCGCAGGACGCCCCCGGGTCATCAGTGATGGCCGGGGGCGTCCTGCGTCGGGTGGAGCGCTCAGAGGTTGATCATGTGGCCGCCGATGCCCTCGGCCGCCTCCTTGATCGCTTCGGAGAGGGTCGGGTGGGCGTGCACCGTACGACCGATTTCCTCGGCCGTGAGGTCCCAGGTCTGGGCCAGCACGAGCTCGGGCAGTAGTTCGGTGACCTCCGGGCCGATCATGTGGGCGCCGAGGATCTCCCCGTACGTCGCGTCGGCGACGATCTTCACGAATCCGACGCCCTCGTTGAGGCCGTTGGCCTTGGCGTTCGCCGAGAACGGGAACTTGGCGACCTTGACGTCGTAGCCGAGCTCCTTGGCCTTCTCCTCGGTGTAGCCGAAGGCGGCGATCTGCGGCTGGCAGTAGGTCGCGTGCGGGATCATGTCGTAGTTGATCGGCATCGTCTCCGCGCCGGCGATCGTCTCGGCGGCCACGACGCCCATCGCCTCCGCGGTGTGGGCCAGCATCAGCTTGGCGGTCACGTCACCGATGGCGTAGACGCCGGGCACGTTGGTCCGCATGAAGTCGTCGATCTCGATGGCGCCGCGCTGGGTCAGGGACACGCCGGTGTTCTCCAGGCCGTACCCCTCGGTCCGGGGGGCGAATCCGAAGGCGGACAGCATCTTGTCGGCCTCGAGGACCTGCTGGTCGCCGCCGGCGGCCGGCTCGACGGTGATCCGGACGCCCGAGCCGGTGTCCTCGACCTGCTTGACCGCGGTGCTCGTCAGGACGTTGATGCCGAGCTTCTTGTAGGCCTTCAGCAGCTCCTTGCCCAGTTCGGCGTCCTCGACCGGGATCATCCGGTCGAGGTACTCGACGATGGTGACGTCGACGCCGTAGGAGTTGAGCACGTAGGCGAACTCCGTGCCGATCGCGCCGGCGCCACCGATGATGATCTTCTGCGGCAGGGTGTCGGAGAGGATCAGCTCCTCGTACGTCAGCACGTTGGCGGACCGCTGCATGCCCGGCAGCATCCGGGTGACCGAGCCGGCGGCGATGATCACGTTCTCGGCGGTGACCGTCTCGACCGTTCCGTCGTCCTTCGTCACCTCGATCGTCTTGGCGTCCTTGAAGGTGCCCCAGCCGTTGAGCTCCTGGATCTTGTTCTTCTTCATCAGGAAGTGGACGCCGCCGACCGAGCGCTCCGAGACCTTGCGGGACCGCGTGAAGGCCTTGGCGTAGTCCAGACGCACCTCGCCGTCGATGCTGAAACCGAAGGTGTCACGCTCGTGCGTGAAGATGTGGGCCAGTTCGGCGTTGCGGAGCAGGGACTTGGTGGGGATGCAGCCGACGTTCAGGCAGACACCGCCCCACCACTGCTTCTCGACAACGGCGGTCTTCAGGCCCAGCTGAGCGGCGCGGATCGCCGCCACATACCCTCCGGGCCCGGCGCCCAGGACAACGACGTCAAAGTGTGCGGTCATGGCCTCAACCTTAACCAGCGAGGCCCCTTCCTGTCGTCGTGACCGCCGATGACGGACCCGGCCGGTGCACCTGGCGGAACGGTCGTACCGATCGGCCCCTGATCCCCTCCCGGGACGGGCCCGCGGAGGCGCGAGGCGGGTCGAGCGGGGACCGTGGGTTAGGCTTGGGCGGTGACTTCTAGCTCCACCGCCCTGCAGATCGGCACAATGATCCGCGACGCCCGTGAGCAGCGAGGCCTTTCCCTGGCCGACCTCGCCGCCAAGTTGAACACCCCGTCCTCGACCCTGGAAGACGTCGAGAACGGCGCGGCGACCGTGTCGATCGATCTGGTGAACCGGATCGCCCGGGCCCTCGATTCGGACGCCGAGTCCGAGGTGAGCGAGGAAGCCCCGCACCCGATGAACCCCACCAAGCCGACCGCGATGCACCTCACCATCGAGGGCGGCCGGCAGCTGAGTGGAGCGATCGACGTCAGGTCGTCCAAGAACGCCGCCGTCGCCCTGCTGTGCGCCTCGCTGCTCAACCGCGGTCGTACGGTCCTGCGGAAGATCGCCAAGATCGAAGAGGTCAACCGGATCTGCGAGGTGCTGATCAGCATCGGCTACCGGATCTCCTGGATCAACGACACGGACCTGGAGCTGATCCGCCCGGCCGAGCTCGACCTCGCCTCCATGGATGTCGCGGCCGCCCGCCGGACGCGCTCCATCATCATGTTCTTCGCGCCGCTGATGCACTTCCACCCCGAGTTCAACGTGCCGTACGCCGGTGGCTGCGACCTGGGCGCCCGCACCATCGAGCCGCACCTCCAGGTGCTGCGCCATTTCGGCCTCGACGTGCTGGCCACCGAGGGCTTCTACCGCTGCGCCGCCGGGGACGTCCACGCCCCCGAACGTGCCGTCGTCCTGACCGAGCGTGGTGACACGGTCACCGAGAACGCGCTGATGGCCGCCGCGATGGTCGAGGGACCGGTGACCATCCGCAACGCCTCGCCGAACTACATGGTCCAGGACCTCTGCTTCTTCCTGCAGCGCCTGGGCGTACGGATCGACGGTGTCGGCACCACCACCCTCGTCGTCCACGGCATCGAAGAGATCAACGCCGACGTGGAGTACTTCCCGTCGGAGGATCCGATCGAGGCGATGAGCCTGATCACGGCCGCCATCGTGACCAAGTCCGAGCTGACCATCCAGCGGGCACCGATCGAGTTCCTCGAGATCGAGTTGGCCATCCTCGAGGAGATGGGGCTGGACTTCACCATCACCGAGGAGTACATGGCCGACAACGGGCGGACGCGCCTGGTCGACATCACGGTGCGGCCCTCGACGCTGCGGGCGCCGATCGACAAGATCCACCCGATGCCGTTCCCCGGGCTCAACATCGACAATCTGCCGTTCTTCGCGGTGATCGCGGCGGAGGCCCAGGGCCAGACACTGATCCATGACTGGGTCTACGAGAACCGGGCCATCCACCTGCTCGACCTGGCCAAGATCGGGGGCAACATCCAGCTCCTCGATCCGCACCGACTGATCGTCAACGGCCCGACCAAGTGGCGCGGCCGCGAGGTCACCTGTCCCCCGGCCCTGCGCCCCGGCGTCTGCCTGCTGCTGGCGATGCTGGGTGCCAAGGGCGAATCGGTGCTGCGCGACGTCTACGTCATCAATCGTGGCTACGAGGACCTGCCCAACCGCCTCAACGCGCTCGGCGCCAACGTGCAGGTGACCACCAGCTAGAGCCTGCGGTGGCACCATGGGGCGCATGACCTCGATCCTGTCCATCCAGTCCTCGGTGGCGTACGGGCACGCCGGCAACAGTGCCGCTGCCTTCCCACTGATGCGGATGGGGATCGAGGTGCACCCGGTGGCCACCGTGCACTTCTCCAACCACACCGGCTACGGCGACTGGCGTGGTCCGGTGCTTGGCCCCGGCGAGGTCCTCGAGGTCGTCCGCGGCATCGACGACCGGGGCGCGTTGGCCGATTGCGACGCGCTGCTGTCGGGCTACCTCGGCGACGGCGAGACCGGCGAGGCCGTCCTCGCGGCCGCCACCCTGCTGCGGGAGCGCAATCCGGACGCGCTCTGGTGCTGCGACCCGGTGATGGGCGACGTCGGGCGCGGCTTCTTCGTCCGTGACGAAGTGCCCGTGATGTTGCGTGATCGGGTGGTGCCGATGGCCCAGGTCCTCACCCCGAACCACTTCGAGCTCGATCAGCTGGTCGGCCGCAGGACGCAGTCGCTCGAGGAGATCCTCGAGGCGGTCGACGAGGTGCGCTCCCACGGACCGCGCATCGTCCTGGTCACCTCACTGGTGAGCACCCGGACCGATCCGTCCAGCGTCCAGATGCTCGCCGTCGACGACTCCGGCGCCCACCTCGTCACCACCCCCAGGCTGCCGGCCTCCTTCGCCGGTGCCGGGGACGTGACGGCGGCGCTCTTCCTCGCTCACCTGCTGCGGACGGGGTCGCCTCGATCCGCCGTGGAGCTCACGGCCGCCTCGATGTTCGGCCTGCTGCACAGGACTGTCGCGCTGGGTCGTCGCGAGCTGGCGCTCGTCGCCGCCCAGGACGAGTTCGTCGCCCCGACCCGGTGCTTCTCCGCCGAGCGCGTCCGCTGACGGCGCCACTGTCACCCTCTGGTCACCTCCCTCTGCTGGAATGGCACCATGTCCGTCACCGACCTGCCCTTCTTCGCCCCGCCGTTCGTGGCCCTGGCGCACCGTGGAGGATCCACGTACGCCCCCAACGTCGGGCGGGAGAACAGCCTCCATGCGTTCGGACAGGCCGTGGCCCTCGGCTACACGCATGTCGAGACCGATGTCCACGTGACGCGGGACGGGGTCCTGCTGGCGTTCCACGACGACCGTCTCGACCGGGTGACTGACGGCACCGGGCTCATCGCCGACCTGGACCACGGTGCGGTGACGCACGCGCGGATCGGCGGCACCGACCCGATCCCGACCCTCGACGAGGTCCTCGAAGCCTTCCCCGAGACCTTCTTCAACATCGACCTCAAGACGGACGCCGCGGTCCGGCCCCTGCTCGAGGTGATCAACCGGCACCGGGCCCAGCGACGGGTCAACGTCGCCTCCTTCTCGAGCCGACGGCTGCGCGACTTCCGCCGCCTCGCCGGGGAGCAGCTCTCGACAGCGGTCAGTCCCGCGGGCATCGCCTGGACGCGCATCGTGCCGGTCCTCCCCCGGCTGGTGGCGGCGCCCGGCAACGTCCTGCAGCTCCCGCACTGGGCTTCCTTGCCGCTGGCGCTCGCCTCCGGAGGACCGCGCGCCATGGTCGGTGCCCTGGCCGGGGACGACGTCCGCGGTGACCAGTTCCGCGTGGTCACCCGCGCGCTGGTGGATACCGCGCATGCCGCGGGCAAGAAGGTGCACGTGTGGACCATCGATGACCCGGGTGAGATGGGTGAGCTCATCGACCTCGGCGTCGACGGACTGGTGAGTGATCGGATCGACGTCCTCAAGGACGTCCTGAGCGAGCGGGGGCTGTGGTATGGCCGGCAGTGACACCAGGATCGCGGCGGGCCACGGGCGCCGTTCCCTCCACGAACGCTTCGGGCGGCGGGCCAGGATCTGGTCCTGGGTGTCGTACGACTGGGGGTCGTCGGCGTTCCACTCGGTGATCGTCACCTTCGTCTTCTCGACCTATCTCACCGGGGCGGTCGCCGCCAAGGACGGCGCGCTCAGCGGAGCGACCGCCCTCAGCATCTCGACCGCGCTGGCCGGCGCGGTCATCGCCGTGACGGCGCCGATCATGGGCCAGCAGGCCGACGGGGGCGGCCGGCGCCGCAGCCTGGCGTTGTGGACCGCCGTCGTCATCGCCGCGACCGCCGCGATGTTCGCGATCCGACCGCAGCCGGCCTTCCTCGTCGCCGGCCTGGTCCTGCTCGGCATCGGCACGATCGCCGCCGAGTTCAGCAACGTCTCCTACTACGCCATGCTCAAGCAGGTCTCCGAGGACGACGACATGGGCCGGATCTCGGGGCTGGGTTGGGCCATGGGCTACACCGGCAGCATCTTCCTGCTGCTCCTCGCCTACTTCGGCATCATCGCCCGCGGCAACTGGCTCGGTGTGCCCTCCACCGACGGCCTGGGCGTACGGATCGTCTGCCTCGTCGTCGCCGCCTGGTACCTGGTCTTCGCGATCCCGGTCTTCCTGGCCGTCCCGGATCCGGACGCCGCCCCCCGATCGGCCCGCGCCGGTCTGGTCGGCGCGTACCGTCGACTCGCCCACGACGTCCGCGACCTGTGGCGCGGTGACCCGGATGCCGTCCGGTTCCTGATCGCCTCGGCGATCTACCGGGACGGCCTGGCGGCGGTGTTCACGTTCGGCGCTGTCCTCGCCGTCAGCGTCTACGGCATGCCGTCGAGCGCTGTGCTTCTCTTCGGCGTGGCGGCCAACATCGTGGCGGCGCTCGGGGCCGGTGCCGGCGGCCTCCTGGAGGATCGGCTGGGTGCGCGACCCGTGATCCTGGGATCGATCATCGGCCTGATCGCTGCCGCGACGGTCCTGCTGTTCGTGCACAGCCTCGCGATGTTCTGGGTCTTCGGTCTCGCCCTGTGCCTCTTCGTCGGTCCGGCGCAGTCGTCCTCACGATCCATGCTCGCGCGGATGGCGCCCCTGGAGCACCAGGGCCAGATGTTCGGTCTCTACACGACGTCCGGGCGCGCGGTGTCGTTCCTGTCGCCGGCGCTGTTCGGGCTGTTCGCCGGTCTCACCCACCAGGATCGGTGGGGCATCGTGGCGATCATCCTGATCCTGGTGGCCGGTGCCGTCCTCCTGCTGCAGGTGCCGGCCGCCAAGGGAAGGTCCGGCGCGGTCTTGGCCCGGACCGCTACGCTGGACGACGACCGGTAGGCCCGCGGCCCGGAACAACCGGGTCACCGTACGCGTTGACCTGTCGGGCCAGCAATCCTAGGAGGTAGCACATGGCTGATCGTTCTCTGCGCGGATCCGGCCTCGGATCCAAGAGTTTCGAGGACGAGGTGGGCGTCGACTTCGCCCCGCGCCAGGAAGTGGGCTTCGACTGCCCCCAGGGACACCACTTCGAGATGATCTTCGCCGAGGAGGCCGAGTTGCCGACCGTCTGGGAATGCCCCCGGTGCGGTCAGGAGGCCAGCCGATCGGACGGATCGGTAGGGGAGGTCAAGGAGACCAAGCCCGCGCGGACGCACTGGGACATGCTCCTCGAGCGACGTTCCCTCGCCGATCTGGAGGAGCTGCTCTCCGAGCGGCTCGAGGAGGTCCGCACCACGGGCGCGGTCAGCACCGACGAGTACATGCGCCGGACGACTCCCCCCTCGAAGAAGCAGCGCTGAGCGGTCGGCGCTGAGGCGCCGTCGCCGAGACCAGCGAGCCCCGGACCACCACCAGGTCCGGGGCTCGCTGTCTGTCTGCCGGGTCAATCGGTCCCGCCGCCGGCGGGAACCGGCGATCGGGTCACGAGGCGGGGGTCACGCCGGGCTTGCGGCCCCGCCCCGTCAGACGGGCCAGCTGGGCACGACGCCGCTTCAGGCCCCAAGCCGTGGTCCGGGCGAGCGACTCGACGAAGATGCTCTTGTCGAGCTTCGACTCCCCGTACTGGCGCTCCTCGAACGTGATCGGCACCTCAACCACGGAATGCCCGGCCTCGATGGTGTTGATCGTCATGTCGGTCTGGAAGAAGTAACCGGCCGCAGCGATGTTGTCGAGGCCGATGTCGCGCAGGGTCTGGGCCCGGAAGACGTTGAAGCCACCGGTGATGTCCTTCACCCGCACGCCGAGCGCGATCCGGGTGTAGAGGTTGCCGGCCCGGGAGAGGTACTCCCGCGACTTCGGCCAGTTCACCACTGTGCCGCCTGGCACCCAACGGGAGCCCTTGACCATGTCCGCCCGTTCGAGCGCCTCGAGCAGCCGCGGCAGCTCCTCCGGGCGGTGCGAACCGTCCGCGTCCATCTCCACCAGCACGTCGAAGCCCTGCTCCAGCCCCCAGCGGAAGGCGGCGACGTACGCCGCTGCCAGGCCCTCCTTGCCCTTGCGGTGCAGCACGTGCACCCGGGTGTCCCCTGCGGCCAGGCGATCGGCGATGTCGCCGGTGCCGTCCGGGGAGTTGTCGTCGACGACGACGACATCGGCGGCCGGGACGGCGGCGCGGAGCCGACCCACGATGGACTCGATGTTCTGAGCCTCGTTGTAGGTGGGGATGCAGACCAGGATCCGGCGCTCGGAGCCCTCACGGGTCTGCTGGGCAGTGCCGGTCTGGGTGGTGGGTTCAGTCATGTCGGGTGTCATTCCTCGTTGTGGTCGACTGCGGACTGGGCTCGCGACCGCAGGTCCGCGGCGCGCTTCTCGATCTGTTCACGGGCGTCCCGGGTCCACCGGAGCCAGGTTTCCTGGAGATCCCTCAATCCCGCCTTCGCATCGAGCGGCGGGCGGTCCGGGACCTCGGCGACCTGGCTGCCCCACGGCGTGGGAGGCTCGGGCAGAGGATTGGCCACCACGACCGTGGCGTTCGCCCGCGCGACGACGAGCGGATGCTCGAGCACGTACGAGGCGGTCGGGGCCAGCTTCGTGGTGGTCTCGTCGAGGCGCTGGGCCTCGCGGCAGATCACCCGGGCCTCCATGCCCAGCTCACGGCTGGTGCTGCCGACACCCACGACGAACGCCTCGACCTCGAGGACGTCACCCGCATAGATCGGGGCAAGGAAGTCGATCTCGTCGTACGCCACCACGGCGCCCTCATCGGAATCGGTGCGGATGCACACCTCGGTGGCCGCATCGGACAGCAGCGACATCGTGTACGAATGATCGACCTGGCTGCCCGAGTAGTGGGTGTGGTTGTGGCCGACGTACCGACGATGGGTGACGCTGAGGCCGATGCGGGGATCGCTCATGGGCTCCACGATACCGGTCGCCCGCCCCCCGATCGCCCCGGCTCTCCGTCAGCGACGCGGACCCCCGACTCCTCGTCCTCCGGTTCGCTGGCGGGTGGGACCGGTCGGCGGCAGGATGACCCCATGGCCACCCCGCATCTGCTCGCCGTCGACACGTCCTATCTCTTCTTCCGGGCCTTCCACGGGGTGCCCGCAACCCTTCGCAGTCCCACCGGGGAGCCGGTCAACGCCGTCCGCGGAACTCTCGACACCCTTGCCCGCCTGCTGGAGGAGCGCCATCCCACCCACCTGGCGTGTGCCTGGGACGCGGACTGGCGGCCGGCGTGGAGGGTCGAGCTGATGGCCTCCTACAAGGCCCACAGGGTCGCACCCGACGGTCGCACCGAACAGATCCCTGACGACCTTGTCCCGCAGATCGGGGTCATTCGCCAGGTCCTCGAGGCCCTCGGGCTGCCTGTCCTCGGCGCGACGGGAGCCGAGGCCGACGACGTGATGGGCACGCTCACCGTGCTCTTCCGGGGCACCGGGCCGGTGCTGCTGGCCAGTGGGGACCGGGACTTCACCCAACTGGTCGATGACGCTGCCGGCGTCGCGCTGCTCACCCCGGTGGGCCGGACGCCCGGGTGGCGTGAGATCCACGAGGCCGAGGTGCGCGAGGCGTACGGGGTCGATGCCGCTGCGTACGTGGACCTGGCAGCCTTGCGCGGCGACAGCTCCGACGGGATCCCTGGCGTGCCCGGCATCGGCGACCGTACCGCCGCCAGGCTTCTGGCCCGCTACGGCGACCTGACCGGGGTCAGGCGTGCCGCCGCCGACGGTGCGGTCGAGAAGGGCGGGCTGACCGCTCGTCAGGCCGAGGGGATCGAGGCGGCGGCCGGGTATCTCGACGTGGCGCCGCGGGTGATCCGGATCAAGCAGGACCTCGACCTGGGGCTCGGTCCCGATGACCTGCGCCTCCCCCGTGCCGTCGCCGACCCTGCCGGCTGGGAGCGCCTCGTGGCTGAGTACGGACTGGCCTCCCCCGCCAGCCGGCTCACCCAGGCCCTCGGCCTCTGACCCTGCGTCCCCCTCACACCTGGAAGGCACCATGACCCACCTCACGCCGGAGCCGACGGCCGTCACCCGGATCGCGACCCGCTACGCGAAGCCCTCGCATGAGCACGAGTACGAGGACCTCGTGCGGGAGATGTTCTCCCTGATGCGGGAGAAGCCCGGTTTCCTCGGCGCCGATCTCATCCCGCCGGAGGAGCCGGGCCAGGCTTACCACGTCGTTGTCCGGTATCGGGACGACACCGGTTTCGCTGCCTGGGACGACAGCCCGGAACGCCAGGGCATCCTCGAGCGGATGCACGCGGTGGCTGAGGGTGAGCCCACGCACCGGCGGCTCACCGGGCTCGAGGCCTGGTTCGAGCCGGCGGTCGTGCCTGCCACGATGACCCCGCCGCGGCATCGGATGGGATTCGTCACCTGGGTCGGCATCTGGCCCACTGCGACGCTGTTCATCTGGCTGCTCAGCACCCTGCCGGTCCTACCGGACGGGCGTCCCCTCCTGGCTCCGGTGCCGTTCCTGCTCCGTACGGCCATCATCACCGTGAGCATCACCGTCGCCATGACCTACCTGGTGATGCCGCGTCTGTTGACGCCGCTGTTCAAGGGGTGGCTCGCGGCGGGGGCGAGGAAGGCTGCGGAGAAGCATCCGACCGCCCGCCCCTCTGGGCGTCAGGGCGACGGGGGCCCGGGGCCGGGACGCTAGACGACCCGGCGCTTCGAGGCTCCTCCGGCGGGCCGGTGGGTCAGGAGCGCGGGGTGAGCACGTAGATCGCGTTCGCCGCCATCACGTTCGCCCACCGGGCCGGATAATGACGTTGGCGTCCGTCCGGGTTCGAGAGCCGCCGTTCCCACACGTCCAGGCCGACGACGTCGAACAGGTCCTCGAGGTCCGCCAGAGTGGACAGGTGGATGTTGGGCGTGTCGTACCAGGCATGCGGCAGTTCGCGTGACATCGGCATCCGGCCGCGCATCAGCACCCAACGATGCCGCCAGTAGCCGAAATTCGGCACCGACACGATGCACCGGGAGCCGATCCTGGCCATCTCGGTGAGCACGTCCCGAGGCTTGTACGTGGCCTGCAGCACCCGCGACAGGATGACCACGTCGTAGGACTTGTCGCCGAACTGGTCGAGCTCCCGGTCGATGTCGAGCTCGATCAGCGGGACACCCTTGCCGATCGCATCGACGACGGCGTCCGGGTCGATCTCCACACCGGTGCCGGTGCACCCGCGTCGGTCCATCAGGTGACGCATCAGGCTGCCGTGACCGCAGCCGAGGTCCAGTACCCGTGACCCGTTCGGGACGAAGCGGGTGACGACCGTCTGGTCGGGGCGCAAGGTCATCGCCGGGTCTCCTTCGCCGGTCGTTCCTCCGCCACCCTGCGGAGGAAGGCCGCCACCGTCCGGTGGTAGTCGTCGATGGTCAGCAGGAACGAATCATGCCCCCAGGGCGAGCGGATCTCGCGGAAGCTCACCGGCACCCGCTGGCGCTCGAGTTCCCGGACGATGGCGCGGGAGTGGCTGGTGTCGAAGCGCCAGTCGCTGTCGAAGGAGAGCACCAGGCACGGCGACCCGACCTCGGCGAGCGCCGCGGCGGCGTCGTCGTCCGCGAACGGGTCGAAGTAGTCCATCACCCGCGTGAGGTAGAGGTAGGACAACGCGTCGAAGCGGGAGAGGAAGACCCGACCCTGGTGGTCGAGGTAGCTCTCCACCGCGAAGTCGACCCCGAACCCGCGACGGGCATCCTCGCCGAACTGGAACCGGCGGCCGAACTTCTGGTTCATGCCGGCCTCGGACTGGTACGTGATGTGCGCCATCATCCGGGCGATCGACAACCCGGTGTCGGGGCTGGTCCCGACCTCGAGATACCTGCCACCCGCGAAGCCGGGATCACGCATGATCGACTCACGCGCGACAGCGGAGAAGGCGATGTTCTGCGCGTTGAGCCGGCTCGAGGCCGCGATGATGACCGCACTGCCCACCTGCTCGGGGAAGGACAGGGCCCACTGCAGCGCCTGCATACCGCCCATCGACCCCCCGACCACGGACAACAGTTGCTCCACCCCGAGATGGGCGAGCAGCGCCCGGTGGACGGTGACGAAGTCGGCGATCTGGAGCAGAGGGAAGTCGAGCCCGTACGGACGACCGGTGGCCGGGTCGGTGGAGGCAGGGCCAGTGGTGCCCTGGCACCCGCCGAGCAGGTTGTCCGCGATGACGAAGAAGCGGTCGGTGTCGATCGGCTTGCCAGGGCCGATCATCGTGTCCCACCAGCCCGGGCGGTGGTCGTCGTCCCGGTGCAGGCCGGCCGCGTGGGCGTCACCGGTCAACGCATGGCAGATGAAGATGGCGTTGTCCCGGGTGTCGTTGAGGGTGCCGTACGTCTCGTAGGCGACGTCGACCTCCGCCAGCACCGCACCACTCGCCAGGACGAGCGGGCGCTCACCTTCGAACAACCGGACCGTGCACTGCTCGACGATCCCCACCGAATCCTCGGCGGACTGGGGTCGCGACGTCATGCCGTGCATTGTGTCACTTTCCGGAACGACGGGGTGGACTCGTCCGCGTTCGGAGCCTGGGCCTGACCATCGGTTTCAGCCGGTCCCGGCGACTAGGATGAAGGATCCACGGTGGTCCTCCGGACGGCCGGGTCGACGGGAGGAGGCGGCCATGTTCGATCATCCGCTGCTGGGCTTCGGCGAGCGTTGCGCCCAGGCCGGCTTCGTGTCGATCGCGGACCGCGGGACCCTCTGGGCGGCGATCGGGGCGGAGGAGCGGACCTGCGACCCGGCAGAGGACCCGACCGAGGGGGTGCTGTCCATCGAGGGCATCGGGCCGGGGCGCTGGGACGGTTGGCACGGCAGGGTCGCCACGGTGACCGCGAGCCTGCCGGTCGAACCGGATCGGATCGAGGCCGAGCAGCATGAACTCGTCCGGGAGATGGCGACGATCTTCGGTGATCCCCATGTCCTGACCGGCCAGTGCGACCAGATCTACCGCTGGTCGCTCGACCGCTGGACCGTGGAGGTGAGCATCGACGCCGTCGAACGCAACCGCCTCGAACTCACCCTCGCGGATGCGGAACTCCTGCCCCGCTGACCTCCTCCTCCTGGGCGCACCGCCCGATGGCCGGCCGACGGTCAGGCCGTCACCCCCGCGAGGCCAGCCACAGCAGGGGATCCGTGGCGGAGTACGGCGTCGCCAGGCTGCTCCCCTTGGGATAGAACTCGAAATGGAGATGTGCCCCGGTCGTACGGCCGGTCAGCCCGACGAACCCGATGACGTCACCGGCGTGGACGGTCTGCCCCGGCGTGACCGTGGTGGCGAGCATGTGCGCGTACAGCGTGGACCCGTCCGAGTGGGCGATGATCACGTGCGTACCGGCCCAGGCCCCGGCGATCGGACTCAGCACCACGCCGTCGGCCGCTGCGCGGATCGGGGTGCCGATCGGCGCAACGAAGTCCTGGCCGGTGTGGTACGTCGCCCAGATACCGACCGCACCCCACCGGGAACCCAGGCTGTAGCTGCCGGGGGCGATCGGCGTCACTGCCTTCCCGATGGCCTTCGAGCCGGCGCCGTTCAGCGTCTTGCCGAACTTCGCCAGGGCAGTGAGCACCTCGGGGGCCAGGTGCCGTCGGCCGAGGGACGCACCAGCGTCCCGTCCGGGAGAGTGACAGACCCCGCACTGGTGGCGTTGCTGGCACTGCTGGCACTCTGCTTCGCGGCGGCGAGCGCGTCCTGCTGGGCCTTGAGCAGTGCGGCGGCGGCCTCGGCCTTCTTCTTCTCGTCGACCAGACGTGCCTGCTCCGAACGGATGTTCGTGGCCGCCCCGGCCTGGTCCACGGTGCGCTTGTCCTGCTCGAGTTCGGTGTTCGCCTGGGCCGCCTGCTCGGCACGGGTCTGCTGTCCCGCCTCGCGTTCCTTGGCCGAAAGCTGGACAAGGGCCTTGTCGAAGTCCGGCGCGGCCGGACCGTTCGAGGCCTTGGCCGCCACCGCGGCGCCGGTGTCGAGGTAGCCGCTGTCGGCGGACCCGCCACTCGGGATGGACCCCGCGCCGCTCGCAGCCGACGACGTGGAGGCCTTCGAGGGGGCGGTAGCACCGCCAGCGGAGCCGGACGATGATGCGGAGCCGGACGATGACGCCTGGCCCGAGGGGGAGGTGCCGCTCGCCGACGGGGCGGACGCGCTCCCCGCCCCGACGAGGGGCGTGCGGACGGGGTGGGGGTCATCGAGGTTTCCGCGGCGGCGGCCCTGGCGTCATCGCGTCTGGCGGAGGTGACGGTGCTCGCGGCCACGGCCACCAACCGATCCCCACGCGCCGGCGCGGCGGTCGTGGCGACGTCGGGTTCCGCACCGTGGGCGCCGATGGCCTGCTGCGTCAATCCCAGACCGGCCACGATCATGATGCCGATCACCGCGATGGACAGAGCCGTGAGCCCATGGCGGCAGATCTCGTCGGCGGACAGCCGAGTGGTCGGATGTGCACGAGCCATGCCGTTCCCCCTGAACACAGCGCGACCCCCCAGTCGCGTACGTCCTCAGCCTAGAACGCTGTGGGTCTCCAGGGCAGGTGCTTGTAGGGAACTGTGGACAGATCGTCGCCCCCCGCCGGACCTCACAGGTCGGCGGGGGGCTGGAACGGGAGCTTCGGACTCAGACCGCGCCGACGGCGGTCTGGCGTACGCCGGACCCGGTCTCCTGGGCGATGGTCCGGGCCAGGGTGCGTGGCTCGTCGCGGGAGAGCGTTTCCCGCAGGCGTACGTAGGAGACCTCCCAGTCCCGGACGGTGCGGCCGTAGTTCTTCAGGAAGGCAGGATCAGTGTGCGCCAGGCGCCACATGGTGCGGACATCGTCACGGTCGATGTCCGCGGGATCGGGCTCGATCCGATCGAGGACGGCGGCGATCCGGGACACCTCGCGGCAGGCCTCGCCGGTGAGCGTCACCGTGTGGCGTTCCGCCATCAGCCGCCCGCGGTTGGGCAATGACGCCAGCAGGACGGCGGCGGACACCAGCACGGCCAGCGCCACCGGCACGATCACCACGCCAGATTGGACCACCAGGGCCAGCAGGCCGCCGAGAACCAGGGCGGCGAGGAACCCGCGCAGGGCCCAGCGGGCGCCGACCTCGATCATCCCCGCCCGGTCATCGCGGAACAACGTCGCGTGGATGACGTCGCGCTTCCACGCGGCCAGACCCGGTTCGCAGACGGTGTACGAACGTTCGAGTCCGTCATCGGTCGTGACCCATCGGGACCATCCGAAACGGGTCGCCTCCACAGCGACGTCATGCCGCTCGACATCCTGCTGGGCGGAGTCGGTCGACCGTCCGACGGCCGCAGACCTGAGGGCGGTGTCCATCTACATCTCCTTGCACATGTCATACCGGGGAAGTTGCACGACATACCTCACTTTGGCACCGGCAGGGGCAAAGCCCGGGCGACACGCCGCGCGACACTAGTCGACCGTGAGGACGACCTTGCCCGAGCGGTGGCCAGTGGTGACGAGTGCGAAGGCGTCGGCGATCCGCTCCAACGGCAGGCTGTGGCCGATCAACGGTGCAAGGGTCCCGTTCTCCAGTCCTGCGCCGATGGCCGAGAGCGCCTGCCGAGACTGCTCGGGGGTGATGTGCCACAGGGCGAGCCCCAGGATGGCCGCCTCCGTGCGCATCACGAGTCGGGGCGTGATCTCCACCGGCGTACGCGCCCCCACGATCACGACGCGCCCGTTGCGAGCCAGCAGGCCGAGGTCGGACTCCAGGTTGGCGCTGGCCGCCATCTCGATGATGGCATCGATGCCCTCGGGGGCGGCTTCGCGCAGTGCCTCGACGTGAGTGTCGGCGCTGTGGTCCACCACTGCATGGGCTCCCTGGCGGGTGGCCAGGTCCAGACCCTCCGGGGTACCGGCGGTGGCGATGACGCGGGCGCCATGCGCGCGGGCGAACTGGACACAGGCCTGGCCCACGCCGCCGCTGGCACCGTGGACGAGCACCGTCTCCCCCGGCCGGACCTCGGCGCGCTGGAAGAGCGCCCGGTAGGCGGTCGCGTACGGAACGCCGAGCGCCGCCCCCTCCTCGTAGCCGACCCCGTCGGGGAGCCGGTGGACGATGCGGGCCTCGGCCACGTGGTGCTGGGCGAAGGCGCCGTCACTGGGGCCGAGGATGCCGGCGACGAAGGCCCGGTCGCCGACGGCCAGTCCCGTCACTCCCTCACCGACGGCGTCGATGTCGCCGGCCGAGTCGAAACCGGGGACCCAGGGCAGCGGATTGTGGAAGAACTCGTAGCCGCCGCGGACCATGTAGGTGTCGGCCGGATTGACCCCGGCCGCTCGGACCCGCACCCGGACCTGCCCGGGGCCCGGCTCGGGCACCTCGGTGTCGACGTAGCGCAACACACCGGCATCCCCGTGCTCGGTGATCTGGACAGCCTTCATGGACATCCCCTTCGTGGACACTGGGCCGGATCCGTGATCCGGCGGTGGATCCGACACTAGTCCGTCGATGGTCAGCCGTGGGGGTGTGCGGGCCGATGTGGTCGACTGGGGACATGAGGACCTCCATCGACCCGACCCCGCGCGCCCGGGCCGTCGGCTGGGTGGTCCTGGTGGCTGTCACGACAGGCCTGGTGATGATTGCCCGCGTCGTCCGGATCCCCTCGCCCGAGATCGTCGCGGCGATGGTGGCCGGGACGGCGATCGCGCTCTCCGGACGGGGACCACGTCGCGTCCCGACCCTCCTGGGCATCGGCTCACAAGCGGTGGTGGGCACCGCCCTGGGTCCATGGTGACCAGCGGCGAACTGCACGCGCTGGGGCAGGAATGGGCCGGAGTCCTGGCGGTCACCCTGCTCACCCTGCTGATCAGTTTCGGCTCGGGGTTCCTGCTCGCGCTTCATCCGGCGGTCGACCGGATCACCGGGGTGCTCTCGATGGCCGCGGGCGGGGCGAGCGGCCTGGTCGCCGTCGCCGCTGATCTCGGCGGTGACATCCGGATGGTCGGCACCCTTCAGTACACCCGCGTCCTGCTCATCACCGCCTCGACTCCCCCCGTGGCGGCGTACGTCTTCCATGCGCCGCCAGCCGGCGTCACGGCGGCTACCTCAGCGGCAGGCCGGGGGATCGCCGTCGGGCTGGTGTGCACCGTGGCGGGCGTGCTGGTGGCGCGCCTGTCCCGTGTGCCGGCCGGAGATCTGCTGGGCCCGATGATCGCAGCCGCAGCGGTGAGCATCTCGGGCGGACTGCCGGCCCCCGTGCTTCCCGGGATCGTGGTCGCCGTGGCGTACGTGATGATCGGTTGGTCGGCCACCCTGGGCTTCACCCGGGCAGCCCTCGGTGTCGTGGCCCGCGTCCTGCCCCTGTCGCTCGGGCTGGTGCTGCTGCTGATGGGTGTCAGCGCGGTGACCGGGGTCTGGCTGGCCCGGCTCGCCGGTTTGCCGGACCTCGACGGTTACCTCGCCACCACCCCGGGCGGCATGATGGCCGTCCTCGCCGTCGCCGCAGCTTCGGGCGGCAACGTCACCTTCATCACCGGCGTGCAGGCCGTACGCCTCTTCCTCATGCTGGCGCTGACACCACTGTTGACGGGCTGGCTGCGGCGGCGCGGCCGGCGGACACCGGAGACTTCCCCCGCCGGTCGGTGACAACGCCTGTCGGGACCGCACAACGGGACGGCGGCAGCCTTGTCCGTCCCCGTCAGGCAATCGGGTGGACGCTCCGCGTATCGTTACCTACGCTGGCGTAACCAACGCGAGCGAACCCACGCCGCCACTCGAGATCAGAGGTGCCCCTTGAGCCGAGCAACCGAGCAGATCCGCGCCGCGCGCGACCTCCTGCTGTCCTACCGGGGTCGTGTCGACGAGGCCCGGGAGGCCTTCACCTGGCCCGAGATCTCCGGGCCGTTCAACTGGGCCATCGACTGGGTCGACGCGATCGGCCGAGGGAACCAGAACACGGCGCTGTGGATCTGCGAGACCGACGGCAGCGAGCGGAAGTGGACCTACGACGACATGGTCCGCAGCTCCGACTCCGTCGCCGGTTGGCTGCGAGCACGCGGCGTCGGCAAGGGCGACACGGTGATGCTCATGCTCGGCAACCAGATCGAGCTCTGGGACGCCATGCTCGCCGTGATGAAGATCGGCGCCGTCATCCTGCCGACGGCCGAAGCCGTCACCAGTGAGGACCTGGCCGACCGGATCGCCCGGGCCAAGGTGCGGGCGGTCATCGCCAACGCGCCCGATACCCCGAAATTCGACTCGGTGCCCGGCGACTACCTGCGCATCACGACGTCTGCCGCCCATGACGACTGGCTCGCGTTCGCCGATGCGCACGACTATCCGTCCGAGCCACAGCCTGTGGTGACGGACGCGGACGATCCGGTGCTGCAGTACTTCACCTCGGGCACCACGAAGGAACCGAAGCTCGTCCAGCACACGCAACTCTCCTATCCGGTCGGTCACCTGTCGACGACGTACTTCATCGGAGTGCGCCCCGGTGACGTCCACCTCAACATCAGCTCCCCGGGATGGGGCAAACACGCCTGGAGCAGCTTCTTCTCCCCCTGGATCGCCGAGGCGACGATCTTCGTCTACAACTACCGCAGGTTCGATGCCCACGACCTGCTACGGCAGATGCGTCGCGTCGACGTCGCCACCTTCTGCGCTCCGCCGACGGTGTGGCGGATGATGATCCAGGCCGATCTGGGCGAGGCTCCGGCTTCGCTGCGGGAGGTCGTCGGCGCCGGGGAACCGCTCAACCCCGAGGTGATCAAGAAGGTCCAGGACCGCTGGGGCCTCACCATCCGCGACGGGTACGGACAGACCGAGACCACCGCCCAGATCGGCAACGCGCCAGGTGAGCCCGTGAAGCCGGGTTCGATGGGCAAGCCCCTGCCGGGCGTGCCGATCGAAGTCGTCGATCCGGAGACCGGGCAGCCCTCCGACATCGGCGAGATCTGCCTGCGGCTCGACCCGCGGCCGCTGAACCTGATGGACTGCTACGTGGGGATGCCCGAACTGACCCACCAGGTGGAGGCCGGTGGCTACTACCACACCGGGGACCTCGTCACGCGGGACAAGGAGGGCTACATCACCTACGTCGGTCGTACGGACGACGTGTTCAAGGCCTCCGACTACAAGGTGTCGCCCTTCGAGCTCGAGAGTGTGCTGATGGAGCACCCGGCCGTCGCCGAGGCCGCCGTGGTGCCGGCGCCCGATCCGACGCGCCTCGCCGTGCCCAAGGCCTACGTCACGCTCGCGCCGGGCTTCGAGCGCACCCGGGAGACAGCCCTGTCGATCCTCTCGTACGCCCGCGATCATCTCGCCCCGTACCTGCGGGTGCGGCGCCTGGAGTTCGACGACCTGCCGAAGACCATCTCCGGCAAGATCCGCCGGGTCGCGCTGCGTGGTCGCGAGCTCGCGGCGCATGCTGCGACCCATGGCTCCTCGGACCGCGGACCGGGCAGCCGGGCGGAGTATCGCTACGAGGACTTCCCCGAGTTGCGGTCGCGGCACTGAGCTGCGCGGGCACCCGGCTGTTCACGTCGATCGGCCGTCGCGTGCCCACCTCCGGATGACGAAGAGCGGAGGGGTGGACCCGATGGGTCCGCCCCTCCGCCTTCTTTCCCGACCGCTCCCGTGGGAGGCCGGTCCGGATGCTCAGTCCTGGTCGCGGGGCGCGAGCCTGCGGGAGGAGTGGAGCAGGGTGGCGCCCGCCGCCAGGGTTCCCAGCCCCAGGAGGCCGATGATGGCCGCCGGGCCACCCGTGCGCGGCAGTCGAGCGGTGATGGCGTTCGCTGCGCGGTCCACGAGCGGTGACCCGCCGCCGGTGGTCGCGGCGGGCGTCGTCGGCACCGCAGTGGTGGAACCCGACGGCGAGGGCGACGGGGTCGCCGAGGCGGAAGCCGAGGCGGATACCGAGCCGGAGGCCGAGGGCGTCCCGCGCCCCGCCGGCCAGATCGGTGTGGCCGAGTGGGAGGTCGGGGTGGCTGTGCTGGTCGCGTGGGACGAGGCCGAGGGGCTCGTCGTCGTCGGCAGCTGGTGGTCACGGTCCAGGCCGGTGTCCCGTGCTGAGGCGACGGTGGGATCCGCCCCGGTCAGCGCGCCGGACTGGGCTCCCGCGGTGTTGCCTGCGGGGAGTGTCGTCGAGCCCTCGGTATAGGTCGTCGTGGTCGAGCCCTGGATCCGGATGGTGACCTCGAAGTTCGGGATCTTGGCCCAGTTCGCCGGTAGCTGCAGGGAGTCGTCCAAGCGACCCTGGGCGTCGGTGGTGACCGTCCCGAGGGTGGCGCCGGTGGTGTCGACGACCTGGAAGGATGCGTTGGCCAGGAGCTTCCCGCTCCCGTCATAGACGGGTCCGCTGAAGTACACCCGGTCGGTCTGAGGATTGATGACCCAGATGACGCTATCCAGGCCGGCCTTCTTGTCCGTCGAGACGGCGGTGGCCGTCGGCGCCGTGCTCGCGGCCGCCGAGGCGGAGATGGTCGGGGCGTGGCTGGGCGCGGTGCTGGGTGCGGCGGTCGCCGTCGCGGTGGCCCGGCTCGGCGAGGAGGTCGTGGTGGCCGGCGAGGGGGTCGCCGTTGCCGGGGTACTCGCCTTGGTGGTCGCGGGGGCGGTCGAGGCGGTCACCGTGGGAGCTGTGCTCGTCACGTTCGCCACCGCCGCCGCGGTCGGCGGAGACACGGAGATCTTGTCGTATTGGTACAGGTTGTACTGCTGCATGATCCTGATCACCAGATCCGCGTATTGCGGATCGGTCGCATAGCCACCGGCGGCGATATCGCGGATGAACTGGTTCGGATCATCGGTGTGCGAGAACGCCGCACGATAACGGCTGAGGGAGCTCAGCAACAGGCCGTAGTCGGAGAAGGAATCCGCGGTGGTCGCGTACGTCCGGAATCCGTCGACGATCGTCATCGAGGTACCGCTCGACGAATACTCCTTCGTCTGCAGGGACACGCAGCCCTGCTGGAACGGGCTCTTCTGCGAGGTGCATTTGATCCCGAAGTAGTTGTGGTACGTCCGGGACAATGAGGAATCTCCCCAACCGGACTCGAGGATGGACTGGGCGAGGGCAACCGAGGCGGGAACCTTGTATTGGCGCTGGACGCCCTGCGCCGCGTCGACCGTCTGCTTGATGTAGGTGGAGGGAGCGACGGCCCTGGCGTACGGGGAGAATATCGCTCCACCGAACACGAGAAGAACCGACGCCACTGCCGTCAGGATTACTCGAAGTGTTCGTTCCACCCCATCACGATGAGAAAGTCTGCAGCTCCCTGGCAACTGTGAGTCTAAAGCTCAGGTTGAGAGCCGAATGTCTTTTCGGCGTGATTCCGAGCCAGTCGTCCGCGTCCGCGAGGACATCTCAGCCGGCCTCGAGAACAGTGACGCCGGCTGGTGTGTCAGTCCCCGGAACCCGGCGTGGTCGCGGCGATCCGGGCCTGCCACGCGGCCACGGCGCCGGTGTGACCGGCCCACACGACGGACACCAGGAGGCTCGCGGCCGCCACGATCACCACCACCACCGCAGCAACGGCGAGGAATCCCTGGGCGCGCTCCCCCGCTCGCTCCCGAAGGGCCCACAGCACCGCCACGAGTACCACCAGCATGAAGAGGATTCCGACGATTCCGGCCACGTCCCCGATCTCGGTGTGGGCGAGGATCGCCCGTACCTGCGGATCGGTGCTGCCGGAGTCGTGCCGAGGCACGAGCCTGCCCTGGAGCTTCTCCCCGCTCTCCTTCGTCACGAAAGCACTCACGCCGGTGACGACTGCGAGGACGACGACCGGCCACTTCAGTATCCTGCGCCAAGCCGGCCGGGCCGCGTAAGCGATGGCAGCGGCCGCGGCCAGGGGCCCCAGAACGACGTACGCGTGCAAGACCAGGATGTGGACGGGGAGGCCGAAGATGACGTCGAACATGGTCGCAGCCTAGGAGCTGAGGGGCCAGGAGGCCATCTCGACGTACCGCGGCCGGCCACCCTCCCCCTTGCCGAGGCGCGACTCGACGAGCACGATGCGGTCGGCCACCCAGGCCGGTCCCTCCGGTGCACCGGGCTGGGCCAGGTACTCCGTGAGGTCCCGGGCGCGGCCCGTCCGCCCGAGGGTGAGATGGGCCCGGAACGTCGTCCGATCCGGATCCGCGCGGGCCGCCATCGCGGCGTGCCGGGAGGCCTTCGCCAACTCGGCGACGCCACGGTGACCCGGGCCTGACTCCGCGATCGGATCGTCCACGACGCCGATCCAGGCCACGCGCGCAGAGGTGGCTCGGGGGAAGGCGCCGGTGCGGCCCCAGTTGAGTGGCAGCGGAGGGGTCCGTGCCGCCACCTCCGTGATGCCGCGGAGCAATCGTCCGGCGGCAGCCTCGGGGACCGCAGCCATGAAGACGAGGGTGACGTGCCAACTGTCCGGCAAGGTCGTACGCCATCCGCTCGGCAGCGCCCCGGTGCCGGGGACGGCGAGCCATCTGCTGAGCCTGGCCTTGGCCGCCGGGTCCGGCATCAGGGCGAGGAACATCCGCCGGGCGGCGGGCTCGACGGCCGCTCCACCGTCGTCGCGGACGCTGGGCGCGGCCAGGGCAGGGTCAGAGTCGGTGGGCACGGAAGGCCACCGCGCTCTGGACCCCGAGGGCGACGCCGGGCTCAGTGGTCGCCGCCCGCAGCGTGTCCTCGGGGGACGCGTGGCCGGTGACGTGGGCGAGGTAGTGGACGTGGGAGGCGAGCGAGGCGATGCCCCGCGCCAGTGGATCCCCGGTGACGTCGACGGCGTGGGTGGGGCGGCTCGCCCCACTGACCAACAGCCAGCGGGCCTGCCAGGTGTCGGGGGCGCCGACGCTGGGCGAGACCGGGAAGACCCAGGGATTCGCCGCGTCGCGGATGGCGTCGAGGGTGGCCAGCCCGGCCGCCCGATGGTCGGCCTGGTTGAGGCCCCAGGGCACTTCCTCCTCCCAGCTGCCGGTGACCACCACGTCAGGCCGGAAGCGCCGGATCTCCGCGGCGATGGCCCGGCGCAGGTCCAGGCCGTAGCTGAGGACACCGTCGGGAAAGTCGAGGATGGTGAGCGAACTGACCCCGACCGCGTCGCACGCCGCACGTTGCTCGGTGTCGCGCAAGGGTCCGATCTCCGCGGGCGGCCGATCCATGCCCGCCTCTCCATGGGTCAGCAGGAGGTAGGCCACCTCCACGCCACGCGCCACCCAGGCCGCCACGGCCGCGGACGTGCCGTACTCGAGGTCGTCGGGGTGGGCCGCCACGCACAGGATCCGTGAGAAGTCCTCATCGGGCAGTCGCTCGAGGGTGCTCATGCCCTATTCGACCACGGATCACCGGCGGGGCGACAGGACTCCGTCGCTGCGACGAAAGGCCCGTGCTAGGCCGGAAAGGCGTCGTGGAGGGCGGAGATGGCCTCGGTGACACGGTCCGCGTCCAGACCGCGGACGACGATGGTCGTGCCGGAGCGGCCTTCGAGCATGGACGGGTAGGACCCGATGGTGAGATCCCCGTACGACTCGGCAAGGGTGCGCAACTCACCGGCGATGGAGCTCTCCGGACGCTGCACGCGATAGTCACGTACGGTGAGCGGACGTCCCTGCGCCAAGCCGGGGAGGACCGCCCCCACCATGGCCCGGAAGATCACCGGGACCCCCGCCATGACGTGCACGTTCTCCACGGTGAAGCCCGGCGCGCCGGACAACTCATTGGTAATCAGCGTGGCACCGGCAGGAATGCGGGCCATCCGCTGCTCCTCCACGGTGTAGGTCATCCCCCGCTTCGCGCAATATCCGCGGATCCGCTCCTCAGCCTCGGGATCCACAACGATCGGGACGCCGAACGCCGTCGCGATGGCGTCCGCGGTGATGTCGTCATGGGTGGGACCGATACCCCCCGACGTGAACACGTGCTCGTAGGCACAGCGCAGGGCGTTGACCCCCTCGACGATCGCGGACTGGTCGTCGGGCACCACCCGGACCTCCCGCAGGTCGATCCCGTGGGCGCTGAGCACTCCGGCGAGGTAGTACATGTTCTCGTCGCGCGTACGTCCGGACAGGATCTCGTCGCCGATCACGAGGATGGCTGCGGTGGGGTTGGACACGGCCACGATCCTAGCGATCCGCCTTCGACCGGCCGCAGGGGGACGAGGCTGTGTCAGCCCGCGGCCAGCGGTGCCCGGTCATCACCGGAGGGCAGGGGCTCGCGGGGGCAACCGGCGAGCACGCGTCCCATGGCATCGCGCTCGGCCACGGTCAGCCACAGGCCATAGGTCTTCTTGACCGCGATCTGGCGAGCGACGTACGCGCACCGGCCGGCACCGTAGGGCGGCAGCCAGGTGGCGGCGTCACCGTCACCTTTCTGCTGGTTGAGCGCGGATTCTGTGGCGACCAGGTTGAGCGGGTCGTTGGCGAAGGCAGCGCGCGTCTCGGCGGTCCACGCCTGGGCCCCCTTCTGCCAGGCATCGGACAGGGCGACCACGTGGTCGATCTCCACCTGGCCGTCGCCGCGGACGAACCGGAACGCCGTGCCCGAGTAGCGGTCCTGCAGGGTGCCCGAGGCGACAACGCACCCGTTCGTCCCGGGCTTGAGCGTCACGTCCCTCGCGTCGCGGCGCAGGATGTCATTGCGGGTGTCACAGCCGTTCCGGTCGACGTCGGCCCAGGCCTGCCCGAACGCAGAACGCTGGTAGCCCGTCTTCGGCGCCCGACCCTTGACGGGCAGCGCCGCCAGGGCCGCCACGGCCGTGCCGGTGCCGCGGGAGTCGGCAGAGCTCGGGGACTGGGTGCTCGACGCATCGGTGGTGGACCCCGCGGAGACGGGCGAGGACAGGGTGGATGCTGCGGCACATCCGCTGAGGGCCGCCGTCACGACCACCATCGACAGGACGACCCCGGCCGTCACACTCCCCACCCTCGGACCACCCCGCCTCCCCTCTCGTTCCTCTGGACCCTACGCCGCACCACTGACGACGCTGTCGCTCGGATGTCGCTCCGACGAACGCCGACGAGGACGGACTTTGTTGACCCTTTGATCAATTGGCTACATTGCTACTGTGACCCCGGACAACTCCTCGAACCGTCGCGCACGCCTCGCCGCGCTGCAGGCCGCCGATGACCGCAAGAAGCGCCGACGACGCCTGATCGTCATCATCGGTGGCGTGGTCGCGGCGTTGGCTGTCGTGGCTGCCATCGCGATCCCCCTCGCGCTGCGCGCCCAGCAGCCGAAGGCGGACACGTCCCTGGACGCCGTGAAACAGTTCTCCGGCCTCAGCAACAAGCACACCACCAGTTCAGTGAGCTACCCGATGTCACCACCGGTCGGCGGCGATCACGATCCGACCCCGCAGAACTGCGGCGTCTACACCGCGCCGGTGCGCAACGAGAATGCCGTGCACTCCCTGGAGCACGGCGCGGTCTGGATCACCTACACACCGGACCTGGCGCCCGACCAGGTGTCCGTCCTGCAGGCCGATGCCAAGGGACACACCCACGTGCTCGTCAGCCCCTACCCCGGCCTCGGTTCCGCGGTGGTCCTCAACGCCTGGGGCCTGCAGCTGCCCGTCGACAGCGCCTCGGATCCCCGCGTGGCGGCGTTCATCAAGACGTACGAGCAGGGCCCCCAGACCCCCGAGCCGGGTGCCGAATGCTCCGGGGGGACCGGGACGCCGCTGTCCTGAGACCCGGGGAGCACCACGACGCCGGGACGTACGGGGCCCTCCCGTGGCGCCCGGCGTTGTCGTTGTCGCGTCAATTTCTCGTGCCCGGCCGGGCCCGTGCGGCCTAGCATGGGAGGACAGCCGGCTGGTCGCCGGAGTCCCCGAGGACGGAGTGGACATGTCCGAGCAGCGGATCGTCGTTGTCGGAGCGGGATTGGCCGGGGCACATCTGGTCCAGGGCCTACGCAGCGAGGGCTTCACGGGTCCTATCACTCTGATCGGGCAGGAGCCCGAACTCCCGTACGACCGAACGAAACTGTCCAAGGAGTACCTGCAGGGACGCATGGACCGGACGGAGATCCGGTTGCACGACGAGTCCTGGTACGCCGAACAGGATGTCCAGCTGCGACTCGGTGAGGTCGTCGCCTCCCTCGACCGCGAAGCCCACACCGTCCGGCTCGCGACGGGCGAGGAACTCCCGTACGACCGCTTGGTGCTCGCCACCGGCGCCGATTCCCGTCGTATCCCGGTGCCCGGCGCCGAACTTCCTGGAGTGATGACACTGCGCGAGCTCGACGAGTCCGACGCGCTCAAGGAGCTCTTCGCCTCCGGCGGCCACCTCGGCGTGATCGGCGCAGGGTGGATCGGTCTGGAGGTGGCCGCCTCGGCCAAGCAGGCCGGGATGGATGTCACGGTGGTGGCCCCCAATGCGCAGCCCCTGGACAACATCCTCGGCGAGCGTATCGGCGCGTACTTCGCCGACCTCCACGTCCGCAACGGCATCGACCTGAGGATGGGGGTGGCCGCCCGGGGAGTCCTCGAACGCGACGGCCGGGCAGGAGGCATCGTGACCGACGACGGCGAGATCGAGACCGATGCCGTCCTCGTCGCCGTGGGCGCCGTGCCGCGGATCGCCATCGCCGAGCAGGCGGGCCTCGAGGTCGGCAACGGTGTCGTCGTGGATGCCCGGATGGTCACCAGTGACCCCGCCATCCTCGCCATCGGCGACATCGCCAACGCCGAGAACACCCTGCTCGGTCAGCGGCTGCGCCGAGAGCACTGGGACAACGCCCTGCGGACGGGCACGCTCGGCGCGCGGACGATCCTCGGACTCGAGGGCGACTACGACTGGCAGCCCTACTTCTTCACCGACCAGTTCGACCTCGGCATGGAGTACGTCGGCAACAATCTCGCCTCGGACGAACCCGTCGTCCGCGGGTCGTTCGACTCCGGTGAGTTCATCGTGTTCTGGCTGCGTGACGGCGTCGTGACGGCGGCGATGAACGTCAACATCTGGGACGTCAACGACACTCTGCGCGGCATCATCGGCCACAGCGTGCCGGTGGAGCGGCTCACCGATCCCTCCGTGGACCTCGCCGACCTGGCCGGCTGACCCCGGGCCGGGACCTCCGCCAGCCGGAGATCGACGTGGAGCATCGTACGGGTCGCGTCGCCGCGCACGCCGCCACGGCCGGTGCCGCCGTGGCACCGAGGATCGCGGCGATCGACGTGTACCGGGGGCTGGCCGTCCTGCTGATGGCGGTCGGTAACCTCGGTCTCGGGGTCCGCTGGGTGCCCCAGGCACTCAAGCACCCGGCCGACATCGGCTTCACGCTCGCCGACGTGGTGGCGCCCATGTTCATGCTGTCCATCGCCTTGGTGGCGGGCAGCCGCGTCCGGGGCTGGCGGGCGGCCCCGGACAAGCGATCCGTCAGGATCCGCATGGCCCGACGCGGGCTGATGCTCCTCGGTCTCGGTGCGCTGATCAGCGGGGGCCAGGCTCTGACGGCCTCGCCGGGGCCGCTCGAACTCTCCTGGGGGGTGCTGCAGGCGATCGGTGCCGCCACCCTCCTCCTGCTGCCCGTGGTGATGATGCCGTGGTGGGTGCGCCTGGCCACCGGAATCGGCTGCCTGGTCCTCTACCAGACCCTGCTCGACCGGTACTTCCTCGCGGCCGTCCTGGGGATCTCCTTCGACAGCATCCTCGGGTCGATCTCCTGGGGAGGGTTCCTGATGATCGGAAGCGTCGTCGGCGAGCTGTGGCAGCGCGCGTCCGGGCCCCTCCGGCGGACCCAGGTGCTGGCCCTGGCCGGCGCCACCGCGGCCCTGTTGGCCTTCGGCCTGGCCGGCTGGGTCCCGGTGTCGAAGAACCGGGCTTCGTTGACGTACGAACTCCTTGCACTGGGGCTCTGTCTGCTGATCTTCACCCCGATCGCGGCGGCCCTCGACGACCACCCGACCCGCTGGGGCTGGCTGCAGAGCCCCGGCCGGCACCCGCTCCCGCTCTACTGCGCCCACCTGATCACGATGGCCTTTCTCACCCTGCCGGACGTCGACGGCTGGTACGCGGGCGCACCACCGTGGCTCACCCTTGTGCAGGCCTCGGTCATGGTCGCTGTCCTGCTGGGTGCCGCCGCGGTCCTGGACCACCGGGGCTGGGCCCTTCGGTTCTGAGACCGGGCCCCCGGGGGTTCCTCCGGAGGAACCCCGCATCTCCCCCGCAGCCATCACCCCACGTCCACCGTCGCGGTACCCCGGACTATTCTCGGCGCGGATCCCGATCGGCCGTACCCTCCCAGCTGATCCACAGCCACGCGCAAGACTCCGCACAAGGATGCGGGGGAGGATCCGAGCGCTCCGGAGGGACCACGACGGAAGGTCGTACGCACACATGGCTGAGATTCCTGCCGAGGGATCGGCGACGACGGCGCTCCCTCCCCGGCGACTCCGGCAGCGTCGGCGCCGCCGGACGATCGCCATCGTGGCGTCGGCCGTGCTGGTCGTTCTGGTGGTCGTGGCGGTCATCGCGCTGATGACCCGCAACCGTCAGTCAGCACCGACGCCCAGTTCGACCACCTACACCGTCCAGCGCACCTCACTGTCCCGGTCGGTGACCGCCACGGGCACCTTCCAACCGGCCCAGCAGCTGTCGGTGAACTTCCCCGCCTCGGGCACCATCACCGAGGTGAAGGTGGCCGTCGGCGACAAGGTGACGAAGGGGCAGATCCTCGCGACCGAGGATTCGGCGGCGCTGGGTGCAACACTGCAGAGCGCGCGTGCTTCGGTCAGCTCGGCGCAGGCCCAGGTCAACTCCCTCACCTCCACAGCGACGACCGCTCAGGTGACGGCCGCCCAGGCGACGCTGGCCGCGGCTCAGGCCAAGCTGACGCAGGCCCAGAGCAACTATGACGGGGCCACGCTGAGGTCTCCGATCAGCGGCATCGTCGCCAAGGTCGGCGTCAGCAAGGGCGGCGTGGCCACCGGATCCTCCGGCGGGAGCGGCGGGTCCGGCTCGGCTTCCGGCAGCCAGGGCATCTCGGCCGCCGCGGCGGCGGGCCTGTCGGGGACGAGTCAGTCCGGCACGAACGCAACCAGTGCGACCGGCGACGTCGTCGTCGTCGACACGTCGTCCTGGCAGGTCGACACATCGGTCGGCGCCGCCGATCTCCCCTCGCTCAAGGCCGGCCAGGCGGTCACCCTGACAGCACCCGACGGTCGTACGACGCTGGCCGGCTCGGTGAAGAGTGTCAGCCAGGTTGCGGACGCGGCCTCCGGCAGCAGCGGGACCTCCTCGGCCACCTTTCCGGTGGTTGTCGATGTCACCGACACCAAGGGCACCCAGCTCTACATCGGCAGCACCACCACGGCGTCGATCGTCGTCGAGAGGCTCGACAACGTGCTGGCGGTCCCCACTTCTGCCGTCAGCCAGGTGAACGGCCATCCGTCGGTCCGGGTCGACACCAACGGCACGACGACCGACACGCCGGTCTCCTTGGGCGCGGTCGTCGGTCAGGAGACCGAGATCACCGGCGGTCTCTCGGCGGGCGACCACGTTCTCGTCCCCACCACTGGTTTCGCCCGCAGCTCGGCGAACCCCTCGGCGAGCACCTCGGCCGGGGCGCAACGAGGCGGCAGCGGTGGGGGTGGCGTCGGCGGCGGCTTCTTCGGCGGTAACCGGAGCGGACGCTGATGGCACCGATCCTCTCGCTCCGCGACGTCCACAAGACCTACTCGAACGGCACGATCTCACTGGAAGCGCTCCGCGGGATCGACCTGGACATCGACGAGGGCGACTACGTCGCCATCATGGGCCCCTCAGGCAGCGGCAAGTCGACGCTCATGCACATCCTCGGCTGCCTCGACATCGCGACGTCGGGTCGCTACGAACTCGCCGGGCGTGACGTCAGCACCATGTCGGAGAAGCAGTTGGCGGAGGTGCGGAACAAGTCGATCGGCTTCGTCTTCCAGCAGTTCAACCTGCTCCCGAGCATGACGGCGCAGCAGAACGTCGAGCTGCCGCTCGCCTACGCGGGGGTCCCCGGGCCGAGCGCAGTGCCCGGGCCAGGGAGGTGCTGGCAGCGGTGGGACTTGCCGATCGCGTCGAGCACCGGCCCGGAGAACTGTCCGGCGGTCAGCAGCAGCGCGTCTCCATCGCCCGTGCCCTGGTGAACAATCCGGACATCCTGCTGGCCGACGAACCGACCGGCAACCTCGACTCGGTCTCCACCGACGACGTGCTCAACCTGCTCTCCGGGCTGCACGCCCGGGGCCGCACGATCATCCTGATCACTCACGAGCATGAGGTCGCCCTCCGCTCGGTGCACCAGTACGCCATCCGCGACGGGCTGCTCAGCGCCCTGGAGACCGGGAAGGTGGCGTGATGGACTTCCGCGAGACCCTGCGCACGGCCGTCACGGCCATCCTCGGTCGCAAGCTGCGCTCCGCCCTGACCATGCTCGGCATCCTCATCGGCATCGCCGCGGTGATGCTGACCGTCGGGCTCGGCCAGGGCGCCCAGGCCCAGATCACGGGCCGGATCAACGCCCTCGGATCCAACCTCCTGATCGTCGCGCCCGGCAGCACGACGAGTCTCACCGGCGTCCGTGGAGGGACCGGGACCGCCACGACGCTGACCCTCGACGACGCGAGCATGCTCGCGGATCGTACGGTCGCCCCGGATGTCGAAGCCGTGGCACCGGTGGTGCAGACGTCGACCTCGGTCGTCGCCGGCGACACGAACTGGACCACCCAGGTCATCGGCAGCACCACCGACTGGACCACCGTCCGGGCCAGGACGCTGACCGAGGGACGCTTCTTCACCAATGACGAGAACGCCGCCCAAGCGCCGGTGGCCGTGATCGGGACGACGACGGCGACCAACCTTTTCGGTAATCGGTCGCCCGTCGGCCGGACCATCCAGGTGAAGGGCGTCTCGCTGACCATCATCGGCGTACTCAACTCCGCCGGCAGCTCCATCACGGGTGACCAGGACGATCTTGTCGTCGTCCCGATCGCCACCCATGCCCAGCGGATCCAGGGAGGTTCCGGACTCACGGTCTCGACCATTTACCTGTCCGCCGCGGGACAGGGCGTGCTGTCAGCCGCCTATCAGGAGACCTCGGCGGCGCTGAACACCGCCCACGGGACGACGCCCGACACCCAGGACTTCTCGGTCAACTCCCAGCAGACCTTGGTCGACACCATCGCCACCACCACCCAGACCCTGACGGCGCTGCTCGGCAGTGTCGCGGCCATCTCGCTGCTGGTCGGCGGGATCGGGGTGATGAACATCATGCTGGTCTCAGTGACGGAACGTACGCGTGAGATCGGGCTGCGCAAGGCGCTCGGGGCAACACCCGCCGCCATCCTGCGCCAGTTCCTCACCGAGGCCAGCCTGCTGGGCCTGATGGGTGGCCTGGCCGGTGTCGTGCTGGGCCTGGTCGGCGCGGCGCTCCTGTCGCAGGTGGTCAAGTTCCAGGTCACTCCGACCCTGCCCGCCACACTGGTCGCCCTGGTGGTGTCCTTGCTCATCGGCGTGATCGCCGGTGTCTACCCGGCAGCACGGGCCGCGCGGCTGGCGCCGATCGATGCGTTGCGGACGGAGTGAGGGCCATGAGTAACACGTCAGTGCCGCGTGACCGGCGGGTCGAGGAGGAGACACGATGAACCGTCGTCGGATGGTGATCGCGGGCGTGGTGACGGTCGCGGTCGTGGCGACCGCCGCCACGACGTACGCCGTGAGCACGGGGACGAACGCGTCTGCGGATCACTACCGCACGACCACGCCCACACGCGGCGACCTCACCGCGACCGTCTCCCTGAGCGGAACCCTCACCCACGTGAATGAAGTCACCGCCACCTTCCCGACATCGGGGGTGGTGACGTGGGTCGCCGTGCATGCCGGCCAGAAGGTCAACGCCGGTGACGTGCTGGCCACCATGGACGGTGCGCCGCTGCAGGCGGCCCTCCTCGAGGCGAAGTCCCAGGTGGCCGCCGCCGAACTGGCCATCGAACAGGACCAGGCGGCCGCCTCCACCGCCACCCCGTCGGCGCCCGCCGCCAGCAGCTCCACGACCAGCCAGTCGACGTCGGGCGCCGCCGCCGCCGCGGGGAAGACCACGGGTGCAACCTCGGGTTCCCACAGCACCACAACCGTCGGTGGGACTGCTTCCTCGGGCGCAAAGGCGTCACAGGCCGAGATCGCGAAGGCGATGGCCGCGGTGTCGCAGGCGCAGAACGCCGTGGACGGCCAGTGCAAGGACGTCCTCGGCGGCTTGGGGTCGGGCAGGGTGACGACGAGTCCGGTCCTCGGCCCTCCCACGGCGAAGACGGTCGCCGACCACGCCGACACCGTGACCGGCCTGCCCGGTCCCGGGAGCAGCCCTCGTCCCAGCGTGACCGCCAGCCCGAGTCCCAGCGCCACCCCCAGCCCGAGTCCCACCCCGAGCGTCGGTCCGGTCAGCCCGAGTCCGAGCCCGAGCCCCGCACCCACCGCATCCGGGCAGAACCCCGACGCGGGCGCCCTCTCGCGCTGCCTCACGGCGCTGCAGGGCCTGAGCACCGCCGAGCATGAGGCCGCCACCGTGTTGTCGACCGCGGCCCAGACCGCGGCCTCGACCGCCGGCGCTGGTGCTGCCGGCGCAGGAGCAGCCGGCTCGACCGCTGGGGGCGGGCTCGCCGCTGCCGGTGCGCCGACCACCTCGTCATCCGCGGCGGCAGCAGCCGCCGCGGCCTCGGCGGCGAAGGCATCCGCCGCGGCCTCGGCGGCGAAGGCATCCGCCACCAAGAGTGGGACCGCCACCGGCGGCCAGGCCGGGGGCGGGGCGATGAGTCCCGAAGCCAAGTTGCTCGCTGATCAGGGCACGCTCGCGACGGCACAGCAGCAGCAGACCCAGGCGCAGAACAATCTGGATGCGGCGACCCTCACCGCACCGATCAGTGGGGTCGTCGGGGCCGTCGACATCAGCAGCGGCAACCGGGCCACGGCCTCTCACGGCATCGTCATCGTCGGCCCCGGCGCCGCCCAGGTGAACGCCACCGCGGCCCTGGCGGATCTGGAGCAGGTCGCGGTCGGCGACCACGTCCAGGTCCGTACGGTCGGTTCGTCCACCACCCTCGACGGCACCCTGTCCGCGGTCGGAGCCCTCCCGTCCTCAGGCTCCGGCACCGACGCGCCCAGCTACCCGGTGGTCATCACGGTCCCCACCGGCGCGGACGGCCTACCCGAAGGAGCACCGGCCACTACCTCGATCGTCACCACCTCACTCGCCGGCGCCCTGGTCATCCCCTCCTCCGCCCTCGCCACCACCTCGACGGGCGCGACTCAGGTGACAACTCTGAGTGAGGGCACGACCCGCACGGTGGACGTCTCCGTCGGAGCCCGCGGTCAGGGCCGGGTGCAGGTGCTCAGCGGCATCGGCTCGAACGACGTGGTCGTGCTCGCCGACGTCAACGCTCCTCTGCCCAGTCTGAACCTCGCCAACACCCGTCAGGCCTTCCGAGGCACCGGAGGTGGCGCGGCCGCGGGCCCCACTGGGGGCGGCGCCGCGCCCAGCCCGTCGAGCACTGCCGGCCCGCGCGGTTGAGACGCGGCAGAGCGCCACGCCGACCGCTTCGGTCGACGTGGCGCTCAGTGACCGGGAATCGCACCCGAACGATAGGTGTGGTCAGACTTTGCAGCTGATCCCCTTACGGACCTTGCTGCAGACGACGGTACGGGTGGCACTGGTCTGGTTTCCGTCGGTGAGCCGGACCGTGTAGGTGCCCGACGTGGAGTAGGACGTGGTGACCGGACTGCCCGTGGCGGTCGCGGGGCTTGCCGTGCTGCCGAAGCTCCACTGCAGCGTGCCGGCGCCCGTCCCGGCGAAGGAGCATTTTGTGGCCGTGCACGTCGCGCTGGTGATCGTGGCGACGGTCACGGACACGGGCCCGGCCACGGTGAGGGGGCCGCATCCGACGGCGTTACAGGCACGTACGGCGTAGTAGTACGTTCCGCCCGGCGGTCGGTCCGACGCAGAGGTGGCTGCCCCCGAATAGACGAGCGTGCTCGCCGCAGACACGTCGGGGCCGGCGCCGCGGAAGGCCTGGTATCCGGTGATCGGTGATCCGCCGTCAGCGGGCGGGGACCAATTGAGCGTCACCGTGGCCGCGGCGCCGATGGCGCTGAAGCCCCCGGGCGCGTCCGGCGTGGTGGCTCCGGGCGCGCCCATCCGGGCCGCCGCGGTCGAGCGGATGGTCGGCAGCTGCCCATAGAGGTTGCCGCCGGGGCAGGCGGTTGCGTCCCAGTCACGGTGGCCGGACACGGTGGCGATGTCCTTGGTCGCTGACGAGACGGGGTTCACGTAGTGCGTCGTCCCCGTGGGCGTGAGGCCGTGGCGGACCGACAGTGCGGCGATCTGGGATTCGAGGCTGTCCACCGCGGGCGCGGGAGGGTTTGTGTCACCGGAGCAGGCGCTGCTGTTCTCGAAGCAACCCATCAGAGCGATGCCGACGTTGCCGGAGTTGTAGTTGGCGACATGCGCGCCGGTGACGATCTGGTCGGTGCTGGTCTGGTGGGCGAAGTCGTGGCCGTCGCCGCCCTGGGTCAGGCAGGAGAGGCTGGTGTGCCCGGAGTTGCGCCCCTCGTACACCACGCCCTTGCCGTCGATCAGGTACTGGTAGCCGATGTCGGACCACTTGTTCGACTGCACGTGGTAGACGTAGATGGCTCGTACGGTCGCGGCGTAGTCCTGGTTCGGGTCGTTGGACCCGGCCGTGTGGTGGACGGTGAGGACCTGGGCGGGCGAGAAGGCCTGGACATCGCCATGGGACCAGCCGCTGATGCTCTCGTCGGCGCCCCAGTCGGCACGGGACCGGCAGGAGGCCGTCGAGGCCGCCGAGGCTCGCGGCAACAACCCTTCGGGCACGCCACGGGCTGTGTTGATCGCGGCAGCACGCCACCCGGTGCCCCAGGACGGAAGGTTGCGGACCTGATAGGCGTCAGCCTCGGCGACGTCGACGAGGGCTCCGGTGAAGTGACCCGCGGCCTGGGCCCCGTCCTGCTCCAGCGGTTGCCAGTCGGTCCACTTACCGCCCACCCGGAAGCGCGCCTCGCCGTAGGGGGCGGGACCGTCGTCACGCGGGACGGCGCCGGGGACCAGGTCGGCGATGACACCGAAGTACTGGATGGGGAACCCGAGCGCCACCGGGCCCTGGCCCACGGACCGGGTGTCCTGCTGGGAACGCGGGGCCGGATTTGCCCTGGCCGGCGCGACCCCCGCCGCGGCAGCAGCTACAACGGCGACGACGACGGCAGCGACGATCCGGCGTGCGGCCCTGGTGATCCGTGACATGCTGCACTCCCCCGACGATGTGACGCGACGGGGAAACGCTACGGCGCGGCAGGGCCGTACGCGAGTGATTCACCTGACACTCAGGGAATCGTGTCCAACCCCCAGATGTCTCCCGTGGAACTGTCGATCAAGGCCGCTCGGACCACCTGGACCGTCAGGGGCAACGCGTCGGACACGGCCCGGGCGACCAGCGGCAACTGGGACTCCTTCGCCCGCGTCGCCAGCGACACGTGCGGTATCCATCGACCCGGCGCGTAGTGCCGGTGCAGCTCGGCGCCGGCGGCGGACACCGACGTCGAGACCGATTCCTGCCGCAGCGCGACGGCGGCGCTCACCGAGGCGGCGAGTGCCGCCCTCCCCCGGGAGAAGGCGAGCATGCCGTGGAACTCGAGCGGGAAGGGACCGGCATCAGGCAACGGCTCGACCTGCTCGCGGATCCGGATGAGGTCCCACCGCACCGCGACCGCGTACGACAGGTGCGGACGGTGGCGCCCGTGGGTGTGGGTGAGGAGCGTGGGGATTCCCTCGTCCTCCAGCCGGGTCCAGATCTCGCGGATGGCGTGGTCACCCTCCCGGTCGAAGAGCAGGCAGACGGCGAGGGACATGGCCCTATCATCCCCCCGCACAGACGATCGCGCGGCTCAGAGGTTCGTGCCGTCTGCCGGCGCGTCGCCGTCGTAGGCCGCCTCCCCGGGCAGTTGCGGGTCGACCTCGCAGGACAGGCCCAGCGTGTACGCGGTCATCGAGAGCGACCCGTACGTGTAGCCGTCGACGAGGACCTCCGGCGACGTTCCCGCAGCTCCCGCCAGGCCCCCAGGTAGAGCAGAGGCAGGAAGTGATCGGGGGTGGGGACCGCCGCGGCGTAGTCGTGGTGATCCACCAGCCCAGCCAGCCGGGACGCGTCCGACCGGAGAAGGGCCTTCGCGTCCTCGTTGAAACGACGTGCCCAGTCGAAACCGAGATCGGGCTGCTTCCAGTCCACCGCACGCAGATTGTGGACGACGTTCCCACTGGCCAGTACGAGGACGCCGCGCTCACGTAGCGATGCCAACCTGGCGCCCAGTTCGACGTGGTAGTCCAGTGGCTTCCCCGCGTTCACACTGAGCTGGACGACGGGGATGTCGGCGTCGGGGAAGGCATGCACGAGCACCGACCAGGCGCCGTGGTCGATCCCCCAGGAGTCCCGATCAGCGCCCACCCACATCGGATGCACCGCATCGGCGACTTCCGTGGCCAGTTCCGGCATGCCGGGGGCGGGGTACTCCACGTCGAACAGTCGTTGCGGAAAGCCGAAGAAGTCGTGGATCGTCCGGGGCTTGCGCATCGCCGTCACCGCCGTGGCCTGGATGTACCAATGCGCCGAGATCACCAGGATCGCGCGGGGACGGGGCACCGACCGACCGAATTCTCGCCACGCTCCGCTGTAGCGGTTGACCTCGAGTGCGTTCATCGGGGTGCCATGACCGACGAAAGCCGCGGGCATGGTCTGCGGTGACGTCCCTGTGGTCATCTGGGTGCTCCATCCTGGTGAGCTTGTGGGCCGCGCCCAACGTTAGACCTGACCACCGACCTCGGTGGTCGTCACACCTGCGTGGTGCCAGGAAGCTCCGCAGCGCCGGGGGAAGAACAGCGGCCGCCCTTCAGCAAGGGCGACCGCTGCGTCGGACTCGCCGACTACTGTCAGGCGACCCGCAGTTCCTTGGGAACCGCCCTCAGGGCCTGGGAGACCGGGCAGTTGTCCTTCGCCCATTCGGCCTTGGCGCGGAAGTCCTCGGCGCTGAGGCCGGGTACGTCTCCCCGGACGGTGATGGTGGCGCCGGTGACACCCTCGCCGGGGACGAAGGTCACCGCTGCCTCCGTGTCCAGAGTGGACGGGTCATGGCCCTCCTGGGCCAGTGCGTTGCTGAGCGCCATGCTGTAGCAGGTGGCCAGTGCGGCGGCCAGGAGTTCTTCGGGGTTGGTGGTGCCCTGACCGGCTTCGGCGCGCTTGGCCCAGTTCACGTCGAAGGTGGCCACACCCGAGGTGGCCAGGGTCGTCTGTCCCTTGCCGTCGAAAAGATTGCCTTCCCAATGCGTGGTGGCCGTGCTGACCGTGGACTTCGCCATTGGAATGCTCCTCATGCTGGGGGATGTCGTTGCCCTCGTCACAATAACGCGAAGGATCGGCTCGGGGCAGACTCCCGCGGCCATTTCTCGTTCCCTCCACTCGGTGGGAGGTCGGGTGTTTCTCCGCGACGAGGCTGGGTAATTCGATCACGGCGAGTCCGTCTCTGATCGAGACCCCCGCCTGATCGGCAGCATCGACCGAGACAAATCAGCGCCCGGTAGTACGGGCGCCGTAGAGGAGACAGTGATGACCATCGGAACCGGGATCGGCCTGCTCGTGATCGGCGCGATCCTCTCTTTCGCCGTCAAGAACGCCGTGCCGGGAGTCAACCTCACCGTGATCGGCTATATCTGCATGGGCGCAGGAGTCCTGGCCGTGATCCTCGGCCTCATCTCCAACGCCCAGGCCACCCACACCAGCCATCGGGTCGTGCGCGACGACCGTAACGACACCCTCTGAACCACCCCGTTCGGCACAGCACGCAGCCGGGGTCCCGAGCAGCTCCACCTGCCCGGGACCCCGGCTCCGTGCTGTCCTGTCGCGAAGTCGTGCCGGAGTCGTCCTCCTCACATGGTCGGCTTGCCGCCGGTGACGCCGAGGACGGTGCCGGAGACGAAGCTCGCGTCGCGTGGTGAGGCGAGGAAGACGAACGCCGGTGCCACCTCAGCCGGTTGCCCGACCCGGCCCAAAGGCGTGTTCTCACCGAACGTTTCCATCTCTTCCGCGTTACGAGTCGCCGGGTTCAGTGGGGTCCAGATCGGGCCGGGGGCCACCGCGTTCACCCTGATCCCGCGGGGTCCCAGCTGTTGGGCAAGGTTCGCGGTCAGGTTGTTGATGGCGGCCTTGGTGGCGGCGTAGGCGAGCAGGGAAGGTGAGGGCTTGTATGCCTGGATTGAGCTGGTGTTGATCACGCTGGAGCCCTCGCCCAGATGGGGCAGGGCCGCCTGGGTCAACCAGAGGAGGGCATCCAGGTTCGTCCGGAAGATGCGTTCCACCGTCTCCGGGTCGATGCCCTCGAGCTCACCTTCGCCCCCGCGGGCGTACTGGAATGCTGCGTTGTTCACCAGGATGTCCAGGCCGCCGAGCTCCTGGACGGTCCGCTCCACGGTCTGCGCGCACGCCTCGGCACCGCGCAGGTCCGCGGGGATCGAGACACCTCGCCGGCCGGCCTGGTCGATCCAGCGCAGCGTCTCGTCGGCGTCGGACTGTTCGGAGTCGAGATGGCTGATGGCCACATCGGCCCCCTCCCGCGCGTACGCTATGGCCACCGCTCGTCCGATGCCCGAGTCACCGCCGGTCACGAGGGCCCGCAGCCCGGTCAGCTTCCCCGAGCCGACGTACGTCTCCTCCCCGTGGTCAGGGCGAGGATTCAGTTCGTCGGTCTGTCCCGGTGGATTCTGCTCCTGCGGCGGAATGGTGGGTTGTCGGTCGGTGCCGGCCTTGGGGGGTTGCATAGGGGTGTCCATGTCGGTGACTTACCCAGCGCCTGGGACAAACCACCCCGAGGTCCGTACGGGGCCGGCTCAGGCCACCTCGGGATCCAGCCCGGTCTCCAGCACCCGGGCCGCGATGTCGCGAAGTTTGAGGTTGCGTGCCTGTGAGGCGGTGCGGAGCCGCTCGAATCCTTCGTTCGGCAGGATGCGGTGCCGTTCGACCAGCACACCGATCGCCTGGCCGATGAGACGGTGGCTCTCGATCGCGCGTTGCAGGTGGGCCTGCCGGTCGGCGTACGACTGCGCGGCTACGATCCGGTCGACGGCCAGGTCGAGTGCCTGGGCGAGGAGGTCACCGACGATCAGTTCGTCACCGGGGACCGGGCGCGGTGACCGGAACTGGATCCAGGTGCGGCAGGCGACGTCCGGCGTGCTGGCGGCGGCCAGCAGGATGCCGGGCACGGGCTCGCCGGGGCGGCTGTCCCCGTCGTCATCCTCCTGGGTGAGGGCGTGCAGGACGTGGGCCGGCAGCTCTTCGGGTGGGACGGGCCCGTCGGCGCGGACGATGGTGTCTAACGTCGCGGCGACGACCCGCAAGGTCGGTTCGCCGTTGAAGAGGACCGCGAAGCCCGTCACCGCGGTGGTCAGGACCTGCTCCAGCTCCGTCGCGCTTCCCATCTCGGCGACGATCGACACCGCCGCGGCGCGGCGTCGTCGCGCGACCCGTTCGCGGGTGATGTCGCGCAGCGTCGCGATGATGGCGCTGCCACTGTCCGGCCTACTCACCATGGCGGCCCAGCAGGAGACCCAGACAGGGGCGCCATCGCGGCGGCGCAGCAGGAACTCCCCGTTCACGGGCCGATCGTCGAGCAGGTCGTCGAACGCCCGGATGACGCGGTCGTACTCCTGGGGGTCCGTCTCGGGATCGGGCCACCACGGGTACGGCGGGCGGAACGGGCCCTCCGAGGCTTCCCACCCGAGCAGACGGACGAAGCGCTCGTTGAGCTCCAGCACGACCCCACTGGGGTCGATGATCATCAGTGCCTCCTGCAAGGACGCGACGATGGCCCGGCGCCAAGCGGCGTCCGCGGAGCGCGCTTGCGCCCGCTCGATGTTGGCGGCCAACCGCGAGCGCAGCTCGGAGACGGAGAACGGCTTGGCGAGGTAGTCGTCGGCACCCTGGTCGAGCCCTTCGGCCGTGTCCTCGACCGCCGCGTGGGCGGACAGGAGGATGACCGGGATGTTCGCCCACTCGGGATCGGCGCGGAGGGCCGCCACCAGGCCGAGTCCGTCCATGGTCGGCATCATCACGTCGCTCAGCACCGCCTGGGGGCGGTTGATGGTCACCCGTTCCAGTGCCTCCTGGCCATTGGAGGCGACGTCGACCTGATAGGTGTCGGACAGGGTGGACGCCAGGAACCTGGCCATGTCGGGGCTGTCCTCGACGATCAGCAGTCGTGGCCGGCGCAGGGAAACCTCGTCGTGCGGCTCCGCGGAGAAGCTCCCCATCCCAGGCCATGACTCGATCTCAGTGAGGAACGAGGTCCGGTCCCGTCGGCTGACGGCCAGTCCGCTGCCGTTCACCTCGACGGTCGCCTGGTACGGCAGGTCCAGCACAAAACTGCTGCCGGTGCCGGGGATCGAGTGCAACGTGACGGTGCCGCCCAACAGGAGGGCCAGCTGACGCACCATCGGCAGGCCGATGCCGACGCCCTCCTGGCTGCGGGCACCTTCCGGAGCCGCTACCCGTTCGAAGCGTCGGAACACCCGTTCCTGGTCCTCGGGACGGATGCCTGGTCCGGTGTCCGAGACAGTGATGGTGAAGCGCTGGTCATGGTCGGCGAGTTCCACGGTGATCGTGCCCTCCGCCGTGTACTTCACGGCGTTGGCGAGCAGGTTGAGCACCATGCGTTCGACCACGTCATGGTCCAGCAGGGCGGGACGTGGCAGGTCGGGCAGCCTGGTGACCAAGGTGAGTCCTGCTTGCCGGACGACCGGCTGGAAGCTCTCCGCCAGGGACCGCACGAGCGCGGCGACGTCGAGTTCGGCGAGGACGGGACTGATCCGTCCGGACTCCATCCTGCTGAAGTCGAGCATGGCGTCCACGATGCGGGTCATCCGGCGGGCATTGCGGAGGACCAGGGTTAGGGTCCGGCGCGCCCCGTTCGGAAGCTCCGCGTCGCCGAGCAACTCCTCCAGCGGTGCGATGACCAGGGTCAGTGGCGTCCGCAGCTCATGGCTGATGTCTGCCAGGAAGGCCGAGCGTGTCGAGTCCACGTCCCCCTCGACCTCAGGTGTCCCGGACGGAGCCGGCACGGGCCGGCGACGTCGGGCATCCTCTCGGCTCTCCACCATGGCGGCTCCCTGTTCGCTGAGCGAGTTCGCCATAAGTTCAGCACAGTCCGGTTCGACTGCGCAGGATGGCGCCCAAATCATACCCGGCTCCTGCCTCCGACCGCCCGCTGAGCGGTCGGAGGCATCGCAGCCGCGCCTGGCGGGCCCGGTCCCGGTGCTCAGGCGGCGTCCGGCAAGGAGGTGACGCCTTCGGGTGTCTCGAGGTAGTCCCGGAGGCGATCCAGGCACCGCGACATCAGCCGGGACACCTGCATCTGGCTCACACCCAGCCGCTTACCGATCTGGGTCTGGGTGAGGCCGTCATCGAACCGCCAGCGCAGGATCATTCGATCCCTGGCTCCGAGTCGCCCGAGGGCCTCGCGCAGGCTCAGGATCTCGGGCAACGCCTCCAGGTCGTGGTCCTCCGAGGCCAGTCGGTCAGCCATGGTGCCCGCGTCGGCACCGGCCGGCGCTGCGTCGAGCGACAAGGGCCGATAGCTGAGGCCCAGGTTCTCGCTCTCGTCGAGCTCATGGGCTTCCACCCCCATTCGTTCTGACAGCACCTGCGTGCTGACGCTCGTCTGGAGTTCCTGCTCGGCCTCGTCGCGATCCCTCACTGCCCGGGCCCGAAGCTCCTGGAGCCGGCGGGGCGGCCGGACCATCCACCCGCAATCGCGGAAGTGTCGCTTCAACTCACCGGTGATGGTGGGAATGGCGAACGCCGCGAACTTCGTCGGGCCCGGGCGGTAACGCTGGACCGCACAGACCAGACCTGCTCGGGCGACCTGTACCAAGTCATCGAGATCGATGCCCCGATTCAGGTAACGACGCGCCAAGGCTTCACAGAGGTCAAGATTCTGCAGGACGATCTCTTCGGTGAGTTGCTGCCGGACCGCATCCGACGATGCCGCGGCCCGCTTCCGGAACAATTCCTGGTTCTGGAGCTCTTGACGGTCATAAGACTGTTGACGTTCGTACGTGGGGCGCTTCTCGCCCTCGTGTCCACGCGTCATTTGAACTATCCCTACGGGATGGAGCCGGCACGTGGTTTGAACCGCTCGCTGCTTCCACGATTACACGGGGCGAGAGCGATGACAACCCCTGGAGGGAAATCAATCCGAAGGTCGCAACCGATTGAGGACGTGCCCCAGGAGCCAGTTGAAGGGCCGATCCGACACGTCACCGAGCGTTCGTGCCTGGATCTCGGCGTCGCGGATTCGCGCGGTGAGTTCCTCACGGTTGTCGTCGTCGGGGGTGGCAGGAGGCCATGCATCGAGCGTCTTTTCGAGCTCGTGCACGTGCTCGCACAGACAGTCGTTCAGCAACCCGAGTTCGATGTCGAAGTCGAGCGAGTCCGGGGGAGGGATTCCGCGCAGGACACCGCCACCACGAGGGGCTGCTCCCCCTGCGACAGCCGGCTGAGAATGATCCGGGTGGCGGTGCCGTTGCCTCCCATGGCCTGGCGGACGAACAACCATTCGACGACCAGGTGCACGGCGAGCAGACGGCGGAAAGGCTCCAGGAGACCACTGCGCTTGGTGGCAGGGGTCCCTTGGACCTCCTCCAACATCGCTCGCAGGCGGTCGTGCTGTTCCAGCACGGCGCCGGCTATCTGCTCTCCACGCATGTCCGCTCCAGATCGGAGATTGGCGGACGCGCCCTCCCCGTGGCGAGTGGCGGGCCCGGGCCTGCCGGGCCGGCCGCAGCGGCCGGACCGGCAGACCCCTTCCGAGTGCAGTCCGTTAGGTGAACAGGCTCACGCCTCCGGGGCCGACCAGCAGGCCCACGACGATGAGGACGATGCCCCACAGGATCTGCCTCTGAATGATCGCGAAGATGCCCGAGATGACCAGGATGGCCGCCAGGATCCACAGCAAAGTACCCATTTCTGCTCCTTTTCTTGTGGTCGTAACGTTGTGTTACGACTCTTCCGGCCGGTCTGGGTTGTCCACTTCGTACGCTGCCGGTCGAGGGACGGCTCCCTCCGCGGCGGTGCCGCGTGGGCTGTCCTCCTCGACCTCGGGCTCATGAGTGCCCGATCGCTCGTACGAACCCGTCCGCGGGTCGTCGGTCAGATCAACGTCGTCAGGCACGTCTCGCCGTTCGCGGTTCGGGTCCACTTGCTGGGCCCTGCCCTCGGTCTCGAGCTGCTCGTTGTCGGTGATCCTGCCCAACTTCTCCTTCACCTTGCCGGTGAACTCGCTCGCGGCAGTCCGCCCTTCTTCGACTCCCATGCTTCCTCCTGATTAGGTGACGGGGTCTTGACCTCTCGCTACCCGCTGCGCGTGCAACCAAACCCCCCAGCGCCCAGCGGGGCGATTCCACCTGTGGGCATCCCGCCGGCGTCAGGCAGGCCTGACGCGCGCGCCGCCGCATGCCGCGGGCCACAATTGGGTACGGATCCTCTGAAGGACGAGCTCCACGCCGGTATGGCCTGACGTGCGGAAGGACGAGGGATGAAACCATCGATGGACCCGGACGAGCCGGCGGGGATGCGGGACCGCAACGAGGCTCCCGGGGAGCGGCTCGACCGTCAGTGGAACGAACTCCTGCAGGAACTGCGGGTGACCCAGACCGGCATCCAGCTCCTCGGCGGTTTCCTGCTCATCCTGCCTTTCCAGGTCCGTTTCACCGCCCTCACCTCCGGGCTGCGGACCGTGTACCTCGTCGCCGTGGTCTGCGCGACGTTGTCACTCTTCCTGGTGCTGACCCCCATCGTCACGCACCGGGCGCTGTTCCGGACCCATCGCAAGGACCTCATTGTGGCGACGGCGCATCGTACGGCCAGTCTCGGCCTGGGCTTCCTGGCCGTCACGGAGATCTGTGTCGTGGGACTCGTCTTCGGGGTCGTCCTCGGCCATGCCGCGGCCTTGTATGCCGGCCTGGGGACGGGCCTGGTGGGGGTGGGCCTGTGGTGGTTGCTCCCGTCGCGGGTGGCCCGGATGCGCCCGGCGGCCAGCAGCACCGACGGCATTGAGCGTTACTCCTGAACGTCGCCCGACCGTCGCCCGGACTGTGCGGATCGCTGTGCGGCAGGCCGTATGGAGCTCGTACAGCTGGGTACAGGGGCATCGAAGCAGTGTCGCGAAGAAAGGAGACGGACATGCCCCAGCGAGACCCCGGGCCCTCGGTCAAGGACCAGGAGATGTACGAGGCTCTGCGCGAGGACGGCGCCAGCAAGGAGAAAGCGGCACGGATCGCCAACGCCGCAGCCGCCTCCTCTCGCAGCGAGGTCGGCCGACGTGGCGGCAAGGCCACCGACTACGAAGACGCCACGAAGGACGAGCTCCTCCAGCGCGCTCGAAAGATCGGCATCAAGGGCCGATCGTCCATGAAGAAGGACGAACTGATCAAGGCGTTGCGCGAGCATGGCTGACCCTGCCCACTGACCGCGGAGGTCACTCAGGGCAGGACGCCGATGTCCTCCAACGCCCGCAGGACATCATCGGCGCCCACGGCCAGGAGCGCCGGATCCGGATCATCGGCGAAGGTGTCCCCCCGCCGCACGGATTCGTCGGTGAGGGCCAGATGGGGGCCCACCGGCGGACCCCACTGGGAGATCGGCGCCGGGCCGAAGAGCACCACCGACGGGCGGCCGTACGCGGAAGCCAGGTGCGCGGCTCCCGTGTCGGCGCTGACGACGCCGGCGGCCTCCGAGACGACCGAGGCCATCTCTGCGAGGCCCAGTCGCCCGGCGAGCACGGCCTGTTCGGGCAGACCGGAGGCTCTGGCCACGGCTTCAGCACGGCCCCTTTCCCCGGCACTGCCGGTCACCACCACTTCGTGACCCGCAGCCGTGAGCGCCCTGCCCACGTGGCCGAACCTCTCGACCGGCCACAGTCGAGAGCCGTACGCGGCACCGGGATGGAGCACCACCGCTCCAGGATGGGGGGATCGCTCCCGCGGACGCAGCAGGCGTAGATCGCTCGGGTCGGCCTGGATCCCGTGCCATTCCAGCAGCCGCGTCCAGCGCACCCGCTCATGCAGGTCGTCGTCCCAGTGCGGACCGTCCCAGCGCGGGCCGTCCGACCCGTCGGAGCGGTGGCCGACCCGCCACCGGGGGGCGAGCACGTCCAGTCGGTGCCGGCTCTGCGGACCGGCTCCGTGCAGGTTGACCGCTACATCGACCGCTCCCACCGGGAGAGGGATCGGCACATCGAGGCCGTGGGTGTCCAGCAGCTCGACGCCGCCGACCAGGTCGACGATGGGCCCGAGCCATGCCTGTGCGGCGTACAGGACGCGATGATCGGGAAATGCCCGGCGCAACGCCCGTAGTGCGGGCACGGCCACCAGCAGGTCACCCAGCTTGAGCGCCCGAAGAGCCAGCAGAACGGGTCCGGAGGTCATGCCTCCATCCTGGCGCGGCGGACGGCGCCGGCCAACACTCAGCAGGGCGCTGCGCGGGCCCAGAAGGCCTCGAAACCCGCGTGTTTGCGGAAGCAAGGCCCCGGGTACGGGCTTCGCATGGATGGATCGATACGTTCTCTGCCGCGGCCGCCACGGGCCGTCCTGTTCGACCGGGACGGGACTCTGGTGGTCGACGTGCCGTACAACCGGGACCCTGACAGGGTCCGACCGATGGCGGGAGCCGGCCAGCTGCTGGCCCGGCTGCGCGCCGCGGGGGTCCGTACCGGAATCGTGTCCAACCAGTCGGGCGTCGGCCGCGGGCTGATCTCCCCCAGCGAACTCAAGGCGGTCACCGACAGGGTGGAGCGGCTGCTCGGCCCCTTCGACGTCGTGCTGGCGTGCACGCACATCCCCGAGGTCGAGTGCCGTAACCGGAAGCCGGCCCCCGGCATGATCCTCGACGCCTGCAGACTGCTCGAAGTGGACCCGGCCGACACTGTCGTCGTCGGCGACATCGGCAGCGACGTCCAGGCCGCGCTGCGGGCCGGTGCCCACGGCATCCTGGTACCGACCCCGCTCACCCGCCGCGCCGAGATCAACGCGGCGCCCCACGTCGCGCGGTCCCTGGAAGAGGTGGGCGACCTGCTCTGCCCCGCGGGGCAGCTGCACCCGGCGGCGGCAGGTGGAGCGTGAGCCGGGTCCTCGTGGCCCGGCTGGACTCCCTTGGGGATGTACTGCTGTCGGGCCCGGCGGTCAGAGCGGTGGCCCGCCGGCATGAGGTGGTCATGCTCTGCTCCGGTCGAGGGGCTCCCGCGGCGCGGCTTCTGCCCGGCGTCCGGGAGGTCCTCGAGTGGGACAGTCCGTGGACACTCGCTCCGGCACCACGCGTCACCTCCGCCCGGATCGATCATCTCCTCGCGATGGTGCGGGCCGGCGGCTTCGAGGAGGCAGTCATCCTCACCTCCTTCCACCAGTCACCACTGCCACTGGGGCTGCTGCTGAGGCTTGCGGGGGTCGAACGGATCAGCGGCGCGTCGGTCGACTATGCGGGCTCCCTGCTCGACGTCCGGCTCCGCCCTGGCGAGGACCTCGACGAGGACCAGCCGGAGGCCCGTAGGGCGCTGGCGATCGTTGCGGCAGCGGGACACCACCTGCCGGCCGAGGACGAGGGCCAACTGGCGATCCTTCCGCCGCCCGACCCCGCGCATTGGGTCGGTGACCGCCCCTACCTGGTCGTCCACCCCGGTGCCGCGGTGCCCGCCCGTGCCTGGCCGGCCGGCCACCACCGTGAGCTCGTCCGCCTCCTGACCGAGGCGGGCCACCGTGTGGTCGTCACCGGTGGTCCAGGCGAGACGGATCTGACGGCACACGTCGCGGCCGGGCGTGCCCTCGACCTCGGCGGACAGCTGGGACTGCCGGAGCTTGCCGGTGTCCTCGCCGGGGCCAGCGCAGTCGTCGTCGGCAACACCGGCCCCGCTCATCTCGCGGCCACCGTGGGCACGCCCGTGGTGAGCCTGTTCTCTCCCGTGGTGCCGGCGATCCGCTGGGCGCCGTACGGCGTACCCCACGAGGTGCTCGGCGACCAGACGGCACCCTGCCGCGACAGCCGGGCACGCGACTGCCCCGTCCCCGGGCATCCGTGCCTCTCCGGGGTCCTCCCCCGAGAAGTCCTGGCGGCGACACAGCGACTCCTGGCCGCCGGCCGGCCCGAACCCGTCAACGACGCCCAGCTGACCCCATCGACCGCGGCCATCCGACCGGAGGGAGACACCTGATGCGCATCCTGATCTGGCACGTCCATGGCGGCTGGATGGACGCCTTCGTCCGCGGCAGCCACGAGTACCTGCTGCCCACCACCGACCAACGGGGCCCCTGGGGACTCGGCCGCGGCGGTCGCGACTGGCCCGAAGAGGTACGGGAGGTCACCCCCGACTCGCTCGCGGCCGAGGACATCGACGTCGTGGTGCTGCAACGGCCCGAGGAGATCGAACGGTGTCACGCCCTCACCGGCCGCCGGCCCGGCCGGGACATCCCGGCCGTCTACGTCGAGCACAACACGCCCCGCGGCGACGTTCCCTCCGCGGTGCACCCCTTGGCCGAACGGTCCGACATCCGATTGGTGCACGTCACCCATTTCAATCGACAGTTCTGGGACAACGGCCGGGCACCGACCACCGTGATCGAGCACGGGATCGTCGATCCCGGCGCCCGCTATCTCGGTGACCTGGCGCATCAGGGCGTCGTCGTGAACGAGCCGATGCGGCGCGGTCGGGTCACCGGCACGGATCTCCTGCCGCTCTTCGCCTCCGCCGGACCGCTGGAGGCCTTCGGCATGGGCACCGAGGCGCTGACGGCCCTCGACCTGGCCCCGGAGCGGTTGGTGGTCCGCGGCGACGTCCCCACGCCGGACCTGCACGCCGCCCTGGCCCACTGCCGGCTGTACCTGCATCCGGTGCGATGGACCTCGCTGGGGTTGTCCCTGCTCGAGGCCATGCATCTGGCCATGCCGGTCGTCGTACTCGACACCACCGAGGCCTCCCGCGCGGTCCCACCCGATGCGGGAGCCATCTCCACCGACGTCGACCAGCTGGTCCGGGCCTCGGCACGGCTCCTGGCCGACCCGGACGAGGCCCGTCGCCGAGGACGAGTTGCTCGGGAAGCTGCCCTCGCCCGCTACGGGCTGCAGCGCTTCCTCAGCGACTGGGACCACGTACTGGACGACGCCTGGGCACGACCGCCCCGGACCGTCGCGACGAAAGGACACTCAGCATGAGAATCGCCATGATCTCCGAACACGCCAGCCCTCTGGCCGCCATCGGCGGAGTGGACGCCGGCGGCCAGAACGTCCACGTGGCCGAGCTCTCCGCGGCCCTGGGGCGGCGAGGTCACCGCGTCGTCGTCTACACCCGCCGCGACGACCCCGCGCTCCCGACCCGGGTCCAGGCCATGCCCAACGTGACGGTCGTCCACGTGGACGCCGGCCCGGCCCGGCACATCCCCAAGGATGACCTGCTCGAGTTCATGCCGGCGCTGGCGAGGGGTGTCGCGGCGGATTGGCGGCGCAAGCCACCGGCCGTCGTCCACGCCCACTTCTGGATGTCGGGCGTCGCCGCCCTGGAGGCCGCTCGTCTCTCCGGCCCTCGCGTCCCGCTCCGGGTCCTGGAGACCTTCCATGCCCTAGGGACGGTGAAGCGTCGCCACCAAGGGGCCGCGGACACCAGTCCCTCCGAGCGGCTCTGGCTCGAGCCCGGCGTGGCGCGCCAGGTCGACCGCATCGTCGCCACCTGCCCCGACGAAGTGCGCGAGTTGACGGCGATGGGCGCCGACCCCGCACGTATCTCGATCGCCCCCTGCGGCGTCGACCTCAGCGAGTTCGCCGCGCAAGGACCCGCCGAGCCCACCGATCGGCGACGGATCGCCGTGATCGGACGGCTCGTTCCGCGCAAGGGCGTCGATCTGTCCTTCCAAGCCCTGCGGAGCCTGATCGACCAGGGGGTCGGCGACGTGGAGCTCCAGGTGGTCGGCGGGAGTGCGGGCCCCGGCGGTCTGCAGGAGGACCCCGAAGCCCGACGCCTCCAGGACCTCGCCGACGAGCTCGGTGTGTCGGACCACGTGGTTTTCCGTGGTCAGCTCTCCCGGGAGCAGATGCCGGCACTGTTGCGCAGTTGCACCGCAGTGGCGTGCACTCCGTGGTACGAGCCCTTCGGCATCGTCCCGCTGGAGGCGATGGCCTGTGGAGTGCCCGCCGTGGTCGCCCAAGTGGGTGGGTTGCAGGACTCTGTCGTGGACGGAGTCACCGGCATCCACGTGCCACCCCGCGACCCCGAGGCCCTCGCGGCGGCGCTCCGACGACTGCTCGAGGACCCGGCCACGTGTCGTGAGCTGGGCGCGGCAGGAAGGGCCCGGGTAGAGGCCGGGTACTCCTGGGACCACGTGGCTGCCCTGACCGAGGCCGCCTATCTTGACGCGCTGGCGCAGAGCAGCGTGCCGCCCGCCGCACCGGACTTCTCCCTGTCGACCGAGGTGGCCTCATGACCGCGTACCTGAGGGCAGTCCCCTCGCTGACACCCGTCGGCCCCGATGTGGCCCACCTCGTCCGTGCGCACCTGGACGAGGTCCCGCACTCCCTGGACTCGCTGCGCGGGTCTGCCGAACGCCTGGCGCATTGGGGTGCGGTCCTCAGCGATCGGCTCCTCGACGGACACCGCCTGCTGGCCGCGGGCAACGGCGGATCTGCTGCCGAGGCCCAGCACCTCACCGCGGAGTTGGTCGGTCGCTTCGACGGTGAGCGCGAGTCCTTCGCCGCGATCTCGTTGCATGCGGAGACCTCCACGCTGACCGCCATCTCCAACGACTACGGCTACGACGAGGTCTTCGCCCGACAGGTGCAGGGCCACGGTCGGCGCGGGGACATCCTGATGCTCTTCAGCACCAGCGGGCAGAGCCGCAACCTCCTGCGCGCGGCCGAGGGGGCGCACGAGCTCGGCATCACCACGTGGGCGCTCACCGGCCCCACGCCCAACCCCCTCGCCGCCGCCACGGACGACCACGTGGCGATCGAGGGACCCTCGGCCAGCGTCCAGGAGTGCCACCTGATCGCCCTGCACGCCCTGTGCAGGGCCTTCGACGCCTCGGTCGCGCATGCGCGCCGGGACCGCCCGGCGGGGAGGGACCACGCGTGAATATCGTCGTGATCGGAGACGTCCTGCTCGACCAGGATCTCGACGGCCCCTCCACCCGGCTGAGCCCGGACGGCCACGCACCAGTGGTGGATGTCGCGCGCAGCACCGTACGGCCCGGAGGCGCCGGGTTGGTGGCGCGGTTGCTGGCGTCCGCAGGTCACGGCACGACCCTGGTGACGGTGCTCTCCGACGACGGGGCCTCTCGGAGTCTGCGCCGCTGCCTCCGCGGTGTGGAGGTGGTCGCCGGCCCGTCAGGTGCCCCGACACCGGTGAAGACCCGGGTGCTCAAGGACGGCTGCGCTGTCGTACGCGTCGACGAGGGCTGTGGGACCGCCCCGGTGCCGTCGGCGACACCGCAGATGGTGGCCGCCCTCGACGGCGCGGACGCCGTGGTCGTCGCCGACTACGGGCGGGGCCTGCTCGCCAACAGCATGATCCGCGTGGCCATCGCTCGATGCGCAGAGCGCCTCCCCGTGGTCTGGGATCCTCATCCCCGCGGCGCTGACCCCGTGCCGGGGATCAGGGTCACCACGCCCAACCTCGCCGAGGCCCTGGGGTTCGCGGGCCTTCCCCCCGACAGTGACAGCAGCGCAGCCGGGCAGGCCGCTGAGAGGCTGCGAAAGATGTGGCAGGCGGACGCGGTGGCCGTCACGGCGGGAGCCGACGGGGCCTGGCTGCACGACGGCCGCTCGACCGGGGGCACCACGTACCCACACCCGCCGTGGGCGACGTCGACACCTGCGGGGCCGGTGACAGCTTCGCCGCCGGCCTGGCCGTCGCGCTCGCCGCAGGTGGTGATGCCGATCTGGTGGACGCCATCGCCGCCGCGATCGCCGGGACGGCCGACTTCCTCCGGCACGGCGGCGTGGGTGCCCTGACGTCACCCACTGCAGGGCCTGTCGACGAGGTCCGGGCGGGATCGACCCGCTGCCCCGACCCGGTCGAGATCGTCCGCCGGGTCAAGGAAGCCGGCGGAACGGTCGTCGCCACCGGCGGCTGCTTCGATCTGCTGCACGCCGGTCACCTCCGCACCCTGCGGGCAGCCCGTGCCCTCGGGGACACCCTCATCGTCTGTCTCAACGCGGACACCTCCGTGACCCGGCTCAAGGGGCCGGAGCGACCACTCATGCCCCAGGACGACCGGGCCGAGTTGCTGCTGGCCCTCGACTGCGTGGATGCGGTCGCGATCTTCGACGAGGACACCCCACTGCGCATCCTCGACGAGTTGCGGCCCGACATCTGGGTGAAGGGCGGCGACTACATCCCCGAACTGCTCCCCGAACATCGACTGCTCAGCGAGTGGGGCGGCCGGTGCGTCGCGGTGCCGTTCCATCCGGGCCGATCCACCACCTCATTGGTGACCGTCTTGGAGCGAATCTCCACTGACAGCTGAACCCCGAAAGGAAACGACCATGACAAGCTCGACCGTACGGACCCAGCCCGACGCGGCCGCCTCGCCGCAACAGCAGGGGCCGGGGCGTGTCCTCGTCACCGGCGGCTCGTCGGGACTCGGCGCCGCGGTGGTCGCCGCCGTGGAAGCGGCCGGCGGCACCCCCGTCGTCCTCGACTTCGCCCCGACCGAGAACACCTCGAGCCGCACCTATCAGGTCGACGTCACCGACAGCGTGTCGGTCGAGCAGGCGATCAGTGCCGCGGCCGCCGAACTGGGCGGCCTCGACGCGGTCGTCACCGCCGCCGGTATCGACCGTTGTGGTGCTCTGGACGATGTTCCGGCCACTGAATGGGACCGGGTCATCGCCGTCAACCTGCTCGGGACGGTCAACGTGGTCCGCGCCGCACTTCCCCACCTGTTCGCCTCCCACGGTCGCGTCGTCACCGTTGCCTCGACCCTCGCCCTGCGCGGCGTCAGCGATGCCACCGCGTATTGCGCGTCCAAGTTCGGCATCCTCGGCTTCAGCCGCGCGCTGACCGCCGAGACCGCCGGCCGCATCGGTGTCACCACCCTCATCCCCGGGGGATGGACACTCACTTCTTCGATGACCGGGCCGAGCAGTACCGCCCGGCTGACACCTCGCGGCTCAACGATCCGTCGGCCGTGGCCCGCAGCGTCATCTTCGCCCTCACGCAACCCCCCGGTTGCGAGGTGCGCGAACTGCTGGTCGCCCCGGAACTGGAGGACTCGTGGCCGTGATGGGCGCCCGCGGGGACGGACCCTCAGCCTCGGGCGGGACCCTCGGAGACCCTCGCCTCGAGCAGGTCCAGGACGTCCGCGTAGACGTCCTGGGGACGGACCGCGTCGTTGAGGCCGACCACGTGCCCGCAGTCGGTCGCGGTCCAGCCGAGCTGGGTCAGGTCGGTGCCGCAGACCGGGCAATGCGTCGTCCAACCCGAATGGATGCGGTGCTCCGCCCTGCCCAGCGGCGCCGCCATGACGGTGTTGCCGATCCAGAAGATCCCCACCGTCGGGGTGCCGACGGCCTGCGCCAGATGGCGCGGTCCGCTGTCGTTGCCGACCATGGCGTCGCATCCGGCGAGCAGGCCGACCAGACCCCGGACACTGAGCTGCCCGGCGACCGAGCGTACGGTGCCCGGCGCCGCGGAGACAGGGTCCACCCGGTCCAGGCGGCGGCCCTCGTCCGGCCCCCACGCTGCGGCGGGTTCCCGTCGGCCCGCGCGGGCGGCCTCGGCCAGACCGTCGTCGAGGGCCCCCCGGACGACCTCTTCCGCGAGTGTCCGATCGGCCTCGTCCCCGATGACGAGCACCTCCCAGCCGTCCTCGGCGGCCCACCGGGCCAGCATGGCGAAATGCTCGACCGGCCAACGCCGGCGGGGTCCGAGGCGCCCGGGTGGAGGGCGAGGCGCGGTCCGGACCGGCCGGGCGACGGATCTTCCAGCACCGGCCTCGCGGCCTCGAGATCCCGGTCGGTGACGGCGAGCAGCGGCACCACGCAGTCCGTCGAAGCCCCCGCCAGGCCGACCACTTCGAGGGCCCGCAGGACCTCGTGCTGGTAGTAGACGTACGGGAGGCTGCGTTCCAGCGGGGCGGCGTCCGGGGTGCGGGTCCCGATGGTGTGGCGGGCGCCGAGTCTCAGCAGGAACGGATTGGAGAATCGCCCGCCCCCATGGAGCTGGACCGCCAGGTCGATCTCCCGCTCACGCATCCGGGCAAGGAACGCGTCGACCTCGTCGTGGTCCTCCGGGCCCGGTCGTACCCCTTCGGCGTACGGCAGGACCTCGATGGTGTGGACGGGGCCGGGCCGCGACTCGAGCAGGCCGACGTGGAGCGGCGTTCCGAGCAAGGTGATCTCGGCCTCCGGGTAGGTCTGCGCGAGCGCGTGGAGCGCTGGGACGGTGAAGAGTACGTCCCCCAGGCCGCCACCGCGCAGGACGGCGATCCGTCGGATCCCCGAGAAACGGGGATGCAGCGGGCCGATGGCCTGAGGTCTCCCATCCATGTCAGCACACTAGGCATCGGGACGGCTGCTGGGGAAGCAATCCCCACGGCTTTCCGGGTCGGAGCAGGTGAGGAACGATGACGATCACCCAGGATCTCACGGCCGGGCCCGAGCGGTCACGGCTCGCGAAGGTGGCCGCCCCCTCCGCCGAGGTTCCCCGGCTCATCGCCGAGGCAGCCCCACGGGTCGTGGTCGTCGGAGACGTCATGCTCGACGGTTGGTGGCACGGCGATGTCCGGCGGATGTGCCGCGAGGCGCCGGCGCCGGTGGTCGAGGTCCATGACCGGGAGGAAGCTCCGGGTGGTGCGGCGAACACCGCCCTCAACGCCGCGTGTCTTGGCGCCGTCGTCTCCCTGGTCGCCGTTACGGGAGCGGATGCCGCCGGCACCAGTCTCCGGCGCCTCCTCGAACGCGACGGTGTGGATTGCTCGGGATTGCTGGCCGACCCGGACACCACCACGACGACGAAGAGCCGGATCGTCGCCGGCGACCAGATCGTCGCCCGGCTCGACGAAGCGGGGAACGGACCGGGGCAAGCGGTGCAGCGGCAGCTGGCCGCCCGCCTGGCCGAGGTGCTGCCGAGCGCCGACGCCGTACTGGTGTGTGACTACGGCGGCGGAACGCTGGACGGCGCCGTCCGCGAGTGTCTGCTGGGGCTGCTCTCCGGACGCCGATCCGGAGACGTTGATGCCCACGGCGCCCGTCCCCCGCTCGTGGTGGTTGATGCGCATGACGTCGGCCGGTGGCGCGACCTGCGGCCCGACGTGGCGACGCCCAACGCCGAGGAGGCCCTGCGTCTGCTCGTGGGCGTCGCGGCGTCGCCCGACCGGGCGGCACTTATGCGGGCGCATCGACAGACACTGCTCGAGGCCACCGGGGCCAGGTGTGTCGTCGTGACGATGGACCGGGACGGCACGCTCGCCCTCCCGGGGGACGATGTCGCCCTGGGCACCGCCCAGACTGCTGGGGGGCGTGGCGGGGGCGGTCGGATCACCGACCACCGCACCTGGGCGCGCCCCACCAGCGAGAAGCAGGCGTCCGGCGCCGGGGACACGTTCGTGGCCTGCTTGACCCTCGGCCTCGCGTCGGGTCTGCCGGCCCCGGTGGCCCTGGACCTCGCCCAGGCCGCTGCTGACGTCGTGGTCCAGCGACAGGGGACATCGGTGTGCACTACCGCCGACATGGAGACGTACCTCGGAGGCCTCGGGAACGTCGTCATCGACCTCGAGGACCTGGTCCGGCGCGTGGAGGTCTACCACCACGAGGGCCAGCGTGTGGTGTTGACCAACGGGTGCTTCGACGTCTTGCACCGGGGGCACACCCGCTTCCTGGAGCAGGCCCGGCATCTGGGGGACGCGCTGATCGTGGCGATCAATGACGACGAGTCGGTCCGCCGCCTGAAAGGTCCCGATCGGCCCATCAATCCGGCCGCAGACCGCGCAGCCGTGCTGGCCGCCCTGAGCTGCGTCGACCACGTGACCGTGTTCTCGCAGGACACCGCGGTCTCCGTGATCGAGCGACTCCGCCCCGACACGTACGCGAAGGGTGGCGACTACAGTCCCGACACCCTGGCCGAAACCCCGGCCGTCGAGGCGTACGGCGGTGAGGTGGCCATCCTCGACTACGTGCCGGACCACTCCACCTCGGAGGTCGTCCGCCGGATCCGCGTCAACGGCGGCGACTGACGCCGGCCCGCGCCCGCGCTGTCAGGAACTCTCGTGCTCCTCCAGACCGACCGAGCGGTGCAGTTCCCGGCTCGCCTCCCGGAGCCTCTCGGAGCCGGCCGCGGCGTGCTCGTCGAGCAGTTCGCCCAAGGCGATGGCCACGGCGTTCAGTTTCTGCTGGGTGGCATTGTCGGTGCGCACCTGGGTGTTCTGCAGCAGGGCGACGAGCAGGAAAGTCACGATCGTGGTGATCGTGTTGATCACCAGCTGCCAGACGTCGACGTCATGCAGGATGAGGATGCTCGGCGCCCAGACGACCACCAGCAGCACACAGGCGACGAAGAACCACGCGCGGCTCACGAAACTGGAGGCGCGCGACGCGAACCGGTCGAACGGGCCGACGTGATAGCTCACCTGGCTGGGCAGGACTTCGGGTTGGTCAGGCATGATGATCGCCCCTCCTGGGATGTTCGTCGACGCGGCCTCCACGGTGTGCGGCACGGATCGACGGTGAGGCCTCCCGCCCGCGCAACCATCACCGTGTCCATACCCACTGAAACCCCAGGTATGCGCTCGATGCCAGCGCGGTGGCGAGGGAGGCAGGAAGCCGCTCCGTCCTTGTGCGGCGGGACGGCCCTCTCGTGGGGTGTCCCTGTGTCGAGGAGCCCGGACGGGGTACAGGTTCCGCGACGACAGGAGGACCCATGGCCGATGACCGCCGAGACCCGAGCGATGTCACCCGGACGCGACCCAGCAGGCGTGGTTCCGCCGAGTGGGGAGCGCCGCCCGACCACCACCCGGACCCTGCCATGGACGTCCTGATCCCGACCAAGGACCGCGCTGCCGCGCTCGCCGTCACCCTGGCGGGTCTGGCTGCCCAGGACGATCCACCCTTCCGGGTGGTCATCAGTGACCAGTCCGACACTCCGGCCGAGGATGCACCGCCGGTCGCCACCATGCTGCGGGTGCTGCGCGCCCAGGGCCGGGAGGTCGACGTCTGTCGCCACCTGCCTCCGCGGGGGATGGCGGAGCAGCGGCAGTACCTGCTGGAGCAGGCCCGTACGGCGCGGGTGCTCTTCCTCGACGATGATGTCTGGCTGGAGCCGGGTCTGCTGGCACGCCTCGACGAGGCGCTGACCCGGATCGGCGGCGGGTTCGTCGGATCCGCGGTGCAGGGATTGTCCCATCTGGGCGATCGCAGACCCTCCGAGCTCGTCGGTTTCGAGCCCTGGGGCGGCGCCGTCGCCCCCGAGACCATCACCCGCGACACCGACGCCTTTGCCCGGCACTCGTTGCACAATGCCGCAAACCTGGTGCACGTCGCTGCCGACACCGACCTGCCCGACGACGGCTGGCTCACCTACCGGGTGGCCTGGGTGGGCGGCTGTGTTCTCTATCGCCGCGACGCGCTCGAGGCGGTCGGCGGATTCGACTTCTGGCGCAGGCTGCCGCCGGTCCATGTCGGGGAGGACGTGCTGGCCCAGTGGCGGGTGATGCGCCGCTTCGGCGGAGCGGGCCTCCTGCCCAGCGGCGCCGTCCACCTCGAGGAGCCCACCACCCTGCCGCGGCGCCGGGTCGAGGCCGCCGAGGCCATCGGCTGGCCGTCGGGCCCCGAGGATTGCGACGGTAGGTAGGACGACGCAGCCCGGCCCGTTTCCTGGTCGGGGTGCGGGGCCCTTTCCCCTTCGGTCGGGTCCCCGCGCCGTTCCCGGTCGATACTGGGGATGTTGCGAGGAGGCGCCATGAAGATTCCCCAGCCATCGTTGACCCGTACGGTCAAGGTCACCAGCCCGGAGTTCCCCGACGGTGGGCCGATCCCGCTGCGCTTCACCTGCCATGGGGAAGGCGTCTCGCCCGGGTTCGCCTGGTCGGGGATTCCCTCCGGCGCGAGGTCGGTAGCCGTGGTCGTCAGTGATCCCGACGCGCCGCACGGCCCCTTCCTGCACTGGTTGGTGACCGGCCTGCCGCCTCACGACGGCAGGTTCCGGGAGGGCGCTGCCCCACAGGGCGCCCGGGAGATGCCGAACAGTGGCCGGCTGCCCGGCTGGTACCCGCCCTGTCCCCCTCCGGCACGCATCGCTACGTCTTCGCCGTGTACGCCCTCGACGCCGTCAGCCGCGGTTCCTCCACCCAGCACGTGCTCGACGAGATCGCGGACCACACCGTGGCCTGGGGCAGCGTCACGGGGCTCGTCCGGGCCCACTGAGCCGCGTGACGACCGCCGTCCACCCCGTCAGGGGCGCAACAGCACCTTGATCGCGCGCCGCTCATCCATCGCGGCGTACGCCTCGGCGACCTGCGAGAGCGGCAGCTCCAGGTCGAACACCCGTCCGGGGTTGATGGTCCCGGCGAGGACGAGGTCCAGCAAGTGGGGAAGGTAGGCCCGGACATGGGCCGGGCCCCCTTGATGCCCACGTTGCGCCAGAACAGCTGGTCCACCGGTAGCTCGCCGTGCGGGACGCCGACGAGTCCGATCTGGCCGCCGTCACGGACGGCACCGACGGCCTGGAGGCGGGCGTCCTCGGTGCCCACGCATTCCAGGACGCAATCCGCGCCGATGCCCTCGGTGAGCTCCTTCACCCGGGCGATACCCTCGTCGCCCCGCTCCGCGATCACATCGCTCGCCCCGAACTCGCGGGCGATCGCCTGCCTGTCGGCGTGCCGACTCATCGCGATCACGGTCGCGGCGCCGAGCTGGACCGCTGCCAGGACAGCGCTGAGGCCGACGGCTCCGTCGCCGACCACGGCCACCGACGTACCCGGTCCGACGCCGGCGCTCACCGCCGCGTGCCACCCGGTGCACATCACGTCGGACAGGGCCAGGATGCTGGGCACCAGCTCGTCTGAGGGCACCTCGGGAGTGGCGATCAGCGTGCCGTCGGCGTGCGGCACCCGGATCTTCTCGGCCTGGCAACCGTCGTAGCCGCCGCCGTGCTGGCAGTTGGCGTGCGCACCCTTGCGGCAGATCGGGCAGCTGTTGTCCGAATGCAGGAACCCCCCGACCACGAACTGTCCGGGGGTGATCGTACGGACCGCCTCCCCCACGCTCTCGACGATGCCGCAGTACTCGTGTCCGATCGGCTTCGGCCGGGGCACGGGGGCGATGCCGCGGTAGCGCCACAGATCGGAGCCGCAGACGCAGGCGGCGACCGTGCGGATCAGTGCGTCGGTCGGTTCCAGGATGGTCGGATCCGGACGCTCCTCATAGCGGACGTCCTGCTTGCCGTAGATGACTGCTCCATGCATACGCCTAGCTCACCATGGCCGGCGGCCCTTCCGGGGGTCATTGGCCGTGTCCCTGTGCGTCTCCCGCGTACTCAGGGCTCAGGTCGATGCTGGCATGCCGGAAACGTCCGCGTCCTCACACCACGCTGAAGCCCTCGGGAAGCGTCGTCCTCCCGGTCATCGCCAGTAGTAGCTCGATGCGCTGTTCGGCAGAGGCCATCGCGGCGCCGAGGTCCATCGCGGGCACAGCGGCATCGACCAGGGCGGTGGGGATCCGCTGGTCGGTCGCCCGGGCCAGGTCGATGCCGTGCACGGTCAGTTCGAAAGCACGGGTGGGTAGATACCCCCGCAGCGTCATCGCGCCGACCGGCGTTTCGACCAGCGTGTCGTCGGCGCAGTCCCGGACCAGGGACTGGGCGCGCTGAGCGATGTCGTGGACACGGGCCCTCGGCTCCGGCCCGAGGGCCTCGCCGGCCTGTCGACCGCGCTCGGCGACCTGCGCGGGGTCGGAGAGCCCCGATCGTACGGCCCGGTAGTAGTCGACCGCCGCCGGCAGGGCGACGTCTCCGGTCGTGCCGGGCCGCAGGTAGCTCTCCAGCGTCGCGAAGGCCCGCGCGGCGTGGCCGAGGAGGGAACGGACATCCCACACGCCCAGACCGGGTCGTTCCCACCTGTCGGGCTCGATCCCGTCCACGACCGCCAGGAACCCGTCCGCCGCCGTGGTGAACCACACTCGTGCCTCCATGCGCCAAGTCAAGCGATGGGACGGCCGGAGGGGAAGGGCTGACACATCCGAGATGCCTGCGGTTGACGCGGCGAACGGTGGGTAAACGAGCAGGCATGAGTGTGACTCCTCAGGATCCGAAAGATCTCCGGCCCCCGACGGACCCGAGACGTCGAGTGCTACTGACAGGCGCGACGGGTGGGATCGGGTCGCTGCTGTCCGAGCGGCTCGACGCCGACTATGAGCTGGTGCTGCACGGGCATACAGCCCCCTCCGGGGAGACGGCCGAACGGTTTCACCTGGCCGACCTCACCGATGAGGCGGCCGTCGCTGCGTTGATGGATGGCGTCGACACCGTCATCCACATGGCTGGAGCGTCGGCACCGACCTCGTCCTGGGAGGACGTCCTGGCAGCCAACATCATCGGGCTGCGCAACGTCCTCGAGGGGGCCAGGACGCGCGGCGTCCGCCGGATCGTCTACGCCTCGTCCAATCACCTGATGGGCATGTACGACAAGCTCGGCGAGTGGCCCGTCTATCCCACGACCCTCCCCCGGGCGGATTCGCTGTACGGGGTCTCGAAGGCGTTCGGCGAGGCCTTGGGCCGCTTCTACCACGACACGTACGGTCTCGACTTCATCGCGCTGCGGATCGGCTGGTCGACGGATGACCCCGACGACCGCGACATCGACCTACTGCACGCGATGTGGCTCAGTGAGGACGACACCGAGCAGGTGGTCCGCTGCGCGATCGAGGCCGACGTGACCTTCGGCCTCTACTACGCCATCTCGGACAATCCGAATCGTCGCTGGGACGTGACCAACACCATGCTGGAACTGGGTTACCGTCCGAAGGATCGTTACCCGGAGCACCCGGGCGAGCACGAGGACCCCGACCAGCCGACCCCGCCGGACTGGCCGAACAACTCCTGAGGCTCTGCGGCACCGGGTCGAGCCGTCGAAGGAAGAGAGGGCAGCGATGAAGCTGGTGCGCCGCTCACGCCGCGGCCTCATCGCCCCGGACCTGCCCCGAGCCAGTCGCGCCGCCGTCCGTGGCGGCATCCTGGGCAACTTCGTCGACCAGTTCGACATCTTCCTTCCCGTGGTCGCGCTGGGCCCGGCACTGCCGTCGCTGGCGGGACGCTCGGCCGTCGGGGCGACTGCTGCGTACGTCGTGATGGCCACCCTGATCGGGCGCCCGCTGGGCGCGATCATCTTCGGGCGGATCTCCGACACGTACGGCCGTACGGCGACGACCCGACTGGCCATCGCCGGCACCGCGGCCTGCACCCTGGGGATCGCGCTGGTCCCGACCCACCAGCAGATCGGTCTGTGGGCGATCGGGCTCGTCATCGCCCTCCGTTTCCTCGGCGGCATCTTCCTCGCCGGCGAATACACCTCCGCCATCCCCCTGGCGATGGAGTGGTCACGACCCCGCGAGCGGGGCAAGGGCTCCGGCCTGATCATGGCCATGTCACCTTCGGCGCAGGCCACCATCGCGCTGGTGACGCTGCTCCTGCTGGCCCTGCTCGGCCCGCAGTCGTACGCCGACTGGGGCTGGCGCCTGTCGTTCCTCCTCGGTGCGGTCGCCTCGGTCGGGATGCTCGTCTACTACTCGCTGCGGGTGGCTGACGCGCCGATCCAGCATCGGCAGTCGCAGGCGGAGGGCCCGCGCGCCGGTCTCGCGGATGTGCTGTTCGGGCACTGGGCGGCCGCCTTCTGGCAGATCTTCGGGCTCATGACGGGCCTGTGGATCATGACCAACCTGACCGTCATCGTCCTCGCCCAACGCCTGACCTCCGATCTGCACCTGTCCGCCTCGGGCGTCGCCCTGGCGATGGCCATCGCCTCGGTCGGGCAGGCGATAGTGATGGCACTGGCGGGTCACTGGTCGACCCTGCTGGGGCGGCGCCGCTTCTTCGTGGTCTGGGGGCTGGCCGGACTGATCGGCGGACCGGTGCTGTGGTGGTGGATCTTGGGGTCAGCGCCTTCGGCGGTCGCGGCCGGCGTGGGCGCGGCGGTGCTGCAGATCGTGACCGTCACCGCGTACGGCCCCATCGGTGCCTATATCAACGAGCGCTTCCCCACCGTCGTCCGAGCCACCGCGTACGGCACGGCCTACTCATTGTCGATCGTCGGACCGGCCCTCTATCCCTATTACCTGCCGACGCTGGAGAGGTGGCTCGGCCACCAGGGAGCGCCCGTCGGGCTACTCGCTCTGGGAGCGGTGCTGGTCGCCGGGTGCGGGGCCCTCGGTCCACGGTTGTCGCCCGCCGAGATCGACACCGATCTGGACCGGCTCGCGGCCAAGGCGTGACCCGCCCGGCGTCCGGGATGGCAGGATGCCTCCATGGAGAGCCTCGGACGATCGAGTGACGGCGAGGACGGGCAGCGGACACTGCGCATCCTCATCTTCGCGCCGATCTCGCTGCTCGCCCTGGCCATCATCGTGTTCTCGATCCTGGCGGGCCGGCTCAACGACTCGATCTCCGCCTACTACGGCGGCCCCACCCGCGACGTGTTCGTGGGCTGCATGCTCGCCACTGCGATGGGAATCATCGCCTTCCGCGGCACCTCCGACCTGGAGGACTTCGCCCTCAACGCCGCCGGGTTCTACGCACCGTTCGTGGCCTTCGTCCCGTACGACTTCGATGCGACCACGTCCTCGGTCCACCTCGCCGCGAGCACCTCACCCGCGACGGCGCTGCGAGCGATCCTGGTGTGTTACCTCGTGGTGGCCCTCGTGTTCGCCGTCGGCGCCCAGAGGCAGGACCCCTGGCCGTTGGGCCGGCTGTGGCATGCCACCTCGACCGGCACGCGCCTGTTGTTGCTCGGCGCACTCCTCGCCCTGGTGGCCTACCTGGGGCTGGTCATCGTGCGGCTCGTTGAGGTGAACGGCAGGTTCGCCGGCGTGCACCTGGCGGCGGCCGTGCTCCTGATCACGAACCTCGGCGTCGCGGTCGCCAGTCATGTGGTCGCCCCTCGTCACAAGCTCCCCCGGTCGGGTGACGACGACCTGGGGCCCGGGACCCTGGCCCTGTACCGAGCGCTGACGCTGGGCATGCTGGCCGGCGGTCCGCTGCTGTGGGCCGTCCTCAGACTGGCTCACCTCTCCAGTGCCCTGCTGTGGACCGAGACCCTGGAGCTGGGCCTCTTCATGGTCTTCTGGGCCTCGGAGATCAAACGGCACAGTCCCCGGCTGGATCACTCGCCAGCCCGACGCCAACGGTCAGTGGTGTGACCGTGGCCCAGGAACTGCCCGAACTCCTCGTCCCCGATGCGCCCGCATGGCGGGCTTGGCTCGAGGCCCACCATGCCGACAGCCCAGGGGTCTGGCTCGTGATGCACAAGAAGGGCGGCGATGTCACCGCACTGACGTACGAGCCGGCCGTGGAGGAAGCCCTCTGCTTCGGCTGGATCGACGGACAGTTGCGGGCGCGGGACGCCGGAAGCTCGGCCGTCCGCTTCACCCCACGGACCAGGACCAGCCGATGGTCGCAGTCGAACGTGGACCGGGTCGCCCGACTGGAGGCCGAGGGACGGATGACCCCCGCCGGCCGAGCCGTTGTCGACGCGGCGAAGGCCGACGGGCGCTGGGAGATGGCCTATGCCGGAGCCGCGACGGCCGAGGTCCCCGCGGACCTTGCTGCCGCGATCGCCGCCGTCCCCGAGGCACAGGCGATGTTCGACATGCTCACCTCGACCAACAGGTACGCCCTCATCTACCGGACCACGTCGGTCAAGCGGCAGGAGACCCGGGAACGCAAGATCGCGCAGTACGTCGCCATGCTCGCCCGGCACGAGACGATCTACCCGCAGAAGCGGCAGCCCTCCCCGTGACCGTCCGGGCAGGCCGGAACTCGGCCCGGGCGCAGGCCGTCCGGAATTCGTCGGGCGCGCGTCAGTCCTGGAGCTGACGCGCCCAGGTCAAGTACGCGATGGGGACGGCGCCGGCACTGTTGACCACGGCCAGGGCCACCGCCCACACCGCCTTGCTGCCCCGGATCTGGTCCTGAGGTCGCTTGATGAGGTCGACGATCGCCCACGCGCGCAGCACGAGATCGGCGGTCCCGCCGACCGCGATGATGCCACGCGCCGCCGGCGGAAGGTCCCGCCACTGCTTCTTGTTCTTGCCCATCACGCCCAGCCTCCTCGTCCGTACTGCCTCCAGGCTAGACGTCTGAGCGACGCCACGAGGGCGGGAACAGCCATTCACCCGCGGGCTGCGACCCCACGCTGGCGACCCCGCGGTCGTGGCCTCTTTGCCGGGGTATAGCGTTCTCACATCCCGCGGGTGCCCCAGCAGGGGCTGAGATCGAGCTGACGCGCTCGGACCGTCGAACCTGTCCGGATCATGCCGGCGTAGGAAGTGAGTCCACAACACATGACTGACACGTTCACCCTCGGTGGACACGAGTTCTCGTCCCGTTTCATCCTCGGCTCCGGCAAGTTCAACCTCGAACTGGTCCGAGCGGCGCTCGACCACGCCGGCGCGCAGATGATCACGCTGGCTGTGCGGCGGGCGAACACCGATGCACCGAGCATCCTCGACCACATCCCGGCCGGCATCACCCTGCTGCCCAACACCTCCGGCGCCCGTACTGCCGAGGAGGCCGTACGGATCGCTCGCCTCGCCCGCGAGCTCGGCTGCGGTGACTTCGTGAAGGTCGAGGTGATCCGTGACACGAAGTACCTGCTGCCGGACAACCAGGAGACGATCAGGGCGACCGAGATCCTGGCCGGCGAGGGGTTCGTCGTGCTGCCGTACATGCACCCCGATCTGAACGTCGCCCGTGACCTGGTCGGCGCCGGTGCGGCGGCGGTGATGCCGTTGGCCGCCCCGATCGGCTCGAACCGCGGGTTGGCCGCCAAGGAGTTCTTGCAGATCCTGATCGACGAGATCGAGGTGCCGATCATCGTCGACGCGGGCATCGGTCGTCCGTCCCAGGCGTGCGAGGCGATGGAGATGGGCGCCACCGCGATCATGGCCAACACCGCGATCGCCACGGCGTCCGACATTCCCGCCATGGCGCGAGCGTTCCGGCTGGCCATCGAGGCGGGCCGCGAGGGCTACCTGGCCGGGCCCGGCCGGGTCCTCGAACGAGGCGGGGAGGCATCCAGCCCGCTCACCGCGTTTCTCGACGAGATGGGTCTCGACGAGGTGCCCGCATGAGGCACACCGACCACATGGGTTTCTACCCCCGGCAGGAGGACCTCGGCTCCGGCCTGATGGACCAGGTGCTGGACCGGGTCGGGCAGACCGACTTCTCGGTGTTCACCAGCCGCGACGTGAAGGCCGCCCTCAGCCATAGGACCCGGACGATCGACGACTTCGCCGCCTGTCTGTCCCCCGCCGCCGCCCCGCTGCTGGAGGACCTGGCCGGCGCTGCCCAGCGCGAGACGCGGGCCCACTTCGGCACCTCGATCCAGCTCTTCACGCCGCTCTACATCGCCAATTACTGCGCGAATCTGTGCACCTACTGCGGCTTCGCCGCGGACAACCGGATCCACCGGATGCGGCTGACGCCGGAGGGCATCGAGGCCGAGCTGAGGGCGATCGCGGACCTCGGCTTCGAGGAGGTCCTGATCCTGACCGGTGAGAGCCCCAAGTTCTCGAACACCGCCTATATCGCCGACGCCGTCCGGCAAGCCGCCCGGCTGTTCCGGACGGTCGGCTTGGAGATCCAGCCGGTCAACACCGACGACTACCGCCTGCTGCACGATGCCGGTGCCGACGCGGTGTCGGTCTACCAGGAGACGTACAACCCGGACGCGTACGACCCGCTGCACCCAGGGGGGCGCAAGCGCAGCTTCCCCTACCGCTTCCAGTCCCAGGAGCGGGCCCTGCGCGGCGGGATGCGCAGTGTGGGGTTCGGCGCCCTGCTCGGCCTGGACGACTGGCACACCGACGCGCTGGCGACCGGGCTCCATGCGTCCCTGGTGCAACAGGCCTACCCGGCCGCGGAGATCAGCCTGTCCTGCCCCCGGTTGCGCCCCACGGTCGCCGACGCCACCGTCAATGCCCGCGACGTGCACGAGCGCCAGCTCTTCCAGATCCTGTGCGCCTATCGGCTCTTCCTGCCGTACGCCAGCATCACGGTCTCGACCCGGGAGCGGGCCGGGTTCCGCGACAACGTGATCGGCGTCGTGGCGACCAAGGTGTCGGCCGGGGTCAGCACGGGTGTCGGCGACCACGCGGAGGGGCTCTCGTCCGGCGATGAGCAGTTCGAGATCGCCGACGGCCGCGACCTGGCGCAGGTGTGTGCGGCTGTGCGGGCCCGAGGGCTGGAGCCGGTGATGAACGACCACGTACTGGTCTGAGGCCACCGGCCCTCGGGCCGCCCAGCACTGGCTGTCAGAGGTGCGATTCGACCAGCTGGATGAGGTTCCCGCAGGTGTCGTCGAGGACCGCGGTGGTGACGGTGCCCATGTCGACGGGCTCCTGGGTGAAACGCACGCCCAGGCCGACGAGTCGGGCGTGTTCCGCGCGGATGTCCTGGACCGCGAACTGGGCGAACGGGATGCCGTCGGCCACGAGGGCGTCCTTGAAGGGCTTGACGGCAGGGTGACTACTCGGCTCGAGCAGGAGCTCGGTGCCGTCCGGGTCCTCGGGGGAGACGACGGTCAGCCAGCGGGCGTCGCCGAGCGGGATGTCGTGCTTCGTCACGAAACCCAGGATGTCGGTGTAGAAATGCTCAGCTCGGTCCTGGTCATCGACCATGACACTGGTGAGACGGATCCTCATGTCGGCTCTCCTCCAGGAGGCGGGCAGGGGGCCCGCAGGGAGTCCCTCTCTACCACACCACCCGGCTCGGCGGCGCTCCTTGTCGCTTTTGGGGATCAGGCTCGGGAGCGAAGGGTCTCGGCGATCGGAGCCGTCGGGTGCCCGATGAGTGCGGCGAGTTCGCCGGTGCGATCGGCGAGTTCGCCGGCGGCGATGGCGTCATCGACGGCCACCAGGAAGCCGATAAGACCGGAGTCGAGGCCCGCGCCGGCCAACGCCGCCGACTTCTCCTCCGGTGCCACCTGCACCGCGGTGACCTCACGCTCGAGCACGGCGGAGAAATCCCCCGCGAGGTCCTCGAAGCTCCAGGCGACGTCGCCCGTCAAGGTGTACGTACGCCCGGTCTCCTCGCCGGCGAGCACGACAGCTGCGGCCTCGGCGAGATCGCTGCGCGAAGCGCTCGCCACCCGGCCGTCCCCGGCGGCGGTGAGGACCTGGCCGGTGTGCGCGGCGGCATCGAGGTCAGCCAGGAAGTTCTCGTGGTACCACCCGTTGCGGAGGATGACGTGGGGCAGGCCCGACGCCCCCAGGTACTCCTCGGTCGCCTTGTGGTCCGGCGCGACGGGGTTGATCGACGCGTCCGCGCGCGGAGCGCTCGTGTAGACGAGACGGCCCACCCCGGCCTCCACCGCGGCATCGACGACCGCCGTATGCTGCGGCAGACGCTGCCCGACCGCCGTTCCGGAGACCAGCAGCATCGAGTCGACACCGGTGAGCGCGGACGGATCGGGCCGGTCGTAGTCGAAGCCACGCACGTCGACGCCTCGGGCGGCGAGATCCGATGCCTTGGCCGGGTCGCGGACGAGGGCGACCACCTCGGCGGCCGGCGTGCCGCGGTCGAGCAGGTGGTCGATGACGAGGCCGCCGAGGTGGCCAGTGGCGCCGGTGACTGCGAGGGTCATTAGGAGTTCCTTCCGAACGGTACGTATGAATCGATAGCACTTACGAACGGTAAGCACTATACTCAGGTAAGCACCACGGATCCAAGGGGACCACCATGACTCGTCCATTCGATGTGTTCGACCACGACTGCCCGTCGCGAGAGATCGTCGACGACGTCGTCGACCGCTGGTCGGCGCTGGTGCTGGTCGCCCTCATCGACAGTCCCCACCGCTTCTCCGAGACGGCCCGTACGGTCGGGGGGATCAGCGACCGCATGTTGGCGCGCACCCTCACGACACTGACCACCGACGGCCTCGTCACGCGGATCGAGCACTCCGGCCAGCGTGTCGAGTACCGGCTCACCGAGGCCGGCCGGCGGATCGCCGTGGCCCTGCAAGGGGTGGTCGAGGCGATCTACGACGTGATGCCCGAGGTGATGCGCGTCCACGACGCCGGGACGGTGGCGGACCCCACCTGACCGGGGCCGTGGCGCACCACGGGCCGCTCAGGGTCAGACGGCCTCGACGAGCATCGCGCTGCCCTGTCCCCCACCAATGGCGATGGCGGCCAGACCGAGCCGTGCTCCCGTCGTGTTGTGCCGAACCATCTGGGTAAACATCCGGGTCAACTGAACCGCCCCGGTGGCCGCCCAGGGATGCCCGAGGGCGATGGCTCCACCTTGCGGGCAGTTCCGAAGCTCATCGATGCCCAGGGCGTCAAGGCAGCTGAGCACCTGGCCGGCGAAGGCCTCATTGAAGTCCAGCAGGTCCACGTCGTCGAGGTGGACCCCGGAACGTTCGACCAACCACTGCACTGCCGGGACGATGCCCCAGCCGGGACGCTCGGGATCACAGCCGACGGTGACCGCGTCCAGGACTCGCAGTCCAGGCAACCCGCGTCGCGCGGCGGTCCTCCCATCGCAGATGAGCACGGCGGCCGCACCGTCGTTGACGCCGCAACTGTTGGCGGCCGTGGCGGTGCCCTCCGGGGTGAAGGCGGGGCGGAAGCGGGCCAGCCGTTGCGTAGTGAACCCGCGGCGGGGACGCTCGTCCCGGTCCAGGCCGCCGACAGGCACGAGTTCGCCTGCGAAGGCCCCCGCATCGGCGCTCGTCACCGCGCGCTGGTGGGAGCGGGCGGCGTACGCATCCTGGCGCTCCCGGCCGATGCCATGCTCGGCGGACAGCAGATCCGCCGCGGCCCCCATCTCGGGGTCGGCATGTCCGGCGTCGGTGAACGGCGCCCGGAAGTACTGCCGCGGCTCGTCGTCCGGGCTCGCTGCCGGCCAGAAGGTGAGCGGCTGGGTGCTGGCGGACTGGGTGCCCCCGGCGATCTGGAAACCCTGTCGTGGTCCGCTCAGCATCGCCACGCTGTACTCGATGGCCGCCATCCCGGAACCGCACTGCCGGTCGATCGTCACGGCCGGCGTCGCGACATCCAGTCCCGCCGCCAGTGTCGCCACGCGCGCCGGATTGCCACCGGGGCCGCGGATGTTGCCGATCACGACCTCGTCGATCGGAGCGTCGCAGTGGTCGGCCAGCTCCGCCAGGACCGGCGCCAGCAGATCACCGGCACTGATCGCGCGCAGGGCTCCGCCGACGGTGCCGATCGGCGTGCGCAACGCGTCGACGATGACCGGGCACTCCTCCGGATCCCTCATCCACGTTCCCCTTCATCCTGCGGTCGTGGCCGCGTCCGGGCGGCCTGTCGCCGACGGTCGCCAGCCACGATCTCGTCGGCCAGCCGCGTACGGTCGATCTTCCCCGTCGGCGTGATCGGCAGGTGCTCCCGTACGATCCATCGTCGAGGACGCCGGGCGCCTGTCAGGTGCGTACGGGCCCACTGCCGCACGCTAGCGCGGTCCTGGGCAGTGGTCGCACAGCAGATCACCTGCCCGACCCGGCCGTCGGGCACGGCGACGACGACGAGCCGTCCGCGACTGTGACCCTGCAATTCGGCCTCGATCGGTGCCAGCTCCACGGTCGCCCCGGCCGTGGTGGCCGACCCGGGGCGGCCGAGGACCTCGACGTGGTCACCGTCCAGGCGCACCAGGTCCCCGACGGTGGCGAAGCCCCGGTCGTCGGTGACGAGGCGTGACAACCAGGGCGAACGGACCCACAGGGTCCCTTCTCGCGCTTCGGCGCTCACCTCGTCGAAGAGGCGCAGGTCGCCGGCGTCGTGCCCCCAGGCGATCAGGGACAGTTCCGCGGCACCGTAGTAGTGGTCGATCAACAGCCCCGCACCTTCGGCCAGCCGGCGCAGCGACGGCTCGAGGGCATCACCGGCGACCAGGACGTGCAGGCCGGGAGTCGGCGCGTCCTCGAGCAGCCGACGAAGCTGGGTCGGTGTCAGTTGGGCGTGGGTGCAGCCGGCCGGCTCGGTGCTCCACGCCGCACCCACTGACGTGGCCAGGCAGGCGGCGAAGAGGTTCATGGTGGCCGCCAACGGGCCGGGGATCCAGAACCGGCTGGACGTCTGGAGCTGGAGGCGCTGTGCACACGCGGGGAAGCTGTCCACCCAGGAGGCGGTGGTCCGGACGATGGTGCGCGGTGTCCCGGACGTGGTGCCCGACGTCGCGAGCGCGATGTCGGCGCCTTCCCGATGAGCCTGCCAGAACGCGGCCACCGGATCCGCGCGCTCGAGCACGCGGACTGGTGCACCGTGGGGATCGTCAGGATCCATGCCGTCTCGGCCTGCCCTCATCGAACCTCCCGCTCGGGTCGACCTGTCATCACCTATTTGAACACTGTTCAGTCGAGGGAAGGGCGCCGTCCGAGGTGCGGATCGAGTCACGCTGCCGTTCGAGGCCGGCGATCAACTCCTCCTGCCCCCGCAAGGGCCTCCTGCACCGGGGTGCAGGGCAGCCAGGGAAACGCCTCACGGACCGGGCCCGGGTCGAAGGTCAAGGGCAGCGTGTCCATCTGCAGACTCATCCGGATCAGCCTGGCCTGGGCGGGTTTGGCAGAGGCCAGCACCGTCCCCAGGATGCGCAGCATGACGCGCGGTACGTGGTTGACCTTCTGCTGATGCGTGACCAGGCGCGCGAGTTCGACCATGGTGAGGTCCTGCGGCCCTCCGACGTCGATCACCGAGCCCCGCAGACCCGCGTCGGTGACGGCGCGTGTCACGGCCACCGCCGCATCGTTCACGGTGACGAAGTTCATCGGATTCAGCCCCTTACCGAAGACCGTCGGAACCCCTCGAGGGGCAGCTGTCTGCCGGATCAGATCTGCCCAGGTCTCGACGTAAGCGGTGGGCCGCACGATCGTCCAGTCCTTCCGGGCCGACTCGCCCGCGCGCAGCGCCTGCTCGGCGAGGCCTTTCATCCGGACAAGCTCCATCGGATGGTCCGCTGAGGCCCCACGGATCGAGACGAACACAATGTCGGCACCCTCCGCCCGGGCGGCCGCGAAGAGTGCGGTGCTGCCGTCCCGATCAACCTCGGCCGGCGACTCCCCCGAGGCCGGATCCACGCCGTGCATGGCGGCCACCACCACCCGTGAGCCGCTGAGTGCAGCCGTCAGGGTCTCGGGCCGACGCACATCGGCGGCCACGAACTCCGCACCCTGCGGCATATCTGCATGAGCTTGCCGCGAGATCAGCCGAACTCGGTGGCCGTCGGCGAGCAGCCTGACGGCGACGAGGCCACCGAGGCGACCCGTCCCACCCACGATGCTGATCATCGGGACTCACCTCCCCCGACCAGCGCCGCCACCGCGGCGTCGATGCCGGATCCAGAGCCCTCCGGATCGGTCGGCTCCACGTAGAAGCGGTTGGCGCGGATGAGATCGGACTCACCCGAGCCGACGGTGAAGATCATCACGCCGCGCATGAGGTGGGGCGCGCCGTCGAGTCGGGTGCCGGTCATCTCCCACTCGGTCCACCACTGGTCGTCGCGCCCTGCGGCCACCGCCCTGATGGTGGTCGTGATGTCGGGGATGACCCGGAAGAACTGTTCCCAGTTGCGTCGGACCTGGCCGGGGCCAACGAAGTTGCGAGAAGGATGGTTGGGCATGACGAGGCGGTAGTCGTCGGCGAAACACGCGACCAAGCCATCGAGGTCATGCTGGTTGGTGACGGTCACCAGACGCTCGAGCGTCGGTGGCAGGCCCTGGATCTGGGACATGGTGCCCTCCGTCGGACATTGGATACAGTTATTTGTATCCAATAGCTAGGATGCATCCCATGGACCACGAATTCAAGGGGGCGAACAGGGCCCGGACTGGCCCACGGAGTCGGCCGGCTGCGCAGAGGAGCGCCCGCCGGTACGACAGCGCCGGTCGTCGGGAGGCGGCGGAGAAGCGGCGCCTCCTGGTCCTGGACGCCGCCCGGGCTCGATTCCTCTCCGACGGCTTCGTGGCGACGACCGTGGCCCAGGTCGCCCGGGACGCCGAGGTCAGCCCCGAGTTCATCTACAAGGCGTTCGGCTCCAAGGCGGAGCTGGCCGCCGCAGTGTGGGACCGGGCGCTGGCCGGCCGTGGCGAGCGTCCGGCGTACACCCGATCGGACGAGGTCTCCTCCTCCGCACACGACCCGCGGGTCATCCTGCGCAATTGGGCCGTGCTCTCCGCCGAAGTGAGCGAATTGGGTGCCCCCCTCCAGGCGATGATGAGGGCGGCGGCCCAGGTGGACGCGGACGCTGCCCGCATGTTCACTGAGGTTGAGCGGCAGCGGGAGGCACGGATGACGCACAACGCCGCCTACCTGATCGAGGGCGGCCACGTACGCCCCGGCCTGACGGCCGACCAGGTGCGCGACATCCTCCTGCTCGTCGCGGGCGAGCTCTACGAGTCCCTCGTCCTGCACCGGGGATGGCCGACGGACGCCTACATCGAGCTGGCCTACCGCTTCCTCGCGTCCACCCTGCTGCCGGAGTGATGCACGAGGGAGGCGGCGTACGCGCCGCCGGCCTCCCCGAGCGTCAGGAGCCGGAGGGCCCTCCTGGGGAGCCAGGATCGCCTCCCGCCACCCCTTGATGTCCCATCGTCCGACCAGCCCCTCGGTGACGAAAGGATCGGCGGTGGCGAAGCGTTCGGCGGCCTCGTACGTCGTGAAGACACCGAGGGCCCCGTCGGCGGGATCCTCCATCGGGCCGATCGCAAGAAGGGTGCCGTCCGCCTGGTAGGCGGCCCAATGGTCGTGGTGCGCCGGGAACAGGTCCCGGATCCTCGCCAGGTCCACACCCTCGGCCATCGCGTAACGGAGCAGGTACTTCATGGTCACCTTCCAGCGTCAGGGATCCGGACGGTCCGGCGCCTCACGCCCGGACGCCAGCCAGTATCGTCCCGGACGAGGGATGAGTGCTCTCAGTTGTGCGTCATCCCCGGCATCACACTGCCGTCGGGCATCGTATGCCCGGTCGAGGCGCGCCAGCCGAGGACCGTGGGATCGAGCATGCCGACGATCATCGCCACGTGGGCGATCACCAGGAAGGCGCCGACGAAGACGGTGTGCCAGGTGCGCGCACTCTCATGCGTCCGTCCGACCAGGCCCAACTCCACGAGCGTCAGCCCGACCATCGGGACCGTTCCGAGCAGGTAGAACGACACGGCGATCACGTCGGCCGCTCCACGCCAGCCACCCGTCGCGGTCAGCGGGATGACAGCGTTGCGGAGCAGGTGCACGGTGACCGCGATCATGTACGGGCCGGCGATCAGCCCGGCCCAGCGGTTCAGGCCGGCGACGACCGGCCCGACGGACCCGCCGCGCAGGATCACCAGCTCGGTCACCGCCAGGGTCTCGGCGAGGATGACCGGAACGGCCATGAACATCAGGAGGTTCCACGGCTGGTTGGTGGCCAGCAGACCCATGTAGTGGGTCGACAGCATGCCGTCGCCCGGTCCGACGGTGCGGTCGGGCAACAGGAACGCCGCGACCGCGAGGACGAGCGTGAGACCGGCGAACGTGACCAGGAGCGGACTGCGTCCACGCGCCTCGGATTCGTCGGCGAGGAGGACGTCCGGGGACTGATCGGTCAAGGACATGGGGTGTGCCTTCCGGTGTGGGATCGGTGCTGGGCGCCCCCAGTCTTGGGGAGTCTCCTCAACGTCCGCCCCACACTCGGTCAAGATCCGGTATGGATGCTCCGCTGCCCTCCCAAGCAACCCTCTCCTGGCAGCGGCGCGGATGATGGACGTGAGCCTCGAGAATCCCGGAAGGGGCGCGATGCAGCACGACATTCCCCTGGCCATCCTGCTCACGATCGGCAAGACCGTTGTCTTCGCGGTGGCCGCCACCCTGCAGCACCAGGCTGTCGGCCAGCGGTCCGGCGGACCGCACCGGCGGGAGAGCCTGAGCGTACGGCAGCTGTGGTCGCTGATCCGTTCGCCGCGGTGGTGGCTGGGTGCGGGACTGAACGGTTTGGGCGCGGTCCTCTCCGTCGGGGCGTTGGTCCTGGCCCCGTTGACGGTCGTCGCTCCCCTCGCCGTCCTCGCGGTGCCGTGGACGGTGATCCTGGCCAGTCGCATCCACCGCTTCCGTGTGCCGCCGCTGATGTGGGCCGCCGTCGGTCTGACGGTGGCGGGCACCGCCGGGTTCACCCTGGTGGCCGTCGCCCACACGGTCGACCACGACACGTACGACGACAAGGGCGTCGTCGCAGGGGTCCTGGTCGTCTTCGCCGCTGCCGGTCTCCTGGCCCTCCTCGGCTGGCGCGGGCCACGGGCGTGGCGCTGCCTTGCCTGGGCGAGCGCCGGCTCGGTCATCTTCGGGCAGGAGTCCGGCCTGATACGAGTCCTCGGTGAGTACGTACGGCACGAGGCGTGGCGGGGCTCGGTCATCTTCTGGGCCCTCGGGGTGGCTCTGGTCCTCGGATCCCTGCTGGCCGGTGCCTTCACCCAGCAGGGCTACGCGCACGGCCCGGCCGAGACCGTCATGGGCACCACCAATGCGGCCGCCCCGATGGTCGCTGTTCTCTTCGGCATCGCTGTGCTGGGTGAGGGCGCGGCGCTCACCCCACCGGCGGCGGTGATGATGGTCGTCGCCGCTGCCCTCGGGGTCATCGGTGTCGTCCTCCTCTCCCACTTCCATCCGCACTCCCGCACGGAGTCTCGGACGCGCGCCGCGCTCCCCTGAGTGCTGGATCCGTGATCGGGACGGCACCCGTGTTCAGGCTGCCGGTCCACAAGGTTCAATCCGATGTCGCGTCGAGGTCGCGTGAAGTTCTCCGGGCGAGCGGAGTCTGAGCGATGCACATTTCGCCTCATCGAAGGAGCCTCCATGGTCGACCTGAATCGTCGGCGCTTCCTCCAGGTCGCCGGCGCGAGCGTCGCCGCGTCCGCGTTGCAGCAGAGCATCGCCCGCGCAGCCACGATCGCCCCGGCGCACCGCACCGGCACCGTGAAGGACGTCGAGCACGTCGTCGTGCTGATGCAGGAGAACAGGTCGTTCGACCACTACCTCGGATCGCTGCGCGGGGTGCGAGGCTTCGGTGATCCGCACCCGGCTGTCCTGCCGAACGGCAAGAACGTCTGGCACCAGGCCGACAGCCACCACGAGGTGCTGCCGTGGCACCCGAGTGCGCCCGACCTCGGCGGCGCCTTCCTCTCCGGTCTCGACCACAGCTGGCGCGGTGGCCAGCAGGCCTTCAACGACGCCAACTACGACCAGTGGATTCCCGCCAAGGGCGACCTGTCGATGGCCCACTACGAACGCCAGGACCTCACCTTCCACTACTCCCTCGCCGATGCGTTCACCGTCTGCGACGCCTATCACTGCGGCTTCATCGGCAACACCGACCCGAACCGGTACTACCTGTGGACCGGCTGGACCGGCAACGACGGCAAGGGCGGCGGTCCCGTCCTCTACAACGACGAGCTGGGCTACGACTGGATGACCTACCCGCAGCGTCTCGAGAAGGCCGGGGTGTCGTGGAAGATCTACCAGGACGAGGGCACCGGCCTGGACGCCGCGGGGTCCTGGGGCTGGACCTCGGACCCGTTCATCGGCAACTACGGTGACACCTCGGTGCTCTACTTCCACGACTACCAGAACGCGCAGCCCGGCGAACCGCTCTACGAGAAGGCCCGCCGCGGCACCAAGGCCCGTGAGGGCCAGGACTACTTCGAACTCCTGCGCGCCGATGTCACGTCCGGGAACCTGCCGGCCGTCAGCTGGATCTCCGCACCCGAGGCCTTCAGCGAGCACTCGAACTGGCCCTCTGACTTCGGCGCCTGGTACATCGCCAAGGTGCTCGACGCCCTGACGAGTGACCCGGAGGTCTGGAGCAAGACCGTCCTGTTCATCACGTACGACGAGAACGACGGGTTCTTCGACCACCTCGTACCGCCGCATGCCAACTCACCGCGGATCCCCGGTGCCTCGACGGTGTCGATCGAGAACGAGTTCTATCCCGGCAAGGCCGGCGACGCGGGCTACCCGGCCGGCAGCTACGGGATGGGTCCCCGGGTGCCGATGTTCGTCGTCTCTCCCTGGAGCACCGGCGGCTTCGTCTGCTCCGAGACCTTCGACCACACCTCGATCATCCGTTTCATGGAGTCGCGCTTCGGCGTCAAGGAGCCGCAGATCACCCCATGGCGCCGTACGGTGGCCGGCGATCTGACGTCCGCCCTGGACTTCAGCACGACCCGGTCCATGCCCACGCTGCCGAACACGGCCGGGATGGCCCCGAAGGACAAGCAGCGCCACGCCAGTTACTCCCCCACCGCGCCCACTGCCGCCAGCATGCCCAAGCAGGAGTCGGGGGTCCGCCCCGCACGTCCCCTCGGGTACGACCTCGGCATGACCGAGCGGTCCCGGGCCGGCCGGATCGCGGTCACCTTCCACAACGACGGCAAGCTGGGCGCCCAGTTCCAGGCGCGACTGATCCAGCCAGCCGGTGCGCCGCACAGCTGCACGGTGGCCGCGGGGGCGACCCTGGACGCTTCCTGGCCGGTCAGCGGGGACTACGACGTGCAGGTGCACGGGCCCAACGGCTTCTTCCGCCGTCTCGCCGGTCGCGGCGACAGCACCCTCCTCGCCGACATCGCCACGGCTGGTGAGTCCCATCAGTTGCAGCTGAAGCTCAGCGGCAGGCCCGGCCAGGAGGTCGTCGTCACCGACGCGTACGGCAGCGGCGAGCGACGCCTGAACGGGAACGGAGCGCTCACCCTGGACCTGCGCAAGACGTCCGGTTGGTACGACGTCACCCTCCGGGCCTCCGACGGCAGCTGGACGCGGACGTTCGCAGGGCACATCGAGAATGGTGCCGCGAGCAGCAGCGACCCACAGCTCGGTCGCTGACACGAGGAGCCCGGGCCAGCCCCGGTAGCGCCCCCGGGGAGCGCTACCGGGGCTGCCCGTTCCCGCCGCTGGGCACAGGCTCGGCTCAGTCGCCCACGGAGTGGCGCGCGCGGGCGGGCCCAGTCGCACGCAGTACAGGCCCTCGCGCGGATCCACGGTCAGTCACGACCCGCACTTCTGCTCAGAGACGAGTCAACTGCTCGACCAACAGGCCGATGGCGATCAGGGTCATCGCGATGCCGGAGAAGCGACCCACGGCCCGGGCGGCCGCCGGACGCGTCCGCAGCACTGCCCGGGATCCCGAGCCGACACCGAGGTAGACCACGCCGGAGGAGACAATGTGGAGGCCGCCGAGGGCTGCCACCTGCAGGGCGACCGGCCAGTGGCCAGCCGGATCGGTGAACTGGGGCAGTAGCGCCAGGAAGAGCAGCAACGCCTTCGGGTTCAGGCCGCTGACCGCGGCCCCACGACACAACTGCGCCATCCAGGAGTTGTCCGGGGCGTCGGCTGCTTGCTGCGGCGTGGGTGGATGGCGGATCGTGGTGAGGCCGAGCCAGGCCAGGTAGCCGGCTCCGGCGTAGGTGAGCACGCCCAGGGCACCCGGAGTCCGGGCCAGTAGCGCCGCGACACCGGCCGCCACGACGAGGGTGATCATCACATAGCCGGACAGCAGTCCCCCGACGGCAGGGATGACCGACCGATGGCGCAGGCCGGCGCTGATCGCGTAGGCCCAGTCGGCTCCCGGAGTCAGGACGAGCAGGAACGACACCACCCAGAACGCCGCCAGTGATCCGATCGCCATCTCGCCCCCCGTGTTCGTCGATGCGAGAACAATAGAAGACTATCTGCGATAAGTGCTTCTCACTTTCACCCGCATCTGCCCGATCGTGAGAAAGAATGTCGCCATGGACCTGCTTGACCGCGAAATTCTTTCCCAACTGCAAGGCGACGGACGGCTGACACTCACCGAATTGGCCGGGCGGGTGGGCCTGAGCGTGTCCCCATGTCACCGCAGGCTGAGGGCTCTCGAACACGAAGGAGTCATCACCGGCTACCACGCCCAACTGGACCCGGCCAAGGTCGGGCTGACCTTCGAGGCGCTGGTCTTCGTCACTATGGATTCGACGAGCGCCGCAACGGTGGCGGCGTTCGAGACCGCGGTGGTGGCCGTCCCCCATGTGATCCGCGCTGAGCGCCTCTTCGGCTCGCCGGACTACCTGCTGCGCATCATCGCGGCGGACCTGCCGGATTATCAGCGGCTGTGGGACACCCACCTGGCCACCCTTCCAGGCGTACGGCGGCTGGAGTCCACGATCGTGATGAAGACCCTCGTCCGGGACCGAGGTCTCCCCCTGACCGTGACGGACGGACAGTGAACGGCGGCCTTCGCCACGCCTGCTCAGGTGAATCACAGGGCCGGTGACGATCGCGTTACGCGAGGGTGAACAATCGACGTGTGACTCTTGAGTTGGCGATCCTCGCGCTGGTCGTCGTAACAGCCATCGGCTTCGACTTCACCAACGGCTTCCATGACACCGGTAACGCGATGGCGACGTCGATCGCCACCGGAGCTCTGGGGCCGAAGACCGCCGTGATCCTGTCGGCCGTGCTGAACCTCATCGGCGCCTTCCTGTCGGTGCAGGTCGCCCTGACCGTGACGAACGCCGTGGTGAAGATCCAGGACAAGAGCGGCATGCCCAAGGCCCAATTCCTGGCGGACCACGGACACCTGCTGCTGATCATCGTGTTCTGCGGGCTGATCGGCGGCATCTTCTGGAATCTGCTCACCTGGCTCCTCGGCCTGCCGTCCAGCTCCTCGCATGCCCTGTTCGGCGGCCTGGTCGGGTCGACGATCGCGGCGCTGGGCTTCGGCGGTGTCAACTGGGCCGGCGACGGCACGAAGTTGGACGGGATCCTCGGCAAGGTGATCCTGCCGGCCCTCGTCTCCCCCGTGGTCGCCGTCATCGTCTCGATGATCGGGACCTGGTTCATCTATCGGATCACCAACGGTGTCGCCGAGCGATACCGCGAGACGGGCTTCCGCTGGGGACAGATCGGCACCGCGTCCCTGGTGTCCTTGGCCCATGGCACGAACGACGCCCAGAAGACGATGGGGGTGATCACCCTGGCCCTGATCGGCTACGGCTCGTGGAACCAGACGACGAGCATTCCGCTGTGGGTCAAGGTCGTCTGCGCCGGGGCGATCGCGCTGGGCACCTACACGGGCGGCTGGCGGATCATCCGTACCCTCGGCAAGGGTCTGGTCGAGATCGATTCGCCGCAGGGCATGGCCGCCGAGGCCTCCTCAGCGGCTGTGATCCTGGCCTCGTCGCATCTGGGCTTCGCCCTGTCGACCACCCACGTCGCGACCGGATCCATCCTGGGCACCGGCCTCGGCCGCCGTGGCGCCGAAGTGCGCTGGGGCGTCGCGGCACGCATGGTGGTGGCCTGGCTGGTCACCCTCCCGGCGGCTGCCCTCGTCGGAGCCGCCATGTACGTGATCGCCAATGGCCTGTCCGGCGTGGCCGACGGTTGGCTCGGCCCGTTCGTGGTCTTCGCGATCCTGCTGGCGATGGTGGCCTACCTGGTCGCCCGCTCCCGCCGTACGCCCATCGGCGCCCACAACGTGAACGACGACTGGGGACCGGGGCTGGCTGCTGCCGCCCCGCCTCCCCGACCTCCTAGGAGCCTGATGTTCCAGCTGTTCCTTGCGGCGACCGGCCAGGTCCTGCTCATCTGCATCCTCGTCGGCGCCGGTCTGCCCGGCGTGTTCGCCCTCGGTGTGCGGTGGATGGCCGCTGGTGCCGGCGGCGACGCCGAGACCAGCCACGCCCCGCGCGCCCTGCCTACACCGCCCTCGCCCTCGCGTGCTTCGCGGTCGTCCTTGCCGTGATCGCCATCGGCTTGGCCATCATCGTGGCCGCCGGCTTCGGCTACGTCGTCTCCTTCCAGCACATCCTCCCGACCCTCCTGAAGAAGGGCTGACCACCATGCCCGAGAGCGTCTTCCATCGCGTCGTCGAATGGCTGCGGGCAGGGTATCCGCAGGGCATCCCCGAGAACGACTACATCGCCCTCTACAGCATCCTGCACCGCACGCTGACCAAGGAGGAGATCGAGACCATCGTCCGACGGATCGCCGAGCGCAAGAACCCGGGGCACCCGGTCTCGGAGGACGAGGTCCGCGAGATGATCCGCAGGGTGGTGCAGGAGGAGCCGGAGCCCGAGGACGTCCGCCGGGTCTCGGCCCGCCTGGCCGCCGGTGGCTGGCCGCTGGCGGGGCCGCCCCCGCGGTGAACGAGCACGCCCAGGCAGATCTCGTGCCTCCCTACCGCAGGGCGGGCGAGGAACCCTATGGTGGAGCATGGCCGCCAGTCAGTCGCCGGACCGGTTCTCCCTGGTCGAACTGCAGAACGCCTTCCGCAACCGTGGGATGCCCCTCGAGGCGCTGCGCCACGACGTCACGCCGGTGGGGCTCCACTACCTGCTGACCCACTTCGACATGCCTGAGCTCGACCACTCGTGGCGCCTGACCGTCGGTGGTCTCGTCCGTACGCCACTCACCCTCTCCCTCGCGGACCTGTCGGCCCGCCCCACACGGACGGTGACCGTGACGATGGAGTGTGCGGGGAACGGCCGGGCGCGGATGGCGCCGAGGGCCGAGTCGCAGCCCTGGCTCCTCGAAGCGATCGGCACGGCGCGGTGGACCGGGACGCCGCTGCGAGGAGTCCTGGATGATGCCGGCCTCGACGACGCGGCCATCGAACTGGTCTTCACCGGGGCCGATCACGGAGTGCAGGGCGGGGTCGAGCAGGACTACCAGCGTTCCCTCCCTGTGGCCGAGGCCCGCCGCGACGAGGTGCTCCTCGCCTACGCGATGAACGAGCGGCCGCTCGAGCCGCAACACGGCGCCCCGCTACGCCTGCTCGTGCCGGGCTGGTACGGCATGACGAGCGTGAAGTGGCTCACCGGGGTCGAGGCCGTCGCCGAGCCGTTCCGGGGATACCAGCAGGCGGAGGCGTACCGCTATCAGGCCACGCCCGAAGACATTGGCGAGCCGGTGACCCGGATCCGGGTACGGGCGCTGATGATGCCGCCGGGCTACCCGGACTTCCCTGAGCGGCACCGCTATGTCGGGGCCGGCCGCCTCAGCGTGCGGGGGCGGGCCTGGAGTGGGCAGGGGCCGATCCGCCGCGTCGAGGTGGCGGTCGACGGTCACTGGCAAGCGCCGAGCTGGGCCCGGTCGGCGAACCGTACGCCTGGCGGGCCTGGTCGGGCACCTGCGACGTCGCGCCCGGCGAACATGTGCTGTCGTGCCGAGCCACCGATGAGGCCGGGAACACCCAGCCCGACGAGGTGTGGAACGTCCAGGGGATAGGGAACAACGCGATCCAGCGGGTCGCGATCATCGCCCGCTGAGCCCCCGGCAGCACGTACACCGGAGTCCAGGCAGGACGAGTGCGGGGACGAACGGGCCCCGGGTCCACGATGCTGCTCGGGACCCGGGACCTTTCCCTCCCCCTGCTGGTACCGACGGATCCACTCTCGACATGCAGGGCCGTGGAAAGCAGGAGTGTGACCGCTCCTGGAGTGGGTCAGGGACGGACCAGTAGGGGGAAGCAGGTGCGGCCTCAGGGGGCCGGGATCAGGATGTCGCGCACCAGGGCGTCGAGGTCGGCGTCGGCGGCGAGGAACTGGCGCAGTGTCTTCCGCGTCGGCCCGAACTCCTCGAACTCGGCCGGGGTCATGCCGTCCACCTCGTAGGCGCGGACGAAGTCGGGGACCCGCAGCAGCTGCTCGAGGTAGCGCGCGTCGACGGGGACGTCCATCCGGGGCTCGGCTCGGTAGTCCGAGGCGTTGATCAGTGCCTGCCACTTGAACGGCGGGGAGACCACCACGTCACCACCGACGAATTCCGCCCAGTGGTGCACGTTGCGGAAGGCCGCCGAGAGCAGCCGCGAGCGGTAGCCGCGCTGCTGGAAGATCGCGTAGGCGTGCTTGAACGCGGCCACTCCGGCCCATTCCAGCGCGGACGGATCGAGGAAGATCTTGTCCCGTGCCACCACATGCTTGATCCAGTCGTCCAGGCGTCCGACCATGATGGTCACCACCGGCCCCATGGCGGACGTGTCGTGTCCGTCGGCCTCCCGCCGCGCCAGGCCCCGCTCGATCGCCGCCGCCGACTCGACCGCCTGGGCGACCGAGAAGGACACGGTGACGTTGACAGACACGCCGCGGTAGGTGGCCTCTTCGATCGCCGCGATGCCGACCTGCGTGGCCGGGATCTTCACGACGATGTTGGGCGCCAGCTCGCTGAACTCGACCGCCTGGGCGACGATCGCCTCCGCGTCGCGGGCCAGGCGCGGATCGGTCTGCACCGAGAGGCGGCCGTTGCGCCCCTTGTGCTCGACGAAGATGGGCTCCAGCAGCTGGGCGGCCTCGACCGACATGTCCCTGACCGCCTGCCAGCCGATCGCCGACTCCCCCACGTGGGGTGGGCGGCCGCGATGGCGCGGATGCGGTCGGTCCACACCTCGGGGTGCTTGGAGATGGTGGTGTAGGCGATCACCGGGTTGCAGGTGGCGCCCACGCCCCCGAAGGAGATGGACTGCCGGAGCTCCTCCAGGTCGGAGGAGTCGTTCCACAGTGCGGTGGGAGTGGTTCGTGCGGCCTCCAACAGGGGACCAGCGACGAGCGTCGTATCAAGGGAGGCCGTGTCATTCATGGACCTGAAGCTCCTGGGTCGGTGGCGTGGGAGGCGCCGATGCCGCCCAGGTGATGGCCACATGACGATTCAACACTCATGACAGGACTAAGTCAAGAATATGTACATACAAAGCCTTGTGATGCGACGCACATAACCCTGGTCATGTCACGTACGCCCCACGTCCTCCCCGATGCGACAGGTGGGCAAAGATCAGCAATTCTCGGCAATCAGGCGCAGGATGGGCTGCAGCTCCTCGACCGGGACCTGCCCGGGCGCGGAGGCGCGCCCGACCATGGCGAACGTCGCCGAGGAGCCGAACACCTGTGCGGCCATCCGCGAGACGACTCCGAGCCCGGCCATCGACATGGTGATCACGGGCGTTTTGTCATGCCTGGAGGCCATCGTCCAGGTGGCTTCGAGCAGGCGCAGGAGGTCGCCGGCGTCGGTCGGCATGACCGCCATCTTCGCGACGTCCATGCCTCGGTCCTGCATGGCGACGAGGCGGGCCACGATCTCGTCTGCCGGGGGCGTCGCCTGGAAATCGTGGTTGCTGCCGACGACGGGCACCCCGGCCGCGTGGGCAGCGGCGAGGATGGCGTCGCCCGCCTCGGCGTCGAAGAACTGCTCCACGTCCACGGCGTCCACGAGCCCCGACTCGATGACTCCGAGATTGAGCTGGACGTAGTCAGCGGGTGTGATGGCCTTCTCGCCGCCCTCGTCGGCCGTGCGGAAGGTGAACAGCACCGGCGTGCCGTCCAGCGCCTCCACGACGCGACGACCTGCCGCGACGACCTGCTCCACGTTGGGCGCCACGTCGAGGAAATCCACCCGCCACTCGACGATGTCCAGGTCATGCCTCACCAGTTCGGACGCCTGGGCCACGAGTTCGTCGGACGTGCGCCCGGTGATCGGGACGATCACCTTGGTCCTCCCCTCACCGAGGGAAACGTTCCTGAGTCGGACCGTACGCACGGCTGTCTCCTTCCTCGGAGGCACCCCTGCCCCTTCGTGGTGATGCCAGGCTAGTGGGTCAGGATTCCTTCTCGCCGGAGCGTGAGTCGAGGAACTGGTAGACCTCCGCATCATCGACGCCGGGGAAGGTGCCGGGAGGCAGAGCGGCCAGAAGGTGCGCATGGGTCCGGGCACTCGGCCACGCATAGGCCGACCAGCGCTGCGTCAGGCCCGCTGGCGCCCGACGGCAGCAGCTCTCGTCGGGGCACTTCGAGACGGAGTGCTCCTTGGTGTCGCGGCCCCGGAACCACTTGGAATCCCGGTAGGGCACCCCGATGCTGGTGGAGAACGCGCCACTGGCGCCGGCGCGGTCGACCCGCGCGGAGCACCAGAAGGTGCCCGTGGGGGTGTCGGTGTACTGGTCGAAGGCATTGAACTTGTCCGCGACGTCGAAGACCTGTCGGGAGGTCCAGTAGCGGCAGACCGGTTGGCCCTCGATCGCTCCCAGGTTGTCCTTGGGGAACATCACCCCGTCGTTCTCGTACGCCTTGTAGATCACGCCGGACTCGTGGACGCGTTGGAAGTGGACCTGGATGTCGAGGTGCTGGGTCGCGAAGTTCGTGAAGCGATGGCAGGCCGCCTCATAGCTCACCGCGAAGTTGTCCCGCAGGTCCTCCGCCGCCAGCTCCCGCCGTCCCTTGGCCTCGCGGAGGAAACGGACCGCCGGCTCCTCGGGCATCATCAGCGCGGCGGCGAAGTAGTTCGTCTCGACCCGCTGCCGCAGGAAGTCGCCGTAGTTCGTCGGCGGCGTGTGGCCGAGGATGTGGTGGCCGAGGGCCTGCAGGAGCACCGACTTGGGATCGTGGTCGCCCAGCGTCGCCGGCAGGTAGATCCGCATGTTCTTCAGGTCGGTGACGGATCGGGTCGAGTGGGGCAGGTCACTGGCGTGGTACAGGCTGAAGCCGAGGTGCTCGGTCATCTCGCCGATGAGGTGTTGCGACAGCGGCCCCGAGACGTAGCCGACCCGCTTCAGCAGCTTCGCGGCCTCTGCCTCGAGTTCGCCGTAGTAGTTGTCGCGGGCGCGCATCTCGTCGCGCAACTGGGCGTTGGCCCGCCGTGCCTCCTCCGGCGTGGCGACCCGCTCGGCCGCGTCACGGGCCAGTTCGTGGTGCAGCCCGACGAGAGCCTCGAGGACATCCATCGACATCCGCGGCGAGATGCGGACAGTCGGCAGACCCTTCGCCCGCGCCAGCGGGGAGTTCATGTAGTGCTCGAGCTCGATCTCCAACTGGGCCCGGCGGCTCGGCACCGGGGCGGTGAGATCGTCCAGTGTGGCGCCGTACACACGCGCGATCCGTTGCAGCGTGGAAAGTTTCGCCTCTCGCTTCCCGTTCTCGAGCAGCGACAGCTGCGACGCCGCGACGCCGGACTGCTCGGCGACCTGGGCCAGGGTGAGGTCGCGTTCCTTGCGCAGGTGGCGCAGACGGCGACCCAGCGAAAACGGGTCGAAAGGCTCCACGGTCTCGTCGGGGGCGACCGGCCGATCATCGTTGACAAGCACGAAATTGACGGTAACAGAATTTTTGCGTTTCTTTCAAGAGATTCCTCTAGAAAGTTGTGGTGCAGGTCACGCAAGGTAGTACCACCAGGGCACGCAAGGACGCTGGCCCGATGACCCGAAGGAAGCTGCCATGAGCTCCAACTCCGCAGAACTCATCCAGTACGACTGGAAGACCAACCCCCGCTGGGCCAACGTCAAGCGTGACTACACCGCCGCGGACGTCGTCCGTCTGCGTGGCACCGTGCAGGAGGAGCATACGCTCGCCCGTCGTGGCGCCGAGCGTCTCTGGGAGAAGATCAACACCGAGGACTACATCAACGCGCTGGGCGCGCTCACCGGCAACCAGGCCGTCCAGCAGGTCAAGGCCGGCCTGAAGGCCATCTACCTCTCCGGCTGGCAGGTCGCGGCCGATGCCAACCTCTCCGGCCACACCTACCCCGACCAGTCGCTGTACCCGGCCAACTCGGTGCCCCAGGTCGTCCGTCGGATCAACAACGCGCTGCTGCGCGCCGACCAGATCGAGCACTCCGAGGGCATCCGCTCCGTCGAGGACTGGCTGGTCCCGATCGTGGCCGACGCCGAGGCCGGCTTCGGCGGCCCGCTCAACGCGTACGAGCTGATGAAGTCGATGATCGCCGCGGGCGCTTCCGGCGTCCACTGGGAGGACCAGCTGGCTTCCGAGAAGAAGTGCGGCCACCTCGGTGGCAAGGTGCTGATCCCCACCAAGCAGCACGAGCGCACCCTCAACGCCGCGCGCCTGGCCGCCGACGTCGCCGGTGTCCCCTCGGTGATCATCGCCCGCACCGACGCCGAAGCCGCGACCCTGATCACCTCCGACGTCGACGAGCGCGACCAGGAGTTCCTCACCGGTGAGCGCACCGCCGAGGGCTTCTACAAAGTCCGTAACGGCCTGGAGGCTTGCATCGCCCGCGGCAAGGCGTACGCGGAGTACGCCGACCTGCTGTGGATGGAGACCGGCACGCCCGACCTCGAGGTCGCCAAGAAGTTCGCCGAGGCCGTCAAGTCCGAGCACCCCGACCAGCTGCTGGCCTACAACTGCTCGCCGTCGTTCAACTGGCGCAAGCACCTGGACGACGCCACGATCGCGAAGTTCCAGCGCGAGCTGGGCGCGATGGGCTTCAAGTTCCAGTTCATCACGCTGGCCGGCTTCCACGCCCTCAACTACTCGATGTTCGACCTGGCCCACGGCTACGCCCGTGAGGGCATGACCGCCTACGTCGACCTGCAGGAGCGCGAGTTCGCCGCCGAGGAGCGCGGCTACACCGCCACCAAGCACCAGCGGGAGGTCGGCACCGGCTACTTCGACGACATCGCTACCGTGGTGAACCCGGAGAGCTCGACGACGGCTCTCAAGGATTCCACCGAGGCCGCGCAGTTCTGAACCGACAGCGCACCTGAGAGAGGAGACCTCCATGACCACATCGACAGGGGCCACCATGTCAACCCAGACCGAGACCCATGAGCAGATCGGCAACCTCCTGGTCGACCGCAGGCTCGTGGAGTTCCTCGACCAGGTAGCGCTGCCCGGCGCGGGCGTCCCGCGGGACCGCTTCTGGGACGGCTTCGTCAGCGTCTTCGCCGCGTTCACCGGCCGCAACCGCGACCTGCTGCGGGAGCGCGACCGGCTGCAGTCCGCACTCGACTCCTACCACGGGGAGCACCCCGGGGTCCCGGAGCCGAAGGCCTACCAGCAGTTCCTGCGCGACATCGGCTACCTGCTGGACGAGCCGACCGGCGTGCGGGCCCGCACCCGCAACGTCGACGCGGAGATCGCCGACGTGGCCGGTCCGCAGCTCGTGGTGCCGGTGATGAACCGCCGGTTCGCGATCAACGCGGCCAACGCTCGGTGGGGCTCGCTCTACGACGCCCTGTACGGGACGGATGCGATCAGCGAGGCCGACGGCGGCGAACGCGGCACCGGGTACAACCCCATCCGGGGCGAGCGGGTCATCGCTTGGGCCCGTGCGTTCCTGGACCGGGCGGTGCCGCTCGCCTCCGGTTCCCACGCCGATGTCGTGGAGTACCGGGCCGGCCGACGGCTGCAGGTGACCCTGGAGTCCGGTGAGGTCGTCGGCCTGGCCGACGAGGCCACCTTCGTCGGCTACACCGGTGCTCCGGGCGCCCCCAAGAGCATCCTGCTGCGCCACCATGGTCTGCACATCGAGATCCGGTTCAACTTCGACAGCCCGATCGGACGAGCCGACAAGGCGTGCGTGAGCGACATCGTCCTGGAGTCCGCCATCACCGCGATCATGGACTTCGAGGATTCGGTGGCGGCGGTCGACGGGCCCGACAAGGTCACCGGTTACCGCAACTGGCTGGCCCTCAACGACGGCACCGCCGCGGAGGTGATGGAGAAGGGTGGGCGTACGTTCACCCGGACCCTCGCCGACGATCGTCTCTTCTCGGCACCGGACGGTTCCGAGCTGCGGCTCAAGGGCCGCTCGCTGATGCTCTGCCGCAACGTGGGCCACCTGATGACCACGCCGGCCGTGCTCGACGAGCAGGGGAACGAACTGCCCGAAGGCATCCTGGACGCGCTCGTCACGAGCCTGTGCGCGATGCCCGGCCTGGCGGAGTCCAACGAGCGGGCGAACTCGCTCACCGGGTCGATCTACATCGTGAAGCCCAAGCAGCACGGGCCCGCTGAGGTCGCGTTCACGTCGGAGCTCTTCGGCGCCGTCGAGGACGTCCTCGGCCTGGAGCGGAACACGATCAAGATGGGCATCATGGACGAGGAGCGCCGTACGACGGTGAACCTGATGTCCTGCATCGAGCAGGCCGCCGACCGAATCATCTTCATCAACACCGGCTTCCTCGACCGGACCGGCGACGAGATCCACACGTCCATGGTGGCGGGCCCGATGATCCGCAAGGCGGAGATGAAGTCCGCCACGTGGATGAAGAGCTACGAGGACTGGAACGTCGACATCGGTCTCGCCTGCGGCCTGCCCGGCCGAGCCCAGATCGGCAAGGGCATGTGGGCGATGACCGAGCTCATGGCGGACATGCTGGCGACGAAGATCGCCCATCCGGCGGCCGGCGCGAACACGGCCTGGGTGCCCTCGCCCACTGGCTCCACCCTGCATGTCACGCACTACCACGACGTGAACGTCTGGGAGCGTCAGGCCGACATCCTTCAGGAAGGACGTCGGGCCACCCTCGAGGGGCTGCTCGAGATCCCGCTCGCCCCGAGCACGGACTGGACCGAGGAGGAGAAGCGCAACGAGGTCGACAACTCCTGCCAGTCGATCCTCGGCTACGTCGTCCGCTGGATCGAACAGGGCGTCGGCTGCTCCAAGGTGCCGGACATCCACGACATCGACCTGATGGAGGACCGGGCGACCTGCCGGATCAGCTCGCAGATGCTCGCCAACTGGATCCGCCACGACGTCGTCTCCGCGGAGTTCGTCGTGGATGCCTTCCGGCGGATGGCCGCGGTCGTGGACCAGCAGAACGCGAGCGACCCGACCTACCTGCCGATGACCCCGTCCACCCCCGAGGGGTCGTACGAGGACTCGATCGCCTGGTGCGCGGCGCGTGACCTGGCCCTCGAGGGCACCCGGTCGCCGTCCGGCTACACGGAGCCGATCCTCCACGCCCGTCGCCGAGAGTTCAAGGAAAGGCACGGATTGGTCTGAGCAACGATTCTTGTGGATGTGGGAGCCCCGCCGGTCACGACCGGCGGGGCTCCGCCGCGCTCAGGGCAGGTGACGCCGGATGAAAGCGTCCATGATCTCGGTCACCGGCGGCTGCCAGAAGGGCGGGCCGCCGTGGTCGGCGCCCTTGAGCTGGTAGAGCGTGACATCCTGTCCCGCGGCCACCAGTCGCTCGTACAGCTCGACGGACTGGGCGAAGGGCACCAGCCGGTCGCGCGAGCCATGCATCATCAGCAGTGGCTGGAGCGGCCGTTCGGCGGCCGGCGCCACGTGGTTGGCGATCACCGTCGGCGCGACGAGGTCGGGACGCTCCAGGACGTTGTGCCGCCCGATCAGGTACCCCTCGGGGCTGTCGGCGCTGACGTGGTCGAGGGCCGACGGCTGGTCGTGCATCGTGGTGATGTCGGTGACCGGGTAGAACGCGATGAAGCAGCAGATCCCCAGCTCGTCAGCGACCGGTTCGTCGGAATAGTCCTGGTCATCCTGGGTGACGTACGTCATCAGAGCGGTGTGCCCACCGGAGGAGTCGCCGCCCAGGACGATGCGGTCCGGGTCGACGTGGAACCGCGCGGCATGCTCGCGCAACCAGCGCACGGCGGTCTTCGCATCCTTGGCCTGCGCCGGGAACGGCGCCACCTCGCTGGGCCGGTACTCGACGATGGCGACGACGTAGCCCCGCCGGGCGAAGTCGGCCAGCGCCGGGAGTTTGTGGCCCAGGTCCTGCTCGTGGAAGGCCGACCCCTGGATCCACAGCAGGGCGGGGTACACGTCGTCGGCGGTGTCGGGGATGGCCAACGGACGCGGCGGCAGGATGACCTGCAGGTGCAGCGTACGCCCGGACTTCTGGGCGTACGGGACGCCGAGTGCGACCGACCCGAAGCGTGGCGTCGTGTCGGCGGTGATGACCCGCATGCCGGGGGCGGAGGCGGTGGACTCGGGGAAGGCCTGCGGATCCAGCGGACGGGGCTCGACGTTGCTCACGCCGCCATGATTCCACCCCGACCTGGCGCCCCCACGCCGGGTGGCCTGGCCGGGCCACGCGGCCCGGTCAGGCACGAACGAATGGTTCAGTCGCGATACTTGCGCGGTCGCTCCGAGCGTTGCGGACGGCCCCGGTCCAGCTCGAGATGGATGAGCTGGCCGGAGATCCGGGTGGAGCTGAGTGCGTCCCACACCTCCTGCGGCAGCGAGGCCGGAAGCTCGACCAACGAGTGGTCGGCCCGGATCTCGATCTTGCCGAAGTCGTCCCGCTGCAGGCCGCCCTCATTCGCCAACGCGCCCACGATCTGGCGCGGGGAGATCTTCTGGCGGCGCCCGACGGCGATGCGGTACGAGGCCAGGCCGGCACCGGCCCGACGGCCACCCCTGCCGGACCGTACGTCTCGATCGTCACCCCGGTCCCGGCCGCGCGGGCCGTGGTCGCCCTCGGCGTGGCCAGCACGCTCGCGCTGACCGGAGCGGTCGTCACGGAAGGCCGATCGCTTCGGTTCCGGCTCGGGCTCGAGCAACATCGGCTCGTCGCCCTGTAGCACGGCCGCCAGCGCGGCGGCGACGTCCACTTCCGGAATGTCGTACTCCTGCACGTAGTGGGAGACCACGTCGCGGAAGAAGTCGATCCTCTCCGGAGCCCCCAGCGCGGTGGTGATCGCGTCGTCGAAGCGGGTCAGGCGGGTGGCGTTGATGTCCTCGACCGTGGGCAGGTTCATCTGGGTGAGCGTCTGCCCGGTGGCCTTCTCGATGTCGCGCAGCAGGCGCCTCTCGCGTGGGGTGACGAACGAGATGGCATCGCCGCTGCGTCCGGCGCGCCCGGTCCGCCCGACGCGGTGGACGTACGAGGCGGTGTCGGTCGGGATGTCGAAGTTGACCACGTGGCTGATCCGGTCGACGTCGAGTCCGCGGGCGGCCACGTCGGTGGCGATGAGGATGTCGAGCTTGCCGGACTTCAGCTGGTTGATCGTCCGCTCGCGGGCCGCCTGGGCGATGTCGCCGTTGATGGCGGTGGCGGAGAACCCCCGGGCCCGCAGCTTTTCCGCGAGCGTCTCGGTTTCGTTCTTGGTCCGGACGAACACGATCATGCCCTCGAAGTTCTCCACCTCGAGGATGCGGGTGAGCGCGTCCACCTTCTGCGGGTACGACACGATCAGGTAGCGGTGCGCGACGTTCGGGGCCGTGGCAGTCTTCGCCTTGACGCTCATCTCGACGGGGTCGGTGAGGTACTTCTTCGATAGGGCCCGGATCTGCCTGGGCATCGTCGCCGAGAACAGGGCGACCTGCTTGTCCTCAGGGGTCCCGGCGAGGATCTTCTCGACATCCTCGGCGAAGCCCATGTTGAGCATCTCGTCGGCCTCATCGAGCACCAGGTAGCGCAACTCGGAGAGGTCCAGCGTCCCGCGGTCGAGATGATCCATGATCCGGCCGGGCGTCCCGACGACGATATGGACGCCGCGGCTGAGGGCGCTCAACTGGACCCCATAGCCCTGCCCGCCGTAGACCGGCAACAGCTTGACGCCGCGCAGGTGCGTCGAGTAGCTCTCGAAGGCCTCCGCCACCTGAAGGGCCAGCTCGCGTGTGGGCTCCAGCACCAGCGCCTGGGGCGCCTTCTGCTTCAGGTCCAGCTGGCTGAGGATCGGCAGGGCGAACGCCGCTGTCTTGCCGGTGCCTGTCTGGGCCAGGCCGACGACGTCACGGCCCTCCAGCAGCGTCGGGATCGTCGCCGCCTGGATCGGCGTCGGCACCTCGTAACCGAGGTCGCGCAGGGCCTTGAGGATGCGGTCCTCCAGGCCGAGGTCGGCAAACGTGGCGGCCGGTTCGGCGCCGCTCGCTGTCTCGGGCTGGGGCTCCGTCTCGAGTTGGGTCTCCGTCTCAGGCACCGTCTGGGGCTCCATGGCCCCGAACCCTTCGTCACTCACCCTCCGACCCTAGCTGTTCAGCTGCCCCGCAGGTATCGGTAGGCCAGCGAAACGCGTGTGCAGCAGGTGCGTCATGGTCCTGGCGGAGGTGCCTGCCGCGTGCCCGTGTGAGACTTCTGGCATGACGACGCGCGAGTACGACATCGTCCTGTTCGGCGCCACTGGCTTCGTCGGTGCACTGACGGCGGCCCAGCTGGCCTCGGCCTCGCCTGCGCAGGCCCGGATCGCCCTGGCCGGCCGCTCGCTCCCCCACCTCGAGAGTGTCCGCCGCGGGCTCCCCGCGCGGGCCCGGGCCTGGGACCTGGTCGCCGTCGATGCCGCAGACAGCGAGGGCCTGCGCCGACTTGCCGCCCGGACCGTCGTGCTGGCCTCGACCGTGGGTCCTTATGCCCGCCTCGGCAAGGAGGTGGTCCGGGCCGCCGCTGAGGAGGGCACCCACTACGCCGACCTGACCGGTGAGGTCCTCTTCGTCCGCTGGGCCATGGACAACGTCGACGCCGTGGCCAGGGCCAGCGGGGCCCGGATCGTACACTCCTGCGGATTCGACTCGATCCCCTCCGACCTCGGCGTCCTGATCACCGCCCAGCAGGCCGCCGCCGACGGCCAAGGGACACTCGCCGACACCACACTGGCGGTGACGTCGCTGCGGGCGGCATCTCGGGCGGCACCCTCGACTCGCTGCGACAGCAGATCCTGATGGTGAACGACGACCCGACCCTGCGCCACGTGCTGGCCGATCGGTATGCGTTCAGCCCACGCCGGGCCGAGGAACCTGCTCGCCACCCGCACCGCCCGATGAGCCAGCTCGCCCGACTTCGTCGGCTCGTCGCCGCACGCCGTGACCCGAGCACCGGCCGCTGGACCGGACCGTTCGCCATGGCCGGCTACAACACCCGCCTCGTACGCCTCTCCAACACCCTGACCGACTGGTCCTACGGACGAGGCTTCCGCTACCGAGAGGTGAGCGACCTGGGAGCCGGGCCGGCGGCAGCCCTGCGGGCCGCGCTCCTGGGCCTGGCCTCGGCGTCCCTGGCCGCCGGGCTGTCGTGGCGGCCGACGCGGACGATCCTTGACCACGTCCTGCCGCGTCCCGGTCAGGGACCGAGTGCGGCCCGGCGAGCGGCCGGCCGGTTCAGGATGGAGATCACCGCGGACACCTCGACCGGGGCGCGCTATCGAACGGTCGTCGGGGCCGACCATGATCCCGGCTACGACGGCACGGCGATCATGCTCGCCGAGAGTGCGCTGTGCCTGGCCTTCGACGCGCCTCGTCTCCCCCGGCGGTCCGGAGTCCTGACTCCGGCCACGGCTCTGGGGGACGTCCTCGTGGAACGGCTGCAGGCCCAGGAGTTCACCTTCCGGGTGGAGCGCCTCAGCTGAGCCGGAGCGTGGCCGGGCGGGTCAGGACTTGGCGAGATCCGGCCGTGGGCGTTGGGCCATGCGCATCGGTAGCCCGCCGACGGGCACCAGAACGCCCTCCATCGACCAGCGGGGTTCACCGGCGACAAGGGCGGGCGCGAAGCGTCGCGCCAGCACCCGAGCAGCAGGTGCGACTCAGCAAGAGCCAGTTGGTCGCGAAGTCGATCTGCCGCAGCGATGTCACGGCGCGGTGGGACGGTCAGCGATCCAGCGAAACGATCGCGTCGGCCAACGCGTCCGGGCCGGTGAATTGGGGGCCGTGCGCACCGGGCCAGTCCAGGACGGAGGTGTGCAGCTGAGTGGCCAGCCACTCGGCCGCCTCCCTGAAGAAGGGCGCCTGCTCGTCGGCCCCCACGACCACGTCGATCGGCACGGCTTTGGCGGCCAGGGCGCTCTCGTCCGGACGGTAGGCCTGGAATGCGGGCAATTCGACGCCGAAGACCATGTCCGCGTTGTCGAGCATGCGATCGCGGAGCCCGGGCTCCCAGGCCGCGACGACGTCGTCCCCGAACGCGAACCCGAGGAAGGCCTCGAGCCCTCCCCGGGGGCCGCCCGTGGCCATCCCCGAACCGATGACGCCGGACACCAGCTCTGCCACGGGCCCGGGGTCGGCCAGGACCGACATCAGGGGCATTTCGTGCAGGACAGCGCGGCGCACGAGGGAAGGGTGGAGCAGCGCAAGTTCGAGGGCGATGGCTGCGCCGTTGCTCGTCCCGTAGACCAAGGCGTCCGCTCGCCCTGCGGCCATGAGCACGGCGGCGGCATCCTCGGCCTGTTCGGCGACAGAGGTGGCCGCCCAGCCCGTGGGGCGGGGCTGCGTGAGGTGCCTCGTCGGTCATACCGCACGACGGTTCGGTCGCCGGCGAGAGCGTCGGCGAGTTGGTCGAACTGGCCGCCGTCGCCCGGTGTTCCGGGAATCAACAGGACCGTCGGGCCGGTGCCGCGGATTTCCCAGTAGAGGTGGGAGACGGGAGAAGTTGTGGTTGTCATATCTCGAGTGCACACCCGGCCACCCGGAGGCGTCCAAGACGAGCATGACCTGGCATGAGAAGCTGTGCTTATCATCGCTTGTGGACCTCCGGCAGTTGCGCTGCTTCGTGGCGGTCGCCGAGGAACTGCACTTCGGACACGCCGCCCAGCGACTTCACATCGCCCAGCCGGCGGTGAGCCAGACCATCAGTCAGATCGAGCATGAACTGGGCGTCGTCCTGTTGGAACGGTCGAACCGGCGGGTCGCACTGACGCCTGCCGGCACGCTCTTCCTGGAGGAGTCCCGGGCGGTCCTCGCCCGCATGGAGCAGGCGGTCCAGTCGATGTCGCACTTCCGCGATGTCGGCCTCGGTCACCTGACCATCGGAGTCGTTGCGGCACTGCCACCCCTGCTCCTCCCCCGCCTGGTCTCGCGGGCACGTGCGGCTCTCGGCGATATCGCCATCAGCGTTCGACCCCTGCCTGGCGACACCGACGTCGCCACCATGTTCGAGGCCGATCCGATGCTCGATCTGGTCCTCGTCCGTGGGGTGGTCGTCAGCGGACGCTGGATCGGCAGCCGAGTCGTGTCCCGCGAACCGCTGGGTGTGGCGGTCCATCACGCTCACCCCCTCGCCCGTGGCGAGGCGGTCCGCCCGGAGCAGTTGACGGGCGAGAATCTGGCCACGTTCGCGCGCGCTGCCGATCCGCAGACGTACGACGCGATGTTCGCCGCCCTCGCCGATGCCGGCTACGGCGGGGCTGGGGAGTTGCAGGAGGCGCACCCCGGTGCCGTCGATGCCTCCCTGCGGCTCGTCGCAGCCGGTGATGCGGTCTCGTTCAAACTGGCGAGCGAGGTGCGGGCCTTCGGTAACCCGGACGTCGTCTGGCGCGCCCTCGACGGCGTCGGGTTCGAGGTGGTGACGAGCGCTGCGTGGTTGCGCAGTCGCATTGTCGGCCCGAAGGCGGCCGTGCTTGCCCTGCTACCCCGGCCCCGGCACTAGTCGCCGACGCCTCCGCCAGACCAGGATTCTTTCCATGAGGGTCTTGTTCACGTCGTGCAACGGGTTGGGGCACACCGCTCCCCTGGTCGCCCTCGCCCGCGCCTTCCAGGCGCGAGGTGACGACGTGCTGTGGGCCACCGACCGCAACGGCTGCGGGTGGCTCCAGGACGCCGGCATCCCCACCGCCACAGCCGGCTTGGACGAGGCCGACGCGCTGAAGAGGTTCGCGGAATTCCACGCCCGGCTCGGCTCGCTGCCGGCTGAGAGGCGGCCCGACGAGATCTTCCCCTGGCTGTTCGGCCAGACACTGCCCGGCCCGATGCTCGACGACCTGCTCCCCCTCGCCGACCGGTTCGGACCGGCGATGGTGATCAGTGACTCGGGTGAGTTCGCCGGCCCGCTGCTGGCGGCCCTGCACGGGATCCCCGCGATCACCCACGCGCTGGGCCCCCTGGTCCCCGAAGCCCGGATCGCGGCCGCGGCGGACAGACTGGAACCGTTGTGGCGGAGCCATCACGTCACTCCACAGCCCTACGGCGGGCGCTACACCCACTGCTATGTCGACATCTACCCGGCAAGCCTCCAATCCCAGGTCCGTCCCCATGTCGGGCGCACCTGGCCGCTCAGGCCGGTGTCACCGGCTGTCCGGGTGGGCGAGCCGTCACCGACGTGGGTCGAGGACGGGACCACGCTCCCCTTGGTGTACGTCACCTTCGGCACGGTCTACAACCGGCCCGACATCCTCGCCGACGTGGTCCGCGCCGTCGCGTCCTTGCCGGTCCGGGTGGTCGCCACCGTCGGCCCGCACTCCGAGGCGAATGTGCTCGGGCAGCTGCCGAGCAACGTGCACGTGGCCCGGTACATCCCCCAGGCGACAGTGTTCGCAGCGCGTTGCGCGGTGGTCGTTTCGCACGGGGGATCCGGCACCTTCCTCGGGGCTCTGGGCGCGGGGATCCCCCAGTTGCTGCTTCCCCAGGGAGCCGACCAGTTCCTCAACGCTCGTGCGTGCCGCGAGTCCGGGGTCGGCATCACCCTGGATCCGGCGGACGCCACGCACCAGGCCATCGTGGCCGCCACCAGCGCGTTGCTGAGCGAGCCCCGGTACCGTGAGGCGGCGGCACGAGTACGTCGAGAGATCGCCGGCATGCCGGGCCCCGTCGACGTCGCGGAGAAGCTCGCCACCGTCTTCGGAGAAGCATGACCTCGCGCGAACGACGACGGTGCGGAGCCGACGCAGTGGGTGGCACGCCAGAGGCGAAGTGGTCCCCGTAGTCTGCCCCCAACGGTCATGTCCCTGGTCATGACCGCACACGGAACCTGGCCCTCACACCGAAGGAACTCGCCCATGCCGCTCGTCCGCATCGACGTCCCCGCCGCCACCCCGTCCTCCGATCGCGAAGCCATCGCCGGCGTCGTCTACGACGCGCTCGTGACCACCGCGGCCGTCCCGGCCAACGACAAGTTCATGGTCATCTCCGAACACGAGCCCAGCCACCTGATCCTGGACCCGACGTACGTGGTCGAGCGCACCGACCGCGCTCTCATCATCCAGATCACCCTGAACGCCGGGCGCACCGTCGAGGTGAAGAAGAGCCTCTACCGGGCGATCGCGGACGGGCTGCACGAGGCTGTCGGGATGCGGACCGAGGACGTCTTCATCAACCTCGTCGAGGTGCCCAAGGAGAACTGGTCCTTCGGCGGCGGCATCGCCCAGTACGCGGACTGACCGCACGGGTCGGGCCACGACCGGCCACGGCCGCGGCCCTTCCCGGGCATCCTTGATCCATGACCGCTGCCAGCTCCGACGCGACCGGGAGCAGTGTCCCGCTGGGGACAGTGCTGGACAGGCTCGAGCAGGAACTGCGGGCCGAGGGCGTCACCTGGATCATCGGGACGGCCACGAACGCCGCCGGACTGGTCCTCGCCAAGAGTGTCCCCGTCGGACGGCTGGCGGCGTTCGTACGCTCGGGATGCGGCCTGTCGCCGGTGCACCGCGCGTACGGCGTCGACGGCGGAATCGCGGATGCTCCGTTCGTGGGGCGGGTGGGTGATCTGCGCCTGCGACTCGACCCTTCCGGAGTGCGGGTGCTCGGCGACGGCATCGCGATGGGTCCGACCGACACGTTCTTCCAGGACGGGACGCCCGACCCGGCCTGCCCCCGCGTGGTGCTCGCCGGCGTGGTCGACGATCTCGCCGAGCAGGGCCTGCGCGCGCTGATCGGCCACGAGGTGGAGTTCGTGCTGGTCCACCCGGACGGATCACTGCTCGACGTCCAGAGCTGGACGCCCTACGGCGCCACGGCGCTGTTGGCCAGGGAGGAGTTCGTGCTCGATCTCCTGGCCGGGTTCGAGCGCACCGGTGTCGGCGTCGAGCAGGTGCACGCCGAGTACGGCGAGGCTCAGTTCGAGGTCTCGCTGGGCCCTGACGATCCGATCCGCGCGGCGGACGCGCTGATCCTGGCCCGCTCCCTGATCGTACGGACCGCACGACGACACGGCCTGGGGGTCTCCTTCTCGCCCATGCCCGCGGTGGGCAAGGTCGGGAACGGCGCCCACCAGCACCTGTCCCTGTATCGCGGGGACGACGCGCTGCTCGCCGGCGGCGACGGACCCCACGGCCTGACGACGGACGGCGGACACGCCATCGCCGGGCTGGTCGCGGGCCTTCCACAGCTCCAGGCGGTGCTGGCGGGGTCAGCCCTCTCGAGCGTACGTCTCCAGCCCGGCGCCTGGTCAGGGGCCTACGCCTGCTGGGGTCTGGAGAACCGGGAGGCGGCGGTCCGCCTCATCGGCGGCGGACCGGCCACCCCGCATGGTGCCAACGTCGAGGTCAAGATCGTCGACGCCTCGGCCAACCCCTATCTGGCGACGGCGTCCCTGCTGGGGTCGGCGCTGGACGGCATCCGCCGCCGGCTGCCCTTGCCTGCCGAGACCACCACCGACCCGGCCGACCTGGACGACGCCGAGCGCACCCGCACCGGGGTGCGGCTGCTGGCCCCGGACCAGGCAACGATGATCGACGCGCTCGCGGGATCGCAGTTGGCCACCCGCCTCCTCGGGGAGCAGGTCGTAACCGCGGTCGTGGCCGTTCGCCGGTACGAGGAGGAGCTCTTCGCCGGGACGCCGGTGGAGCAGGTGGCGACGGCCCTCCGCTTGGCCTGGTCCTGAAGGCCGGCCCGGCTGAGTCACCCCACGCCTTGAGGCGGACGGGTCAGTGCCACCGTCACTCGCGAACACTGCCGCGTACGTGGGCGAGGAAGTCCGGATCTGAGGAGACCAGTCGGCCCACCACCTGGCCCCCGTCACACGTGCACAGGTCGACGACCGCTCTCTCCGCGCCCGACGTTCGCAGCTCCCACGTCGCTCCGGACGCCTCCCACCTGAGCAAGGCGGCCAGGGCGTTCGGGGTCTCGAACTCCGGATCGGTCATGACATCCATGATGGCGCGCCTCCAGGACACTGCCCTGGCAGCACCCGTCCTCACCGGGTCGGGGTCGTGAGGGCATTGGTAGGGTCGGTCCATGACCTCGACCGTCGCCGCCGCCGTGCTCCTCGACATGGATGGGACCCTGGTCGACTCCACGGCCATCGTCGAGCGCGTCTGGGTCGATTGGTCCCTCGCCCACGGGGTCGATCCCGCGAGGACGCTGGCGACCATTCATGGCCGGCAGGGCCACGACAGCATGGCCCTGCTCCTGCCCGGCCGCCCGCACGAGGAGAACATCGCCGAGAACCGCTCCCTGCTCGCACGCGAGACGACTGAGCTCGACGGTGTCGTGGAGATCGCCGGCGCTGGAGTTCTGCTCAGCCAACTCACCGACCTCCCCCATGCGCTGGTCACTTCGGCCACCAGGGAACTCGCTGCGGCGCGGATGGGTGCGGCGGGGCTTCGGATGCCACGTGTCGCCGTCACGGCGGAAGATGCCACCGCGGGTAAGCCCGACCCGGAAGGCTTCCTCATCGCCGCGAGACGCCTCCAGGTCCCTCCCGCCGCCTGCGTCGTCGTCGAGGACTCCGCCAACGGCATCGCGGCGGGGCTGGCGGCCGGCATGTCCGTGATCGGCGTCGGGCCGCGTGCGGCCGACCACCATCCGACCTGGACGGTCGACTCGGTGGCCGACATCCAGGCGGTGGGCGCGGGCGCGGAGATCCTCCTCACCCTCGACCTCTCTTACTGAGCGAGACCGCTGCCCCGGAGAACGCGAAGCAGGACACCGGAACGCGGGGCCAGCTCCGCCACGATCGATGCGTCCTGCTGGACCACCGTCTCGGGCAGCGGGCTGTCGGCTCCGGTAAGGGAGGCCCGCCTGATCGTCGGCGGTTCGGAGAGTCCCAGCGACGACAGCGGGATCCTGGTGAGGAGTGGGTCCGCAGTCGGATTGACCAGGTGCAGCAGATTCGCGTCCGGGCGCCACTGCACGAAGGCGGGATCCCCGGTGCCCAGGATCGGGTAGCGGCAGGTGCCCGGCGTGAGGTCGAGGGCCGCAGCGAAGAGGGATCGGCGCTCCTGGCTCAACTCGCCCACACTGTCGCTGGTCATCGTCACTCCGCCGACCATCGCCTGGGCCGTTGCGATCGTCTGCTGCTCCTCGGGAGCCAACGCGTGGAACCGTTCGCGGAGCAGCAGGGCATCGGGGTCGGCCTGCCAGAGGATGCCGTTCGCGAAGCCGCGGGTCGAGAGCGCCGCGAACATGCCGTCCGGCCAGCTCACGCCGGCGTCGCGCCCGATCCGGACAGCGTCGACGAGGCCGACCAGCATCCAAAACGGCGCCCCGCACGCCACCCAGGTCGCTTCCGGGCCGATCTCGTCGCGGATCGCCCGGCAGGCGGCGACGATGATCTCCGCGCGCGACAGATTGCTGCGGTGTCGGATCATCCGCTCCGGGCCGGCCTCCACCGCGTGGTACAGGAAATCGGTCTTGAAGTAGCCGCAGCCCCACTCGTGGCGCCAGGTCCGGAAGACGCGCCTCAGGTAGGCCATCGCCTCGGGATGCGTGGTGTCGAGGAGGTAGTACTCCTCGCTGCGCTTGTGCCAGCGGAACTCGCCGTAGAAGCGCATGCAGACGTACGGGCGTCCCGTTTCGCGGTCACCCACTGCCCAGTCGGGATGGGTCGCATAGAGCTCGCTGCGGTTCCCGATCAGGAAGGGCGCGATCCACAGGCCCGGGACGTAGCCGGAGGCGCGGATCTCGTTCAGCAGGGGCTTCATGCCGTCGGGGAACTGCGGCTTGGTGGTCAGCCAGTCGCCCATCTCCGGCGTGAAGCCGTCGTCGATCTGGACGACCGACAGCCCCCAGCCTTCACGGCGATCCGTGTCCCGGAGGTCGGCCAGCTCGGCGCGCAGGGTATCGGCGCTGATGGCGGCGTACAGGTTGTACCAGCTGGACCATCCGGTGATCGGCGGCCCGCGCCGAGGCCTCGGCCCCCCGACCGCGACCTGCTGCGCCCAATCCCTCAGCAGGTCGTCGGCCCGGGCGCCCCACTGCACCCGCAGTTCCTCGGAGGCCGGCGGCGAGGAGCCGTCGGCGGGGCGACGTCGATCCCAGAGCGCCTCGACATCCAGCACGCGCTGCCCCGCCGATTCACGCAGCGTGAAGCGGTGCTGCAGCCGGTCGTGGCGGACGAAGCCGAGCTGCAGGAAACCGCCGCCGGACGCCAACTGGGTGAGGGCATAGCCGGTCCCACCCGTTTCGATCGGGAGGTACTGGCTCGTGTCCCAGGAGTGGTAGCCGAGCTGGAGCCAGCGAGCCGCGCCCTCGACGAGCAGTCGTACGCCGAACGCATCGCAGGCGGCGGGGTCGACGTCGGCGACGAGGCGGTACCGGCCCGTCGGAGCGGGCTCGGGCACCAGGCGTACGCGGTCGTCGACCACCCCGTTGACCAGGCCTGCCAGGACGTGCACGGCCACTCCCTCAGCGTTGAAGACACTCATCACCTCCCCGGCACTCACCGTGTCACCACCTGGACCGGTGTCTTCAGCCGGTCGGCTTCCAGCATCGCCAGGGCGAGGTCGAGGGTCCGCGCTCCCTCACGGATCGGTGTCCGCGTCTCAGAGCCGGACTCGATGGCCGCCACCAGATCGGCCAGTTGATCCGCCAGAGCCCGGTCCGGTCCGGTGAGGTCCTCGATGCGGACCGGCTCCCTGGTCCAGAACAAGGTGGCGGTGTTGTGGTCCTGCGCGTGCAGCGTGGCTCGCTCGGCGATGACCGTGAAGGCCTTGTCCCAGCGTCCCGGAATGGCGGCGTTGCTCCAGTGGAGGCTGCCGAGCCGATCGCCCGGCCCACGCGTCAGGGCCACGCCGGCATCCTCGATGGTGTAGTCGGTCACGTGCTGGTGGAACTGGCTGGCCAGGCTGGCGTAGACCCACTCGGGTTCACCCATCAGATAACGCAGCAGGTCGACATGATGGATCACCTGTTCCAGCAGCTGGCCTCCCGACACCTCCTTGTGCCGCCACCAATGGGCGTGCAGGGAGTTGCACAGATAGCGGGCGTCGAACATGCCGACGGACCCGAGGTCACCCGAGTCGCGCAGCCGCCGGAAGGCCGAGACAGCCGCACCGAAGCGGTAGCCGAAACCCACCTGCGCGCGGACGCCCGCGCGTTCGACGGCGTCCACCATGGCCCAGGCATCGGCGGAGGTCAGGGCCAGCGGTTTTTCGAGCAGGAGGTGGACGCCCGCCGCCGCGGCATCGGCGACCTCGGTGCCGTGGCTGCCGGGCGGGAGCGTCACGATCAGCAGATCGAGGGCGGCATCAGCGAGGAGTGCTCGGTGATCGGTGTAGGCGCGACCGCTCGTGCCCGCGAACTCGTGGGCCAGGCGCTGGGCCCGGTCGAGGTGACGGTCCGCGAAGGCGACCGGGGCCAAGTCGGCGACGCCCTCCTGGGCGAGTTGACGGCAGGCGGCCAGGTGACGCCGGGCGATGCCCCCACAGCCCAGGACACCGACGCGGAGGCGCGGGGTCACCCCGGGTCCCTGCAGTCGAGGACGGTCTGCATGACCTCGCCCGGACGCTCGTCGAGGAGGGCGAAGAGTTCCGGGGCCCGCCGGAAGTCCCACACATGGCTGATCAGGGGGCCAGGTCCAGCGTGCCCGCTGCCTGCAGCCGCATCACTGTCTGCGCCAGCCGCAGGGCGTTCCAACGGTGGTCGATCTCGGGGTCGGTGCCGCTGATCTGGGAGCAGACCAGGCTCACCCGGTTGTGATGGAACTCCTCAGCCAGGTACAGGCCGCGGGCCTCACCCTGGATGAACCCCATCGCGACGACGCGCGAGTTGTACGCGGCGCAACGAATCGCCTCGGCCAGTGCCCTGGAGCTGCCGGTCGCCTCGATGACAACATCAGCCCCGCGGCCCTCGGTGCCGACCTTGACCCGACCGGCCACGTCCTCGGCGACGTCCAACACCGTCGAGCAGCCGAACCGCCGGGCCAGGTCGCGGCGAGCGGCGACGCCGTCGACGCCGATCACCGTCGCGCCCGACGCCTTGGCCAGTTGCACGACGATCAGGCCGAGGACACCGAGGCCGAACACCACGACGGTCTCACCGATGCGGATCCGGGCGTCGTGGACCCCGTTCAGGGCGATGGAGCCCATCCTGCTGAAGATGCCCAGCAGCGGATCGAGGCCTGCCGGCATGATCCGCCGCCGTACGTGGTCGACCGCCACGACCGCCTCCGTACGATGCCCCCAGATGCCGTAGACCGTGGCGCCCACCAGGTCCGCATCGTCCCGGTCGTGGACGTCGATCACTGTTCCCACTTCTTCGTAGCCCCAGCCGGACAGCGGGTAGGAGGTGGCGGCCCCACCGTCGGTGAAGAGTCGTACGTCGGGGTCCCAGTGCTTGGTCAGGAAGGGAGAGACACCGCGATAGCTTGCCAGTTCGGTGCCGGCGCTGATCCCCGAATACAGGGTCCGCACTCTCGCCTGGCCGCTCTCGAGAGCTACGGGCTCGATGTCCTCGACCACCAGGTGCCGGGGCCCCAGGAGGACCAGCGCCGAGGCCACGTCACTCCTGCGCCCTGCCGGCGATCCAGTCGATGGCGACGGCCGCGGTCCAGGACTGGTCATGGCTTCCCGCGGGCTGCCCGGTCTGCGGGTCGTAGTACTCGCCGAACGCGCCGTCGCCCAGCAGTTCGAGGGTGGCGTCCCGCCAGGTGGCGGCCAGCGCACGGTCACCCCGCCGCGCCAGTGCCCAGGTCAGCAACCAGTTCAGGAACGGCCAGGTGGGGCCCCGCCAGTACGTACGGGGCCGGAAGCCGGGATCGTCCGGTGAGACCGTCGGGGGCAGGGGGAACCGCAGCGACGGGTGGCCCGCCCAGTGCTCCCCCACCAGGGCAGCACGATGGTCGGCCCACACCGCATCATCGCCACCGCTCACCAGGACCGACCAGGAGGCGATCGTGGGGACGTCCACCCACTGCCCGGCGCGGACGTCGAAGTCCCGGCAACGTCCGGTGTCCGGAGAGACACAGCTCAGCACGCCTCGACGGGCCCGATCGGCCAGCGCCCGCTGCCCGTCGGCGACATCCTCGCGGCCCAGGAGCTCCGCCAACCGTGCGGTCTCGTCACAGGCGAGCGCCAGGACGGCGGTCAGGAACACGTCCGTGATCCGGAACTGCACGACATCGTTGATCTGCGCGTCGTCGAAGTTCACCGAGGCCATTTCCCGCATCAGTTGCAGGTAGCGCTGGTACTCCCGGTCGGTCGGCCGGTCCTCGATGTTGCCGACCACCTTGATGTCGTGGCGTGCCATCGGGATGGGTTCGGGGACGACGACGTTCGCGTACGCCTCGTCCCATCGAGGGGAGTTGTCCATGCCGGACTCCCAGCCGTGGTGGATCTCCACCAGGTCGAGGCCGCTCGGATCCCGGACGGTCATCAGCCACTGGTGCCAGGCGACCAGCCGGTCCAGGGACGTCCGGGCGAAATCCTCGGCCAGCCGGCGATCCTCCCCACCCTTGGCCACGGCCAGGTCAAGGATGCGCGCCACGGCGATGGCGTGGACCGGAGGCTGACAGATCCCGCTGGTACGTACGTCGTGCGGCTTGGCGGGAACGGTGTCGGTGGACCAGACGTCCGGGCCGGGGAAGTAGCCCGGCACGTCGGAGAAGACGATGTGCGGGATCATCCCGGTGGACCACTGCGCGCGGAAGAGATTCTCGAGTTCCCGCAGGGCACGCGGGATCGACATGTGGGCCAGACCGATGGAGATCAGGGCCGCGTCCCACGACCACTGGTGAGGGTAGAGCTTCGGCGCCGCGGTCACCATCTGGCCGAGGTCGTTGTCCCGCAGCACCTGCCGCGCCCTCCGATCGAGGTCCGCCAGGTCGGAAACGTGGGGGCTCGGGCTCACGACGTCTCCAGCCCGAGTCCCGTCTCCGGGTCGTACAGCCGCAGGGCGCCCGGCGGGAACTGCACGGTGACGGTGTCGCCGCGATGGACCTCCGTCGTGGGCGGCACCTGGACCTTGAGGACCTGATCCCCGATCGTGACGGTGAGCAGCGTGTGGCTGCCGATGGGTTCCACCACGTCCACCACGGCCGGCAGCGAGTCCGTACCCTCGCCGAGGACGATCGCCTCCGCGCGGATGCCGACCCTGACGGGACCCGCCGGCAGCTGCGCCGGGGCGGGAACGGAGGCCCTCTCGGTGAAGCCGATCCGGCCGTCCGCCACCGTCCCGTCCAGGAAGTTCATCGGCGGGGATCCGATGAACCCTCCGACGAACGTGTCGGCGGGGCTGTCGTACACGTCGAGAGGTCGGCCGAGTTGGGCGATCTGACCGACCCGCATGACGGCCACCCGGTCGCCGAGCGACAGGGCCTCGACCTGGTCGTGGGTGACGTAGACGGTCGTCGTCCCGATGGTCTCCACGATCTTCTTCAGCTCGGCGCGGAAGCTCAGGCGCAGCAGAGCATCCAGATTGCTCAACGGCTCGTCCATCAACAGCACGTCGGCGTCGACGACGATCGCGCGCGCCACGGCGACGCGTTGGCGTTGACCGCCCGAGAGGTTGGCCGGAAAACGATCAAGGTAGGGAGAGAGTTGCAGGAGATCGGCGGCCCAGTCGACCTTCTTGGCGATCTCCGCCTTCGACATCTTGCGCATCGTCAGACCGAAGCCGATGTTGTCGCGCACCTTCCGGTGGGGGAAGACGGCATAGGACTGGAAGACCATGGAGAGGTTGCGCTGGTTCGGCGGGAGATAGGTGACGTCCCTGCCGCCGATCGAGATCGACCCCGAATCCGGGAAATCCAACCCGGCGACCATCCGCAGCAGGGTGGTCTTGCCGCAGCCGGAGGGCCCGAGCAGCACCATGAACTCTCCGTCGTCGACTTCGAGCGAGACCTGCTTGGTGGCAGGTTCGCTGGTGCCGGGGTAGGTCTTCATGAGATTGCGGATGGCGATGTCAGCCATGGCGTTCTGCTTTCTCCCGGGTGCGGAGTGGAGGAACGTACGTCATCGGATCGTCGTGCCCCACATGTTCAGCAGGTACTTGCGCATGATCGCGATGAAGATCAATGCGGGAATGATGAGGAAGAAGCCACCGGCGAACCGGTAACTCAGCGGCGAGTCCTGCAGCGACGTGAGCACCGCCGCCGGCAGCGTCCGGTGGTTCAGCGTCAGGATCGTGGCTCCCAGGACTTCGTTCCAACTCATCACGAAGGTGAAGATCGAGGCGGCCGAGATCCCGGGCAGGGCCATCGGCAGGACCACTCTCAGGAACGCTCCGAGTGGAGAGCAACCGAAGATCCGGGCGGCCTCCTCCGCGTCCCGCGGCACCGCGATGAAGACGCTGGAGGTGATCAGGACCGTCGTCGGCAGGGCCAGTGCGGAGTGCAGGAGGACCACCGCGAGGACGGAGTCGTACACCCCGACGATGAGGAACAACTGGGCCAAGGGGACGGACAGGACCACGATCGGCAGGGCGCGGGTGAAGAGCATGAACAGCTGGTACTGGTCCTTGCCCCGGAAGGCGTAGCGGGCCAACGCGTACCCGGCGGGTGCGCCCACCAGCAGCGAGAGGATCAGCGTGCCGATCCCCACCGTGACCGAGTTGATCAGGCCGGCCAGCACCCCGGTCGAGTTGATGAAGGCACCCATCGTTTCCGCGGAGAAATCCGTGGGGAAGAACCGCAGCGGGAAACGGGCGAGCGCCGCTGACGAGCTGAACGCGGCCAGGGCGATGAGATAGAGGGGCACCAGCATGAACAGGCTGACCAGGATGCAGCCGAGCTGCACGAGCGCCCGATTCCTCTTGCGCCGCCGCAACGGGCGCAGGTCGACTTCGGGCACCGCGCTGGCCGGTCGAGTCTGGGGTGTGGTCATCGCGCGGCCTGATTCGTGTCGTCACGGAGCAGCCGCAGGTAGAGGAAGGCGAAAGCCATCGATACCAGCATGACCACCAGGGCCAGCGCGGCGGCGACGTTCGGGTTCTGCAGTTGGGTGTAGAAGCGATAGGTCTCCCCCACCAACAGGGGGAAGTTCAGGCCGGTCAACGCCTGGGCGACGGCGAAGGTCTGGAACGCCAGAATGGTCCGCAGGATGAGGGCCACCTGCATGCTGGGCCGCAGGAGTGGCAGCCACACATACCGCAGCCGATCCCAGAATCCTGCCCCGAAGACACTCGCTGCCTCGTCGTAGTCCTTCGGGATCCCCTGCATGCCCGAGACGATGATGACCATGACCAGCGAGGTGGCCCGCCACACCTCCGCACAGATGATGGTGGCGAACTCCAGCACCGGCTTCTGGTAGCTGAGCCAGAGGATGGGCCCGACTCCCACGTGGTTCAGGGCCGAGTTCAGGAAGCCCCGATCGGTGAAGATCGACAGCCAGACCAGACCGGCGGCGAGGTCGGACACCGCGATGGGCACGGCCCAGATGTAGAAGTGCAACCCCTGGAGCTTCGGCTTCGCCTGCAGCAGGAAGGCCATCACCAGGGCCAGGGCGAATTGGAGGGGAAGCAACACGATGATGAGCAACACCGTGTTGCGCACCGCCGGCACGAACTGCGGATCGGTCACCATCCTGGTGATGTTCTCCAGTCCGTAGCCGCCCGGGGTCTGGAAGGCCTGCAAGATGCCGGACACCATCGGCCAGGCGAAGAGCAGCAGCATGAAGATCACCGACGGGGAGATCAGCAGCAGCACCGGGGAGGGGCTGCGACGACGGCGGGTCGGCCCGTCCGCGCCGTCGCCCCCGACGCCCCGGGCGCCGCTGCTGACGGACATCACGCTCACGTCACACGGCCGAACAGGTCTGGCCCGGGGCCGTCGTATCGGGCGCCCAGCAGGGCACCTTGAGCTGGTCCAGGATGCTCTGCAGTTGGTTGGCCTGGGCCTTCAGCGTCGCGGCGACGTCCTTGCCCTGCAGGCAGATCTGGGTGAAGCAGTCCTTGTAGACCTGCGAGATGTCACCGTCCCGCTTCCCCACCCCGACCGGCGGCAGCGCGATGACCGCCCCCGCCTTGGACTGCTGCAGCTTGACCGCGGAAGCCTCCAGCGCGACGGCCGGCGGGAGATCGGGCGGCAGGTCACCCTTCACCACCGGGAAGAAGGCGTTCTTCGCCAAGGTCTCACCTTGGGGGGCGGGAGCGGAGATCGCCTTGATCACCGCCGAGGCCTTCCCCAGATCGGCTCCCTTCGGCACCGCCATCCCGGCGACGACGAGCATGTACGCCTGGCCCTTGGGGCCGCTCGGCGACGGCAACATCACCCATTGGTCCGGATTCGAGGCCGGGGCCTTCACGAGACGGGCCACGTGGTCCCAGCCAGCCAGCACCTCACCGGTCGACATCGGATCCTGCAGGCTGTTGTAGTTGGTCGAGGCGGGGGTCATCTGGCCCCAGAGGTCTTTCATGTACTTCCACGCGGTCTCGGCATCCGCCGAGGCGAAGCCCTGGACCTGGTGTCCGGTGTAGCTGGGTAGCAGGAAGCCCTGGAACCACCGGTGGTAGAGGCCGGTCGGCCCGGCGGGGAAGCCGAAGACGGGCTTGCCGAAGCCCTTCTTGGCATTGGTGGCCCATTGCAGGTACTGGTCGTAGGTGAGGTTGTTCTGATCTGCTCCCGACGGCAGGTACTGCAGCGTCGACTTGTGCGCCGCGATCATGTAGGTCGCCTGCATCCAGGGCACGTACTTGGGGCCCCGCCCCGAGGTTGGCCAGGTTCCACAGTTCGTTCGGGATCCCGGCGGAGGCGAGGTCGGACTTCAGTTGGCTCAGGTCCTGCAGGTTGTCGGTCAGGCCGGCAAGATCACCGTGCAGTCCGCCGATCAGGTTGATCGAGACCTTGCCCGCCTGCTCCTGGCTCGTCACCTGGGTGGTGAGGTCGCCGACGGTCATCGGGTTGTAGTTGATCGTCGTGCCCTTCGGGGCGTACTTCTTGAGGATCTCCTCGAAGTTGCTCTTCTCCTGGACCGGAGTGAACTGCGTCGAGAGGAACGTGAAGTTCCCGCCGCCCGACGTGCTGGCGCCCGCACACGCGCTCAGGGTGGAGGCGATCGCGGGCGTCGCGGCCAGACCGAGTCCCAACTTCAGGAGGCTCCGGCGGGAGATGCTGGGATGCGTACGGTCCATCATGGAACTCTCCTGAGTGCGACGACATCGGCTCACCTTAAGACTTGGATAATCCCTGGGGTGTGACTTAGTCAATAGAAACCGGGCATAAGTGCGTCGCGCGAGGTCCCGGAGCGATCAGGCGAGCACCACCTGCACCCCGGCGGTCTCGATCTCCTCGACCAACGCGGGGTCAAGGTCGGAGTCGGTGACGAGCGTGTCGACGGCCGTGACCGGAACCACCCGGACCAGTTCCGTACGACCGATCTTCGTATGGTCGGCCAGAACGACGATCCTCTTGCCGGCCCCGATCACCGCCCGCTTGACCACGCCTTCAGCCATGTCCGGGGTGGTCAGGCCGTCCTCGACGGTGAGACCGTTGACGCCGACGAACGCCACGTCGGCGCGGACGTCGGCGAGCGAGCGCTCGGCCCACACCCCGACGGCAGCCAGCGTGCGGCCGCGGATCGTGCCGCCCACCAGGTGGAGCGTGATGTTGGGGCGACCGGCGAGGAGCGCCGCGATGGGCACGGAGTGCGTCACCACGCTCAGTTCGAGATCGGGCGGGAGGATCTCGGCGAGGCTGTAGGTGGTGGTGCCCCCGTCGAGGATGATCGACCCGCCATCGGGAAGTTCTGCCAGCGCCGCTTGGGCGATGGCCTTCTTCTGGGCCGCCAACCGGCCCTGACGCGCATCCAGCCCGGGCTCGAAACCGTCGCGCTCGATCCGGACCGCGCCACCGTGCACACGGCGCAACAGCCCACGCCGCTCCAGGTGGGTCAGATCCCGCCGGACCGTCTCGGGCGTCACATCGAGCTCGGTCGCCAAGGTCGCCACGTCGACGCGCCCGGCGGCCCGGGTGCGATCCAGAATCGCCTGATACCGCTCCTGTGCGTACACGTTCACTCCCATGGTTCAACCGGCGCCCTGATGTCCGCCTCATGCACCCGAGAACGACTCGCCTGCGGTGATGCGGGCGTCACGACAGCTCGGTGAGGGGCGTGGGCAGGGAAGAACCCGTGGGCTGCAGCCTTCGCCGCTGCTGACTGGACCACTGCCAGCACCCACGGGTCCGGTGATCGGTGTGGATTCACCGAGGTCCTACGGCTGGGTCGGCCTCAGCGGCCGATCACCTCACAAACGGTCCGAGAAGACTTCATTATGTGGACCACCTCCTTCCCTGTGTACCCGCGAGACTAGCTCTCTGCCCGACGCCGGGCAACGGGTCGATCGGCAGCCTGGCCGGACAGGGTGACAGCCACGGCCACGCAGTTTGGCGGCCACTCGGTGCGCGCTCGGAATCATCGCCGCGTTCTGACGAGGAGGTAGCCGCCGATGATCGCTACCACGGGGCCGATGATCGCCCACAGCGTCACGCCGGACATCACACTTCCCCCCATGACGCCCAGCCCCTGGAGCGTCCACAAGGCACCGATCAGAACAAGGATGAGTCCGGCCACGAGCAGGAACACCCGTCGGGTCTTCATGCCTTCAGGGTACTGACCTCTTCGGTGTCAATCTCCCCTTCCGGTCGCGACTGACGCGCGGACCCCAGG